>JBAVDS010000055.1:0-36216 GCA_049587335.1 Occallatibacter sp. | reverse complement strand
CGGCTATGCGCGACACTTTCGCGTCCATCACGGGGAGAACGAATTTGCCGTTGGGCCGAATCACATCAACGGCATCGAGAGCTTTTGGGGCTTTGCCAAGCACCGCCTGACGAAGTTTCACGGCGTGAGCAAAAGCACCTTTCCGCTCCATCTGAAAGAAACAGAATTTCGCTTCAATCACCGCAACCATGACCTCTACAAAGTGCTACTATCCCTCTTGAGAAAGGACCCGCTCTGAGATCCTTTTCTTCCTAAGACCCATCATGTATACCGGCAGCAAGTGGCAATCCGCTTACGGATTGCCTCGTCGAGGCTTAGGAGAAGCAGGACAGGAAAAACGCAGCTTGCCTGTCCCCTGTGTCAGCTTTACCAAACAACCCGCCGGGGCGCCATGGGTATCATCGGAATGCCAGTCCTTGCCTCTAGGTAATTGTCCGCGATCGAAGTTATACGGATCCTTATTATCGGCATTGGCTTTATAAATGCTACGTTGCAATGTGGGGATAAATGTTTCCGGATTAATTCTATATTCAGCATAATCGCCTCCGGAACCATCTCCCAGCATCTTGCCAAAGTGGTAAAGCGTAAAGGATCGAGGATCGTAATCTCGCAAGTTTAGGAGAGATACAAAGCCCTTGAAGGGCACAGAGTGTCGGTCATCAAGCATCGTCGTAAACACGATCAGAGGAGGCGCCGGCTGCAAACCATAGGAATCCCCGATTTTCGAGGGATCTATACCGGCTTCATCGTAGGCAAATAGAAATGTGCCCTCATTGTAAGCTCCTTCCGTGCACATAACTTTCATAAGAAAGCGCCCCTTTCCCAACGAAAGAAACGCAAGCCGATCCATCAATCCGTCCTCATATAACTTCGCAACCAGCACCGCTTCGTTATCTTTGTCCATCCCTTCCAGATCTGGAAAGAAATCATTGTTGCATTGTTTGTAGATCTCGGAGTTCTTGATCGATTTGTATAGGGCATAGACTGTCTCCGCGCAAATATCAGCCTGGGTTTCGTAGTCGCCATCGTGGGCAATAAAAACACAATCATCAGGCAGCTTAATAACTTCTCTCGGACGGTACTTGGGAGCAGTCTGAGCCTGAGAGATATTGCAAGATATACGCTCGACTGAGTCGGGATTCGAAGGGCCTGTTCGTGATTTGTAGGTCACGGTACACTCTGTCACGCCCTTCGGTAGTGGGCGGGATAGCACAACATTGGCGCCTGAGTATCCGCAGGATATCCAAGTTTCAGAGGAAGAATCCGAGATTGGACGCAAATCCCAGGTCGCAAATTCCTTATTTCCAATCCGCCCTTCCTTTGTCGGAACCAGAGACGCCATCTTCTTAGGATCTCCATTATAAAAGGTAACAACACCGGAAAAGCGGATTGGAAAAACGCCAGTGCTCGCTTTCCAGCCATCGACCGGTTGCATTAGCTGCTGTTCTACGCTGATCGAACCCGGACAGACAATCTCTTCGGCCTTGGCGGCACAAGTCGTCCAAACCACAATGGCCAGCAAGACGATGATACCTTCTATTCTCAGCATTTCCCTCACTTTCATGAAAGTCGTCCTTCAGCGACAGAGTTATTATACTGTTGTCATCCTATTTTGTGGATGTTTAGCTATATTTGCTGTGGTGACAAGGAAAATGTCGATGCCAAGCAAACGAAAGAGATCGTCAATCCTTGGTATATTGTTAGTGCTGATTTGCGCTTTGGCAATCACGCATGCCAACGCGCAGGAAAATGATCTCATTCACGCGCCTGTCAGGGGCGATTTATCCCGCGTGATAGCGTTATTTGCAGCGATGGCCAATGTTAACACCAATGAACGGGCATATGGAGATTGTGCAAGCGCTGCTCGACCACAACTTCGATGTGAACACTACGCTGCCCGTTAGCCGTACGACGCTGATGGAAGCGCTCGATGCCAAAGCTGACGTGAATATCAGGAAAAATAGTGACAGTTGGTTCAATGACTGCAAAGCGGGTAGCTGTACGGCGTTGATGATGGCGCGAAGATGGGACACAAGGAGGTGGTGCGAGCATTCATCGATGCCAAGTCTGAGATACTCGGCAAATTGGACACGGACGCACTGGAGGACTGGAAGCCGAGGCTGAATCACCACGCAGAGGTGGTGCAGCTTCTCAAGCGAGCGGGCGCCTTTGTCAGACGGGATGATTTGAAGGGATACCAGACTTTGAAGCGCTGTGTCCAAAACAATTCGCGGTGAATCATGGGAGGTGTATCGGGCAACCTTAGGCGCTTTACCAACTCATATCACATGATATAAATACAAAGAGGGAAAAGCACGATGAATAACGTACTGCAAGTGAATCTAGGTCGGCACGTGTATCGAATTAAGCGTTGGAAGCGAGTTTTAAGTCTGGTTGCGGGAGGATTATTTACCGCCTTTGGAGTGTTCTTCGGGAAGATAGCATTTTCTGGGGATGCTCCGGCCACAGGAATCTTATTGGCTCTCTTCTTCCTGGTCATCAGCCTCTACTTCATTGTTCTTGCACTGCGCTCTAGGCTGGTTTTCGAAGGAACGCGCCTTACCATTCGCGATGTTTTCCGGGAGCGATCCGTTGATCTGAAAGAGATTGAGGGATTCCGCACCTACCACTCACGCTATGGCTCATACGTTCAGTTGCGCCTGAAAGGGAAGCAAAGGGCTATGAACCTCCGCGATATGTTTGACCAGGATGATGCCTTCCGCGCTTGGTTCAAACAGATTCCCGACCTGGACGCAGTTGATCGCGATAAGGTGCTGGCGGATATAGCCCGTCAGGAGGATCTCGGCACCACGGCCGAGGAGCGGCTCAACGCCATCAAACCTGCCAGGTTATGGAACAATCTCGTCTGCGCGGTCTCCGCGATAGCTGCAATCGCTTTGTATTTCGGCCCCGTGACATTCGAGAAGCCCTCCGCGCTGATTCTTGCGCTCACCCCATTGGCTATGCTTTTTCTGGTGATGCGTTCTCCTCAGGTCTTTGTGTATGGCGGAGGCAGGAGAAAGGCTGAGCCCCGCGCCGATATCCTTTTGCCGTTGCTTCCGGTCAGCCTTGGTTTGGCACTTTGGACCATCGGGGTCAATATCGTATCGCTGCAACCCCTGTTTCCTGCAATGACCATAGCTGCGCTCGCCTATATTGCGGCATTCTTTACCACCACCCGTAAAGATATCGACATAGCTCGCAGGCTCATCGTCTTGCTCATCTTTGCTGTCCCTTTTGGCTATGGCCTGACAGTCGCAGCGAATGTACTGGCGGATAACTCAAAACCCTCCATTTACATCGTGCCGGTCCTTGGAAAACACATTACCAACGGCGATCGGTCTACCTCGTACTATCTTGATCTGGCTCCCTGGGGACCAGTGAAGGATCCGAACAAGATCGAAGTTCCCTCCAATTTCTACGGAGAAATCCAGGAAAACGAACAAGTTTGTCTCAGTTTGCATTCCGGCAGACTCCACGCGGCATGGTATCGGATCGCCAACTGCCCCAACTAACCCGATGAGGCCGAGATCGTCGTCGGAAATCTGAAGACGCCCGGCTCATTTTGGCGGAGAATCACGGTGCAGCCCACGCATTACATCGTAGCGTTCGAGTTCAGAAGCTAACGGATGGCGAATGGGATGACGCGAACGCTGATGTCAAATTGGTAGAACGATTTGAAGACCGGCGTTCTACGGAGACTTGCAGTGATATGGCAGACAGCACAACATTCAATGCAGGCGTACTCTGAAATTCCACGCTCGAATGGCAATAAGTGAGGTGGGCAATGTACTTTAAGCTGGGGATGCGACAAGAAAGTTCCCATCGGACCGGGAACTTTTCGATTTGTGGTCAGAAGTTGCAATGGGAGGGAAGAATTTTCAGCGTGCCATTTAAATTGCCTTTGACTTCATCCAACTCCGTACATTGATTGGGCCGTTTCATCGGCTGCGACGTATTGCCGATCTGAGCGAGATTGAAGGCGTCCTTACTTCCAATCCTAATTACGGTCCGAACACGCGGATTTTTCTAAAAGGCGGGCGCGGTATCATCAAACTGCCCACAATCGCATTTGATAAGGATTATTTCAACTACGGATGGCTTCAGAAACTTGCCGACCTGAATGCGCTTGATCACATCGCATTTTTCGATGAGACTGCTAGCCGGCAGGATCTCGGTATCACCCCGATGAGCGCCTGGGGCGCTCAATCAGGCCAAACCCGAAAGGCTTTAGCTTTGGGGGTGCCGTAGCAGCAGCGGCCGGGTTGAACTTCGGAGCTGCGCCCTTCCTATACAGCTACGGTATTGACAGCGAGATTTGCGGAAAAATAGAACGAGTAAGAGCAATCTTTCCTGGTCTTACTGCGAAGAAGAAACATAGGGCCATTGGATGTTGGAATTCTTAGCGGCAATGTGTTTCAATACGGCGGAGACCGCGGGGTCTCGCTCTTCTTCTTTGGACAGTCGCGCACCCACTCGGAAGGGCGTGTAATAAAAAAAATCGGAATCCACTTCGTCATACCCATTCATTCTGGATCTGAGCATCGCAGCGTTGAGAGGAGTTCCATATAACTGCGTTCTTTTGCTTAGGAACGGTTTATCGCTGTCGTTTAGGGAGAAATCGCCACCTTTGCCCCAGTCCGTAGTAATGATTCTCCATACCAGCGGATTTTCACTCGCCGTGTTATTGGGCTTATCATTCAGCGCCATCTTCAGCTTCCATTGTATTACCAGGTCATTATCGTTCCCATTGCTTGACAAATGCGCGCCGTGGGCAACCAGGGCGCGTACCACTCTGATCCTGTCCTGCAAGCGGCGACCGTCGCCGATAGGCGATCCATCCAGCTTGATCGGCAACATATCCACCGTCATATCCAGGGGCGTTCCTTGACTCCACCATTCCGGGATATCTTTGGAATCCGGGAGCGTAGTGTTGACCAGCGATGGATTAGTCTCAATTGTTTGAAGCACTTGTTCAACCGGCATGGGAGGCCTACAATTATCTTCACACCATACGGCCCACAACACCGGGCTTTCGGACTGTACCTCACTTAACTTTTTCGCTTGTTCTATTGTGTTGGCTATATCGTTGTTATGTTCAACGAATACTATCTTTCCGACAACTCCAATCACGATCATCGTCACTAGCGCGGGAATGGCAGAGATTGAAATGGCCAGCACTTTGTATCCGCGAGAGATGGCAAGCCAAGAGAATAAATAGAGGCCAACCCCGGCAAATGGATAGGACCCAATGAGGTAGAGCGGATATTCTGGGGCGTGCGGATCATCCCAAAAGCACAGCGCAAAGATAAGGACCAACGGTGAGACTAGGATCGACAGCCCCCCTACGCTTTGTAGCACGATCAATGCCATCTTGCTGGACATGGAAAGATATTAGCAAATACAGACGAGAAAACAAAAACTCGTGGTCACGCAACGCGTCCCTATCCAATACCACTTGACAATGGAATCATCCTATCAAAGCTAGCAGCTTAGGCAGTTGCGATTCCGGCACGTCCTGCAAAACACTCGAAAGGTTGAGAAATGTTCTCTTCTTGGAAATCCCCAGTAGCTGCTTGAATCGTTCTTCCCACATCGCATCACTTGGCGTGGTTAAAACCAGAAAACGGTTGATTCGGGTAAGGTCGCCGAGTTCGGAGAAGGTCAGCAGTGGTGGATCCTTGACTGCGTCTGGCCGCTCGTCCTCCAGATACAGGGCATAGGCATCGAAAAGGCTTTGGATCACATCCGGGCTATCCCCCCACCTTTCTTCCAGGCGACGGATATTCAGAGCTGGCAAGGGTACAGGGAGAGCCCGAGGATTCTTATCGCGGTAGGCGACCCAACGACGGCATTGTTCGGCAAACGCATCTGCCGCATAAAGTGAAAGATTTTCGGGAACGGATTTTTTTCGCATACCTTCGAGATACAGGAGCCAGTTGCTGCTATAGGCATAGACTGCGCGGTCGTAGAGCAAGGCGTAGCTTGGAAGCTGCCGACTGCTTTCCATCAATTTGCCGATCGCCTCCAGTTTTGCCTCGCCCACCTTCTTCTTGACGAACATCCGGTGGAGCAGCAGGTAATGGAGTGATTCCAGCACGGGCACTTTTTCATCCAGCGGCTCCGCCAGGAGCTCCCACAGACTTTCTTCAGGATCGAGTGCGAAGAATAAATCGGCCAGCAGCCACTCCCGATATAGTAGTCGCCAGCGGCTGGAATCGTCCCACGTGGGCGGCACTGAGTTCTCATCGTGCGGATCAGTGCAGTTCAGGCAATAGCTGCGGAAGTTCTCCCGAGTAATCGATTGCCGGATACGAACCATGTAGGAGGAATCGAATGCGCCAACCTGCTCCAGATAACTCCTGACAGAATAGCTGGCATTGCTTTGCGGAAAGCAAGAAAGAAAACGGAAAGAATCGTTGAGAATCTCTGATGAACTCACCTTGGTTTCCGTCATGATGCGAATGACGTCGTCCAGCAACGGATACTGGTCGTGGGCGTTCAACTGGCGGCGAAAAAGCGCGATGAGGTCACTGCGACGTAGTTTCCGCTGTTGAAAGGCATCCTCCAAAAGACTCTTGGCGGCCTGCGAATTGTCTCTGCGCAACTCCTCAAGAATGGCACCCAGAAAGTTGGCCTTCTGATCTGCGACATCGCCTGCTTCCAGAATCCAGCTCGCGCCGGTCAACCTGGAAAAATAAGGAATCTGCCGCCGAATTTCCTCGTTCGATGAAGCTATTGCCTTGAGATCGCGAAGCCAGGAGGTCATCGGGTCTTGTGCCCAACTGCCGATAAAGCGCAGCAGCAAGACGCGGATCAAATCCACGAGTTTCCCCGCATCCGGCTCCAGGGTGCGAAGCGAGTCGTACAACTGTTCGACCTCAAGCAAATCCGTCGCCCGCAAAAGCAATTCCTGCAGGCAAGTTTTAAGTTCAGGACAATTTTGAAAAGCGAAGGACTTCAGCCGCTCGCTCACCGCATCCTTTACGGCGCTGCTGTAGAAAGGTTCCCGCAATACTCGTAAATAGGCGTTCAAAATATCTTGGCGATTGTCGTCCGTAATGGTCACAGAGGACAGCGTTACCGCCAACTTCTCGGCAAGCACGGGATTCGGTTCGCACGAGATCCACCTTAGGAGAAACTGTTCTACGGCCAAGGGCTTGTGTCCTGGCGCCTGTAGCAAATCGATCAGACCCCCTCGCAATTCCACCAAAGGCTCCTCAGCAATACGCGCTGCCACAGACGTCGCAATCACCTCCGGGTATGTAGGCAAATAACGTTTGCACCAGGCGATTGCTGCCGAGCGAACCCAGGGGCTGGAATCAGAGAGCGCTCCGGTGAATACCGCGACGGATTCAGTCTGATCGAGCTGGCGCAATAACTCAAGCTTGAGCTGAGTCGAGGTAGATTCGGAATACAGGCGTTGCAAGCCTTCAATGAAAGCCGGAAAGGTGAATAGGCGATCGCGGAAGGCGTTCAGCAGTCCTACCTGATCCTGAGAATTTCGCACCCGATCAAGAATGCCTTGCAGTACGGCGGGATCAACCTTGATGGCATTCGCTAGGATGCGAACTACGAGTTGCTGAAGTTCCGCTTTTGACTCCTGCTCGAAATAGCTGGATAAATAATTTGCAACCTGCGTGGAGAGAGAAGGCAGTTCGGATAGTCGTAGCAGAATCTCACCGCGAAGTTTCTCCTCCTCCAGCGGATTGAGCAGCGCCAGCAGACCTCGCTCGGCATCGGCTTTCTCGAATTGCGCGTAGATCTTCAGCAGCGCGGGACGTAACGACTGGGGCGCGTACCGCGCGAAATCGATCAGCGATTCAACCGTAGCGGCGCTCTTGCGCGGGCATCTCTCGATAGCCTGCAGGCAATCCGACTGAATATCTTCATTCAGTTCGTAAACCAGAGTCTCCACCAGCAGATCCTGAATGCGCTCATCCGCAGATACCAGCCCCGCCAGACGCTGCACGGCAAGGCGGCGCAGCTCACTCTCCGGTTCAGTCTCAGCAAAGTGGAAGACATGATCGAGGTACACTTCTTTGTCTACAAAGCGGGTGATGTCGACCGCCAGTAGCGCCTGCACCATCGCACGACGTACTCTGCCATCGCGTTCCTCGCGCGCAGCCGCACCCAGAGCCAGCGCGACTGGTTCATCCTTGAGGAAATCCTGCAACGACTCCAGAGACTTCAGTCGTTCTTCGGATGTGCGCTCGTTCGACAATAGCGCTGCGAGAATGGCCTGGATTTGAACCTGATCAGTCATCCGCTAACCCCGGTAAGGGAGATTTTTCCACCTTGGCATCGCCAAATGGGCGCAATGCAGTTTGTATCTGCTTGCGAACCTCATCGTCCAGAATCGCCGGTTTCTCCAGCGTCTGTTTCAGCAAGTTACGCGACGGCGGCCATAAAAGATTGTTGAGCAGGAAATGAAGATAGGGCGCGGCTCCAATAACCGAGTTCTGCTGATTGAGGTGCTCCGCAAACGCAGCTCCGGCTGCCTCCTCGTTGCCATGAACCTCCACGAGAATCTGGCGCAGCAAAACCTGGTTGCACTGGGCTACATTGCGCTTGGTCTGAAACAAGAGCCAAAGTGACGGCTGCAACTCCGGGAAAAACGATGGACTCATTCGCAGGGCTGCCAGAAAGAGATTCGGGTTGCCGTAGCTTTCTCCCTTGTGGAGCAGAAAATCGACGCAATAACGGTTTATATCCTGGTCCAACGCATTACGGCTCATCAGAAACTGAACAATATGTGCATCGCAAACGCCGCAGCTATACATACTGTCAGAACAGGCTGGATTGAGTAGCGCGACTTTCATGATTCGGCGGCTCATCTCCGGCGACTGGTCATAGAGGCTGTAGATCGCGGGGAAGATTCCATCCACGGCGTGGTCAACTTCCACTTGGTGAAACCAATGTTCAAAGTCGACTGACTCGGCGCTCAGCTCCGTCCGCTGCTGGGCGCGCTCAATAGCCTCCTGGCAAATAGCCTTCAGAGCGCCTTGCTGACTCTGCTCCACTACCTGTTTCAGTCGCGAGAGCGTCTCCGGAGTCATTTCGACGATACGCCCAACCTTGCGTGCAATCGAGTGGAGCAGCTGCACGTCGAGCAACGGATCCAGAAGAAGATCGGCTCCGGCTGCAATCGCCGTTGCATTTTCCTGAGTCAGAGGAAGCATGAGCAGGCCGCGCGCACCCCAGGTTTTCAGTTCTGTGGAAGGAGCATGCAATGCCTCGACGTAGAAGCGAAGCAGCTTTTCGTCGGGCTGCTGACCGAGCGACAGCGTCCGTAAAATGACGCCGCGGATACGATCATTTTTAGATTCCTCGTAGGCTTGCGCCAACTTTTCGAATAGTTGCTGGTCCCAGGCTGCTAGTCGACCCAGCCGCTCGTAGATAACCTCTGCAATCTCCACATGCGGGTTTTCCTGTAGCCATGCCAGTAGTTTGTCGCGAATAACAGCCGACTGGCCAAGATAAGGCGTCAACAGATCGAGAATCATCAGAACCGTAGGCCGTGACGTCTCCGTGCTGAGTTCTTCCAGAAGTGCTACTTGCGCCTCGGGAGTCAGATCGAGAGAGTGGCGAAAACATAGCAGACAGGCGGCACGCACCTCCGTGCTCGCATCTTTCTGTGCCGATTTCAGCAGCCCGCGAACCACATCGACCGACTTCACCGTCTGCGCAGCCAGCGCGCGTATCGCAGCGAGGCGGCACTCAACATGGTCTTGCTGCGCCAAAACGTGCAGTGCGCCGCTTTCCACGGGCAGCGAACGGTCCACCGCATACGACAGAAGAAGCAGCTTCAGATCTGAAGGCTCCGCGCCTTGCAGCCAGGAGTCTATGGTCTCCACCGATAGGGCGTCTATGTGCAGCAGCTTCCGCACAATCTGTAGCTTGAGATCGGCGTCCACCCGAGCAAGGACTGACTGAAAAAACTCGGCCAACGCTGGAGTAGGAGTATCGAATTGCAGCAGTGCAATTAGAATCTGTCGCTGCGCGCTGGCCGTGCGCTGCTGTGAATAAGTGCGCAGCAGCAGTTCCATCACCTCCGGGTGGGTCGCCGCTAGACCTCCTAGCGTCTTCATCGCGGCCAGCCGCAGATCGTCCTGCGTAAGTCCCCATATCAGCAAGTCAAGGTAGGACGCAGCTTCCGGAATCTGGCGATAATCCAGTCGTCCCAGTTGCAGCAGCATACTACCCCGCAAACGCGTATCCGATTCGGCGAGGGCAACTTCAATCCATTTGCCTGCGATTGCAGGCTCATTGAGAGATCGGGCCGCGGACGACAGCAAGCCCTGCTTGCTCGCTGTGTCAGTAAGTGCGACGAGCGCAAGCATTGCCGATGCCTGCTCCACACTCAATTGACGGCGGTCGCGTATCTGACTAAACAACTCGCTCATTGAGGCATCCGTAAAGAACTAGATTTCAGCGAGGAAAGCGCCTCAGCCAGCGCTTGGCTCTGCTCCGCACTTAGTCCATCTATAGTGCATTGCTCCAGGCACTTCTTGCGGGAAGCGATGTCCAGGATTTCGTTGCCAATCACGCTGAGTAGAACGTCGAATTTTCTGGCCACTTTCGGTTGCAAATACCCATCGAGACAGATCCGCACCAACTCGCGTTCCTGGTCGTAGAGCAGAACATCTTCCAAGGCTGGCACTATCTCTGGACAAAGCTCGGCTGACGGTGCCAATGCCTGCGCACAGTGCAGGCGAAACGCGGAAGACGGCTCCAGTAACTCTGCGCAAAACACCTGCACCAGCTCCGGATTTCTCGCCACCGACAAACCCTTGATGCGGTCAAAGAGTACCTCCCGCACCTTTTCGTTTCTTTCCTGCGTAAACAGTTTGGCAATCCAAGATGTGTTTACGTCTGGCCGGAGTTTGGGAAGAACGCTTTCCAGCAGCTTCTGCCGCTGCTCGACGCGACGCAAAGTCGGCCAGGATTGCAGCAGTGCTTCCTGCGTGGCCAGGTCACGGCCCGCATACGGCGCCAGCAAATCGACAAGAAGATTGAACTCCTCGTCTTTGTACGCCGAAGGATTGGCACTGTAAGCCTGTAGAAGCGAAGCGCGTACATCGGGCTGCGAGAGCCGCAGCCTCAATAGCCGCAGGATTTCTCCGCGCACGCTCTCCGAATCTTCGAGTGGAAGTTGCGCGGCCAGTTCCTGCATCTGCTGGTCGGTCAGTTCTGGAGACTCCTTTTGCAGACGCACGGCCTGGGCACGAACCTCGGCGTCTGAATCGTGCAACGCAGTCCAGAACAGTTGCGCCAGCAAGGGCGCGCTCCAATCCTTGAGCGTGACCATCAGTGTCAGCGCTCGCTTGCGCATCTCCGCAGCCGGATCGTTGCGCAGAATATCAGTCAGTAGAGGCGCATAGTCGGCAGACAGAACCCTGGCGCTGCGAAGGTGATCGAGGACGCGCAGGCGAAGCCCCCGATCGACTTGCGTATTCAGATAAGGCCGGACCGCTTGCAGTACCGCCTCGCCCCAGTTTTGGCACCCCTCGGTCAGCGCGAGCGCTCGTTCCTGCACTGGCATGGCTGCATGTTCTGCCTGCTTCAGCACCAGCACTGCCGTCTCTTCAGAGATCGACGGCAAAGTGGCCAGCGCCTTCGTTGCTACTCTCAGTTCCTCGTCGTTTAGATCTGGCTGCGCGATCAGCTCTATGAAAAATGGCGCCAGACGGGAATCTTGTTGGAGCGCCCTGCCAACACGTTCCAGCAATGCCGCGCGAACCCGTCTCTCCTTCTCCTCGCGAAAGAATTCTATCAGGGCGCTATAGAATCCCGCGAGATCGCGAAAGCGAGAGGTGTCCAACTGCATCAGAACGTCCAGCAGTAGGTGCTGCGTTTCGGTGTCGCGAATCTTGGCAAGCGACGTTACCAGAACGCTCAACATCTCCGGCTCATGCAGATTTTGCCGGGCGAGTTGGATCATCTGTTTCTGGATTGCCGATTCACTGTTGGGTTGGGCAAGAACGCTGCGAACCAGTTCGGCTATCCCCTGCAAGTTCTCTGGCATCGCTACTCCTTGCTTACCGCATCGATACTGGCCAGGCGGATCACGCTGCGGCATTCCCCTTGCCGCAGTTCGACCGAGTATTCATCCAGGCGGCTTACCACCCCTTGCAATTGTGCGCCGCAAAAGTAAATGATGACATCCTGCTGTTCTTCCAGGCAGGCCGTCAGGACATTCTCAAAAGCATTGTTCACCGGTATCCCTTCAAAGACTTCATCAACGGCATGAGTTAAACATTGTATTCGGCAAAGCCATGTTACAGCCGATGGCAATCATCGGCTGTAACATCTAACGAGAGAATCAGCAGAAAAATAATACCATGAGAGGTCTTGGCTCGGGTAGATTATGTCGATAAGGCGCTCCGTTCGCCATATTACCAAGCAAGTCTTTGATGATGTTAGCATGACGCATTGCTATTTAAAATAGCTGGTAGCTCGTTACGCCTGAGTGGTTCCTGAGTGATTTATAGGCGAGCTGATCCTGCTACTCAAAGTGCTTGTTAGCAATCCTCAGAAAACGTAGTTTTTTTGAACATCCGCCAAGGTTCGGTCGTTCTCCTCGTCTTTGCTGTTGAGAATGCAGTCGAGTTTGATTCGCAGGTAGTCGAGGTAGTTTTTCGCAACGAATCGGCCAGCAGTTCCTCGATGGCGGGCAGAAATTATGCCAGGGAGCGGATCGGCTACAGCGGCGGAGTGGTAGATATTTTGTGCAATCATGGTTTTGCCCAACCCGTTTTGTCCCACCAGAACCAGATTGCGGACCTCATTGAGGAAGTCCAGTGTGAGGGCGCGTTTGATGATGTCGCGCTCGATCTTGGTGGGTCAGTTCCATTCGGAATTGGCCATGAGCTTTAAGCTTTTGATGCTGGAGACACGCAATCGTCTCTCCAGTCTGCGCCGGACGCGATCTACAGCTTCGGCCTGCGCCAGTTGACGAATCTGCACACAGGGCTCTGCGCTGATCATCGCGACATCCTAAAAGCGTGGAGTTTTGGGAAACGGATCGACGAAATATCCGCGCCGTCCGCACCGCACACAGCAAAGAAGGGGCGGACGCTGTTCGTCCGATTCCTTCCGCCACGCCGTCAAGTAGCGTTTGAACGCAAATACGGCTCCGGTGACTCTGCCTGCGTGCCAGGACGCGGCAGAAAGCGCTGTAATAACGCTGTCCGTGGTCACAGTGCTGACAGATCCAGAATACCGCTTGGCATCTGCGGCAACTGCGTTGCCGTAGAACAACTTCACCATAATAAATAGGTTCACTAGTATGAAGCATCGCGTTGCTAGAGGGGACTGGACAACGGCAAACCACGGGCGATTATCGATCCATCCCAAGGCAAAACGCCATCGCCAAGTCCGTCAAACGGCACTTACCTAAATTTGAGATTTAAAACTTATCCGTGAATAGCGATGGTCTGTCTCCAGCAGATCATCGCTATTCACGGATAAGTTCTAAGCGTGTTCGCAATATCCTGGAGACCTGTTGCCCGATGCTCACGTTGCGCAACACGATCTTTCACAACGGTTTCGTCAGCCCAATACCTTGACTCAGGATATTGGGCCTTCCACCATCCTCCAAACTAATGCGGCATAGCCCGCTTTTGCTTTACAAAACGGCGTCGTCGCCGCGCTCGTCGGTTCGCACTCGCACTGCGGTTTCAAGTGGACAGATGAAGATCTTCCCGTCACCGATCTGGGCAGTTTGATTCACTTCAATAATCGTCTTAACAACCGCGTCCACATCGGAGTTCTGAACCACAATGGACAGGAGCCTCTTGGGAATGTACTTCATCCCGCCCGGTTTGTTAGCCGCGAGAAGCTCTGGAGGACAGTCCATGTTGACCTCGCCTGCGATTCCACGCTGTAGTCCACGGCCAGTTACCGCGGTAGCAGTCATGCTTGGGAACCCCAATTGTTCGAGTGCATTTCGCGTTGGTCCGACTTTTTTGGGTCGAATAATGGCAATGATTTCCTTCATGGTTCCCTCCTAAAGCCCCTTCGCGCCGGTGCGGACGGTGTATGCGACATCGACGGGGCTGACGAAGACTTTGCCGTCGCCGAAATTTCCCGTGTATGCTCTGTCCTTGATGATGTCGATAACATCGTCGACACTCTTGTCTTCGACGACCATCAGGATCAATGTCTTGGGAAGTTCTTCGTAGCGAATCGTCCCGACAGTAATGCCCTTCTGCTTGCCTCGACCAAAAACATGAGCTTGTGTCATGGAGACAAACCCAGCGTCTGCAAGTGCTTCTGCAACACCTTCGGCTGTTTCTGGGCGTAATATCGCTCTGATCATTTTCATGGAGTCTTTCCTTTTCTTTGAGATTTTGGTCAGCAAACACTGTTGGGAACCAGCTCCTCGCCGGTTTTTCTTGTGTGCAACTCCCATGAGCACTTCCTGTCGTCGAAGCTCTCCGTGGGTGCTGCAATGGACTGTCTGATTTGTATTCACTCTGTTCATTGCACGAAGAATGCCAAAGGTATTTTTGGCGACTGTGCATCAACAATCTCCTCTATGAAAGAAGATGGGTTGCAGCGATTCCAATGTATTTATCGATATTACGCAAAGTTTTTACCGCGTAAATTTGTGCGCGTATTACTATTGGAAGTCGACAAAGAACATCCCTGCTCAATGTTCTAACAGGAACGTTCACATCACAAAAGTGTGCAGAAACGTACGCAACACAATCTTGTTCATCCTGCAATTGGCTGAGAATTCCTGATTAAAATTGTCAGCCGATGCACGAATATGCGCCGAGCAGGACAAAATCGCACCATTCGGAACACTTCTGATGCGCAGTTGCGGTACCACTGAACGCAAAGTCACCCCGTCAGCAACTTATGCTCAGCATAATGGGAGAAATCGAAAAGAAGTAAACGGAAGAATAAAGCACAGTCGTTCATAAGTTTAACCCGCAAACTTTGTGTCCCAGTCGATCTCAATTCACAATTGATCTCCAGATTGACCGCGACTTGGCAATGCTCGTGCATTGAGAGAGTGAAAGCATGACAAGAATCGGGGCGCGACAGTTCCAACCAATCCACGTCGGGAGAATTGATATGACTAGTCTGAATTTTGCAGGAACAATGATCCTTGCCGTTGCAGAAGCGGCCGGAGCGTACTGGTTTTTCAAAACGAAGAATGCTGGATTGCGAATGCTGATGACCAGTTTCGGCTTCGGCTTTGCATTCGCGATTGTTCTTTTCGATCTTCTTCCCGATGCTACTGAACACTACCCGACGGGCTATTTGCTCTTCGCACTAGGCGCCCTCGTCATGTTCGCAGTGTGGCGCTCTGGAAAGCAACGATCACGAAATACATTTACGAACGGCAGCGGATCTGTCGCTGTTGCGGGAATGGCCCTGCACAATCTTGGCGAGGGAATACTATTTGCAACAATGACTGGGCCTATTTCGTTTCTGCTTGTTGTTGGAGCCCTTTTGCACAAGCTTCCGGAAGGCATGGCAACTTTCGCAATGCTTGAAGGAGTCAAGGAGAAGACACGCTTCACACTCGCGGCTGCAGTTGGTTTAATGATTCCGCTGGGTGCGCTCGTGCATTTCCCAAATGGCCTTCAGCAGCCTTTAATGGCCTTGATGTCGGGAATGATTCTGGTCGCAGTATCGACAGCAATAATTGAGCATTCCGTAAAGAATCTGACTTTGTCTGTGCGGTGGAAAGTCACAGCGCCCTATGCAATGGGAGCCTTGATTGGCGCAGTTTCTTGTTTGATTGCCTAGAGCGACAGGCTATTTGAGGAGTTGGCGTTAAAGCCAGATTCCTCAAAAGAGTATTTCGATACACGATTTCCATTGCACCTTTCACCCTGGTCATCCGCTCGCATCGCGGGTGACCAGGGTGAATCTGCAATACAAATGGACCGAAACACAAGTACCAAGCGACTCGGCAATCATGTTGGGTCACTCGATGAGCAGTACAACGCAAACAAACCGGTGCTGAGAAATGGAGTCATGATGACAAAGATTCGAAAGGCGACCAAAGCGGACGTGCCGCAGATCTTTGCCTTTGTTCGGGCGTTGGCGGAGTATGAGCACGTTCCTCCAGAGGAAGTACATACAACTGAGGCAGGCATCGAGCGCGATGGTTTTGGTGAGTGCCCGCTCTTTCATTGCTTGCTTGCCGAACGAAATGGAAAGCCAGCAGGCTTTGCCATCTACCTGTACAACTATTCAACCTTTGACGGACAATTGGCGCTCCACATCGAAGATCTCTATGTAGTGCCGGAACTGCGCGGACTTGGTATAGGCAAAGAACTATTGGCATATGCAGCCGCAATTGCCGTGGAATTGGGCAGCCGGAGATTGCAGTGGGAAGTCTTGGATTGGAACCTGCCAGCGATCGAGTTCTACGGCTCTCTGGGAGCACGATTTGTCGACCAATGGCGCAATATGCGGTTAACAGGCGAGGCTGTAGAAGATCTTGCTCGATTTGTGTCGTGCAGCCAAGAAGACGGAGTAGCGTAACAAGTCTAGTCTCATAACTGTTATCCACTAAAACGGGTACGGGAAAGCTTTGCCATTTTGGAGGAGTAACAAAATGCGACGCTTTGAGAGCAAGAACAGAGTCCATACAATTTGCATTCTCAGAAGCTTCAGTCGTTTGTGTGTCTTTGCATTATTGTTCTCATCCAGGGCATTAGCGAATGACATTGGCGGCAGTCTATCCGGGCAGGTCAGAGACTCTAGCGGTGCGTTGATTGCAGACGCCACTGTGACTCTGACTAATCCCAACACAGGCGTATCTCTGAAAACAGCAACGAATAACGCTGGCTCGTACTACTTTGCCAGCATACCGGTAGGTACGTATGAACTGGAAATCGTTGCATCTGAATTTCGCACCTATCGCCGCTCGACCATCGCTATCAATGTCACGAGCAACGTTCGTGTCGATGTTGCTCTTGAAGTTGGCCAGAACCAGGAAACCGTTACCGTCGAAGGGGCAAGCACAGCCCTGGACACCGCAAGTACACAGATGGGAGAGGTGTTAATTCATTCCACAGTCGATTCTTTGCCGTTGAATGGACGCAGTTACTCTGACTTGCTGGCCCTGCAGGCCGGTGTGGCGCCAACGACAACGATGACATCCTCGACAGTGCAAGGCCTCGGTCAGAGCGTGTTTTCACCTTCTGGCGACCTGAACCCCGGGGATCTGTCAATCAATGGCCAACGCGAATCCGCCAACGGATACATCGTGAACGGAGCAAATGCTGAAGAAAACGGAAGCTTGACGGCCGCTATCATTCCCAATCTTGAATCGATCGCAGAGTTTCGGATTTTGGTAAGCAATCTAAATGCCGAATATGGCCGGTACAGCGGAGGACAGGTAAACGTAGTTACTAAGTCCGGAAGCAACACGATGCATGGCGATGTATTTGAGTTCTTCCGCAATACGGACCTCGACGCAAAAAACTATTTTTCTCAAGAACGCAGTACCTTCGAGCAGAATCAGTTTGGTGCAACGCTAGGCGGACCTATTGTGCGCGACAGGGTGTTCTATTATGCCGACTATCAGGGAACGCGGCAAGTTCAAGGAATCGATACACCTCAGATTCCCGTGCCGACGCTGGCAGACCGTGGCGGTGACCTGCAGGATCAAGTTACGTCTTTTACGACGAAGACGAGTTTCAATGGCCAACCTGTAACGATTCCAACAACGGTAAGTGGATCTTACTTGGCTAATCTGCTGCAGAATCGCCTTGGGTTGGCAACGAACCCAATTCTGCAGGGCGGATCGTGGCCATATTATTTTTCCAGTGGACAGAATTATATCGCAACAATCAATAACACATCGACACTTGGGACCTATTCGCACGATTGCACATCGTCGACTGAATGCGTCTTTCCTAATGCTACTTTTCCGCAGAGTGCCTGGTCGGCCCCGGCAAAGGCTCTTCTGAAATATATTCCCAAGCCAAACGTTTCCGACAGTGAGTATTCGACCTCATCGTACAATCAGCAATTGCATGACAACAAAGGCGCCATGCGCGTGGATGCTGAAACACGTTG
Organism: Occallatibacter sp.; assembly: GCA_049587335.1. Classification (GTDB taxonomy): domain Bacteria; phylum Acidobacteriota; class Terriglobia; order Terriglobales; family Acidobacteriaceae; genus Telmatobacter. Next base: position 18,162 of record JBAVDS010000055.1, on the reverse strand, counting down.
GGGAAGATTGAGTGGCTATTATTTCCTCGATAACTATATTCTGGATAACCCCTACCCAACCGCGCAAGGCGGAGCAAACGTACCGGGGTTCAATGCTTTGTCATTGGGACGTTCGCAACTCGTTGTCCTTGGGCACGACAAGGCGATTGGGATTACTGCCTTCAATCAATTTCACATCAGCTACACAAGAGTCGCCAACGATCTGGGCAAGCCGGTTGGCGGCATGGGCATAAGTCTGGCTTCACAGAAATTTGACACAGGAGCTGGATCGCTGGGTATCGTAGCAGGTCAATCTGATCGTCAAGGAATCGAAAATATAGTGTTTAACAACTATACCATCGGCAGTGATCCGAACCAATATCGACAGATTAACAACACTTACGAGGCTACCGAGGACTTCTCAAGGGTGTGGAAGACGCACACCTACCAGTTTGGCATACACACCGACTACGACCAGATCAATACTCTTCCTTATGCGCAGCTTAATGGCAGCTTCCAATTCTACGGAACTGAGACAGGCGTGGATTTCGCGGATTTTCTGCTGGGCATCGCCAGCCAATACAACCAGAACGGCCTGCGGCCATTTTATGAGCGAGAGACCTATTGGGGGGCCTATGCACAGGATAGTTGGCGAATGTTATCCAATCTTACGCTGAATGCGGGTCTTCGCTGGGACAGAATTGAACCGTGGTGGGAGAAGTACAACAACAGCATGACGCTAGTAGCTGGTGAGCAGTCGGTTGTCTTTCCTACCGCGCCGGTGGGAATTGTATTCCCTGGCGATCCAGGGATACCGCGTACTCTCGCGCCAGCGCAGAACCATAATTTCGCTCCTCGCATCGGATTGGCATACTCGCCATCGCCTGGGAAGAATCCTCTGCTGAGAGATATTTTTGGCGTGCCAGGAACAACCAGCATCCGTGCTGGATTTGGGATCTTTTATACGGGCGTTCCTGGTGAAAGCCTGGGATTGATTAGCGACAACGCTCCGTATGGATATACCTACACAAGCCCAGCCCCTCCGCTATTTACTACCCCATTCATGGATGCCGCGACTGGTCATTCGGAGGGACAGCGGTTCCCCGCCACACTCGCCCCGCTTAATGTGAGCAAGAACAATCCCGATTCAAATGTTGATTGGTCGCAATTCGAGCCGATTAGCGCAATTCCCGGCTATTCCCCTGGCAATAAGACGGCATATACGGAAGAATATATGCTTTCTTGGCAGCGCCAGATCAGGAGTCAGACACTGGTAAGCCTCACTTATACCGGCAATCAGGCTCATCGACTTCTTGTACTCAAAGCAGCCAATCCGGGCAACGCGGCTGCGTGCCTTGGTTTGAGTCAGGCGAATGAGGTTTCAGCGGATAGCCCAATATGCGGCCCCTTCGGCGAGAGCACCACCTACACCAGCGCTGCTGGAGCGACGATTAACGGCACACGCGGGCCTCTTGGTCCCGCCTTCGGAAGCGTCAGCAATCAAAGTGGAATTGGGAACTCGACTTATAATTCGCTGAAGGCCAGCATACGCAATTTGAGCGCACGGGGGGAGATCTTTGCCAGCTACACATACAGCAAGTCAATCGATCAGGCATCGAATCTTGGCGATCAGGTCAACCCAATTAATCCGAGCCTGAGTCGTGGCCTCTCCTCGTTCGATATGCGGCAGGATTTCGTTGTGAGTTATACGGCGCATCTTTCATTCATGCCTATTCTGAACATTTCAAACCGCTTGGGCAAAGGCTGGGATATCTCAGGTATAACACGATTCAGTTCGGGATTTCCCGTGACTCTGACGAACTTCGGGGACACATCATTGTGGGGAACGCAATCGAACGGCATCAATAATCTTCCTGTAGACGAGCCAAGCTACAAGGCGGGAGCGCTGCAATTGAATCACAATCCTCGAAACAGGAAGCCCTTCTTCAATACGGCATTATTCAGCGTACCGGTGCTGGGCGCCCCAGGGAACGCGCGCAGACGGTTCTTTTCTGGCCCGGGAATCGACAACTACGACATGAGCTTGCAAAAGAGCCTTAGCCTGTCGGATTCACGTTTTATTGTCCTGCGCGCAGAGGGATTCAATGTCTTCAATCACGCTCAGTTCTACGGCCCTCAGGCGATCAACGGGAATATCACCGACAACAGTGAGTTCGGATATGTGGTTAGCTCCGCCGCGCCAAGACTTATGCAGTTGGCTGCGAAGCTGGTTTTCTGAGTATAAACACAGCGCCCTCCCGCAAGGAACATTTTTGAACGAAACAGGATGCGACAGACGGGAACGTACATTTGCCGCCTGCTTATCTGACGCAGCGACTCTTATGCCTGCTCAATATGTGCGAAATCTTTCGACCGGTACAGCTTTTAAGCGATCAAGATTGTTCGAGAGATAACACTCAGATATTGTTGGATTTGCGTCCGTTCTACCACGCCAAGTTCTCCGAACACTCGTTGCGCACCACTTGAACAACGCAATGAAATAAGGAAATGCATTACGAATAAATAGTTCTGGAACGAATTGGAACCGCAATTGCTTTAACACAAGCAGCGGTTTTCCCTTTCTCGTTTCGATCTTTGCAGCAAAAGTAGTTTTTCAATGCAGGAAATCAGAACATGGAGCCCAAAGGAGGTCACATGAACCCTGTCCTTTCAGGCATGACCGAACATGTCGCTCCCAAGCTGGGGACTCATCCATGTTTCAATCAGGAGGCGCGCCACACCCATGCGCGCATCCATCTTCCCGTGGCCCCGCGCTGCAATATGCAGTGCAATTACTGCAATCGCAAGTACAGTTGCGTGAACGAAAGCAGGCCGGGAGTGACCTGCGCAATCCTCACTCCAGGCCAATCCATCGAGTATCTGCGCAAGTATACGGAGAAGGTATCGAACCTGAGCGTAGTTGGCATCGCGGGTCCAGGCGATCCCTTTGCCTGCGCCAGCGAGACACTTGAGACGCTGCGGATGGTCAAAGCCAGGTATCCACATCTGCTTCTCTGTGTGGCATCCAACGGACTGAACCTGTTTCCCTATGTGGATGAATTAGCTGCGGTCGGCCTCTCGCACGTCACCGTCACGGTCAATGCCGTCGATCCCGTGATTGGGGCAAAGTTTTACAAATGGATGGTAGCGGATGGCCAGCGTTATGAGGGCATTGAAGCCGCCGCGTTGCTCTGGGATAGGCAAAGGAGATCGATCCGTGCCCTCGCAGAAAAGGGCGTAATTGTAAAGATCAATACCATCTATACGCCGGGTATCAACGACGCACACATCGAACAAGTAGCCCAGACCGTTTCCGTGCTAGGCGCAACGATTCTGAACATCATGCCGCTGCTTCCCACTGCGGATACGCCGTTTGGAGCCATCAAGGAACCAGACAAGAAGTCGGTCCAGCAGGCACGCGCACTGGCAGCGCACTATTTGCCGCAGATGACGCACTGCTCGCGGTGCCGAGCTGACGCGACGGGCCTGATTGGAGAGGAGAATTCGCAAAAGAACATTGAGTTACTTCAGATTTCAGCGAAGTTTTCAGAAGAAACTGCGATCCCAGTTAGCGCACCGATCATAGGTGCGGATAATGTGCTACCGATGACGCTCTCTTCCCAGTTACGTCTTGTGCCTACCCAGGATCGACCATACGTGGCTGTGGCGAGCCGGGATGGACTCTTTATCAACCAGCATCTCGGAGAAGCCACGCAGGTCAGGATCTACAAACCATCGGAAAAGCGCTCCACACTCGTCGATATACGCAACATCGTCAGCGAGGCAGGAGGCTCCGCGCGGTGGCTGAGCATGATCGACAAGCTCAGGGATTGCTGCGGCATCCTGGTCAGCGGGGCCGGCGCAGTTCCAAGAAAGATATTTGCTCATCATGGAATCACCGTTGCAATTGTTGAAGGCGACATCGGTGAAGCGCTCGGAGCTACCGCAAAAGGAGCTGATCTGATGTTCATGGTGAAGCCCAAGTTCGTCTGTGGATCTTCGTGCAGCGGTGGGGCCGACGGCTGCGCTTGAGTTTAATCATCTCTGTCAATCGTGAAAGGAAAGATATGGAGACCAACGAGCGGGAACTATATGTAATTCAAGGTGCCCTTGAAACCATTCGAGCGGGGATCGAAAGCGACGGCGGCGACTTGAAGTTGCTCAGTTTCGAAAATGACATCGCTCGCATTCAACTGGGCGGTGCCTGTGCAGGATGCCACATGGCCGGCCAGACGCTGGGTGGAATTCGCCGGCATCTGACGGAAACACTCGGAAGGCCGATCCGCGTCTTTCCAGCCTGGAAGGACTGATAGAAGGAGCGGAGATCTATCAGGCATCGCATGAGCCAGCAGAATGACTGAGGTTGCCGGTATGAAAGCTCAAGCACTGAATCAAGTCATCATCAACGACACTACACTACGCGATGGCGAACAGACGGCTGGTGTGGCCTTCACGTTGGAAGAGCGTATGCAGATCGCATCCGCATTGGCAGCCTCTGGAGTTCCAGAAATTGAGGTTGGAATTCCGGCGATGGGTCTGCGTGAACAGGATGAGATTCGCGCGGTGGCCGCTCTTGGGTTGCCGGCCAGACTGATCGCGTGGTGCCGAATGCACTACGACGATCTACAGGCCGCACTCGCGTGTCGCGTGTCTATGGTCAATCTATCCATCTCCGTCTCCGATCAGCAAATCACACGCAAACTGCAACGCGACCGAGGCTGGGTACTGCAACAGACTGAGCGACTCATCAAGAGCGCGCGCGAAAGCGGACTTACGGTTTCTCTCGGCGGCGAGGACAGTTCGCGTGCGGATATGGATTTCCTGCTTGAGCTTTTGGAGGTTGCAGAAAGATCGGGCGCAACCCGTTTTCGTTTTGCCGATACACTCGGCGTGTTGGATCCATTCGTTACGTTGGAAAAGTTCAAGATCTTGCGCCAGGCCACAGGGATGGAGTTGGAGATTCATGCGCATAATGATCTCGGCCTGGCTACGGCAAATTCGCTGGCCGCTGTCCGTGGCGGCGCAACACATGTAAGCACCACGGTCAATGGCTTGGGTGAGCGAGCTGGCAATGCGCCTCTTGAAGAAGTTGTGATGGCGATGCGAATGCTCGAAGGCAGGGAAACGGGGATCGTCCCTGGTGATCTCAAGATGCTATCAACAGTGGTGGCTAATGCGTCAGGCCGGCCGATTGCGGTGAATAAGGCTGTGGTCGGCTCCGCGATCTTTACGCATGAATCGGGCATTCACGTGAGCGGCTTGTTGCGTGACCCGAAGAATTACCAATTTCTGGATCCTGCGGATTTCGGACGCTCGAACGAGATCGTACTCGGGAAGCACTCAGGAGCTGCAACAGTGCAGTGGGCGTTCAACAATCTCGGAATTACGCTCGATCATGATGATGCCAAAGAAATTCTTTCCTATGTTCGTGAGCATTACGTGACCAACAAGGTGCCGCCTTCGCACGAAGAATTGTGGCGATTTCACAGCATGGTCAAGGGTAGATGCAAGCCAGTGTTCATCGATCAGGTATCCTTGCTTGGACTTGCGTCCTAAGGTGGCATCGTATTGGTTTTTTGTTGAAACGATTGCGTTGAACGACGCGGAGCAGAGGAATGATAATCAGATCCAGGTGACCAACGGCAGATCTGCCAGCTGCATTATAGCGCCCAATCACGGGCATAAAGATGGCATAAGGAACACTTAATAAAACTGAGAAAGACCGCATAATCATTGACGATCCTGTTGTTTTTGTGCTAAATTTATCTATGTCTACCCATGAAGTAGCTTTCATCTGGTTGAGCTGCGGCGCCATGCCGTTAGCTGAGGCGCAAGGCCTTCAGGCGATGCGGCTCAGCGCATTCCGTCATCCTCCAAATTCTTCAGAAACAGAAACCGCTTTCATCGAATTGCATCGCCAAGTTTGTATCTCGTTGCTGATGTCGTCAACTTAAGAACTCTGCAATTGTCGTGAGCCTTCAATATCGCACTGGCAGGCGACCTCACTAACCTAATGGTCTAACTAAATCGGAATAGACACAACGAAGAAGAGGCGCACGTACGCAGGAAGTCGGAGTGTCTCCGTCGAGGGAATCATCGAGAGCGAAGTTTGGACTATCGAATAAATCTGTTGGGTCGAGTTGAGGACAAAGAATGAAAATCATAGGAAACGACTGGAGTTGTCTTGCCGGCGAATGCCGCATCCAGGCATGGCCATCTTTGCATGAGATGAGCCAGGTGATTGCGGAGAGCGCAGACCTGTCTCATACCGTTCAAATTCTGCTGCAAATCATGGAGAAATACATGGGCGTCGTGCGAGGTACGGTGAGCCTGTGCGATCGACAAGCTGGAACGGTCTACATCCACGAAAGCTTCGGCCTGACCGAGGAAGAGGAAGCGCGCGGCATTTATCGATTCGGAGAAGGAATTACCGGAAAAGTCGTGGAGTCCGGACAAGCGATAGTCGTTCCCCGGATTGGAGATGATAAAGACTTTCTAAATGTGACGCGCACGCGTACGGAACAGGATAACGATCTCTCGTTCCTGTGCGTTCCCATCAAGCGCGGTAACAAGGTACTGGGAACGATCAGCGCGGAACGCATATATGACAACGATATACTGCTTAAACTGGATACGGAATTAATGGGCATTGTCGCTTCCATGATGGCCCAGGCAGTTGAACTCTACCTTATTGAGAACGTCGAAAAAGTATCTCTGATGAATGAGAACCGGCGCCTTCAGAACGCACTCAAGGATAGGTTCCGTCCGTCGAACATTATTGGAAACAGTAAGGGAATGCATGAGGTCTATGCCCTGATCGAAAAAGTTGCTAAGACGAAAACCACGGTGCTGATTTTGGGCGAAAGCGGCGTAGGAAAGGAATTGGTAGCTAACGCAATTCACTATTCCGGTCTCGGTCAGGAAGCGCCACTTATTCAGTTCAATTGCGCAGCAATCCCCGAGAACCTTGTTGAGAGCGAACTGTTCGGTCATGAAAAGGGATCGTTTACCGGCGCGACCAACTTCCGAAAGGGCCGCTTCGAAGAAGCGGATGGCGGAACGATCTTTTTGGATGAAGTAGGCGACCTTCCGTTACCTGCACAAGCAAAGCTGTTGCGTGTGCTTCAGGAAAAGACTCTTGAAAGAGTGGGAAGTAACAAGCCTATCAAGGTTGATATTCGAATTGTCGCAGCAACGAATCGCGATCTTACCGAGATGGTGAAGGACCGCGCCTTCCGCGAAGACCTCTATTACCGCCTGAATGTATTTCCTATCACCATTCCGCCTCTTCGTGACCGCGATAGCGACGTCATCGCCCTGGCGGACTTCTTTGTTGCTCGTTATGCAAAGGAATGCGGAAAGGATGTCAAGCGAATCTCGACGCCTGCGCTGAATATGCTGATGAGTTATCACTGGCCGGGCAATGTTCGTGAGCTGGAGAACGTGATTGAGCGGGCGACGATCCTCTCCGAGGGCGGCGTAATCCATGGCTACGATTTGCCCCCCTCCCTGCAGACTCCTGTCTTGTCTGGAACGGTGCAAATGGGTGGTCTCAGTGCAAGACTAGGCGCTATCGAATACGAGATGATTGTGGATGCCCTGAAAACCCAGGATGGCAATATGACCGAAGCCGCCAGAGAACTGGGCCTTACACGCAGAATACTTACCCTCCGGATGCAGAAATATGGAATCAGTTACAAAGACTATCGAATTGTCGAAAAGAAGCAGCAATCGACGCCTCCGCACAATAGTGCCGCACGGTAGCGTGTGAGCAAGACAGATAGGATCTCACTTTCAATTTCCGATAGTCGCTTGCTCCTCTGTGGATAATACAATCCATATCGCCATCACACCCAGTGTGCATGCACTGATAAGATGAGCTTCCCCAGGTTCGATCTGCACGTGACATTTTTGTACAAATTATTGGGGTCTGCCGTGTTCCTGTTCGTTAAATCCTGAACGGAATTGCACATTCGTTCAGCTTCTCGTACAACTTGGAACGGTTTCAGCACTTGTTTTTTCCAGAAGTCCTCAAGATATAACTCCAGCAAGCTCCGTGAATTTCAACTCACGAATACTTCTATAAATCTTTTTCGTCAGTATTCCTCTCAAAACGCAAGGATTATCTACCGCAGGAGGGCCATTGTTGAAAAACAATCTTGGACTCTTGTAGTTCTCTTCCCTATTTGGCAAACCTCGTGCAACTATCCACAGCGTAGGCAAGCTCAGTTTCTTTCGACGCGCACTTCACCTACCGGATTCGGGAGTGCCGCCATCAACGCAGGTCAGGAGCAACAAGCCAGAAACCCTGCACGACGGATAGGAAGCAAATCCAGTTCCGAAGGAGGAGATACCATGACAAGGAAAATCGCTTTTTACGGTAAAGGTGGAATCGGTAAATCCACGACGCAACAGAACACCGCGGGTGCGATGGCGCATCGTTTTAATCAGAAGGTGTTCATTCATGGCTGCGATCCGAAGGCCGATTCGACCCGCTTGATTCTTGGCGGCAAGCCGCAGGATACCGTGATGGATATGCTTCGCGATGTGGGCGAAGAGAATGTGACTGTTGAAAAGGTTGTCAAGACCGGTTACTCCGGCATTCGTTGTGTCGAGTCAGGCGGCCCAGAGCCGGGCGTGGGCTGCGCCGGGCGCGGTGTGATTACCGCCATCAATATGATGGAGGAACTGGGAGCTTATAGTCCAGAACTCGACTTTACCTTCTTTGATGTCTTGGGTGACGTTGTCTGCGGCGGCTTTGCGATGCCGATGCGCGAAGGCAAGGCCCAGGAGATCTATATTGTCGCTTCCGGCGAAATGATGGCTATGTATGCGGCCAATAACATCGCTCGCGGCTTGTTGAAGTATGCCGATCAGAGCGGTGTCCGGCTCGGCGGAATCATCTGCAACAGCCGCAAGGTGGATGGCGAACTGGATCTGATGTCTGAGTTCACCAAGAGACTTGGCACAAAAATGATTCACTTCGTCCCTCGCGACAACATTGTGCAGAAGGCTGAATTCAACAAGAAGACGGTCATCGAGTACGACGAAACCTGCAATCAGGCCAGCGAATACTCCGAGTTGGCGCGCAAGATCATCGAGAACAAGGATTTTGTTGTGCCAACTCCCATGCCGATGTCAGAGCTGGAAGAGATGGTCGTCAGCTATGGAATTCCAGACTGATGCTATGTTCGCCGGCTGGCTTGTCTGACGAATCATGAATTGACAACCGCCCTGTGAGCCGCTTTCATAACTCACGCAGTTGACTGAAAGCGGCATCGCAATCCATCACGCTGTCGATCCATCGTAGCCGCAAGCAACGCTACGACCGCGGAGACAAGACTATGCCAATGAAGTTACTCGATTGCGACACAGTGATTCCCGAGAGGGAGCAACATGTGTACATCAAGGAAGCAGGCGAGGATACTACGCAATTCCTTCCTGTCTCCAATGCTGCCACGATTCCAGGCACTCTCTCCGAGCGCGGGTGCGCATTCTGCGGCGCGAAGCTGGTCATAGGCGGTGTACTGAAAGATACCATTCAGATGATCCATGGGCCGTTTGGCTGCTCATACGACACATGGCACACTAAGCGCTACCCGAGCGACAACGACAATTTCCAGCTCAAGTATGCCTGGTCAACCAATGTCAAAGAGAAGAATGTTGTCTTCGGAGCGGAAAAGCTGCTCAAGCAATCAATCCTTGAAGCCTTCGATGCGATGCCCACCATCAAGCGTATGTTTGTTTACACCACATGCTCGACAGCGCTGATTGGCGATGACCCAAAGGCCGTTGCAAAGGCAGTCATAGCCGAGCGCCCCGACGTAGACATTTTCGTCGTCGAGTGCCCAGGCTTTGCCGGTGTCAGTCAGTCGAAGGGTCACCACGTGCTGAATATGGGATGGATCCATGAAAAAGTGGGTCAGGTTGAACCGAAGATTACCAGCCCCTACACGATTAACTTTATCGGGGATTACAACATTCAAGGCGATACGGATGTGCTGCAAAGGTACTGGCATAAGCTCGGCATCCAGGTGCTTGCACACTTTACCGGCAACGCAACTTACGACGAATGCCGCGGAATGCACCGCGCTCAACTGAACGTGGTCAACTGCGCCCGATCTGCAGGATATATCGCCAACGAGTTGAAGAAGAAATACGGTATTCCTCGCTTGGACATTGACTCCTGGGGCTTCAGTTATATGGCCACCGGGCTGCGCAAAGTCGGTGACTTCTTCGGGATTCAGGACAAGGTTGAAGCGCTGATCGAAGATGAAGAAGACAAGTGGAAGGCCAAGCTCGATTGGTACAAGGAGCGCCTTAAGGGCAAGAAGATGGCCATCTGGACAGGCGGTCCCCGCCTATGGCATTGGACGCGCGCCGTAGAAGACGATCTGGGCGTGCAAGTCGTGGCAATGGCCTCGAAGTTCGGTCATCAGGAAGACTTTGAAAAGGTCATAGCCCGTGGCCGTGAGGGTACTGTATACATCGACGACGGCAACGAACTTGAGTTTTTTGAAGTTATTGAGATGGTCAAGCCGGACGTCATTTTCACTGGGCCGCGTGTTGGTGAGTTGGTCAAGAAGCTCCATATCCCCTACGTAAACGGTCACGCTTATCACAACGGACCTTATATGGGATTCGAAGGCTTTGTAAATCTGGCGAGAGATTTCTACAACGCAGTCAACTCGCCGCTCTGGGCACTTGCCGGACAAAACATTAAGGAGGGGGTGCTGTAATGGCGGAAAAAGCTGAATCTCTTGTTACATTCATTCAGGAACGCTGCTTGTGGCAGTTTGTCTCACGCGCCCCGGACAGAGAGGAGAACATCGATGGTGTTCTCACTCTCGTGGGCATTCTTCTCACTGGGGGGGCGCCCAAGCTTCAAACTCCGATGGACCGATTGCACTTTGCCAATGCGAATCATCTCGCTACTGAAATCAAGTCGGAGTTTCCCTGGCTGACGCATCTCGGCAAAGAAGAGTTATTCGCCGTTGTTACTGGCGCCATCAAGCGAATTCATGAGATCACCGTGAAGAATTCGAAGAATGGGGAGCTGCATCAACCGCTTTACTAAGAAATAATCAATGCACCCTGCATTATGTACAAAGGCACTCGAGGAGGATTTTATGGGATGCTCAGTAACTCAAAAAGAACGGTCCGGCATCATTAATCCAATTTTCAATTGCCAGCCCGCTGGCGCCCAATATGCCGGGATCGGGGTGAAGGACTGCATCCCTCTGGTTCATGGCGGTCAGGGATGCAGTATGTTTGTGCGTCTTCTCTTTGCGCAGCACTTCAAGGAGAACTTCGACATCGCATCCTCCTCCCTGCATGAGGAAGCAGCCGTCTTTGGCGGCATTAAGCGCCTTGAAGCCGGCGTCGACAGCCTTGTCAAGCGCTATCCGGATCTGCGTGTGATTCCGATCATCACGACCTGCTCGACGGAGACGATCGGCGACGACATTGAAGGCGCCATTCGCAAGCTCCAGAGGATGCTAAAGAGAGATCATCCCGGCAGAGTAGTCCATCTGGTGCCGGTTCACACGCCAAGTTACACCGGCAGCGCCGTCAGTGGATATAACGTAGCCATCCAGTCGATGGTGACCACCATCGCAAAAAAAAGCGAACCCAACGGAAAGCTCAACGTCTTCACCGGTTGGGTAAATCCAGGCGACATCACCGAGTTGAAGCATTATCTCAAAGAGATGGGAGTCGATGCGACTGTTCTTCTTGACATCGAGTCGTTTGATTCTCCGATGATGCCGTCAAAGGACTCCTTTACTCACGGTAGTACCACGGTAGAGGACATCGAAGGCTCAGCCAATGCGGCAGCGTCGATCGCATTGAGCCGGTATGAGGGATATAGCGCGGCGCAGTATTTGGAGAAGACGTTTGAAGTGCCGGCTACGCTCACGCCAACACCTATCGGTATCCGGAACACCGATATCATGCTCCAACAGATTAAGAAGATCACCGGCAAGGCGATTCCGGAATCCCTGGTTCGCGAACGTGGCGTAGCTCTCGATGCGCTGGCCGATCTGGCTCATATGTTCTTCGCCGACAAAAAGGTAGCAATCTACGGCAATCCCGATCTCGTGATTGCTCTTGCGGAATTCTGCCGTGAAGTCGAACTGAAGCCTGTGCTCCTTTTGCTGGGCGACGAGAATGGCGGCTATGCCAAGGATCCACGAATTCTCAATCTGCAACAGAATGTTGACTATGACATGCAGATCGTCTGCAATGCGGATCTTTGGGAACTGGAGAAGCGGATCAAGTCCAAGGAAATCGAGCTGGACCTGATTATGGGCCACTCGAAAGGACGCTACATCGCCATCGATGCCGGGATTCCGATGGTACGTGTAGGCTTTCCGACCTTTGACCGCGCTGGTATCTACCGCAACCCAGTCATCGGCTACAAAGGCGCCATGTGGCTCGGGGAGACCATTGCCAACACTCTGTTCGCGCAGATGGAGTTCAAGAAAGACCGCGAATGGCTACTCAACACCTGGTAGTTCATTGCCTGCACATTGCACTTGCAGGACAGCCTCTTACAGGCTGTCCTGTCTTGTTCATCTCACCGGCTATATTACCACAAAGGCGAGATCGTCCCGAGGAGCCTTCAAGCCATCGTCGTAAGCATCGAAAGAAAGTATGCGTTGCGCGTCGTACACACGTAGCTCTACCAGGAGACGCCCATGCCGAATCCCGAGACCGTCACTGCACCAAGCATCGCCGAGAGTGTCGTATTCCATGGTTCACTGAGTGAGCTGTATCGTCTGGCAAAGGAAGGCAAGATTCCCACATCGCTACAGGGAAGCCATACTCGTCCGTGCAAGTTCTGGACGGCATCGAAGATCCTGAGTGGAATCCGCAATTCGATCCTGCTTACGCATGGACCGAGCGGATGCGCCTTTGGCGTTAAGCAAGCCTATAAGCTGACAAACAGCAGAAACAGCGCCGCCCCCTACGAGCCGGTTGTCAGTACCAATTTGAAGCAGGGCGAGATTATCTACGGCGGCGAGCGGGAATTGAAATCCGCAATCCTGGAAGTCGATGCAAAATACAAGCCCTCCATCATCTTTGTCGCCACCAGTTGTGCAACCGGAATTATCGGGGACAACGTCGATGCAGTAGCTTCAAAAATCCAGTCTGAAGTAAGCGCAAAGGTAATGGCAATTCACTGCGAAGGTTTCGCCGGGGAGTATCGCAGCGGCTTTGATCTTGTCTTCCGCGAGATTACCAAGCTGATGGATGCACCCACTGAAGCGAGCAAAGCCGAACTTGCCGGCTCTGTGAACATCGTGGGCGCAAAGATGGGCCCCGAGCGGACCGAAGTTGATACCGATGTGAAAGAACTAGTGCGATTGATCGAGGGCATAGGCGGCAAGGTCCATGCCGTGATCGCCGGCAACTGCTCGCTGGAAGAGTTGCAGCGCGCCCCGAGCGCAGCGGTGAACTGTGCACTGTGCCTTGATCTCGGTTACGCTATTGGCTCGGCAATGCGCGATGCCTTTGGAACGCCGCTAAACTCAACGATTCTCCCTTATGGGATCGCGGCAACCGAGCGATGGATTCTGGGGGCAGCCAAATATATAAATAAGACCGCTGAAGCCGAGGCTCTCATGCTACGCGAATACGAGGGAATCAAGGACGAGTATGAGCGGGTAAAGAGCCATTTGGTAGGCAAGACGGCCATCATTGAAGGCCATGACGCCATTAAGTCTCTCTCGATAGCTCATATGTTAGAGCGCGACTTCAATATGCGCGCTATTGTCTATAACTTCCATCCTTGGAGCGCCGAGGCACGCGAAACCAGTATAGACTACCTGCTCGAAACAGGCCTCGATCCGGAGATCCTCATCACCAAGGGAACACTCGCCCTGGGCAAGTATGAGTCCATGCAACAAACAGAGGCCGAGCTTCTGGAGTTCCTCGGCAGTCTGAACCCCATGGAGACGGTCTACTTCGGTTCGTCTTTGAGCTTCCCCGGTATTCCTCTTGTGGACCTGAACGCAATTCTGAATCGGCCGCGATTCGGCTATCGAGGTGCATTGAAGGTGGCCAAGTGTATCAAGACATCTTTGGATTATGCCTTCCGCCCGCGCAGCAAGATGAGCAAGCAAATTGTCTTTCCCAAGAACTCCGGGCTTGTCTCTGTTCAGTCCCTCACTGGGAAGCTAGCGCAGGATATGCCAGACTGCACTATGTACGCCGGAAAGAGAAGGAAGGGCCAATGCTCAATGAACTGATCTTTCAGGATTGCACCAATTCGCATGATCCGGTTGTCGGCTGCGCTCTTGAGGGCGTCAGTAACATCATTGCTGGCATCCGCGACATCAGCATTGTTCTCCACTCACCGCAAGGCTGCGCATCCACGGTCGCGCTGGGATATGACAATCACGAGACCGACTTCACGCAACGCAAAGTTGCCTGCACCCGGCTCTTTGAGACGGACATTATCATGGGCGCGAGTGAAAAACTTCGCGACTTGATTCTCAAGGCGGATGCCACCTACAAAACCAAGGTGATGTTTGTCATTGGCACCTGCTCGGCCGACATCATAGGCGAAGATATTGAAGGTCTCTGCCGATCATTGCAACCCAAAGTCGGTGCGCGGCTGATCCCTATCCACTCTGGCGGCTTTCGCGGCGACTTGTATGCGGGGATGGATCTGGGACTCAGCACACTTCTTACCTTCGTCGAACCTTGGGATGGGCCCAAGCTTCCCAAAACCGTCAACCTGATTGCTCCACAGGCAAGCCTCAATCCGACTTGGTGGGCAGACCTGAAGTGGACAAAGAGCGTGCTGTCTGCAATGGGTGTTGAGACCCATTGCGTTTTCCCCAGTGGTGTCTCCATCGAAGAGATCTCGCTGGCTTCGGCAGCCTCTGCAAATATCATGCTCACGCACGACATGGGGTATACCTTTGCGCGCGAAATGGAAGAGAAGCACGAAGTGCCCACGATTCTTAGCGATCAGCCTCTACCTATCGGCTTGAAAAACACATCGAACTGGCTCCGAGCCTTAGGAGAATATTTCGATGCGAGCGCAGTTGCCGAGCAGTTGATTGAGAGCGGAGAGGCTCTGGTTACCGGTACGCTTCGCAGACGAGGTCTGATGATTATTCCGCGTTATCGCAACGCAAAGGTAGCCGTCTCCGCAGATGCTTCCATGACCATCGGCCTGGTGCGTATGCTCTTCGAGGAGCTGGAGATGATTCCCGATCTGCTTTTAGTTCGATCCAATTCCAAGCAGGCGAAGGCTGTGCTCGATGCGGAATTGAGTAGCCTCGGCATTTCGCCTCGTGTTGCATTTGGAGTGGATGGTTACAAAGTCAAGCAGGCGCTGGCCTCCGGCGATCTGGATGCGGTCTTTGGGTCGGCTTGGGAAAAGTATCTGGCCGAGGAGATTGGCACGAAAGTCGCATTCGATCTCATGCAGCCGACTAACCGGACTTTTTATCGAGATAGTGCATATTTTGGCTATGAAGGAATGATTAATATGCTTGAAATCGTTGCAAACGATTGGGAAGCAGCTCTCCGGTCCAAGGCTATTAGATGGGAACAATATCAGTAGCCAAGCGTACAGAGAGGGAAGCAGAAAAAACTTTGATTCACTGAAGGAGGGCGATGTGCTCAATGACAGGATGGTGAAAGCAGCATTTGCCACTGGTGACAGATTGCAGGTCAACTCCGGCTTTGAACAAGCCCGCCAAATCGTTGTCTATGAAGTCAGCACGATCGGTGCAAGAGAATGTCATGCGATGACCTATCAATTAGCCCCGCCGAAGGGGGCCGGTCCATCAGGGACGCTCGGCCGAAATGGCAAGGGCGGTCCCGGCGGAGGTGGCGGCTGCGGCGGTGGCAACAAAAAGGATGAACCAATCGATGAAAAGGAGATTCTATCCAAAGCCGCAAGCCTCGCCGGCGTATCAGTGCTTTTTGTCAATAAGACGTTGAACGCCTACTCCGTGCTCGCGTTGAACGAGGCAAAGATATTCACGGTGAAGGTGGATGAGCAGAGGGAGATCGCCGATGTCATCGTGCGCCTTCAGGAAATGCTCCGAGGTGATCCACCGCTCTGGTTGCGCCGTGCTCTGATCGGAGAGGAGGCACCGGTTGAAGTCTAACTATGCTGCAAGCAAGTGACGCGCGAACCCTACCGCCCGCCGCGGCTCCACAACCCTTCGTCCAAGTTCGGGCAAGCGCGAGACACTTCTGACTGGACGCAAGTCTCGGGGTGAATGCGAAGCCCGATTCAAAGAATGCTCATGCCCGACCTCAGGGCGAATATATGGCTTGCGGACGAACCCGATTCGCACGAGCGAAGCTGGACGAAAACCACGCCAAGGAGGCTTTCCCGAGCTGCATCGCAGTTACAAACAAAAAACACAGCTAAAGAAAAAACTTTGCCTTCGTGACTCGTCGAACCTCCTCGCCCCACACGATCATCCCGTGCGGATGAGAAGGTGTTGCCTCTCAACCCATCAACCACAGCCAGGCCAAACAAAAAAGGCCGAAAAACAGGCTTGACTCAGAGCGCGCTTTCATACATGACGTGTCCACCCTAATACCGATGCGAAGCAGCGCGGGCTTTTGCTGGCCGGGACGTGGATTTCAACGCTGCCACTGACAGCAAAGCCGCCCCGGAGAACGGCTTGCTTGCTGGAAGCGGATAATCAGGATTCGTGGTCTCCCACCAGAAAATCAATCTCCGATCATACAGGCGAACTGTTCAATATCGAGGATGCTGACACTCCATTCAGAAATCTGTTGGCCTTCCTGGCTAGTCGTTTTACGGTCTCGAAGAGACTCGTATGGATTCTCAATAGAGAACGGCTTCTCTAGCTGGCCATAAAACAAAAGTTGATTTTGTAGATAAACGGTCTCTCCTTCTCGGTACATCGCCCACCATTCAAGATGTGAAGCTGCATCAGGGCTCGCATACTCGATTATCAATGCCGCTTTGGTATTCCCTTCAAGCAATATACGGACAGCCTGTTTCCATTGCGTCTCGTATTGCTGCTTGCTCCATTGATAAAGGCTAGAAATAAATCCTTCCTTAGAATCTCCCATAATCAAAACTCCTGACGCAGCAGGAGTCTTGACATCCTCGAAAGGGTAGAGCGGCGGCTCATTCGTGAACTTGATTGAGAAGGACATATTCTACTTTCCTATTCTGTTCAGCATGGCATCAAGTGTACCAGTTCTATTACCTTGGCGATCAAACTCTTTCCAAACACCCCCTGAATGCGAGTCTTTGTCTGGCGAAATATAGCGCCCATCTTTTTCATAGACAGCCTGACCGTGAGTATCCCAACCGACTTTTACACGGTTAAATCCGAGGGATTTCGCAAGCTGAGTTGCCGCCGGGGTCGTCAATGCTGCTGCTGCTGCTGTTGCTGCGATTCCAGTTTCCGGGTCCTGCGCTTTTTCGAAGAACCGATCAATCGTATGTTCATCAGCTGTCTGCCAATTATCAATCGTCCTCGGTAATGTGTCTCCATTACTTACAACAACTACTACATTATGTTGTTCAAGCCACTGTCGTCGCGCCTCCGTGCGCTCCTGACGGGTTTGATTTGTAACAAATCCATGCAGCGTAAATCCATTCTTTAGGGCTTGACCAGCTTTACGAGCAGCGTTGCAAAGCCATTGTGGCCAACAATGGCCATCGGCATCGATATGAATCAGCGGATTGTTTCCCGCATAGAGATAAAGATTTAAACTTTGAGGATTATCGAGATTTGCATACGGGACCGCAGCAGGGCTCGCCGACCAGTCCGGCGACATAAACCGGCCCACGCTGCTGGCGTAGTAGCGCGCATCGAAGTAATCATTGCCGGTCTCCGTGTCGCGCTGCTTCGAGGTGAAGTGCAGGTTATCGTCGTCGGCGACCGGGCCGAGGCAGTTCAGGTTGTCGCCGAAGGGCTGGCTCCAGCAGGTTTCGTCCACCGTGCCGCTGGTGCTGACCTGCACACGCTTGGTGCCCAGCCAGTCGTTCAGGTTGTAGTGCGCGCCGTTCGCGTCGTACGTGGCCAGCAGCTTGCCCGCCGCATAAACATTGCTATGCTTCCAGTTGCCACTGCCGTCGGTCACGCTCAGTTGCTCATTCGATGGGCCGAGAATGTAATTCTCGGTCGTAGAAAAGCCATTCGTGGTTCGGCTGCAGCTCCAACT
>JBAVDS010000054.1:0-38955 GCA_049587335.1 Occallatibacter sp. | reverse complement strand
GGGCGCGCTCGATCGGCAACCCATCCGACACGCGCGCTAACATAACTTGAATCGCAAAAAAGAAAGGAGATTCCCGCTTCGCTAACCCTTCGCCGCCTTCAGGCTCATTCTTCGATTGGAAAAGACTCGGACTGAACCGCTGAGCTTCATCTAGTATTGGATATGAGCTGCTCAAGACCGATGCTGCCAGAGCAGGCGCATCCGGCTTTGGGTTCAGTTTTCGAGTGCAGGCTGGCGTGAGGAGGGAATGGTTGCTATCGATTGCGCAAAAAGACGATCTTCTTCCGGCCGGCGAAGCTGGGCAGAGTAGTCTGCCGGAGGTGTCATTGGCTCCGCAATGGTTTGCCGTTTATACATTGCCTCGCCACGAAAAACGTGTCGGTCAGTATTTGACTCAGAGGAAGATCGAACATTATCTCCCTCTTTATTGTGTACAGCGCAAGTGGAACGATGGTTCGACGGTCGCGCTCGAACTTCCGCTCTTTCCCGGTTACATCTTTGTCCAAATCGACCGGAGTGAGCGGGTGCGGGTGTTGCAGATTCCAGGAGTTCTGCATTTGGTAGGCGGTACGGGAGGGCAGCCGGCCTCGTTGCCGGAAGGTGAGATGGATGCGATGCGCACAGGCCTTTCCCTGCGCCGTGCCCAACCCCATCCGTTATTGACCGTTGGGCAGAGGGCTCGCATCTGCTCAGGCGCTCTGGCGGGAATGGAGGGAGTTGTCCTTCGCCACAAGAACGGCTTGCGCGTCGTACTGACCATGGATCTGATTATGCAGAGCGTTGCTGTGGAAGTCGATGCGTCGGAGCTTGAGGCGTTGAACTCAGTGGCTCCCGGCGTTATCAAGAGCGGTGGAATGTGGATCGACTCCCCTATGGCGGAGAGACCTTTGGGCGGCAGCAGAGGTCTTGTCCAATCAAAGGCGGGCCGGCATCAGAGTGCATTCAAGTCGTCTGCCCGCGGCTGAATCCTGCACCCCTGTGCGGGTTTACGTGAATTTCGCATATCTTTCGTTGAAACGACGATCGTATGGGCCGTTTGCTCCATCTTCGCCGCGCACGATACCATTTCTTTACCGCTGGCACGGCGCTCGCCTACTCCGAGTCCGAATCCCCCAAAGCAGCGGAGATGGGCGCTCCCAACGAGATGAAGATTCACGAGTTCCAAGCGAAGGAAATCCTGGCAAAGTATGGCGTCGCCGTGCCGCGCGGCGAAGTTGCCAACACCCTCGAAGAAGCATCGACGATTGCTCGCAAGCTCTTTGCCGAGGGAGCCAGAGGCGTTGTAGTCAAGGCGCAGATTCATGCCGGCGGCCGCGGCAAGGGCGGCGGAGTCAAAGTGGCCCGCAGCCGCGAGGATGCCGAACTTTACGCCCAGCAGATTCTTGGCATGACGCTGGTTACGCATCAGACCGGCCCGCAAGGCCAGAAGGTACAGCGGTTGCTGATCGAAGAGACGGCCTCGATCGACCGCGAGCTGTATCTTGGAATCGTCCTCGACCGCGTCACCGGGAAGCTGGTCTTCATGGCCTCGCAGGCTGGCGGCATGGAGATTGAGGTTGTCGCCGCCAAAACGCCCGAGGCGATCTATAAAGAAACCATCGACCCGGCAATCGGCTTCGGCGCATGGCAAGCGCGCAAGCTGGCCTTTGCGCTGGGCCTCAAAGCCGCGCAGATCAACGCCGCCGTCGCCTTCTTCCAGAGTTTATACAAGGCTTACATCGAGAGCGACGCCTCGCTCGTCGAGATCAATCCCTTCATCACGACGACCGACGGCAAGCTCTTCGCGCTGGACGCCAAGATCACCTTCGACGACAACGCCATCTTCCGCCATCCGGCGATCAAGACGCTGCGCGACACCGCCGAAGAAGACCCGCTGGAAGTGGAGGCCTCGAAGTACGCGCTGAACTACATCAAGCTGGACGGCTCGATCGCCTGCATGGTGAACGGCGCCGGCCTGGCGATGGCGACGATGGACATCATTCAGTACGCCGGCGGCAGCCCTGCGAATTTTCTTGACGTAGGCGGCGGCGCGACGCAAGAGCAGATTGAACACGCCTTCGAGATTCTGCTCTCCGACAAGAACGTGAAGGCCATCCTCATCAACATCTTTGGCGGCATTCTGCGCGTGGACCGGCTGGCATCGGGCGTGGTTGCGGCAACAAAGAATTTGAATGTAAAAGTTCCTATTGTTCTGCGCCTTGAAGGAACCAACGTTGAGGAAGGCCGCAGAATTTTGAAAGAATCAGGCTTCAACTTCCAGGTTGGCGAAACGATGAAAGAAGCGGCGGAACTAGTTGTAGCCGCCGCAAAATAGCTTTCAGTTCTTTGCTACTGGTTTTTAGCCCATAGCTGTTGTTAAAGCTAAGAGCAGTTGGATGGTTTGCAACGAATTGCTTTGTAACAGGGCACGACTTTAGTCGTGCCGCAAAGACGCAAAAATAAATGTCGGGCTTTAGCCCCTGAGGGAATACAGACGCAATGTTTTAGCTGAATTGGAGGTTCTTTTGCAATGAGTACAGATCAGAAGATTTACTCCGTCAAATGTAAGGAGTGTGGCGAACAAATTGAATTTCCTGGCGGGAAAGCGTACACAGAACAACGTTCGCCTGATATGTTTGCCGTCTATCAAGCATTTGATCCCCGGTTCCCTGGACGGATCCGCTGCGGCAAATGCGGAGACACATCTTCATACCAAGAAGCAGACGTACGCCAAATTAACTTGGATCAGTAGGTTCATGAGTTGGCAGGGGCTAAAGCCCAAAACAATCATGGATCCGGCGTTTGCGGCACGACTAAAGTCGTGCCCTGTTACAAAGCACTAACGATTACTTGTTTGACGCGCAACACTGGGAGCTAGAAGCAAATGGCTGTATTAGTCAACAAAAAAACTCGACTTATCGTACAAGGCTTGACGGGCAAAGAAGGCACTTTCCACGCCCAAGGCTGCGCAGAGTACGGCACCAACGTTGTCGGCGGAGTGACTCCCGGCAAGGGCGGAACGACCCACGAGGGCTGGCCGGTCTTCAACACCGTAGCCGACGCTGTGGCCGCAACCGGCGCCAACGCGACGATGATCTTTGTTCCGCCGCCCTTCGCCGCCGACGCGATTCTCGAAGCCGAGGACGCGGGCATCCCGCTGATCGTCTGCATCACCGAAGGCATTCCCACGCTGGATATGGTCAAGGTCTGGGCCAAGCTCAAGAACTCGAAGTCGCGCCTCATCGGCCCCAACTGCCCCGGCGTGATCTCTCCGGGCAAGGCCAAGATCGGCATCATGCCGGGCCGCATTCATCTGGAAGGTTCGGTGGGTATCGTCTCCCGCTCCGGAACACTGACCTATGAGGCCGTGCATCAACTGACGCAGCGCGGCATCGGGCAATCCACTGCGATCGGCATAGGCGGCGATCCCATCATTGGCACCACGCACATCGACGCGCTGCGCCTCTTCAACGACGACCCGGAAACTGACGCCATCGTGATGATCGGCGAGATTGGCGGCACGGCGGAAGAGGCCGCAGCGGAGTTCGTCCGGCAGTTCGTGAAGAAGCCGGTGGTGGGTTTCATCGCCGGGCAGACTGCGCCTCCCGGTCGCCGCATGGGCCACGCCGGAGCCATTATTAGCGGAGGGCAGGGAACCGCTGCCGACAAGATGAAGGCGATGACCGCGGCAGGCATCCACGTCGTTGTCTCGCCTGCCGAGATCGGCGCGACTCTGGCGCGGGTGATTGGGAAAGGTTAGTACGGTGACAGCGGAATTGCGAAACAGTCAGCAGTGAATGAGTGAAATAGTGAATGAGTGAATAAAGGCGCTATTCTTGGTTCACTCTTTCACTTCTTCACTCGTTGACTTTCAAACAGTCATGAAAGTAGTTAGAAATTAAGGCCGCACTTATGAAAGAACTCTGGACCGCTCAAGTGCATTTGCTGACGCCGCCGGCGGAGTTTGGCGACACCAAGTGCTGGACCAATGTCGTCGCATGGGCTGAGGACGCGGATGACTTCACTGCAACGGTCGCAGCGATCTTTGCCAGACGCCACTGGTCGATTCTCAGCGTACAGCAGTGCCAGCGCGCCGCAGACTGCAAAGCAATGATCGCGGAGTTCGAAGAGCAGGTTGAACACGCGAAGATGGAGCCCGACTGCTGCATCTTCGGAACGTTGAACTACTACCCGTCGCGGCCCGCATAGCCATCGTCCCGTTACAATGAAGAGGCAGCAAAAATTTCCCCAGGAGCAAAGCTCAGTGGCCGAACGCACCTTCAGCATCGTCAAGCCGGACGCGGTCCGCAAAGGATTTACCGGAGCCATACTGGCCGAGATCGAACGGGCCGGCTTTCAGATTGTGGCTATCAAGAAGCAGTCCATCTCTGCTGCCGAGGCCAAGGGCTTTTATGCTGTTCATGCCGGCAAGCCCTTCTTCGATTCTCTCTGCGCCTTCATGTCTTCCGGGCCGCTGGTGCTGATGGTTCTGGAGAAGGAGAACGCCATCGCCGATCTGCGCAAGCTGATGGGCGCCACCAACCCTGCCAATGCAGACGAGGGAACGATCCGCAAAAAGTTTGCCGGCTCGCTCCAGGAGAACGCGATTCACGGCTCCGACGCGCCGGAGACAGCGGCCTTCGAGATTGGCTACTGGTTTGCGGGATACGAGCTGATCTAGCCTCATATCCGGGACGCAATTGCACAGCTTACTTTGCGGCGGCACCGGGCTGTGCGGTCAGAACCTTCAGATCGTCGACTAATGCGTTGATCGATTTTTCTAAAGCCTGATCGCGGCCTTTCTCTAAATGCCCCGTTGAAGTCTTCTCGTTCAATGTCCACAGAATCACGTGTGTCTTGAGGTCGAGAAAATCCAGATTGAGTTGTGCTGTGGTGAAGGAGACGGGGCCGGATGCTTGGCTGCCCCCCACATCCGTGAGTGTATCTGTGAAACTGATTTGGAGAATCAGATCGGCATCCGCGGGAGTGGTCACAAGCTCATATCGCCCCCAACTCTTGAGTGCCGCATAGAGTTCGTTATACGGCTGCGCGGGTCCTCCGCTCCACATCTTTGTATCGGACGCTCCGCCGGCATTGGAGATGAAGATCCTCTTTGCGGTGAGAATCTGCGAGGGGATCGGCGCGGCGGGTGCCTGCGCAAAGAGAGTTGAGGCTGTGGGAAGGATCATCGCCAGCCCAAGAGACGCTAAGGCTATTCTGACTTTCTGCATGGTTCTTTCCTTTCTCATTGCTTTGACGAAGAGATACATGAATCTCACTTGAAAAATCTCTCAACCAACAAACTAATCTCCGAAGAGGTCGTCGATCTTCTGGCGCAGCGCAATCACTTCCCGCCGTAACTCGGCCACTGTGGCTTCCAACTGCGCAATGCGCTCTTCGTGTCCCGCATCCTGTCCAGTGACCGGCATTGTTTCGCGGCGGGCGTAGACGGGTTCGGCGGCGAAGGTTGCCGCCAGCGCTTCAACGCCGCCGGAGAGCAGATGCGCGTAGCGGGATTCCTTGGTTCCCGGCTGGCGCGGCAAGATGGCTGCCAACGGCGGCTCACGCTCCATCAGCTTTTGCAGAGCGGCCAGCACTTCGCCGATTTCCTCGAAGCGATGCAACCTCTCCGTCCGTCCGCGCAGCTCGCCCGGCGTCTGCGGACCGCGCAAGAGCAGAACGCAAAGGAGCGCCGTCTCAGCGCGGTTGAAGTTGAAGGCCTCGCCCAGCCAATGCTCGTATTTGGCGACGCGACCGTCAGAGGAACGGGAGCGGCCAGCGAGTTTCAAATCATCCAGGCGGTGCAGCGACCGGCGCACCGTCTCTTCGTCCAATTCCATCACCGGTTCGCGGTTCGAGCGCTGATTGCAGGCGTTGATCAGAGCGTTCAGAGAGAGCGGATAATACTCCGGTGTGGTCACTTCCTTTTCAATCAGCGCGCCCAGAATGCGGGCTTCGGCAGCAGAAAGAACAATCGAATTCGTTAGCGGCATAATTCCATTCTCCCATCGCTGGCCTTCTCTTGCCCAACAGAAATCGGATCAGGCGCGGGGTTTTTCCGGATTTCTCTTCCCATTCGCCGTCATGATCGACACCACAGCACACACCGCCAGAATCGCTCCTATCACCGCCAGAGAAAGGGTGACCGGCAGATCGATCCAGCGGGCGAAGAGCATCTTCAGCGCGATGAAAGTCAGCAGTGCGCCCAGCCCATAATGCAGATAGCGGAGGCGGTCCAGAATGGAAGCCAATGCAAAGTAAAGTGAGCGCAGCCCCAGAATCGCCGCGATGTTCGAGGTGTAAACAACGAAGAAGTTGTGGCTGACGCCGAGCACGGCGGGAATCGAATCGACCGCGAAGAGAAGGTCGGTGACTTCAACAGCCACGATTACCGGCAGAAGCGAGCCTGTGGCTGGTTGCAGCCTGCGAATCCATTCAGGGATTGCCGCCTTAGCCGAGCCGCCGCGCAGCAGCCGCCAGGCCGCATAGAGCAGAATCGAGCCGAAGAGCCAGGTGATCCAGTCAAAGCGACCGAGCAGCGTGATGCCCGCAGTGATGAAGAGCGCGCGCAGAACGACCGCTCCGGTTATGCCCCACAGCAGCGCTGTGTGCTGCCGCCGCGGCGTAATCTGAAAGCCCTGAAAGATGACCAGAAAGACAAAGAGATTGTCGACACTGAGCGAGGTTTCAATGGTATAGCCGGCGACAAATTCGAGCGCTGTCCGATGGTCCTGTGCAATGGCGATCCAAGCGGCGAAGGCGGTGGCGGAGACAACCAGCAACGCTGTCCAGAGCCACGCGACGAGCTGCGTTTGCTTCATTGCGCGCGGAGAATGGAAGAGCAGCGTATCGGCCAATAACAGCGCCGCCACCACCAAATGAAAACCCAGCCACCAAAGCCATGAGACGCCCGCAATCATATTTGAATGCTACAAGAAGCAGGGAGCAGGGGACAGGGAACTTTGGCGAAGGTAAGGTTCGCGATCTCTGTCCTTTTTGAGAAACCTCTCACGAAAAGTATACCTATTGTTTTCAGCACTCAAGTGCAGAAGTACCCATAATTCCCCAGCTTCCCGTTCAGTTTTGGCAGCTACTTTCCATATCGACTCATCTTTTTAGCATCGAATGTCGATGATTCCCTCAGAGGCTCAACGCAAGCTCGCGCATCAATGTGCGTCCGTCATGGCGCATCCGTCAGGTTGGCAAAAAAGTTCGCGCTTGCAGCGTCGGCAGTAAGCGGAACACACGGGAGAAGTGGTTACAGCCTATGCTAATCATGTGGACCGAGAATCTGAAAGTCGGCATCAAGGACTTTGACGACGACCACAGGCGCGTGCTGCGGATCATCAATGATTTGCATCATGCCATCCAGGATGCCGTCGTTACCGGCAAAATTGAGCCGATAGAGATGGAGATCGCGCTTCATCGATTGGATAATTACATCCGGTACCACTGCGCCCAGGAAGAACTGTGTATGCAGTTGACCCGCTATCCTGAACTGGAGGAGCACAAAAAGGAGCATCAAAAGCTGAATATATTGATCGGCGATCTGCATGATCGATTTTGCAATAGTACAGATCCCAAAGATGCTGCAGAGATCGCACAATTTGTCAGCGACTGGCTGATCGATCACATCTTCGTGACCGACAGAAAGTACACCGCGCATCTGAATGCCAAGGGAATTTTCTAAAATATCTCCTGGATTGCCGATCGAGTGGCGATCCATTTATAGATCACCGTCGCCGATCCCTGCTCTACCGCAACCCAATCAGCCGAATCGTCTCCATGAAGACATCGCCATCAATTGTCAAGCTATGCGCACTGATCTTGTCCATCGTGTCTTTGTCGGTGTGGTGGTAGCTGTTGTTGGGTCCGTAGTTCAGGTCGATGATGTCGATCGAGGGCACGCCGCGCTGGACAAAGGGCAGATGGTCGTCCTCGACCGGCATCTCCTGCTTGAAGAAATACTTTTCGTAGCCGAATTTTTTCGCGGCCTGACGCACCAGCGCGACCAGCCAATCCGCAGAACGGCTCTCGTGCTGAATATCCAGATCCTTGTCGCCGATCATGTCGGCGAGGATGAAGGCCTTGATCTTGGGGAGCGTTCCGTCGCGCGCCCATTTGGCGGCCAGATGCTTGGTGCCATAGGTTGAGTCCGAGTCTGACCAGCTTTGAATCGCCTCTTCGCCATCGTCGAAGAGCAGCCAGACCGAATAGCCGTCGAGCTTCTTGCCGCCCGCGGTTTGCGCACGCAATATGTCGCCGATCGCCAGCAGCAGGCCGGTCGTCGAGCCGCCGTCGTTGGCGCCGACGAAGTTGATGTTCTTCAGCCAGTAGTTGGTCTCGTAGTGCGTGGCCAGCACAATCACGCCGTCCTTTTTACCGGGAAAGCGGACGATGAAGTTGCGCATCGACACCGCGCCGATCGGCGTCAAGGCGGTGAATGCGTCCTCCTCAAGAGCATCGTGCTGGAAGTGGCTGCGCAAAAAGGCTTCAGCCTTCAAGTGATTCGAACTGGTGGGCCAGCGCGGGCCTATGGCGACAAACTGGCGGGCATACTCATAAGCTCTTGCACCATTGAAGTGGGACTGGGCGGGCACCGCGAGCGGAGAGAGTAGAAGCACACCGGCGGCAGCTTTCTTCCAAAAAGTCGAATTCATAAAATAGCACACGAAGAGCATACCTCAGGGGCTAAAGCCCATTTCTTTCCAGCACATGAACGTACGGGCTAAAGCCTGTACCCTTCAAAAATCCAAATGCGATTACCCTTTGGGCTAAAGCCCCACCGAATTTGCCGCCCTGTTACAAAGCAACAGATCTCAATTGTAAAGAGATTCTACTGCTTGACTTTCATTTTTCTTCCTACGGATCGACAACCTTCTTTTTGCGGCGTCCGGGATGAACCCACCAGGCTACGCCGATGCCGATCAGGTAAAGCGACAGCATGGGAATGGCGTAGATGCACATCGTCCAGATGTCGGGGCTGGGACAGATGATCGCCGCCACAATGAAGACCGACAGAATCGCGTAGCGGATATTACGCCACAAAAAGCGCGGACTGACGATGCCGAAGAGAGCCAGGAAGAAGATCAGGATCGGAAGTTCGAAGCTGATGCCCAGTCCCAGAATAATCGAGAGAAAGAAGCTGGTGTACTCCTCAATGCTGATGACCGCGGTGAATTTGCCGCCAAAGACATCCAGCAGGATGTGCAGCGCGCTGGGCAGCACATAGAAGTAGCCAAAGCCCGCGCCGGTCAGAAACAGCCCAACCGTTGCCGCCATGAACGGAACCACAAAGCGTTTCTCTTTCTGATAAAGCCCCGGCGCAATGAACAGCCAGACCTGGTAGAGAATCCAGGGCGAGGCCAGGATGGCTCCGGCGAGCAGACAGACCTGGATCGTCAGATTCATTCCATCCATCGGATGAATCATGTTGAGGGTTTTACCATTGTGCTTCAACGGCGCCTGAATAATATCGAGAAGGCGGTCGCGAACGATCCAGGCCCCGGCAAAGCCCAGGACGAGATAGATAAAAGAGCGGATGATGCGCTTGCGCAGCTCCTCCAGGTGCTCCATCAGACTCATGCCGGGCAGCTCCGCGCGCTCCGTCACGGCGGCCCGCGCCCTGCCGATCGCCTCCGCCGGATCAACCATTATGGGTCTGCTCCGTTCCGCTTCCCGGCCGCGCCGCCGCTACCGGCTCGCCGGTCGAGGGAGGCTGAATACGCGGATAAGGCTCGTCGTGCTGAAATTCCGCCGGAGAGACCGCTGGATAGACGCCCTCGCCCGGATACGGCGAATCAATCGCAGTGGGAGCCTCCGGAGCAGACTCCGGGATCTGGAAATCAGCGTTCTTCTCGGATGCGGGAATCTGATCCCTGATCCCTGATCCCTGTTCCCTGCCTCTCTCTTCTTCTTTGTTGCGGCGCTCGGCATCTTCGGTCTTGCGCAATTCATCCTCCAATTGAAATTTGAAATCGTTGGAGGCCTTGCGAATCTCATACATCAGCTTGCCGATCTGGCGGCCAATCTCCGGCAACCGCCGCGGCCCAAAGACCACCAGCGCCAGCACCATCAGGAGCAGCGAGTTTTCAAAACCCAGGCTGGAAACCTCGATTGTCTGCGGCGGCATCATGAAGAATTATGATACCTGCCCGTGCGCAGCGCCGCCAAACCTGCGCGACGGGATTGCGAAAGGGAGATCCTGTGTTTTGTGTGGCAAAGAGGGGATTCAATCTCCCAGCCGCACTCCTGAAGCCAGATAAATCCGCTTCCGCGGGAAATAAATGCCCCGCCAGCCCCCGATTCGCACAGCAGAATCGCTTTGCCGCTGCCCAGGCATTTACAATGACGTCTAAGCATCAGGTGTGCGATTCGTCGCCGCCTTGCCGTGTCCAGACCCTATGACTCTTCGAATCTTTCGCATTCCCGCGGCTTTCGTGTTCAGCACACTGCTGCTTGCATCCTCCGCTTTGGCGCAAACTCATCCGGCTGCGCCAGCAAGCCCTTATGGCGGCACCACGGCCGAGGAGATCATCGCCCGGGTCAACGATCAGATCATTACCAGTTCCGATTACGACCGAGCCATGAAGGAACTGGACGATGAGGCCCGCCAGCACGGCGCCTCGATGCAGGAGATCTCCGCGGCCCACAGCGATCTGCTGCGCAACCTCATCGACCAGCAGCTTTGGCTCTCCAAGGGCAAGGAACTCGGCATTACCGGCGAGACCGAGCTGATCAACCGGCTCAACGATATTCGCAAGCAGTATCATCTGGAAACCCTGGAGGACCTGGAAAAGGCCGCCAAGGAGCAGGGTGTCTCCTTTGAGGACTTCAAGGCCAACATTCGCAATCAGGTCATCACGCAGGATGTGATGCGCGAAGAGGTCGGCAGGAAGGCTCAGTTCACTCCCGGCGAGGCCGAACGCTACTTTGAGCAGCACAAGCAGGAGTATGCGCGGCCGGAGAGTGTGACTCTGGCGGAGATTCTGATTTCCACGGCTTCGCAGGCTCCGTCGGTGACCAACCCTGGCGGCGTTCAGCCGGACGATCCGGCCACTCTGGCCGCGGCCAAGGCAAAGGCCGACGATATTGAAGCAAAACTTCACGCCGGCGGAGACTTCGCACAACTGGCGCGCAGCTTCAGCGATGGTCAAACCGCAGCAGATGGCGGCGAACTGGGCCAGTACAAACGTGGAGAATTGGCCAAGGTCTTCGAGGACCAGACCTTTGCGCTCAAGACCGGGCAGTTTACCGAGCCGATCCGCACCAAGCAGGGCTTCGTCATCATGAAGGTGATCCAGCACGTTCCCGGCGGCATTCCGGCATTCAAAGACGTTCAGCAGCAGGTTGAGGATAACTTCTACATGAGCCGCATGGAGCCGGCCATGCGCGACTATCTGACCACCATGCGCGAGCAGGCTTACATCGACATCAAGCCCGGCTATGTGGATACCGGCGCCAGCGCCAGGGAAACCAAGCCGATTTACAGCGCCTACACGCCGCCCACCGTCAAGAAGAAGAAGAAGGTGGAGCGCACACGCTTCCGCGAGAGTGCCCGTTCCTATCGCCAGAAGTCCTCTTCGGCCTCCGCGCAACCTGAGACCGTGGCCTTGACCGTCAAGAAGAAGAGGAAGCAAACGGACGAGAGCGCCGATTTGGCTTCGATGAAGCCCGGCAAGAAGGAGAAGATCCGTTTTGGTCAGGCGCCCACCAAAACCCTGCCCACAGCGGCGGCGGCTCCGACCGAGGATGCGGGCGCCGGCGAGCGAGCTTCCACAATCGAGCCGGAGCCTGTCAACCCCTTGGAGAGCAAGCAGCAGTCTACAGTGAAGACCCGGTACAGCGCTCGCGCCAAAGTCGCCAAGCAGGAGCAGGCGAAGGGACCGAAGGTCGATGCGCTGGCTCCCGCTCCGCCGGATGCCGCCGAGATTGCCGACCGGCAGACTCAGGCTGCTCCCTTGGGCCTTGCCGGCGATACCTCCAAGAAAAAGAAGAAGCAGGTTACAACTACCGGCGACAAAACCCGTCTGGCAGACAAGAAGAAGACTGAGACTCCACCGCCTAGCACTGGTGATGTGCCGCTTGCTCCAGCGCCGCAAACGCCTGCTCCGGCGCCGCAGCAGTAACGCCGCATTGAAAGAGACGCGATAGGAAGAGAGGAGTTTCTCCTTGTCTTCCTATCGCGTTTTTTATGTCTTGTGGTGGACACTGTGTCTCATTTGCAGCCGTTTCAATCCCGGCTTCAGACACTCTTGTTCCTCTTTCGGTTCACTTAGGTAACATCCCGCTCTTTCCCTGTGTCTACCGCGGACGCAGATTTTGCCGATGATGCAGGCATGATTCCGCCTCGTTTCATCGTCCTCGCCATCTTGTCTATTACCGGGCTTCATCCCCTGACCGCAGCAGGGGCAACTCCGGGAGAATCCAGCAGCGCGACTGCTCCATCGCTGGCGGCGCGGCGGGTCCTGGCTCCTGTCGAGGAGAGTCAGCGCGTGATCCTCTCCGGCAATCTGCATCCGATGATTCAAGCTGCATCGGGTCAGCGCGGAATGGCGAAGAGCGAATTGCTCCTCTTCAATGAAGTTGATCTGGGAGTGGTGGAGGATTCTCTGAATACCGGACGGATGCTGCTCTTGCTGCAA
Organism: Occallatibacter sp.; assembly: GCA_049587335.1. Taxonomy (GTDB): domain Bacteria; phylum Acidobacteriota; class Terriglobia; order Terriglobales; family Acidobacteriaceae; genus Telmatobacter. The sequence goes on along the minus strand of JBAVDS010000054.1, from coordinate 26,332 downwards.
CGCTCTCCGGAGCAGGAGGCGGCTCTGCGGGATTTCATTCAAGCCGCGCACACGCCTGGAAGTCCCACGTATCACCAGTGGATGACGCCGGAGGAGTTTGGCCGCATCTATGGGCCGGATGACTCCGATGTGGCCGCGGTGACGGCGTGGATGGAGTCGCATGGGCTGACCATCAACAAGATTCATGCTGGAAAGGTGGCCATCGAATTTTCCGGAAGCGCGGGTCAGGTCGGCTCGACCTTTCAGACCGAGATTCATCGCTATCAGGTGAATGGAGCGACGCACCTGGCCAATGCAACCGATCCCTCGGTGCCCGCGGCGCTCGCCCCGGTGATTGCTGGGCTTGCACCGGTCAATGACTTTCATCCGCAATCGCATCTGAAGGTTCTGGGTCAGGCCCAATTCAATGCTAATACTCACCAGGCGACGCCCCAATGGAGCTATCCGTCGGGAGGAGGCGTGAGTTTGGCGCTGGCTCCGGGAGATTTCGCAACCCAGTATGACATCAACTCCGTTCATGCGGCGATGATTACGGGAACAGGGCAGTCCATTGCCATCATCAGCGCATCGAATGTGGACCTGAGCCTGGTTCAGAACTATCAGAGCCTCTTCAATCTGAATGCCAATCTGCCTCAGGTGGTGATTGACGGCAGCGATCCCGGCGCGAACAGCGCGGCCACCGAAGCCTACCTCGACATCGAGGTCGCGGACTCGATTGCGCCCGGCGCCGCCATTCTGCTTTACACCTCGGGAGGCACGGCACTTACCGACGGTCTGGCGCTGGCCGCATTGCGCGCTGTTGAAGACGATCAGGCTGGCGTCATCAGCGTCAGCTATGGCGAATGTGAGATGGATCTGGGCCAAAGCGGCAACGCCTTCTGGAATGCGCTCTGGCAACAGGCCGCTGCCCAGGGACAAAGTGTCTTTGTTGCGGCCGGCGACGGCGGCTCGGCAGGATGCGACAACTTCGATTCCCAGCAGGTTGCATACGGCGGGCTTCAGGTCAACGGCCTCGCCTCGACGCCCTACAACATCGCGGTCGGCGGCACCGACTTCTACTACAGCCAGTACGCCAGTTCATTGTCAACGTATTGGACGATGAGTACCACCACTTCGCCAGCGGTCTCGCTTCGGCAGGCGATTCCCGAACAAGCCTGGAATGATTTTTTCGGCTTCAACATCTACGACAATGGCACTCCTGAAGATCAGTCCAGCGAAAATATCATTGCGGGCGGCGGCGGAGCCAGCAGCGATGCGCTCTATACGAACGGAGTGGGAGCGGGTTACGCCAAGCCGGCATGGCAATCTGGAAGCGGCGTTCCCGCCGACAATGTGCGCGATCTTCCCGACGTCTCCTTGTTTGCCGCCAATGGATACAACGATAGCTACTACCCCATCTGCGCCAATCCCGGCGATTGCTCCAGCGCCAACCTGAACAGCAGCGGCGCGGTCGTGATCACGGGCGTGGGCGGAACCTCCGCCAGCACTCCGGCGATGGCCGCCATCCAGACACTGGTCAACCAAAGCACCGGCAGTTGGCAGGGACAGGCCGATTCTATCTACTACCCGCTCGCCTCCAAGCAGCTTGCCATCTTCCGCGACGTTACCCTGGGCAGCAACAGCGTACTCTGCTATCCGGGCACAGCGAACTGCGTAATCGGCAGCTCCATCACGAACTCCAGCGGTTTCACCGTCGAGAGTGGATACTCCGCCAATGCCGGCTACGATCGAGCCACCGGCTTGGGTTCGGTGGACGTGGCCAATCTGATCCAGAACTGGAATTCCGTGACGCTCACCCCCACGACAACCACGCTGAATGTGAGTCCCTCCAGCATCGTCCACGGCCAAACGGTTTCCATCACCGGCACGGTCGCTCGCACCACAGGATCCGGCACGCCGACCGGTTCGGTGAGCCTGACCAGCAACGATGCTCTCACGCACTATGCGAGCGTCGACAACTCCGCGCTCTTTGCGGGCAGCTACTACTCCGCGGTGGACAATCTGCCGGGCGGAACCTACCAGCTCACGGCCGATTATGGCGGCGACTCCAACTTTGCATCGAGCAAATCAGCGCCCGTCACCGTCACCGTCACGCCGGAAAACGATACGCTTGCCGCCACCGGCTGGGCATGGAATCCCTACGATCTCTATCTCTATTCGATCTCCTCCGGCATCACGCTGCCGTATGGGGCGCAAATCTTTCTGGATGCGCAGCCGCTGAGCACGAATGCCACCCTCGCCAATCAGCCCACATCGGCCACCGGCACGGTTACCTTCACCGACACTCTGGGAGCAGCGGTCACCTCATCGACGCAGCCGCTCAATAGCGCTGGTATCGCCGAGTGGTCAACGGGCGTCTTTGCTCCCGGCAGCCACACCATCAGCGAATCCTACTCTGGAGACGCAAGCTATAACCCCTCCTCCGTTACTGCCGCAGCCTCGTTCCTTGTGATTCCTGGCAGCACCAGCCTCACGGTCAAGCCGCTGGTTGCGACCGTTACCGCAGGCGCCAGCGTCGCCGTCGACGTGCAGTTGAACACCGGCTATCTCTCTCTCTACGGAACGCCGCCTACAGGAAGTGTTACCGTCATGCTCGGAGGAAAGACCGCGACCGCGAGTTGGCAGGCCTTCGGCTCCAGCAACGACGCCAACATGGAAGCGATCGTCACATTCAACAATGTAGCGGCCGGCATTCTGCCCCTTACCGCAACCTACGCCGGCGACGGCAACTGGCTGGGTAGCGCTGCCAACGGCGGAACGGTGATTGCGCTCTCCAGCAAGCTCACGCCCACCGTTACGCTTGCCTCCAGCTTGAGCAGCGTCACCAGCGGCCAGAGTTTTACCTTAACCGCAACCGTCACGGGAAAAGCAGGGATGCCGACGCCCACCGGGACGATCCTCTTTCTTGCCGACGATCAGAGCTTCAGTCTCTCCGCCACTCTGAGCAATGGCTCAGCCTCCATTACCGTTCCCAGTTATGCGGCGGCCAATGGCGCCAATCTCTTCACTGCCGTGTACCAGGGCGACGGCAATTACAACTCCGCTGCATCGAATCCTGTCAGCATCGTCATCGCCCAATCGGATTTTTCGCTGATCGCGCAGAACGCCGAGCTGGCGATCTCTCCCTCCGGGTCGGGAAGTGAAACTCTATCGCTCGCGCCCATCAACGGCTACTATGGAATCATCACGCTCTCTATCAGCGCGCCGGCGGGCATAACGGTCACGCCAGCGATGGCCTCGCCCACCGTCAGCGCGCCATTCGCGGATCTGTTGACAATCAATGTCGCGTCTACGGTAGCCGCCGGAATCTATCCACTGACCATTACCGCCTCCGGCGGCGGGCGCGTCCATACCGCGCAGATACTGGTGCAGGTTCTTGTGGTTGCAGCGCCGGTCTTCTCTCCGGCGCCAGGCATCTACGCCTCAATTCAGACCGTCACCATCACGGACGCGACAACCAACGCAACCATCTACTACACCACCAACGGCAGCGCGCCCACGGCCAGCTCGACAAAGTACACCGGAGCAATCACTGTATCGTCCTCGGAGACTCTCGCGGCTGTCGCCATCGTCAGCGGCAAAGCGCCTTCCTCCATTACAACGGCAGCCTACACCATCGCGATTCCTACCGCCACGCCGGCCTTTTCGCTGGCATCGGGAACCTATCTTTGGTCACAGACGCTCACCATTACCGACACGACGCCCAACGCGGTCATCTACTACACCACCAACGGGAGCACGCCCACGACCGGCTCAACCGTCTATACCGGCCCCATCACCGTCTGGTCGCCGACACCGCTGACCGAGACTGTTCAGGCAATTGCCGTCGCCTCCGGCTTCGCTACATCGCCGGTGACTTCGGCAACCTATGTTCTTGCGCCTTACGTCGTCACGCCCATCTTCACGCCCGCAGGCGGAAGCTATGCGTCGGCGCAGTCGGTCGTCATCTCCACTACCACGCCCAACGCGACCATCTACTACACCACCAACGGCAGCGCGCCCAACACCGGCTCGACGAAGTACACCGGCCCCATCACCGTCTCCTCCTCCGAGACCATTCAATCTTTTGCCGGCAGCCCCGGCTATGCAAACAGCATCATCACCTCCGCCACATACACCATCAACTCATCAATCACCGCCGCACCCGCTTTTTCGCTGGCATCGGGAACCTATCTTTGGTCACAGACGCTCACCATTACCGACACGACGCCCAACGCGGTCATCTACTACACCACCAACGGGAGCACGCCCACGACCAGCTCAACCGTCTACACCGGCCCCATCACCGTCTGGTCGCCGACACCGCTGACCGAGACTGTTCAGGCAATCGCAGTCGCCTCCGGCTTCGCGCCTTCCTCTGTGACTTCGGCAACCTACGTTCTGGCGCCCTACGTCGCCACGCCCATCTTTACGCCCGCAGGAGGAAGCTACGCGTCGGCGCAGTCGGTCGTCATCTCCACCACCACGCCCAACGCGACCATCTACTACACCACCAACGGCAGCGCACCCAACACCGGCTCGACGAAGTATACCGGCCCCATCACCGTCTCCTCCTCCGAGACCATTCAATCTTTTGCCGGCAGCCCCGGCTATGCAAACAGCATCATCACCTCCGCCACATACACCATCAACTCATCAATCACCGCCGCGCCTGCCTTTTCGCTGGCATCGGGAACCTATCTTTGGTCACAGACGCTCACCATTACCGACGCGACGCCCAACGCGGTCATCTACTACACCACCAACGGAAGCACGCCCACGACCGGCTCAACCGTTTACACCGGCCCCATCACCGTCTGGTCGCCGACACCGCTGACCGAGACTGTTCAGGCGATCGCCGTCGCCTCCGGCTTCGCGCCTTCCTCTGTGACTTCGGCAACCTACGTTCTGGCGCCTTACGTCGCCACGCCCATCTTTACGCCCGCAGCCGGCAGCTACTCATCAGCGCAGTCGGTCGTCATCTCCACCACCACGCCTAACGCAACCATCTACTACACCACCAACGGCAGCGCGCCCAACACCGGCTCGACGAAGTACACCGGCCCCATCACCGTCTCCTCTTCAGAGACCATTCAATCTTTTGCCGGCAGTCCCGGCTACGCAAACAGCATCATCACCTCCGCCACATACACCATCAACTCAACCTCTGGTTCTTCTACTCCCAAGCCACGTCCGCCTTCGGGGCCGCAATCGGGATCGCGCCTTCACTCCGATCAATGATGACCTCCGAGCGTGTCGCACAGGTTGAACAACAGGGCTCTGGCTTCAAGAGAAGCTGGAAATTTTCTCCTTCGACGCATCGCAAATTGAGAAAATTGATCCCGTAAATGCGGAACTCAATTCCGAGCTTGAAAAAATTGTTGTCTATTTTTCCACCATCCTGTCGTTTTTCTCTTGACATGCGCGAAACATAAATCTATACATTCTTCAACTGCAATTTTGATTGCAGGAGCGACACAAAAACTGTCGAAAGGGAGAATAGACAAATGGCAACCAAGAAAGCAGCCAAGAAGGCACCCGCGAAGAAGGCGGCAAAGAAGGCCGCAAAGAAGAAGTAGCGGCTCGTCCAACCAAAAGGCAACACCGCAGGGGAACGCAGCAAGCGTTCCCCTGATGTGTGTTTGGGCGAGGAATTAAACTGTTAGACGCGAGGAAGAAAGAGGAGATTTTGACGCGCCGCCGCTGGATTGCCGAGCACTGGGATGAAGCCACTGCAACCTTGACCGGTGCGCAAGCCGTACATTTGAGCCGTGTCTTGCGCGCACAGCCGGGGATGGAGGCAGACGTGGTGGCCGGTGGCCGCGTCTTTCATGCGCAGGTGGCCGCGCTCGCGGCGGATGAGATTCGTTTCAATCTCATTGCTGAACTTGAAGCCGATCCTGCCATGCCGGTCACGTTACTCATGGCCGTTTACAAATTCGATCATATGGAGTGGGCGATCGAAAAAGCCACCGAGCTGGGTGTCGCTGTGATTGCGCCGGTGATTGCGCGGCGGACGGAAAAGCATCTGGCCCAGGCCGCCGCCAAGCGTGCCGAACGATGGCGGCGCATTGCCCATGAGGCCTCGCAGCAGGCGCGCCGCTGTGACGTGCCGATCCTCTTCGATCTGGAGCCGCTCGCCCTTCGCGTCCGGGCGGAGGCAACGGCGACGCGTATCGTCCTGGCCGAGCAGGAGCGATCCACCACGCTGCGCAACGCGCTCGATGAAGCCGTGGCCGCGGCGGGAACGGAGATGCCCGCACTGGAGATCGCCATTGGTCCCGAAGGCGGCTGGGCGCCGGAAGAGGAAGCGCTCTTTGACGCCAATGGATGGCGGGCCGTCACGCTTGGGCCGCGAATTCTGCGCGCCGAGACCGCGGCCATCGCCGCGCTGGCGGTTGTGGCTTCGTACCTGGAGTGATCTTTCTTTTCAAATCATCGCGCGGCGCGGTGCGGTCATAGGCACTCATGGCCGCCGTCAAATTGCGTCCCATTGAAAATCGATTGACCGCGGCAGAGATGCGGGCTACCATCTGTTACGGATATGCTCTGCGCCCGTCCGACTTCCGTTTCGTCTTTTCGCCGTGGAGTGGCGTGCGCCTTTCTCTTGCTCGCCGGATTCAGTTCGCTGACGCCGTCCCTGTCTGCCGCACCTCAGCATGGCGCAATGCCCAGAGTGCAACGCCACGAGAGCCGCCACGAGATCGACCAGATGGAAGAGCAGTGGCAAAAAGCCGTCCTCACCTCCAACACCGCCGTGATGGACTCGCTGCTCGCGGACGACTATATAGCCATTACTCCCAGCGGCACACTGCAATCCAAAGAGCAGGCGCTGGCTGGCCTGCGCTCCGGCGCAACCCGCATTACAGCCATTGAAGTCTCCGATCGCCGCGTGCGCTTCTATGGAGCGACGGCGCTGGTCACTTCCAGGGCCGAGGTGAGCGGCACCAGCACCGGGGGAGATTTTTCCGGCAGCTTTCGATACACCCGCGTCTACGTGCGCAATGCCCAGGGTGTGTGGAAGATTGTCAGCTTTGAGGCCAGCCGGATTCGCGTTCCCGGAGCGCCGAGGTAGTAATAAATCGGCGCATTCCCTGCCGGGATGGCCGCGAGTTTCCTTATCCGGCCATTATGATGCACAATAAAAAGCGATATGACCATTCGATTTGTACTGCCTCAAGAACTGAAGGCCGCCATGAATCTGGCCGCCGCCGACTGGACCAATAACAACAAGGTTGAACGCTTCTGGCAGAAGGATTCCAGCCTCTGGACCCAGACCGGAGAAGAAAACTGGCTGGGATGGATCGACATCGTCGAGCGCCAGCAAAAGGATCTGGCCTCCTTTGCCGAATTGGGCGCAGAGGTGGAGACCGCCGACTTCCAGACGGTTCTGCTGATCGGCATGGGCGGTTCCAGCCTATGTCCGGAGGTTTTATCGGTCACATTTGGCCAGCGGCCCAATTTTCCCGCGCTGCGCATCATCGATTCCACCGATCCGGAGCAGGTGTGGACCGTCCGCAATGAGTTGAACCTGGCCGATACGCTGATTGTCGTGGCCAGCAAATCCGGCTCCACGCTGGAGCCGAATATCCTCAAACAGTATTTCTTCAATGAAATGAAGGAAACCGTGGGCGCAGTGGAGGCGGGTAGCCACTTCATCGCCATCACCGATCCCGGCTCCAAGATGGAGCAAGTGGCCAAGCAGGATGGTTTCCGCTATATCTTTTACGGCGACCCGCAGATCGGCGGACGCTTCTCGGCACTCTCGAACTTCGGCGTGATCGCCGCCACGTTGGCCGGACTGAATGTAGAGAAGCTGCTGGCCGAAGCGGCCAAAGCCGTTGCCTCCTCCAAGCTGGCCCCAGCAGATAATCCCGCCGTGCAGCTCGGTCTGCTGCTGGGCATGGCGGCCAACTCCGGTCGTGACAAGCTCACTGTCTTCACTTCGCCGGAGATTTATGATCTGGGCGCATGGATGGAGCAGTTGGTTGCCGAATCCACCGGCAAGCTCGGCAAGGGTATTACGCCGGTTGACCGTGAATCCATCGCCGCACCGGAGTTCTACGGAAACGACCGCGTCTTCGTCTACATCCGCTATGCAGGCACCGCCGACAGCTCGCAGGACGCCAAGGTCGCCGCTCTTGAAGCTGCCGGGCAACCGGTCATTCACATCGAGATCGCCGATCTCTACGAAATCTTCGGCCAGTTCTTCAGTTGGGAGATTGCAACCAGCGTCGCCGGATCGTTGATGGGCATCAATCCCTTCAATCAGCCCGACGTCGAGTCGGCCAAGATCGAAACCCGCGCTCTCACCGCTGCCTACGAGCAGACCGGCAAGCTGGCCGAGCGCACGCCGATGCTGGTAGACAACGGCATCAAGCTCTACGCCACCGACGGTTATGCCGCCAAGCTCAAGGCCGCCGCCAAGAGCGAAACGCTGGCCGGGATCCTCAAGGCGCACCTCGACCAGATTCACGCGGGCGACTACTTTGCCGCGTTGGCGTATCTGCCGATGTTCTCCCAGCACGAGGAGGCCATCCAGGCGATGCGCCACAAGGTGCGCGATGCCAAGCGCGTTGCCACCTGCCTCGGTTTCGGCCCGCGCTTCCTCCACTCCACCGGCCAGGATTACAAAGGCGGACCCAACACTGGCGTCTTCCTTCAGATCACAGGAGATCATTCCGTCGAATTGCCGATTCCCGGCCAGAAGCTGAGCTTCGGCGTGGTGATAGACGCCCAGGCCGCTGGCGATCTGGCGGTACTGGAGTCGCGTGGCCGCCGCGCTCTGCGCATTCACCTGGGAACTGACCTTGCCGCCGAATTGGAGAAGCTGGCCGCGGCCATCGATCAGGCGTTGGCGTAGCCATTGATACAGCCTGACAATGCTGTGAATCCGCACCCCACCCTTGCACCTTATTTTCTGGCGCGAGGGTGGGAAAAGTTCGGAGTAGACTTTGCGAAATGGCCGAAACCACAAAAGCCGCGAGAAATTTATTTTGGCAATTCTTCGTTTTAGCTGTACTATTGGCCGTCCTATACACCGCTGTTCAAACGTTGCGTTTTAAGGCGGGGGCACTCAATTTCATCGTTGAGTGTCTGTGTTACAGCATTCCACTTTTCGCTATTCGGCCGGTATCGCGCTTGCATCAGCGCCCCAGGATTTTGGGGTTTATACTCCTGACTCCGCTGCTGTTGCTATCGTCGTTTCTTCTTTTGGGTAAAGTAGTCTTTGACGGAATTCTTGGCGGATCTGAACACAGGCAGCTGTTGCAAACCTTCCAACAAGGGAACTGCACGATCCAACTTGAGAGATATGAAAACGGAGGCGCAGTCGGGGTGCACGGCTTGAATTTGGAACAACGGAGGCTCCTTTTCCCCGGTTTATATTTGGTCAAGTCTATTGACTTCTTTGATTCTGCAGGGGAAGGTACTCTCTCAGTGGAAGGACCGTACAAAGTGAGGGTATATGCGAAAGGGAACTATTACAACAATGATTATCAAGTCGAGAAAGTATACAATCTGAAGCCTTGGGTCTATTTTTAGCGATAATCTCTGAAATTCAGTCCTACTGTTTTTCAAAGGTATAGAGTGCATTCTTGACAAGAAAGGCCCGCAAACTTTCTTGAAACTCTTTTCTTTACAGTCCGCGGAACTTTTCTCCGCGAATGGTGTTTGCACGGATGACGGCTCCCGCGGCTCCCCGTCTAATCTGGGTGAAGCGCGAGCAGGATTTCTGGCGAGGAGAAACACCACCATGAATCGGTCTTTGTTGAAGAGAGTATTTCCGCAGCTTTTGGCTTGGACGGCGCTCATCGCTTTTTCCGGCGCGATAGCGCTCGCACAGGATGCGGCCTCGGCCCCGGCGCAAGCGGCTGAAGCCCGCAGCGACGGCCAGATCGAGATGGACGTGGTCCACGCTCTCGACGCATCCCCGGTGCTGAAGAATGACCTGATTACCGCGGCCACCATCCAGAGCGAGGTGACTCTTTCTGGAACCGTATCCAGCCCGGACTCACGCAAACTGGCGGAGTCGATCGCCGGCCAGGTGGCGGGCGTGACCAAGGTGAATAACAATTTGACGGTCGGCAATCCGCAGGCCGCTGCCCAGCAGCCCTCTGCCGATAGTCAGCAGGAGGATTCCGGTGCTACCACTCCGGAAGCTGCCTCCTCCGCTCCGGCGATGAACGACGGCCCGATGCCGCCGCCCGCGTCCGCAGATGCCCAGGGTCAATACGGAGCGCAGCCCGATGCGCAGGCTCAGTTGCGGGCGCAGATTCGCGCCGAGGTGCAGGCTCAGCTCCAGGCGCAGCGAGAGGCGCGTGAGCAGACGGCTCGTACTCCTGTAACGGTTCCCCAGGGAACGCTGTTGCAGTTGCGGACTGTTGAGCCGGTCGGCAGCAAGCGAGCTAAAGACGGCGAACAGGTTCAATTTACCGTGATTCAGGATGTCTACTCTGGTCCGGTGCTGGCGATTCCGCGTGGCGCAACCCTGCATGGCGTGGTCACCGAGGTCAAGAAGCCGGGCCAGTTGACTGGCAGCTCGGAGCTTGCCCTCAAGCTCACCTCGCTCGATCTCGGCGGCCAAAGCTATCCCATCGATTCCGATCAGTTCAAAGTGAAGGGTCCGGGCAAGGGGGGCCGCACTGCCAGCAACGCCATCGGCGGCGCGATGATGGGTTCCATTATCGGATGCATTGCCGGACGCGGCATTGGTTGCGCCATTGGCGCCGGCGCCGGTGCTGCCGCTGGAACGGCAGCCTCCGCAGCCACTCCCGGTCCGGGTGTCTGGATTCCCGCCGAGGCGCGTGTCGACTTCCATCTGAATTCCCCGCTCACGGTCACACCCGTCGGCGCGCAAGAAGCGTCGAGGCTCGCGCAGGGGCTGTATCCAGGGGGGCCATCTCTCTACCGCCGCGGATACTACCCGTACGGCAGACCTTACTATGCCGGCTATCCCTACGGCTATCCGCCGGTCTACTACCGCCCATATTATGTCGTCGGTGGCTACTACTCCTGGCGTTAACAGCCTGATATTCCATCGCAACAGCGGGCAAACCGGATTCCGGGATGCCCGCTGCTGCTTTGAAGGCCGTATGCAGCCTTGCAATCCGCTTTCAAAAGCATTTTTTCACCACAAATTTTTCGAAGATCAATCCGCGCATCCGTGAGCGGGACCGTTCGATTTTTGGTGCAGGCTGACCCATGCGTCCTTGCCCGGTTATAATGTCAAGGAATCGCGTCAAGCGACAATTGCGCCATAATTGCGCATTCAGGCCGATCTTCCGAGGCCGCCGTACCAGGCCGTCCCGGAGCGCTCCGCTTGTTTGCGCGTAGAGAGTTGAAGGTCCAGAGTCCATCCATGATCCGTTTCCTGCAAAGTAAAGACGACCGCATCGTCAAGGCTATCTTCATTGTCATCATCGCCGTTGTCTCGGTAGGCATGGTGGTCTACCTGATTCCCGGCCTCACCGGCATGGGAGCCTCGACCGCCGATGTCTACGCCACGGTCTACCCCCACTGGTATAGCCGCTTCTTCTCCACTGGCGATACGATCAGTGAGTTGAAGGTCGCCCAACTGGCTCATCAGCAGTTGATGCGCCAGAACCCCCAGCTTGCCGACAACCCTGCGATCCTGCGCATGGTTGAGCCTCAGGTCGGTCAGCAGTTGATCCAGCAGAGGATTCTGGTTGCCGAGGCCGCCAAGCTGGGCATCAGCGCAACTGATGACGATGTGGCCCACTTCCTCCATCAGGGACAGTTTGGCGAATATCTCTTTCCCAATGGCAATTACATCGGAGATGACCGCTACACCAACTTCGTTGCCACCCAGTTCAATATGTCGATTCCTGATTTCCAGCAGGAGGTGAAGGAGAGTATCATCATCCGCCGCCTGCAGGCGCTGGTTACAGCCAGTGTTACCGTGGGCGATGCGGAGGTCCGCGATGCCTACCGCAAGCAGAACATCAAAATCAAATTCGACTATGCGGTGATCTCCTCCGACGATTTGCGCAAGCAGATCAATCCCTCTGACAGCGATCTGGAGGCCTTCTTCAAGAAGAATGCCGCGCGCTACGCGACGGCTATCCCGGAAGAGCGCAAGATCACCTACTTTGCCTTCACGCCGGATCAGCTTCCCGGCGGCCTGCCGCAGCCCTCGCAGCAGGAGATTCAGGCGTACTTCAACCAGCATCAGGCCGATTACACGGTGCCGGAGCAAGCACAATCGCGGCACATTCTCATCAAAGTTGCTCCCGGCGCCGACGCCAAAACCGATGCCGCCGCCAAGGCTAAGGCCGAAGCGCTCCTCAAGCAGCTACAGGGCGGCGCGAACTTCGCCGAACTGGCCGCCAAGAACTCCGACGATCCGGGCAGCAAGGACAAGGGCGGCGAACTCGGTTTCGCTCAGCGCAAAACCATGGTTCCTGAATTTGACAACGCCATCTTCACCCAGAAGATCGGCGAGATCAAGATCGTGAAATCCCAGTTCGGCTATCACATTGTTCAGGTTGAGGCGCGCCAGCCGGAGCACTCACAGCCGCTCAGCGAGGTGCAGTCCACCATCCAGGGCACGCTGATGCGCCAAAAGTTGCAGCAGGCCGAAGCGAACTATGCGCAGACGCTGACCTCTGAAGCCATCAAAAACGGCCTTGACAAGACTGCCGCGGCTCACCATCTGCAAGTGGTGACCACCCCAATGATCGGTGCGCAGGGCGTCATCTCCGCCTTCGCCGACTCCTCCCAGGTTCTTGGCAAGGCCTTCGAATCCAAGCAGGGCGACCCGCCCCAGGCTGCATCCACCGGGGAGGGATACGCTATCTTCCAGATGACCGGCATCGCTCCGGCTCACGCGCCTCTCTTCGCCGATTGGAAGAGCAAGGTCGCCGATGACTACCGCAACGAGCAACTGTCCGCCTTGCTCAATCAGAAGACGCAGGCACTGGCTGAAAAGGCCAAAGCCGGGAACGATCTGGCCGCGGCCGCCAAGGCGTTGGGTGCAACGGTCAAAACCAGCGACTTGGTGGGCGAGAGCGGCCAGGTTCCGGATTTCGGCGAGGTCGGCCAAGTGGCCCCGCAGCTCTTTGAGCTTCCCGTAGGCGGCATCAGCGGTCCCATCAACGCCGGACGTACGGGCGTAGTGGCCAAGATCGTCGATAAGCAGGAGCCTAGCGCCGACGAGATCGCCAAGAACTTCGACAAGACCCACGAACAGATGCTCGACCAGCGGCAGTCCGAGGCCTTCAGCCTCTTCCTGAACTCCATCATGGATGACTACAAGAAGCACAAACTCATCCTGACGCCCAAGGCAAAGACCGAAGGCACTCCGGCTCTGTAGGCGGCCCTGCGGCAAACAGCGGAAAGCCCGCATCCCTCAGGGTTGCGGGCTTTCTTGTCTTCACAAACTGATCGAGAATCCAGCGGATCGATGCGCGCTTACTTCGAGACCGCGCCGCAGAGCATCTGCTCCTCGATCCATGCCATCGTCTTTTCCATGCCGTCGCGCAGGCGGATCGAGGGCTCCCAGCCGAGCAGCTTCTTGATCAGCGTATTGTCGCTGTTGCGCCCATTCACGCCCTTGGGAGCGCTCAGGTTATAGCTTCGCTTCAGCTTCACACCGGCGATCTCTTCGGCCATGTCCACCAGTTGGTTGATCGTCACCAACTCGCTCGATCCCAGGTTGATCGGCTCCAGAATATCGCTTTGGAAGAGATCGAGAACGCCCTTGGTGCAGTCGTCGATATACATGAAGCTGCGCGTCTGATGGCCGTCGCCCCAGATTTCGATCTCGCGCTTGCCGGAGTGCTTGGCCTCCAGAACCTTGCGGCTGATTGCTGCTGGCGCCTTCTCGCGTCCGCCCATCCAGGTGCCCAGCGGGCCATAGACATTGTGAAAGCGGGCAATGCGCGACTCCAGGCCGAAATCCTCGCGGAAGTGGCGGCACATCCGCTCGGTGAAGAGCTTCTCCCAGCCGTAACCATCCTCCGGCATCGCCGGGTAGGCATCCTCTTCCTTTAGCGGAACCACTTCATATTGGGTCTGTTTGGCGGCGTTATAAACGCAGGCCGATGAGGAGTAGAAGAGGCGCTGCACGCCGCAATCGCGCGCGGCCACCAGCATATGCGTGCTGGTCAGAACCGTCAGCATGCACAGAGCCTTGTTGTTTTCGATAAAGCCCATGCCGCCCATATCCGCGGCGAGTTGAAAGATCCCGTCCATGCCCCGTGCCGCTTCCATGCAGTCCTCGCGCAGTTGCAGGTCCAGTCTGCGATTGTCTGCGGCGGGATTCTTCTGGTACCACTCGTCAAATGGCTTGACATCCACCGCGCGCACACTCGACACACCCTGGGCAAACAGCGAATTCACCAGATGGCCGCCGATAAAGCCGCCGGCGCCACAAACCAGAACATTTGCATTGCGAATCTGCATTCCTTACATCTCCTTTGTTACTCGTTGATGCCCGTTATCTGCCAAAAATAGGAGCAATAATTACGATACACTTCATCGTCTCCACGGCAGAGACGGGAATAATTTGTTTGCCGATTGAACAGGCCCTAGTATCTCATGCGGCGGAATCGAAAGATATTTCTCAACGTTGCTCCTGCTATTACTTTTGGCATCTTTACCGGCCACAGCCCGATGCATTGTCCAAAAATTCACCCTCCTTCAGGTGTTCCGGTGAGGAGCTGGCGAAGAACCTTGAAGACGTAGCGGGGATTGTGCTTGATGTAGCGCATCGCCAGACGGCGCGGCTCGGTGGCAAAGCGAAAGAGCCATTCCAGTCCGAAGCGCATCATCCAGCGTGGAGCCTGGGGCTTGCTGCCGGAGAGAAAATCGAAGGCGGCTCCGACGCCAAACATCACCGCTTGAACCCTGCCGCGGTGCTCCATAATCCAGCGCTCCTGCTTCGGGCAGCCGAGACCCACAAAAAGAAGACGCGCTCCGGTGGAGGCGATCCGCTCGACCACTGCGGCATCTTCATCTGGCGTAATCGCCCGGAATGGCGGACTCTCGTGAAATGCAATTTCGAGCTTCGGGTGATGAATACGCACGGCGGAGAGCAACGAATCCAGTGCCAGTGGAGTCCCGCCGTAAAATCCGACCGGAACCCCGGCTCTTTCCGCCGCAGAGAGCATTGCCACCGTCGAGTCTGGTCCGTAGACCCGTTCCGCCTTGCTTGCTCCCAGCGCGCGCAGCGCCCAGACGACGGGCATCCCGTCGGGATTCACCATGTCGGCGCCATTCAGCAGCGCAAGAAACCCCGGATCGTCAACCGCTTCCATGACCATGTGGACAGCGGCGAAAAACAAGGCGCGCGATTGCCGCGCTTCCGCCCATGCAAGGCTGCGCTCAACCACTTCAGCGCAGTTGCTCACCGCTATATGCACTCCCAGGACTGAACGGGTCGCTATGGGATATTGAAGCGCGGTGGTCGTACTCACAAGGGGCCTTTTCGGAGCCGGACGGGATCGGACTGGCGCGGCCTCCGACTCGTTGCTCAACGGAAATTGGGGTGGCTGAAGTGATACATCACGCCGATGGAAAAACCTTGCGGGTTCAGGCGGCCGGGAGGAATCGTCGTCCCAGGATGCTTGAAGACATTGGGCCAGGATTGATACTCATAATCGGCCCGCAACCAGATCAATGGGCGAAGCTGGTATTCCACGCCGCCGCCGCAGCCAAGGATCGTGCGGGAATCGTTGAATCTCTTTCCTCTCCCCGATTCGTCGTCCCGGTTGCCCAATCCTTCAGATAACTTCCCGTAGGGGCGGATCTTGCGGTAGTGAGGCCAACTGTAGATCAACGCGCCCAGCACCGTATCCTCGCGCAGCACCGGCGCGAGCGTCGGCGAACGCATATAGTTGAGGTCTCGCGCCTCTGCCTCAATGCCGATTCCGCGCAGATACCACGGAATGCGAATCGGAGAGTAGTCGATCCACAGTGTGCCGCCCGCCATATGGCCGTGTCCCTGGTCTGGGTTGAAGCCGGAAAGACCCAGTCCGACGGCCAGCGGAAGCTGCCTCTGCCCTGCATCAGGAACGGATTGCGCAAGCGCGGAAGACGCGGCGCATGAAAAGATCGATATAAGGGTAAGCCAAAAAAACGGCTTTAAACGCATTTTGCGTCTCCTTCGACGTTACAGGACACCCTTCTCCGAGGCTCTCCCTTTAGCTAAAGTTTACATCCGCAACAGGGAAATGTAAGGAGAATAAAAAGTGAATACTTCCCGCGAAAGCAGGCGTTCACTCTGAACTTCCGTTGCCGCGGAGATTCTGAGATCGTCGTTCATTTCCGGCGGAGAGCCTATCTTATTGGTTCCCAGCCGGCCAGCGTGGCGTGACCCGGATCAACTCCAGACCGCCCAAATCCTCCACCGCAAACTCCGGTGATGCCGCCGGGACAGCCACGATGCCGCCTTTGGAAAACTCAACCGGTTCAAATCCGCTTCCGGTAATCTTCGCCGCGCCCGCTGCCGCGAAAAAATACTGAAGCCCCGCAGGGCCGTCTCCACGCAGACTCGCGCTCGTTCTGCTGCCGGATAGCGCTATCCGCTCCACCAGAAAGTACTCCCCATCCATCAAAATCGTGCGGTCGTCCAGGAGTTTGGGCGCGACCTTTCCGGCGCGCGTCTCCAGCTTTGCGGCCTCCAGCGATTTCTTGATGTGCAGCTCGCGCCCCCGCCCGTAGTCGTACATCCGGTAGGTCTGATCGCAGTTCTGCTGGGTCTCCAGCAGGATCGTTCCCGGCCAGATGGCGTGGACCGTGCCCGCATCCACAAAGATCACATCTCCATTCACCACATGGAGCATATTCAGGCAGCCTTCCAGGGTGTCGGTCTCGATGCCGGTCTTCACTTCATTCATCGTGACACCGGGCTTGAGGCCGCAGGCTACCTCCGCCTCCGCCTCGGCGTCCAGCACATACCAGCATTCCGTTTTGCCGCGCAGATCGCCGTACTTTTGCGCCATCGCATCGTCGGGATGCACCTGCACACTCAGCTTCTCGCGCACAAAAAGCACCTTGATCAGCAGCGGCGATCCGTCGCTCTGTGGCGCTGCCGGACCCAGAAGCGCTTCTGGATCTTTGGCAAAGAGCCCATCCAGCCGCTGACCGCTCTGCGCGCCGCTGGCCACGATGCATTGGTCGCCAGTGAGCCACGCCTCACCGATCGGTTCTCCCTCGGCGACCCGGTCATACCAGGGATGAAGGTCGCGATAGCCCCATACACGCTCTGAAAACCACGGCGCAATCCGAAACGGCGCCCAGGCCGAATCGGTTGATTGTCCAGATGTTGCCATGAATCTGCCCCTTTTCTCCATGAATCCATATCTGTGCCGGTCTGCTTGCGCTGGCGCCGCTCCTGTCCGGCGCCTAGTCTCCGGCTGCTATCCCACTTTACCAGAATGCAATCCCTTCGCCTTGAGAGAAACGCCTCCGACGCGTTACCGGTTTGCTTCATCCCGCTCCAGCGAATACCCTGTGAGTGGCAGTTTTTCCGCACGGGTGTTGCAGATTGCGCCCTGGCCGGAGATTCCGCCGCTGCCCACTGGATGGGAATCTGCCTAGGGAGTCCGTGCAAGTTTATGTCGAAGCCAGTTTCCATCTGTGTTATCGGTTCCGGTTACGTCGGCCTGGTTGCCGCCGTCTGCTTTGCGGAGATCGGCCACCGGGTCATCTGCGTAGACAACGATGAGGCCAAAGTCAATACCCTCCGCGAGGGCGGCGTCCCCATCTTTGAGCGCCACCTGCCCGAACTGCTGGCCAAGCACCGCGGGCGCGGAGTGACCTTTACCGCCGAACTCGGCGATGCCGTCGAACAGAGCGAGGCCATCTTCATCGCCGTAGGCACGCCGCAGGGCGATACCGGCGCCGCCGATCTCTCTTACGTCGAGGCGGTCGTCTCCGAGATTGCCCGCTCCATCAACGGCTATAAAGTCATTGTGGAAAAAAGCACCGTGCCGGTCTACACCAACGAGTGGATCCGCCGCGTTCTTCACCGCCACGGCGTCAGCCCGCAGAGCTTCGATGTCGTCTCCAACCCGGAGTTCCTGCGCGAAGGCACTGCCGTCATCGATTTTTTGCATCCCGACCGCATCGTCATCGGAGCCAACTCCGCGCGCGCCGCCGAGGTTCTCGGACGCATTTATGAACCGCTCACCGCAGGCAGCTACTATACCCAGCACGATGCGCTCCCTGGTTTCTGCAGCGAGCAGCGCCCGGCCAAGCAGTTGGTCACCTCGGCGCAGAGTTCGGAGATCATCAAACACGCCTCCAATGCTTTTCTGGCCTTGAAAATCTCCTTCATCAATGCTGTCGCCAACTTGGCGGAGACGGTCGATGCCGATATTGAGGACATCGCCGCCGGCATGGGCATGGACAGCCGCATTGGCCCGCGTTTTCTCTCCGCCGGTCTCGGCTATGGAGGCTCCTGTTTCCCGAAGGATGTTGCCGCCTTTCGCTGGGTAGCGCAGCAGCAGGGAGTCAACTTTCAACTCCTCGATGAGATTTGCAAGATCAATGAAACCCAGAGAGATGTCTTCTTCAACAAGGTCCGCTCCGCCCTGTGGACATTGCGAGGCAAGCGTCTGGCAGCCCTCGGATTGGCCTTCAAGGGCGACACCGACGACATACGCGAGTCGCCGGCGATTGCGGTCATCAAGATGCTGATCGAGGCGGGCGCATTCATCACGGCTTACGATCCGGCGGCCATGCAGAGAGCCGGCGAGGTGCTGCCGCCCAGTGAAAAGCTCGTTTATGTGGAGAATCTCTACCAGGCGGCAAAGGATGCAGATGCCGTGCTGATCCTGACCGACTGGAAGGAGTTTGCCGAGATCGATCTGACACGCCTCAACCAGGTGGTCCGCTTTCCCATTGTGATTGACGGGCGTAATCTATACAAACCGCAGAAGATGCTCGATCATGGATTTACGTATGTCAGTGTGGGCCGCCCGGCAAGCTACCAGGCGCAGCAGGGGAAACCTCGCAAGCCGGAGTTGTAAGAGGAGACCGGACCGGGATGGAAATTTGCCGGGGCGCCGGTCTCAGTTATATCTGTCTGCAACGAATGATGAATTTTCCCCCGGATTTTTGGAGTTGATTCCTTGACGATGCACGTTCTTGTCACCGGCGCTGCCGGGTTTCTTGGCTCGCACCTTACCGACCGCCTGCTGGCTGAGGGCCATTCGGTCCTCGGCGTCGATAACTTCTCTACCGGCAACCGCGAGAATATCGCTCACTTGGGCGGCGAAGCGCGCTTCCGTTTTGAGGAATGGGATATCTGCGAGCCCTTCGACTTTGGGCCGGTGGATTACGTCTTCAACTTTGCTTCGCCGGCCAGTCCGCCGGAGTATCTTCGACTGGCCATAGAAACCCTGCGCGTCGGCTCCGCCGGAGTCGAAAATGCCCTGAAGATCGCCGACCGCTATGGCGCAGGATTTTTGCATGCTTCCACCTCCGAGTGCTACGGCGATCCGCTTGAGCATCCGCAATCTGAGAGTTACTGGGGCAATGTCAATCCCGTCGGACCTCGCTCGGTCTACGACGAGGCCAAGCGTTTTGCCGAGGCGATGGTGATGGCCTACCATCGCTCCCGCGGCGTCAACACGCATCTGGTCCGCATCTTCAACACCTACGGTCCCCGCCTTCATCCCAGTGATGGCCGCGTCGTCTCCAACTTCATCATGCAGGCGCTGCGCGGCGAGCCGCTCACCGTCTACGGCGACGGCAATCAGACCCGCAGCTTCTGTTATGTCGATGACCTGATCGAGGGCATTCTCCGCCTCTCCCGTTCCGAGGAGCATATGCCGGTCAACATCGGCAACCCCGATGAGTTCACCATCCTCGAATGCGCCCAGGCGGTGCTCGAAGTGACCGGCTCAAAGAGCGAACTGCGCTATGAAGACCTGCCTGAGGACGACCCCTCGCGCCGCCGCCCTGACATTGCCAAGGCTCGCGCACTGCTCGGCTGGGAGCCGCGCATCAAGCTCAAGGAGGGCCTGGAAAAGTCGCTGGAGTTCTTCCGCAACAAGGCCGCCTCCGGATCATGAGGTGCTTCGAACGGAATTGCGCGCGGTGGACTATCTCTTCCGGATGCTATTCTGCTACTCTTTTCCTGCCATGAAATGCAAGCTCTTGCCGCTCTTTGCAGCTTTTCTCCTCTTCGTCAGCCTCTCCGCTGCCGCGCAGACGTTTCTGCCCAAGACCATCCAGTTCAAAGGTGCGCCGGAGTACACCAGCCAGGAATTGATGGCCGCCGCGGAATTGAAGATGGATACCTCGCTCGCCTACTCCGAGGTCAAGGGGCACTCGCAAAAACTGTTGGATACAGGCCTCTTTGAAGCGGTCAGCTTCACCTACAACGGCGCCGACCTGGTCTTCAAGCTGACTCCTTCCACGGTGCTCTATCGGGTGCGCCTGGAAAACCTGCCGCTTGCGCCGGGCAAGGAGTTGGATGCCGCACTGCACGAGCGCCTGCCGCTTTACCACGGCAAGGTGCCCTTCGACGGTGGCCTGACCGAAGAGGTGCGCAAGGCGCTAGAAGAGTTGCTTGCCGCCGAGGGCATCAAGGCATCTGTTGTGGCCGCACCCTATACCGATTTGAAAGAGGTTGCTGTGACCGCCATGAGCTACTCCATCACCGATCCGCCGGTGCGTGTCGGCGAGATTCATCTCGATGGCGTCTCACCCGACCTGCAAGCCAAAGTCAGATTGATTGCGGATCGCCTTGCGAATACCGGTTATGACACCGGGAATACCGCCGCCAACATCGAGCGCGCATTCATTTTGTTCTACTCCGATGAAGGCTATCCCACCGTCAAGATTCATGCCGCGCAATCAGGCAATCCGGTCGTGGGCGGCGAGGCCATCGACGTTCCCTTCAACGTGACCGTCAATCAGGGACGCCACTACACACTCGGCTCCATCCATCTGCCCTCCGGCGAGGTGCTGGACCTGGCGAAGCTCAATGAATCAGCCGGTGTCGCATCGAACAAAACCGAGAAACTCTCCGTCAGTGGAGGAGTCACGCTCCGATCGGCCTTGCTCTATCTCTCCGGACAGTACAAATCCAAGGGCTATATGGATTGCGTTGTCTCGCCGCATCCTCAGTACGATGACACGAACGGCATCGTCAATTACACTCTGGCCGTCGATCCCGGCCCGGTGTACACGATGGGCAAGCTGACCATTGAAAACAGCGCCGACGATCTGCGCGCCGCGATGCAGGCCGCCTGGAAGATACCTGCCGGTGCGGTCTTCAATGAGAGCGCGATCTCCGCTTACTTCTACAATCAGGGCAATTCCGCGCTGGGGCGGACCTTTGCCTCCGCCAAGTGCGCCTACAAGCTCTTCACAAATCACGAAACCCGCACCGTGGATGTAACGCTGCGGCTGGAAAGAAAACAATAACCAGAAGTATTTTCTTTCCTTGACTCATTGGCTGCGCCGTACTCGCAAATCAAGAAAGTGCGCCAGCTTCAATATGCATCCGGCAGACCTCAGCCAGTCGCCCGATGCCCTCGCGGATCTGCTCCGGCGTTGCATTTGAGAAGTTCAGCCGCAGATAGCGCTGGCCGCTCGCGTCGGGGAAGAAATCCCGTCCCGGCACAAACAGTACCTTGCGCTTCAGCGCTTCCAGCATCAGTTCGCAGGTATCCGTGCCCTCCGGACAGGTGACCCAGAGAAACATTCCTCCTTCGGGATGGGTCCACGTGTAACTCTCCGGCATCGTCTCCCGCAGAGCCGCGTCCATGATTGCAAAGCGCTCGCCATACGAGCGGCGGATGCGCTCAACATGAGCCTCGCTGTCGAAGTCCGTCAAATAGCGATGCGCCACGCGCTGGTCCAGACTGGAGGTGTGCAGATCAGCAGCCTGCTTGACGATCGTCAGCTTGCGGCGAATCTCCTCGCTGGCTACGATCCAGCCGATTCTCAGTCCCGGCGCAATCGTCTTCGAGACCGTGCTCTGATAAATGACGAGGCCATCCGTATCCAGCGATTTGATGGGAGCAATGTCGTTTCCCGCGTAGCGCAAGGCTCCGTACGGATCGTCTTCCAGGACAATCAGTCCATAGCGCGCCACGATTTCATAGAGCTTTTTGCGGCGCTCCGCAGTCAGCGTTACGCCTGTCGGATTCTGAAAACTAGGAATCGTGTAGAGAAACTTCGGAGCTTCCCGCTCAATCAACTCCGGCAGCGCCTCCGGAATCAGCCCGTATTCATCGGTGGGTACGGCGGCAAAGCGCACCTCGTAGCACTGAAATGCCTGAAGCGCAGCCATATAGGTGGGGCTTTCCGTCAGAACGCAATCGCCCGCGTCGAGAAAGATTTTGCTGACCAAATCCAGAGGCTGCTGCGATCCGGTGGTGATCAGAATATCGTCGGCAGTGCATTGGATGCCGCGCTTGCGCGACTCCGCTGCGCAAGACTCACGCAGAGGTGCAAAGCCTTCGCTCGGTCCATATTGCAGCGCGCCCGCGCCGCCTTCGCGCAGCACGCGCTCGCACGCCGCCGAGACCTCGGCCACCGGAAACAGCTCCGGAGCCGGCAGCCCGCCGGCAAACGAAATGATGTCGGCCTGCTCGGTCACCTTCAAAATCTCTCGAATCGTCGAGGGCCGCACTGCGCTCATCCTGCGCGCAAACCTGATCTCCATGCCTCTTCCTTGCTTGAATCCTGGATTTTCCACTGCGCAATCACACGATTGCAGGTCCAATCATTTTATCAGGAAGGAGGATTCGGCTGGACGCAACTTACAGGCAAGCTGCGCAATTGCGCATCGCTCCATGCTGCAACCCCACGATAAAGACGATGTGGAAGCCTTCATACGGCTGGCTTGCGCTTCGCCAGAGTCGATGAGAAGATGGCCATCGCGGCTACGATAACATTTGCGACGACGACGGGGAAGGCGTGGATGATCAGGCCATAGATCACCCACAGCGTGGCTGCGGCCGACTGGACCCGGCGCAGCGAATCCGGCCGCTTGAAGAGATAGGAACTGGCGAAGGCAGCGGTCGCAACCCAGCCAATCCACTCCAGCCTCATCAGGCCACCGCCTGAACGGGATTCGGCTTGGCGCTGCTGATGATGAGGGAATCGGTTCGCACCTTGTCCCACTCTTGCAGCATAAGGCCATTCGCTTCAAAGAGAGCGCGGATGCGGATGGAATCCCAGCCCGCGATCTCCTCCAGGATGGGAATCAGCACGCTGAGCGCATCGTCGCTGAGGATGGTGCGTTGCGCGATGGGGGTGATGTAGCGATTCTCGGAGACGGCGATGGTGAGTCCTGAGAGCCGATTGAGGTGCAGCATGACGTGCACATCGGAGCTGCCGTCGCCGACATAGGCGATGCGGTCATGACCGACGCCGAGGCGGTTGCGCAACTCTTCAACGACGACCACCTTTCCGTAGCCGGCGGGAACTCTCACAATGGATTCAATCTCTCCGCTGGCGGCGTAGTTGAAGCGCGTGCCGAAGATGCGATTGGCTGGCACGATGCCTTCGAGGGCGGATTGGATGACCTCTTCCGGCGCGGCGGAGACCACATAGAAGGAGAAATGGTTGCCGTCAAGATTCTCGATCATCTGCAAGAGCAGGCGGATGTTCTTCTTCAAGCGGATGCGCTTGCCGACTTCGACGAGATGCTCGCGGCGCACGCGGCGGAATTCGGGGTCGTGCAGCAAGAGGTAAGCCAGTTCACCGCCCTGCTGCACCATGTGGATGCGGGAGAGGCCGGCAATGCGCTCCTCGAAGCCGCGCAGCCCAAGCATCTCGCAGAGTACAATTCCCGAATCATTGAAGCTCAACGTCTGATCGAAATCGCTGATCAGCATAAAATCTTTGGCAATTCGTACTGTATCTTGTTCCATATACACTTCTCCTATCGCAATCTTTCGATCGGGTTGGGGATGCGGTTATTGACGATTGATGAAGACGATTATCTGTGCGCGCCGGTGTGAATCACCAGTCAAAATATCTGAATACAGTATACCAAAATTCGTGTTTCAAGGTCTGAGGGCATTGTTAATTTCTTTCGCGCCTAACTTCACAACACTCGCGGCGTGACCAAAGAGGACAAGCGAGATACTCCACTGCTTATTGGCAGTGTTGTTCATGGCAGCATGAGTTGCGGTGCTGATTATATTTATGCTTTGTGGGACCTGAATCGGAATCATCCTTGAAAAATGGAACTGTAGTTCCAACATCGTTTCGGTTTGTTTTTGCCAGGATCCACCAGAGCGGTATCCAATAAAGAGCGATACCGACGTAGTCTGTATCTGGAGGAACGGCCATGTTCGTGAAGTGCGTTTTCTTGACGCTTTCTCTTATTGTGTTCGTGGGCGCTGCGGCTGCCTAGAATGATGCCAGCGTGCCCGTCGTCAGCCTGAGTCCGCTCTCCGCGGAGCAACTATCCGTCTACCACGCCGTGCTTGTGGCGCGATCGGAGGAGGATCAACCACAGATCAACCTGGCAGGTCGCACTGTGCCGCTGAACGCGAACGGGCCGTCAAGCGATGAGAACTGTGGCAAGGGGCTGGATATGGAGCCTGCTTCGGCCGCAACGGTCCATCAATTCCGGCTTTCCGATTTGGCGCAATTGAGTTCCCGCAAGATCACGCTGATGGATCCGGAGCGCGGCGGCAAGAATGTGCAGGAGAACGATCCAGAGCGCACGATGCGCAACGGCAGCTCGGTTGAGGACGCGGTGCGCAATGCCTTTGCCCATGGGCTGTTCATGCTGAGCGAGATTCAATTCGACAAAAAGCACCATTTTGCAGTCGTGTCGTACAGTTTCTTTTGCGGCAGGCTGTGCGGCAACGGCGAGACGCTGATTCTGGAGAAGACCGAGACGGGCTGGCGCAGGAACAGTAGCTGCGGAGCCTGGATCTCGAATAGAAGAAAGAATGCGCCACGCCTCCTGAATGGTGAGGAGAGCCTATTCGCGGCCAACGGAGGCGCCAAAGTGCCCCAGACCGCGAATGAAGCACTCGGGCCAGTGGAGGTTAGACGCGGTTTCCACCTGCAACATGGATGGTCTGACCGCTGAGCCATCCGGAGTCGGTGGAAGCCAGGAAGGCGACTGCAGTAGCCACGTCCTGAGGCTGCCCAATGCGGCCCAGCGGAGTTTCCGCTTCGATCTGTTTTTGATAGTCGCTGCCGATGAAGCCTGCGGCATGGACTCCTTCGGTTTCGATCATTCCGGGGTTGATGGAGTTGACTCGGATTTGGCGGGGACCAAGTTCCTTGGAGAGCGCAACAGTGATGGAGTCAACCGCGCCTTTTGTCGCACTGTAAACCGAAGCGGTAGGTAGTCCAACAGCGGCTACGGAGCTGATATTGACGATGCTGCCCCCGGCGGGATTGAAGTGCGGGAGCGCGGCCTGCGTGACGAGCAGAAGGCCTAGAACATTGAGGTTGAATTGTTTGTGGAAATGCTCTGGCGTAACGGCTTCGAGCGGGCCGAATTCGTAGATACCGGCGTTGTTGACGAGCACGTCGATGGGGCCGAGTTTGGTGGCGACAGTATCCACCAGCGGCTTAGCGCTTGCCGGATCACTCAAGTTGGCTTGGACGGCGATAGCCTTGCCGCCGTTGGCATTGATCGCGGTAACGACCTTCTCCGCCGCATCCTTGCTGCCGGAATAGTTGACTGCAACTGACGCGCCACGCGCTGCCAGTTCATGGGCGATGGCCGCGCCAATACCCTTGGATGCGCCTGTAACCAGCGCGACTTTTCCTTGAAGATTGCTCATGGGGCTGCTCCGACTTCGAAATGTCCTTTTTGCGACAATTCGATGACTGTCGAATTGATGAGCCGGCGAGAGGAATGGATTCACGCTGGTTGTGAAAATCTTCTTTAGAATCGGCATCACGCTTCCGTGTGGCGGTCCCTATCCAGCGCGGCGAGAACGGCGATGAGGCCTTTTATGACACCGGGCCGCGGAGTCATGAAGTGGAATTTTCCTTCTCGCCTGACTTGAATCAGGCCGGCGGATTCAAGCTCTTTGATGTGGTGCGAGAGAGTTGCGGCAGAGATGGGAAGGGCCGCGCGAGCTTCCGCGCAGCCCAGAGGAGAGCCGGATTTGGCGATGCGTTCCAATAACTCGAACCGGTGCGGATCGGCGAGAGCTTTAAGGACGGCAATGCGCCGGACGCCCGTCAGACGCACTGGCTTGGTGGTTGCCGACTTCATTGTTTGGGAGATGACTATCGGGTTCATGTGCGCCTTTCCTACTAGGGCCTGTTAACACTACCTCAGGCGGATGGCGTTGCGAGCGAAAAACCGCTCAGACGAGACGGAGTCCGCAGGGTTTGGTTGTTCCAAGCACAAGGACGACAACGAAAGTATGAGTGATTTTTC
>JBAVDS010000053.1:0-9606 GCA_049587335.1 Occallatibacter sp. | reverse complement strand
AGCGCAAAACAGCGCAACAGAGGACGAAATTTGGCCTCGGATATCTTCGCAAAACGAAAATAACGGTTAACCTGCTGCATGGCATCATGTTAACGCCACTCAACTATGCCTTTTCTTCCTAAGCCCCTACATGATTACTTGTTGATCGAAAGAGAATTTCCATCGAAAGAGAATTTCCGATGAGAAATATCTGGTTGGTTTTGTTGTTGTCTGGCAGCATAATGCACGCAGCCAGTTTCGATTGCACCAAGGCGAAAACGCCGCTGGAGAAGGCGATCTGCGCCCTGGCAAAGTTGAGTGTTGCTGACGATCAAATGGCGACAGCCTACTAGGCGGCATTGGCGAAAGTTCCGCCGAAGACAAAGACTACAGTGCAAAACGATCAATTGTCTTAGATACGCTGGACAGAGGTCACTTCCACGGCTAGAGAGTCGTTGCCTGAATCGGAGCAGATGGGATCGCTGAGATATCTTTAAATTTCATTGCGACAATCAACGTTCATGATGGCTTCCCCATTGCAAAAACAGTTCTACTCTTTTGCCCGGCTAGACTCTCAAAGTAACGACCTCGCATACAATTGCAGTGGTCAGTTTGACGAATTGCATGGCTAACTATGGCGCTTTTGAATAGCCACATTGAAGTCGGTGATGGTTCATATTTGTTTTCCGATCATCCTTTATGGTCGACAGCACCCGCTTGTTTAAGAATCTGCGCCACTTCAGATTGGCCGAACTTTAATGCCAAACCCAAAGCTGTATAACCATCGTCTCGCTTTGCATTTACATCGGCCCCAGCGGCTAACAGTGCCTGCACCACATCGATATAATCACCCACCATACATCCATTGTCAGTGCAGCCACTCTTTGATGCGAGCATCAGCGCTGTTGTGCCCGCCGAGTTATCGTTCCATTCACCATTTTTCATATTCTCCTTCTTCATCTTTGCATTTACATTAACCTTGGCAGCTAACAATGCTTGCACCACTTCAAATTGGCCATTGTCGGATGCCATCATAAGTGCCGTGTAGCCAAAATTATTGCTGGAATTCACATCGGCCTTGGCAGCCAGCAACATCCGCACAATTTCCAGATTGCCTTTCTCCGATGCTTCGATCAAAGCCGTTTTGCCGTCGGAACACGCGACATTCAAGTCGGGCTTGGCGGCCAGCAAAACCTGCATCACCTTTACATCGCTCATGTATGCTGCCCAAAACACCGCAGTATAGCTCCATGGATCGCTCTCGTCGCTGTCATTCTTCATCACTGCGTTCACATTGGCCTTGGCAGCCAACAATGTTCGGACAACCTCCAAGTGGTCGTTTTTCACGGCCAAAATTAGTGCTGTGCCGCAGTAGATGCCTCCTGCGTTTACATCGGCACCAGCATCCAAAAGAGTGCGCACGACGTTCAGGTTGCCAGCCTCCGACGCCAGCATCAGCGCTGTTTTCTCGCCATTTGTGTCGATTCCTGGTTCCTCGTCTGGTGCATCGTAATTACTCATCTTGGAATCAACATCTGCCTTTGCTTCGAGCAGTGCGCGAACAACCTCCAAGTGATTACTCCGCGACGCGGCCATCAGTGCCGTATAGCCATCGGCAGACTTGGCGTTCACATCGACCCCAGCATCCAGCAACGCCCGCACAATCCCAAGATAACCTTGATTTGATGCCAGCATAAGCGCCGTGTAGCCCGGTGCTTCACTCGGCGCCCCCCACCGAGTTAGCTTGTCCCACGAAGCTTTGACGTTGCTCATCTTAGCATCTACATCTGCTTTGGCATCAAGCAGCACCCATACCACATCCAAGTGGTTGTTTTTTGCGGCTACCATCAGTGCAGTTTCACCACGATAATTCTTTACATTCACGTCGGTCTTGGCGTTCAGCAATGCTGTGACTTGGACCAAATCCCCCTTGCCAGCCGCAGTAATAAGACCTCCGCCTTGCGCGTTGGCCTGAATACCTGTAATAGCGCAAGCCATAACCGACGAAACGCCCAAAATCAACGAGCGCTTCAGTAGGTGTTTCAACATGGATTCTCCTTGCAAATTCGGATAACGTTCTGTTGACAGGAAAAGAATATACCTTGCCGCAAGATTGCGAGAAGAAGACCAACCATTGAACCGGAGAATACGCATACTTTCTCGTCACACTCTCACTCAAAACGGTTATTTCGTCTCGCCTCATCGGCCGCAAGCAGCATTTACCGATATCACCCTTTCGCTATTCGACATTTGTGTCCAAGGCGCATTGCAACAGGAACAAGCACTGTGGTCCAAAATACTGGATAGCCCATCTTGATAGAATGAATCATGTCTGTGTCACCGCTGATAGCTGGAAACACAAGAATTGTGGAGTATGAAAGAGGAAGAACCAACAGCAAGCCTATGGAAATTATGAACCAACTCCATCGCCGCATCGGCGATAGCCACTGATTTGCAATGATCACGAGACTCACTGAAAGCCCTATTACGCCGACTAGAAGAATGACGATAAGCGATATGAATAACTCTACGAAATTCGGCATTCGCATTGGGCCCATTTCAACATGATAAATCTGCTTAAAATGCGCGATGCATATCCATCGAACGAAGATAAACGCGGTGATAATGAAGCTCCACGCTGCACCGATAAATTTAATGCGCCTAGAGAATTCAGCGCCTTTATCGACAAAGTAACTTCCTGTGGCAACAGTCAAAGCGCAGATTGGCAGGACAGACCAGTTGAATCCAGAGAGCCACGCGCCACCCGCCCAGCCTTTCTCCCAAATGACCTCGGCCAGCCAAAGCCCCCAGGCGAAAAACGCGCATATAAAAAAGATCAAGATGCGAATTACTGTCCCCATGTGTCCCTCTCAATTCGATCCCGACTGCGGTCTTCTCGATGACATTCTGTTGATCCGGTAACTAAATACTATGCAGGTGCCTATCCAATCCCGTGCTGTTTGCGGAAATGGGTGGGAAAGAATGTCGCCCTTTTGTTGCCGGATCAAAAGTAAATATTATCATCGTACTGCATACTCAGCCCGCCCAAATATATGTAACATTTCTGCGTAGTTTTCGTCTAACTAGACATTGAGAAGATCGACTCACGCGGTTTGCCGGATGCGGTATTGAATAAGAGGCGACGGGCC
The DNA here is from genome assembly GCA_049587335.1 of Occallatibacter sp. Classification (GTDB taxonomy): domain Bacteria; phylum Acidobacteriota; class Terriglobia; order Terriglobales; family Acidobacteriaceae; genus Telmatobacter. The sequence continues at coordinate 6,478 of JBAVDS010000053.1, read as the reverse complement.
GTCAAGTTGCGCGAGGTTAGCGTTGCGGTGCAGTGCGAATTGTCCACGCACATGGTGTTCAAGGCGCCAAGACTTTTCGTCGGGGCGGCTAGAGTGCGATCAAAGTCAAGCGAGGCGGTCGCCCGACAGGCAGCGGCGGAAGTTGAGTGCCAAGCAAGAGGGCGCGGAGATTTAGTGGGGCGATGAAACGGGCCTACGTTCCGACGACGTGCGCGGCTGCGGGTATGTGCCGAAGAGTAAGACTTCCGTGGCGCTGGCCAATGCCAATCAATCATAGCTGAGCGTAATTTCGACGGTGACCAACAATGGACAGATGCGTTGGAAAGTTTTCTTGGATGCACTGAACACGAAGATCATGATTGGCTTTATGAAGCGGCTTGCGCATGTACGCGAGAAGGGAGTATTCCTGATCTTGGACAACCTGCTGGTGCATCATTCAAAGGCGGTGAAAAAATGGCTCGCGGAAAACAAAGAAAAGATCCAGGTCTTCTACTGCCCAGCTACTCGCCGGAACTGAACCCGGATCAACTGCTGAACGTGACCCGAAACGCCGCGTGACCAAGGCAGCACCTGCAAGAAACAAGATCGCTCTGACCCGCACAGCCATCGACGCTCTGCGCAGCATCCAAAAACAGCAAGGACGGGTCGAAAAATACTTCGGGCGGAAAAATGTATGCTATGCCGCTGCGTAGCAATACTTCAGGGCCGGATCAATAAGCGCTTGTTTCAGTTCTTCCGGAAGCAAAGCAGCCACAGTCATCAGTCTGAGAGGAGATTATGCCGATCGCTTACCTATGAACTTGAACGTATATTTGAAGCTTGAATAGATATCAGCGAATCCAGGATAGATCAAGAGTGCGTTCATGGATACTCATTGGAATGATGAGTGACTGGCGAGCACGAAATCAACGCTCTTTTCGTCGCTGGAGCAGGCAAACTGGCCCGCTCCAGCGGTTGATTTTGCTCACCTCTTGGTCTCGACCGCGGCCTTCTAGTGGGGTACAAGAGCCTGCTCAATGAGTAAAGTCGCTGCATCGGCCGCATTGAACAAGCACAGGCACGATCCGAATCTGTTCACTTCGTGCATTGATTTTTTTGCCTGTCGCGCACCTGGGCAACGTGATTAGCCATTTGTCGATCTCTTGACAGAAAGCCAGCCTAGCCGCAAATCGTTCTATCTGAAAACCCCAAGCAAATAGCACACCAGCAAAATCGCAAGAATCGTACCCAATCCTATGCCCGCTCCTCCGCCTGCACCCCATCGCCCGTACCCATAATATCCTCCACCCCCACCGAAGACGAGAATCAGAACAATGATTATCACGATCAGCATATCATTTCTCCCTTTTCTGGATGAAGATTCCGGTTTTATCCAGCTTGTTAGATTGCACAGGAGGTGCAACCTCCGGCAAGTTCAACAAATTGCGCGATGCCTAAACGATTCCTGAGATTGAAGATTGCCAGGAGTCGACAGCATAATTCATATCTCATCTATCATGCTCTGGAAAGGCCTCTGCTGCGAGGATCATCCATTTCAATCGCTGTACTTCCGCAGCGAGGATCTTCCATGTCATTCTTTGCTCGATAGAGCAGGCTTTTGCATCGGAGATCTTCTATCTCGATGACCATGCCATTCAGTAGTCCATTGCACCGGGAGTCATCCATCACAATCGCTGCAATCTTGCACCGAGGGTCATCCATTTCAACTACCTCGTCATTGGGAATACTCTTACATCCAGAAGTATCTTCATAAAATCAATATCAATTTAGCGCCGTCTGTCGAACGTGATCTGCTCAATACTGAACACTGTCCGCAGCCCCCAATTCATTTCAGCTGGGTAAGGAACCGATCAAGGCATTCCGATCACCGCTCAAAGCTTGATTCCGCTGCCTATCGAGTAGACGATGAGCTCCAATGTTGTCTGGCTGAGTCCTTCGCTATCAGTCAAGTATGTAGAAATTACTTTCGCTAACTAATGCTGGATCGTGGTCTCTGATTTTGTTGGTCGCTCAGTGATCTGATCTTGCGTAGGCAATTGTGACCGGTCCCAGCCTCCACCAAGAGCTTCAATCAGTTGAACCGAAGCGGTCATCTCCTGTACTTGCAAATTGGTCAGAGACTGCCGATTGAACAGTAGGGTGGTTTGAGCTGTGACCACATCGATGTAAGGATCGATGCCAGCATCGTAGCGCTTCAGTTCAAGTTGTAGAAACGTCCTCGATGAGTCAACCGCATCCTGCTGGCGCAGGATTGCTGCGACAACAATCGAACCGCAGCAAGCGAGTCTTTCACCTGCTCAAATGCAACCAGCACCGACTGGCGATACGCGGCAACATTTGCATTGTATATCGCGATGTACTGGTTAACGGTTGCACGGCGCAGCCCCCCATCATAGACGGTCTCTGAGATCGATGGGCCAACGGACCAGAAGCGGCTTGGCCAGTCCAGAAGGTTCTTAATGGTTGAACTTTCCACGCCTCCAGTGGCGGAGAGTCTCAGGGCAGGATAAAAGGCGGCGCGAGCGACACCAATCTGCGCATTTGCCGCAGCCATATTTTGCTTCGCGGCAGCAATGTCCGGGCGACGTTCGAGAAGTTGCGACGGCAATCCAACGGGTATTGATGGCGGCGCACTCGTCTTCGCTTCCACTTGAATGGAGAATGTTGAGGCCGGCTTTCCAACCAGCAGAGCAATCGCATGCTCATACTGTGCACGAGCAATCCCAATATTGATGGCTGCCGACTGCGCGCTCTCATAAGTTGTCTGAGCTTCGACAACCGATATCTCATCGCCAACGCCAGTGTCATAGGCAGCTCGCACAGCGTCGAGGGCTTTCTTGTCGTCTTCAACGGTATCATTAAGTATTTTTTGCAATACATCCTGACCGCGGAGCTCAAAAAAGTATTCAGCTAGGATGGCTTGTTCTGTCAACCGCTCATTCTCAAGGTCGGCTGCGGTTAGTTGGGCAGTATATTGACTGGCGCGCACAGAGTTCCGCACCTTCCCCCAGAGGTCAGGCTCCCACGACGCATCTGCGGGAAGAGAAAAAACCTGCGTCTGTTTGCCGCTTGCAGCAGACGACGAGAGGTCGCCAGAACTTTGCGACCGGCTATAGGATCCACCAATGCCGACTGTGGGGAAATACTGCGATCGAGCCTCACGCACCAAGGCTCGCGCTTCCATAAAGTTCTCGAAGGCTTGTCGGATATTCTGGTTGTCGATGTTGAGCTGATCTTCGAGCGAATTCAGATCGGGTTCGTTGTAGATCTCCCACCACTTGCCGCGAAGAACCGCATCCTGGGGCCGCGCAACTGTCCAACCATCAGCTTCCTTAAACTCTGCGGGAGACTCCTTGAAGGCTTAAGGCGCAGTCATTGTGGGAGGAGAATACTTTGGTCCCACATTGCATCCAGCGAGCAGCGTAAAGATAACGGTGGCATATAGCATCGACAATGCGGTGACAAATCTCCGTGATATAACAATTGAATTCCTCATAAACAATACTCCATAACAATCCTTTGTCAGGATGCCTCTGCGGTCCTAGGTTGAAGCTTAACGAACTGTCTGCCCTTGAAGCGGAGGCGCAAGCGATCGAAGAAAAGATAGACAACGGGCGTGGTGTATAGAGTCAGCATCTGACTGACGATCAGCCCACCGACGATGGTAATGCCAAGCGGGCGCCTGAGTTCGGAGCCGGTGCCGGTTCCGAAGGCTAGCGGCAACGCGCCAAACAAGGCAGCCATCGTCGTCATCAGGATGGGTCGGAAGCGAAGCTGGCAGGCTTCAAATATGGCTTCAGAGGTGGTCTTCCCGTGTTCGCGCTCCGCAACTAGAGCAAAGTCAATCATCATGATCGCGTTCTTCTTCACAATGCCAATCAGCAGAATGATGCCAATAATCGAGATGACGTTGAGGTCAACTTTAAAGAGCATCAATGCGAGCATGGCTCCAACGCTTGCCGAAGGTAGCGTGGAGATGATGGTCAATGGATGAACCAGGCTTTCGTAAAGAATGCCGAGTACGATGTAGACCGCGAATATTGCCGTGATTGCGAGAATCCACTCGTTGGACAGCGAGGATTGGTACGCTGATGCTGTTCCGGAGAATGAACCGCGGACAGTCGGCGGCATGTTCAGCTTGGCCTGCATCTCACTAACCTCGCGTGTGGCATCGCTCAGGGACATGTCCGTTGCCAGATTGAACGAAACCGTTACGGATGGAAAGGTACTGGTGTGGTTGATCAACAGGGGTGTCGTGCTTGCATACGCAGAGGTGACGGCAGAAAGCGGAATAACGCCATTCGCTGTGGTTTTGAGATAGATATTTTTGAGATCTTCGGGACTTTGCCAATAGGGCGGCGCTACCTCTAACACCACGTAATACTGATTCAATTGCGTATAGATAAGGGATACTTCCGACTGCCCAAAGGCACTGGAGAGTGCGCTGTCCAATGACGACGGCGTTATGCCAAGTCTTGCCGCCGAGGGTCGGTCGTAAGTGAGTAGCTCTTCCAGGCCGTTGTTTTGCGCATCGCTGCTAACATCCTGGAATCCGTTGAGCTTCTGCATCCCGGCGAGAAGGATGGGACCCCAGTAAGACAGATCCGCCACGTTGTCCGACTGAATTGTGTATTGGTACATGGCATTGCTTTGGCGCCCGCCGATGCGTAGATCCTGCGCCGCTTGCAGAAAGGCTGAAGCGACCGGAAGCTTATTCAACTTAGGCCGTAAGCGATTGATAACATCTGCGGCGGAAATCTTGCGCACATTCAGCGGCTTCAGCGCGATATTGATACTGCCGGTGTTTCCGGATCCCGTATGGGCAATGACATTCGCAACCGCGGGGTCGGCCTCGATGACCTTCTCGATTTGCAGAATCGAGTTGTCCATCACCGGAAACGATGCATCCTGCGGGCCTCGCGCGCTGCCTGTGATGACTCCAGTGTCCTGCTGCGGGAAGAATCCTGTCGGTATGATGTCGATGAGAAAGCTTCTGCGCCATGACGGACGACGCCTCGTCGTAGAGTGTCGGCTTGTCGTACTTGTCCGAAGTGAGGCCCAAAATTAGAATCGGCGCATCCGCGGGATTCACCTTGCGATAAGTGGGATTGGCAGGCAGGTTCGCAGGTAGGTAAGTGCGCGCGGCGTTAATTGCCGCCTCCACATCGCGCGCCGCTCTGTCGATGTCGCGGCTTAGATCGAACTGTAGTGTGATGGATGTGCTTCCCAGCGAACTCGAAGAGGTCATCTCGGTCACGCCAGCGATGTGACTGAATTGGCGCTCCAACGGTGTTGCAATTGAGGAGGCGGTGATGTCGGGGCTGCCGCCAGGCAAGCCGGCAGAAACGGAGATCGTCGGGAAATCGACTTGTGGCAATGGAGAAACAGGCAAGACATTGAAGGCGATGGCCCCGACCAGCGTTATGCCCGCCATTAGCAAGGTAGTGGCTACTGGCCGCCGGATGAAGGGCGCGGAGATATTCATATTCCCTCTGCCGGTTGTGGTTCGCCGTCCGTCTCGATGGCTTTCGGCGCACGACTGAAACGGTGGCCGATGCGATCGAAGAAGATGTAAATCACCGGTGTGGTGTACAGCGTGAGCACCTGACTAAGCAGCAGTCCGCCCACCATGGCGATGCCCAATGGACGCCTCAACTCAGAACCCATTCCCTGGCCCAGCGCCAGTGGAAGCCCACCAAGCAGCGCCGCCATGGTGGTCATCATGATCGGACGAAAGCGCAGCAAGCAGGCATCATAGATTGCATCTGTCGCGCTTTTCCCGTGCTAGCGCTCTCCCTCCATTGCAAAGTCGACCATCATGATTCCGTTCTTCTTCACAATGCCGATCAGCAGAATGATACTGATGATGGCGACGACGCTGAGGTCCTGCTTGAACAGGATCAGCGCAAGCAAAGCGCCAACGCCGGCTGACGGCAGTGTGGACAGAATCGTGATGGGGTGAATGAAGCTCTTATACAGAATGCCGAGCACGATCTCGACATCGGAGACTGAGGCGTTGATAGTCGTGGTAAGATCGGTCAGCGGAGTTACTTGAATTGAAGAAGGCAGGTTCATCTCAAGCTGAGGGAGGATTGCCTTCACCACACTGATGGTGTTGGCTCCGGGCTGCCTCAGAACTTTAATCATTGCAACCAGATAATAGAATGACCCATTCGACAGCTATTCCATTCCTCCAGTTCAGAATACTCTCGCATCATGGGGCGAGCAACCGAGGTCATTATTCTGCCGTTACTGAAGCCTGCGGTCTAGTGAAAGCGCATACTGATCCTATGCGCACGCCCGGAGGATCGCCAATTGACTACACTCACAAACCTGATTCGATATCTGATTTAGTCGATCCTGAAAAAGGCCGATTTCAGGCAGATGGCAAGTCGATCAGGAAGCCGGTGAAGGTCGATTGGTGCAGGAGTCGGCCCAGAATAGCCCTGATTTGGGCGACAAGTTTGCCCTCACAGGC
>JBAVDS010000052.1:0-48194 GCA_049587335.1 Occallatibacter sp. | reverse complement strand
CGGCTGGAGCGTGGAGCGCAGTGAGGATGGAAAGCACCGGCTGTGTGTCGTGCATCCTGACCGCGACGGAACCATTACCGGATGGTATGTGCCGTAGCTTTTGTGATGCGTTTGAAATTGGCAGCGTAATCAGTGCGGTAATGAATATGCTAAAAGCCGGAACCATGAAGAAACAGAAAAGGAAGTGCAAGTTTCGCCGGAGTTGAGCGGAGAGGGGTCAAGGCTGGCCGCAGGCCACCGCGTGAGCGGCGCTTGCGGCCTTTACGCATCGGAGCGATCAGATAATTGGAGATGGTTCGAATTCGAGCGGACGCGCTGACATTCGAACCATAATTGTAAGGCCTTTTCGGAACGCCGCTATAAAGAGGCTTTGGGTTGCGACAGCGCCACTCTCCCACGAGAAAATCAGCAACACAATGCACCGGCACCCCGCGAATGACACCACTGGCCAAGCGACCAGCGGGGGATTGCCCAATTTGGCTCGTTTGATGGGCAGGCAATCAATCTAGCCTTGAATATACGTGACAGTTGACAGAGACAGTAATACTGTCTTATATTCCTGTCATGGACGCTACCAAGACCTACTCGTTGGACGAAATCGCGGCGTTGGCCGAACTGCCTCGGAGAACAGTCCGGTACTACATCCAGACCGGATTGGTGGACCGTCCGCAGGGCATCGGCAAGGGAGCCTATTACACACAGCAGCACGTGGAGCAGCTTTTACTCGTGCGGAAATGGCAGCTTGCAGGACTTTCCCTGGAAAGAATTGGGGAAGTGCTCAAGCAGCAGGCGAGCGGACCGCTGCCCCCAGCGCCGCGACGCATGGGCACCGTGGAAGTTTGGAGCCATCTGGTTGTGGCCGATGGCGTGGAAATCACGCTGGAACCTGGCCGAGCTGGCCTGAACCCAGAGCACGTGCGAGCCTTCTTTCGCGGCGTGTTGCAGGTCTATGAACAGATTCACAACGGAGGAGGAGAACGATGAGCAGTCTGGCATGTGCAATGAAAGGGATTCGCGGCGAACGGGTCGCCCTGACTGGCGTCTCTGTATCGGCTGTTCTGCGGGATCTTCTGGCGGAAGTGACCATGCGCCAGAGTTACCGGAACGAGGAGTCTGTCAATATCGAGGCGGTGTACACCTTCCCGCTTCCGTTGGATGCGGTGCTGCTGGAGCTTGAAGTGGAGATCGGCGGGCGCGTTCTGAAGGGTGTCGTTGTCGAAAAGAAAGTTGCCGAGGAGAAGTACGAAGACGCTATTGCGGCTGGCGATGCGGCTGTCATGCTGGAGCAATTGGAGCCTGGGCTGTTCACAATGAACGTCGGCAATCTGCTTGCTCAAGAAAGCGCAATTGTCACTATCCGCTATTCGCTGATGTATCGCTGGGCCGGAGAGCGGCTTCGCATCTTCGTTCCCACAACAATCGCGACAAGATTCGGTGATTCGCCCCATGCACCGCATCAGGTGCCGGAGTCTTCGCTCACGGTGGAGAATCGTTTCTCGCTGAATATGGAGGTCTTCGGAAGCCTGCGTCAAGCACAGTTCACCTGCCCCTCGCATACGGTCGCACTCGCACACCAAGCGGATAAAACTGTAATCTCGCTGACCGGGGAACAAGCCGCGATGGACCGGGACTTTGTGTTGAATGTGCAGGCACCGCGAACCTCGCGCAGCTTTGCGCTTTGCGGCTCCGATGGCGATGGAGTGGCGGCTGTAGCGAGCTTCCAGCCTTTCTTTCCTGGCCTTCACCAACCAAGGCCTTTGAATCTGGCAATTCTCATCGATTGTTCCGGCTCGATGCAGGGTGATTCGATTACACAGGCGAAAAGGGCATTGGAAGGCATTCTCGATGCTCTGCAACCTGCCGACCAGGTGGCGCTTATCGCCTTCGGCAATGCAACCCATTCACTGTGGGAACGCCTCACTCCTTGCACTGCGGCCAATCGCGAACTCGCCCGACACTTTGCGCGGCAACTTGATGCCAACATGGGCGGCACTCAGATCGGCGATGCATTGCAATCGACCTATCGGGTAATAGGCGAAACCACGAGCGCGGATATTCTGTTGGTGACGGATGGTGAGGTCTCAACATGGCAGCCCGTTGTCCAGGAAGCAAAACGCTCCGGGCATCGCATCTTCACCGTCGGAGTCGGTAATGCAGTCTCCGAAGCATTTGTGCGGGAGCTGGCAACCGGCACCGGCGGAGAGTGCGAACTCGTGGCACCGCGTGAGGATATGGCGGAACGAATCGTTCGGCACTTCGAGCGTATGAGAGCACCGCGCGCCAGACGGGCCATTGTTCACTGGCCGGAGGGCGCAGCGGACCTTGCCCCTACCCAGCAGGGAGCAGTCTTCGACGGAGATACTGTGATTGCCTCGGCGCGATTTGACAGCCAAATGATCGGCGGTTCCGTGGTTCTGGAGATTGAGACGGAAGCCGGAGAAACCCTTCGCCAGGAGCTATCGATCATCCCGGTGCCGCAGCCTGAAACTCAAAAGCAGCCATCTTCGATAGCTCGCTTTGCAGCAGCAATGCGCTTGAAGGAGCTTGACTCGACTGCGGGGCAGAGTACGGCGCTCCGCTATCGCCTCATCAGTGCGTGGACCAATTGGCTGGTCGTCGCCGCCAGACCGGAAGAATCCAAATCGCAGGGAATCCCGGCGCTGCGTCGGGTGCCGCAGACCATGGCAGCCGGTGCGACGTTCTCCCGTATGCGCATGGCTGCGCCGATGCGATCTGGAGCCGTGCCCGCTGCCAAGATCATGCGAGGAATGCCAGTTTTCTCAACGGATGCAGTGGAAACGTCAATAGACCGCGTACCGATGCCAATCTCTGCTGCGCCTCCATCCAATGCGGATGCTTTCTTATTCAACAGTCTTCAGTTGGTCGGCGAACTGCTCAAAGCAGTACCCGCACAGGAGTGGCAGAAGATTGCAAAGTGGGCGTCCCAGCATGGGTTTGCAGAACTTGCACAAGAGTCTGCGGAGTTCAGAAATCTCGTTCAAACGCAGAAGCAGGACAACTTCACGGAAGCGCAGCTCCGCAGCGGAGTTGAGATTCTGCAAAAGGCTCGTCGTCTCGGATTCAAGCTGAGTCACGAAATACTGGTTGAGTCGCGACGTCTGGGTATCAATCTGGACGAAGCGATAGCTGTTTGAATTCAGTATGCGAAGATGCGTCAAGCCGTGTGAAACGCATATCTGATGCAGCATCCTTCGACTCCAGCCCCCGCCTACGCCCCCGCTGACTTAGCGGACTGCGTGGGCGGGGGCGATTGTTTAGGCGTCGTAAGGCTTCAGTATGGCGTCGCTCTAAGGCTGAGTGGGAGCGGTGCGCGCGCATCTGGTCTTGATAAAACCGCGGGCCGAATTGTAGCCGTTGGCGGTGGTCCGTGCGATGCCCTGGGCGATTGGCTTGCGGTTGCGGTACAGGTAGCGCGCGCCTTTGGAGAGCATCCGATAGAGAAAGAGCAGGATGGGACGAATCACGAGGTCGATGACTTTATACATCAGATAGAAACAGAAAGCGAAGAAGGCGGCTGCACCGATGGCTGAACCTGGCGTAAGTGCGGGGCCTGCCGTAGAACGGGATGAATTCGGTGTTGACCTTCCGATTCTGACTTCATGTTTGTACATCGCTTTTCCTTTCTTTGAATACCGCGCAGCCTACTGCTGCGCGGCCTCGTGATGGCTTTCTATTGAACATCGGAGACCTTTGAATCGACGAAAACGACCTTCAGGTCCTTGTAGACAAAGATGGTCTTCGGCCCAAGGTTGATGATCTTGTCCGGGTTGCCAAGCGCCTGTTTCACCTGGTCTGTCGTCATGCCAATATCGACGGTTTTGCTTTGTACCGAATTGACTATTGACGCCTCTGCGATGATCGGATCAATGATGGCCTTCACATCCGCCGCCTTGGCGGTAGCGAGATTGGGAATATGAAAGTTGATTTCCGCACGATAGCGGGTGCTATCCCAGCCGCCGCGCTGCGTCAGTTCCGTTGTAATCAGTTCCATGTGGACGATGCCGCTGCCGGGCTTGATCTCCAGCTTCGTGACGTATACGGTCTCATTCGGCTGCAACTGTCGCGAGTTGGACGTGTTGCTCAGCGATGTAAGGAAGCCGTGTGCCTGCTTGATTGATCCATTCTCAACCTCGGTGTTCACAATGGCCTGGGTGGTGTTGGCAACGTCGGCATAGATGCCTGGAACGCGCACAGTGAGTACAACACCCGGCTCCGTGATCCGGCTGTAATCGAATTTGAGAGCGCGAATGCCAATCTTGGTAATGGGGTAGTAGGCGACGAATTTCGCGGCCTCACCGTCCGCGTCAGATTTTGGATCGAGCGCAAAAGCAGGAAGCGCCATTGTGATGATGAGGGCGATAGCAAAGACTGACCTTGCCATTCCGAAACGCGTGAAATTGACTTGCATGGGGGAGTACCGTTCCTTTCGTGTTTTGGTTTGTTGTTTTGCTAGGTGTCTGCGCACTTGTTTCACCTGGCGCATTGGATCAGATCAGCCGTAGTGTCCGATGAATGGCATTCCCCACATTGCTGCAAAGCCAAGTTTCTCGCAGAGGTATTCTGCTGTGTCCTTTGAAATGGATTGTGCGCCGTCAATAATCCAACTAAGCTCTCCAACTGTATGCAAGAGCGGTCTTTTCTTTCGGAAATAGTCGTGGTTCAAGAAACACAGCCGAACAGCAGATTCAAAGTGTTTGCGCGGTCGGCGAGGAAGGTTTCTTGTCTTGACCTCGATCATCAGCACATCCGTTGCCAGGTCGAACAGGATGTCACGGTCGGGTTCCCGGTAACCGGCCTTCCAAATCGCGTGGGCAAGCTCGCCCACAGCAGCCCATGTGTAGGGAGCCTTGTGGTCAAAGCGCGGATTGCGGCGGGCTTCCCGGCGCACCCTGGCCGCCCATTTCTCGACTTCATCGTGGGTTAATTCTTCCGCCATAGAACGTGCTGGAACTCCCTCCCTGGTGCCGAGACAAATGGCATCCAAGCCTGAACAAAAATGCGTCTCTGTAGGCGATTGCCAACAGTCTTCCCGTAGGATAACGCGACGATCAAAGGGTGTCCACTGCTGATATTCGCGAACAATTCGGAGAACGCATCCGTGCCCTGCGGCAGGCCCGTGGCTGGACCCAAGTCGAGATGGCGGACTTCTTGGCGATGGACCGGAGCTACCTATCTGAGATCGAGACGGGCAAGAAAGACCCCAGCCTGACGATGCTCAAAACGCTGGCAACAGGCCTCAAGACCACGATTTCCAAGCTCACAGAGGGAATGTAACGCACCATTTGCCCTTCCCCGGCAATCTTTCCGCCACACATCCGGCAGCCTGCATCGAAAATGAATCGCAGAAGATTCTTTCTGTTTTTCTTTGGCTTTGCTGTTTGTGGTTTCCGCCGATTCACAGATTTTGGCAGGGCAACTACCGGAAAAACTAGAGGTTTTATATAGAGGACTCCGTACCCAAATGGCCGTGGCTTCCGTACCCAATTGGCCGTAGACTGCGTACCCAACTGGCCGTGGAAAACTTTTTCGACTAAGTGATTATCCACCGTTGAGATGCCACATATTCGCCACCAAAGTGGTCGTGGTTTTTGGTAGGGGCGATGTCCCCTTATTGAAGCCGTTTTCTGACTGGGGGGGCGCTATGAAAGAGCTTCAGCCCTTTGGCGGCTTCCTCGCGCCAGACCGTCTTCCCGTGCTGTACTTGGCGGCGGGCGGGTTTGGCTTCATCGTCTTCGACGCGAGCGGCCGAGTAAACCGTCATCACTTCCTTCAGTGCCACCCTAAACTTCTGCCGGAATTTTCGTATGTGCTCTGGGTTGTAGCCCAGCCCAAACTGCGCGTGGAGGGCAATCCACGAAATACGCAGTGGTTTCTCCACTGGAATCCGGTGGAGGCGTTGCGCCAGCCAACTGTAAATGTCGAGGGCAAGCGAACTGTGCGACAGCGCGGCGATGTGCGCCTCGTCCACTGGCACCGCATGGTTCATCAGGCTCTGGAAATAGTCGAGCGAAAGCGAAATTGTGGATGGCCATATTACGCGCTGGCGTTCGTCCTTCGGAAACCAGAGGTCAAACGCCGATACGATATTTGAGTTAACTGTGATCGCCTGATCGTCCCGCACAATGCCCAAGCGGATCGACGCTGCGGCCAGGCGAGAGAGCTGATTTTTGACGGCCTTGATGTTGCGTCCTTTTGGGTCGAGCTTCAAAACCTTGCCAACGAACTGCGTCAGAGAATCTTCCACCTCGATTATCGGAGACTGAGCGAGCAGTGCTCGCTGATTGATGTGCATGAGGATCATGCGGGCCTTCGGCCCAAAGGGCAGCCCCAGTTCGACGAAACGCCCCTCCCTGGGATGCATCGCTTTACCTGCGAGCACCTCCAAGTGTGCTTTCCCGTTACTCCGTTCCCACAGTCGCACGTCGTCGCCGGGATCGCGGTTGGGGAGACAGGTCTGGCAGAAAATAGTGTGCTGGAACAAAATCGGCGCGCTGTCATTATCGTTCGCAACTGCGTCAAGCAGGCGTAATTCAATTTGTGACGGTCCGCGCAACGCCTTGTTGAGCTTTGACGAAAGAACGTGTGCAATTGGAACCAAATCAGATTCACGTCGGCTCGGCGGCATTGCCGCGCTCACCAATCGCGCATCAGGCAGAGACTGATGGAGCGCTTCCGCGCTGAATAGGGGCGGCATCAAAAGTGCCCCTACTGGCAATCGAGAACTGCAGCGATCTTGACGGTGTTGAAATATACGCGCCGACCTAAACGCACACGAGCCGCATTGACTTTGCGAGCAAAGTCGCTGTCACAGCGAAGTCCGAATCGAGTGCCTTCGACGGAACGCCCGAGTGTGGACGCGAACTGGGCCAAGGTCATTAATGGGCCGTATTTTGCAATCAGTATTTCAGCGGTGGACACCGGTGAATTCCTCCTAAACTTTGATCAAATCCGAAGTCAACCCCATTAAATTCCAATGCTTCGTGATTTACAGTAGATATATTGGACATAATGGTTGACATCAATCTTCTACCAAGGTCGTTGGCATGAATTCCAATCGTTTAAGAGGTCCGAATGCTTTCAAAGCACCTGTGCATTCGGGATGTGATGTGCGAGTGGCCGCAGGTGCAAAAGAGTTTTACAGCCTGTACGGTCCGTGCTCAATGCGGTCCAGGCGATATCCGATTGTCAGACTCGTCGAGTCCGTAATTGATGGGCCGTGGGGCACATACGTATCGGATCTCCCTGATCGTTTTCCCGGAAAGCGAATCTGCAAAGATTGGGTGCCTAGCAAAATTCTTCGGAAGATGAATTTGGAGCGCATCGAGGACTTAATCATCGTTACGGTATCCATCATCGAAAAATGCAGGCCATGCGGTAATGAGCGACAGAACGCGGCGGACAAGGTATATGCCAAAGAGAAAGCTACTCCGTCTGTAGTCTTCGATGAATTTGTTGCAACTCTAAGCACAATTCGTGAAATTGTGTGCTCTTGCAAAATGAAGAAGTCCGCGAGGGATATGGTTGGCAAGCTCAATGCTCGCCGGGTCAGGCCATTCTGCGAATTCTGCTCCGAGCCAACTGAACTCGTATCTACACTGGAAAAACTCGCTTCGGCAAAGGCAAAGGGGAACCGCACCAAATTTGCGCCAGAAGAGCGGCTCTCTTTTAGCTCGAAATACTGCGTAAACCACAAGCCGAAACTTCATGATGGTACGTGGAACCCTTTATACAAGCAGGCACACCGAAAAATGGGCGCATATTCTTTTCTCGTTCGTCAGATTGAATGCCACACAGAGAACGTGCCTGATTTTTCGTTTCCGAAGTCCAAGGGACTCGGCAGTCCATTTCTCTGGTCACTTGCGCGGCATCAGGGTTTGTATTTAGACGACGAGGTGAAGATCAGAAAAATCGCTCGAATTCTAACTGACTTTGGAATCAGGGGAAGGAAGGAAGCCGTTATCTTCATGCTCCTAGGTGGCATGACGCAATCAGAGATTGCGCGGAGGCTTGCCATCTCCCGCCAAGCTGTATGCAAGGTTGCCAATTCCGAAGCATTAGAAAAGGCAGCGCAATTGTTCAAACCTACTTCATGAACGAATCTAGTCGCTGGACCAAATCTTCAGCGCGAAGATGCGTATAACGCTTGAGCATCTGCATAGATTTGTGGCCGCTGATGGCGGAAACTTCCTGATCGGAGAATCCGGCTTCGACGAAGCGGCTGACGGCTTCATGGCGGAGATCGTGGAAATGCACATTGGTCAGTTTCAGCTCGCGTTTGATATTCAGCCATACCGGATTGAACTGGTAGGGGCGGCGCTTGCCGTCGCGGCCTGGCTCGCCGTAAAAGATCAGGTCGGTGTCGATGGGGCGTATGGGGTGATTCAGCGCCTCGCGGAATACTGCCGTGGCTGCCGCACTCAGCGGCACGGTGCGCGGCGACGTGTTCTTGGTTTCGAGCAGGCGCACGACGCGGCGCTTGAGGTCCACTTGCGGTCGGTGCAGAGTCAGAATCTCTGAGGCGCGCATTCCGGTAGTGAGCGCCACGCGCACAATCCAGCGCAGCATTGGATTCGAGTGCGCATCGACGGCGGCGAGCAGCCGTTTTTCTTCGTCCTCCGTTAGACGGCGATTGCGCCCTGGTCCCGGCGCTGGCCGGCGAATGCTCATCACCGGATTCACGACCAGGCCGATGCCCCATTCCTTGATGGCAATGGTAAACAGGTGGCCGAGCAAGGCCAGTTCCAACCGGACGGTGTTATTGGCGCGGGGAACCGGCTTCCCATTCTCATCCTTGCGGTCTTCACCGGCAAGGCGCATATCGCGGAAGCGGGCGATGATCTCTGGATTCAGGGCGGCGAGAGAGTATTTGCCAAGATGCCGCTCCAGAATCGCGGCGCGGCGAAGCTCGCCCTCCAGGGTTGATGGCCGTTTGGTGGGCGTGACCTCGGCGGTGTAGCGCTTCAGCGCCGCCGCCAACGTCATGCGCTCGGCAGTGGCGCGGACGATGTGAACGCCGCGCACCATCTCATCCTCGGTGCGGCGCGCCCAATCTTGGGCGTCGCGCTTGCTGCGGAATGTCTTTATATTCGTGGGCCAGCCATTCTTGCGAATGACCGCTTTCCAAGTTCCGGAAGGGGTTTTAACGAGAGTCGCCATATTCGCTCCGGTGCAGTGCAAATGTTCCGCCACTGTACCGAAATTGTACCGAAAGCGAATAATTGGCGCAAATGTACCGCAAACGCGCTCTTTGGATTAAAGGAGAATATCTCTGTATACCATTGTATTTATTGGCATTATTGCTTGAAATTTTGGTGGGCCTGCAGGGATTCGAACCCCGAACCAAGGGATTATGAGTCCCCTGCTCTGACCGTTGAGCTACAGGCCCGCTCCTCTATTCTAAGCAATCATTTTCGTCGAAGTTCATGGATTCGATGGATTGAGAATATGGCTACATTTTGTAACGGCCCAGATCCTCGTCGTTCAGCCCCTCAAGCCAACCGCGCAACTGCTCGGAGGTTTGTCCTTCAGCCGGACCGGCTGTGTTCAGTTTCGCAGCCTGCATCACCTCTTCAGCCACGTAGATTGGGCAATCGGCGCGCAAAGCCAACGCGATCGCATCCGAAGGTCTGGCATCAATAACCATCGGTTCGTTCCCCCGTCTCAGCCAAAGGGCAGCAAAGAATGTGTCGTCCCTAAGCTCCGAAATCACAACATATTCCAGACGAGCATTGAATTGACGGATGAGGTTTCGGGTCAGATCGTGGGTCATGGGGCGGGGCACAGCCACCTTCTCGATCTCGATGGCGATCGCGTTGGCCTCGAAGATCCCCACCCAGATCGGCATCACAGCATCTGAAGCAACATCCTTCAGCACAACGATCGGCATACTGGTGGCTGGATCCATCATCAGCCCGCGAATCCGCACTTCGATATTCATGAATGTCCTTTCCCTCGCGCACTCGACATTCGCCACGATCTTAGACCGCCTCACCAAACAGACTAT
The DNA here is from genome assembly GCA_049587335.1 of Occallatibacter sp. Classification (GTDB taxonomy): domain Bacteria; phylum Acidobacteriota; class Terriglobia; order Terriglobales; family Acidobacteriaceae; genus Telmatobacter. The sequence continues at coordinate 38,170 of JBAVDS010000052.1, read as the reverse complement.
TGGGGTGAGTAGCGGTGATACGGACCTGAATATAGCTCCCTGGGGCTGGTGCAATGGGTTGAGCGCAGGTGAAGTTGACCGGCTTATTCTGGCTACTGCGCCCAGTCACCTGTCCTCGCGCCGGGTTTGCTCCCTCGACCATTACCTCAAGAATCTCTCCTAAATGCTTGGTATAATTGACTCTTTGAATCTCGCGCTGTTGGTCAAGTATCGCTTGAAGCCGGGCTGCCTTCTCGCTCTCTGGAATGGAATCGATCATCGTCAATGCCGGCGTGTTGGGCCGGCTGGAATACTTGAAGCCGAAGACGCAATCATACTCAACCTCGGCGAGAAGGTCCATCGTTTGAGCCAAATCCTCATTCGACTCGCCGGGAAAGCCGACGATGATGTCGGTCGAAATCGAGATGGGCCGGCGGGCGGCCTTGATCCATGCAATGCGCTCCAGATACCATTCGCGGGTGTACTCGCGATTCATTGCCCGCAGAATCCGCGTCGAACCGGATTGCACCGGCAGATGAACATGGTCGCAGAGCGTGGGCACGGCGTCAATGGCTTCTACAATGTCGCGGGTAAAGTCGCGGGGGTGGCTCGTCGTGAAGCGGACGCGCCTGATCCCGTTGACCTCGCCCACAGCGGCCAATAGTTCAGCAAAACTGCGCAGGCCCTCAGGATCGCGATAGCTGTTTACATTCTGGCCCAGCAATTGAATCTCGGTGTAACCCTGATCGGCGATGCGCCGCGCCTCGGTCAGTACAGATGCCGATCCGCGGCTGCGCTCCTTGCCTCTGGTGTAGGGCACCACACAGTAAGCGCAAAACTTGTCGCAGCCTTCGATGATGGTAATGTAGCCGCGATAGGGATTTTGGCGGGAGGTGAACTCCGTCTCGAAGGTCTCGTCCGTCTGACGGTCATCCAGACCGGTGATGCGCGTCTCCCCGGCTTCCAGGCGCACGAGCATCTCCGGCAATTTGCGATATGAGGCTGAGCCAGAGACCAGCGAGACGTACGGCGCCCGCTCGAAGATCCTGTTGCCCTCCTGCTGGGCTACACAGCCGAGTACGGCAAAGCGCTTTCCGGCCTTCTGCTGGCGTTTATATTCGTCGAGGCGGTGAAAGACCTTCTGCTCCGCTTTATCGCGAATCGAGCAGGTGTTGTAAAGAATCAGGCTGGCATCTTCTTCCGACTCAACCTGCCGGTAACCTTCATGCTGCAAGGTGCCAATGATCTTTTCCGAATCATGGGCATTCATCTGGCAGCCGAAGGTTTCTAGGTAGAAGGTTTTCCCGGTCGCCATAGCAGCCTTCAGTATACCGCGATCGGCAAATTGAACCTGGGCGCAATCCTCCCATCGCGGTATTAACCAGGATCACTGCTTCTTGATCCAAATTTCCACGCGGCGGTTCATCTCCCGGCCATCGCTGGTATCGTTGGAGGCAACCGGATACTCGGAGCCGAAGCCGCGCACGGCTGCGGGCTTGATGCCGCGCTGGACGAGCTGGCTTTCGACAGTCTTGGCGCGATTCAACGACTGAGTCTGACTCTCGTCAGGAGTGCCGCTGTTGTCGCCAAAGCCGAAGAGCAGAACCCGTTCTCCCGCGCTTGCCTGGTCCGCAATCAGAGAAGCAATTCGGTCCAAGTCGGCCTGCGCCTTGTTGTCTTGCGCGGACTCTCCATCCGGAAAGCGAAAATCCACTGGCAGGCGTTCTGCGCCCTGGGTGAGCTGCTTGTAGTCATCGGGAGCCGAGATGAGAACAGATTGCGATACCGGAACAAGATTCTGCGAGGCAAACCCAGTGGCGGCAACCACCTCCTGGCCTTGCTTGGAGAGGGCGAACTCAACGAACATATGGATGAATTTGTTGCGTGCAGTGGCCGGTGTGTAGAGATAGAGTCGCCTCGATAGCGGGTAGTCTTCGGTGGCAACGGTCAGCAGCGTAGGCTTCAGCGCGTTGGTTCCTCGGTCCGAGATGGCGACGGATTTCGCGGTATGGATGTAGGGCATACTGACGAAACCAATGGCGTTCGGATCGCTGGAGACTGCTTCGGAGAGTGCATTGCTGTCCTCAAACTGGCGGGCCGAGGAAGCGATGGGCTTTCCGGCCAGCACCAGAGTCTTGAATGCGTCGAAGTCTCCAGAATGATTGTCTCTGACGTACAGACTGATTGTGCCGGGAGCGGAGCCGACCTGCGACCAATCGGTAATGTCCCCGGTAAAGATGCGCTTGATCTCGTCTTTGCGAAGCTCAGCGATGCGGTTGGAGGCGTTCACAATCACCGCGATGCCGTCCAGACCGAGAATATGTTCGCTGCCGGCTGATGTCATATTGCCCAGCGTCGCCAGTTTGGCGACTTCATCGGGTTTGATTCGTCGTGAAGCCATACCAATATCGCAGGTTTCATTGGCTAAATCGGAAAAAGCGCTCGCAGAGTCGTACGCGGCAATCTCGATTGCGGAGGGTACCGTATCTCCGGGCAGAAGGCCGCGAACGGTCTTCTCCTGCGGAGTCGATCCGGATACTATCTGCAGATTCGTCGCACCTTGCGTTTTGAAAAAGGCCTCAGCCAACGCGGGTCCGAGGCGATCCCCAACGATGTCGGAACCGGCCAGTCGAAGAATCTCATTCTGCGTCTCCCGCAGCTCTGCGGCATTGGTTCCTTCCGGTGTCTTGATCCAGTCTTTGCCGACCGCAATTTCAAAAAGAAAAATGAGTACAACTGCAAGGATAACGTCGGAAAGAATCGAGTTTACTTTCTTGGGTGATGATACTTTGATTTCGCTGAGCGACTTATCGCACAGAGGACAAAATCTCATGACTGTCTTTTCATGGGAGAAATCCTCATGATTGTCAGCAAGTACGCATTTGCCAAAGTTTGTGCATATTTTCTTGGTCATCGTCTCTCACCGTCCTGGGTCACGATCCTGCTCGAAGAGGAGGATTATCCTGCAGCCCGCTAGTAAAGATAGAGTGGCGCTAACTGCATCAGGAAAAATCTACTCGATTTTTATTACACTAGTGTAGCAATTTAGGACACTTGCCCGGTACTATGGTAATGAATTCCTGTTTGAGTGACGCAGATCACAACAGTCAATTCCGTCCGAGGGAAGGGAAGGGATCAGTGTAACCCCGTGTGTAAATAGGCTTGCAGCGCCGCCATCTGATCTTCAGTGAATCGGCCGCGGAAGCTGGGCATCATTCCTTTCCCCTCCAACACCGTCTGCCGCACCATCGCGTCCGTGGCCGGAGCGCCGCTCGGCAGTGTCTTGTGCTCAAAGAGATGGTGCAGGTCAGGAGGAATCTTTTTGAGTCCCAGATCGTTGTCTTCATGGCAATGCGCGCAGCGCATCTGGTAAAGGAGCTTGCCCGCAGATTCTTGTCCGGTCAGCGATGTGGCGGAATGGCATCCTGGAAGAAGGAATGCCGCTCCCAGGAATGCCGCGGTCCCAAAGCTGAAGCCATGATTCTTGCAGATGTTTCTGCCGGCAACTGCATCGGATGCTGAGACGCGGAAGAGCTTTCTATCTGCGTGATGGAAGCCAGTTGGAGGGAGGCGCGACAAAAGAAATTGCGAATCCACCGCGTATATCTTAGGCGGTTTCTTCACGGAGATTCTGATCGAAGGCCGCATCAGGCTCATCCAGACGGATCAGGCGATGCAAATAAGCGCGCGAGATGCAGAGGCTGCGGGCAGCCAGCGTCTTATTGCCATTGTTCTCACGCACAGCGTTGACCGCGAGTTTGATCTTGTAATCGCGCAACTGGCGTTCAAAGGAGCCGGCAGGATGGTAATCGGCAATGTCGACAACGTCGCCGTCGCCAAGATCGCCAAGATCCGCATCCGCATCGGCATCTTCGGCTGCAATGCTCAAATCTTCGATGCGGACAGTCTTACCCATGGCGAGGATAATGGCTCTCTGCATCACATTTTCAAGCTCACGGACATTGCCCGACCAGCGGTGGCTTTGCAGCAAAGCCATGGCATCGGGTTCAATATCTTCCATCGGCTTTTGGAAGAGCTGGCTGTATTGGTGAAGAAAGTGAATCGCGATCCGCGGAATGTCATCGGGGTGCTGGCGGAGGGGCGGCGACTCGATTTGCATCACATTGATGCGATAGAAGAGATCCTGGCGGAACTTTCCTTCGGCCACCAATTTGGCAAGATCCTGATGGGTGGCAAAGATCAGACGCGCTCTGAGCGGGATGAGCTTGTTGCTGCCCAGGCGATTGAACTCCATCTGCTGGATGACACGCAAGAGTTTGACTTGGGTGAAGAGGCTGAGGTCGCCGATCTCATCCAGAAAAAGCGTGCCGTCGGCCGCCTGCTCGAAGTAGCCTTCCCGCGCGCCCACGGTGCCGGTGAAGGCCCCCTTTTCGTGGCCGAACAACTCCGCTTCGATCAGCGTCTCAGGAATGGCGCCGCAGGAGACTGCTACAAATGGCCGGCTGGAGCGGGAGCCGAGATTATGAATGGCGCGAGCGATCAGCTCTTTGCCGGTGCCGCTTTCGCCCGTCACCAGCACCGAGGCATTGAGATTGGTGACGCGATGCACGAGTTGATAGACCCGCTGCATATGAGGACTGGCGCCGATCAGGCGATCGCAACTGCCAGGCGCCTCGTTATGCTGCTGGTGCACGGTCTGCAACTGCTGCCGAAGCGAAGAGTTCTCATACGCCCGGCTGAGCATGGTCTTGAGGTCGCGGATCGATGGAGGCCTGCGGCAGTAACTGAAGGCTCCGGTCCGAACCAGCTCAAAGGCCGTGGAGCGAAGGCCGTCGTCCGCCAGCACAATGGCGGGAACACGGGTAGCAATCAAACGTTGGGTGCAGCCGATACGTTCCTGCAAGGAGACATGATTGGAGTGCAGATCCAGGATCATCACATCGCAATCGCCAGCGGCACGGAGAAGATTGATTCCATCCTCATCCGACTCCAGAAGGACTTCAAAGTCCTTTCCGAGCGCCGAGCATAGCAGCGTGTGGAGGGTCCGGTCATCCGAATAGAGCCCGACTTTAATCATCGTTCAATTCGCTCGCAAAGATCATGTACCCAAGCCGATGTTCATTGCTGCTGCCATATCGCTTCAAACAACAGCACTTGTGCCACAGTCCCACATTCGCACACTGAAACACAATTCTTTGACTCAGAGTAGCAATGGTAGCGCTCTGCAAATACCGTGTCGAGATTACTCTGGTAATAACATTTTCAACGCGTACCATTTTGGATACGGTCACAGGAGGGCCGAATCACCGGAAGATGAATCGCAGACATCTCCTTTCCAGTCAGACCAAGAAGAGTTGGGATTCGCATAATTCAGAGAGAAAATGTGGAAAAACGGAGTACAATTTGTTGTTGTAATCTCATGGCCATGTAGCCAGCTCTCCACTCGCCTACGCGGCCTGACGTTTCTTTAGTTTGGGTCGCTGTCAGTCGAAGGTAACTTTATCAAGGAGTACTTAATAAATTGATGCCTCCCTGATATGCACGGAAAATCGATCAAAACATCCCAAAAAATCGCGCTTCACTTGTATTTTGAGTGATTAGAGCCGTTGAAGTGTGCATACTTTGAATGTGTATACGACTCGCTTCACCCCGCACAGTCTCCCCGTAAACATACGTGTACACCAAGCGGACAATTGATTGACAGAATGCTGAATTCGGGGGAGTTTCCAGTATGTTGCCGTTTGGCACACGAATTGCATTACAGCCTAATTGCAAGCATGAAGTAGCGATTGCAAGATTGGTTGTGCAATTGCAATAATAGGGATCACCCAAAACGCCGTAGGGGGAAAGGAGCAAAGGGGATGCATAGGATTGTTATTTGGCTGACGCTGGTTGTACTGGCCATTGCAACTTTCACTGATCTTCGCAGCCGCCGCATTCCCAATTGGCTGGTGCTTCCTTATCTGCTGGCAGGGGTAGCGATTTCCCCCTGGCGCTCCGATTGGCACGGCGTTCGACTGGGATTCTGGCATGGATTGGGCCAAAGCTGCGCTGGAGTGGCGCTAGGATTTCTGATCTACGGTCTCCTCTTCTGGATGGGAGGAATGGGCGCCGGAGATGTCAAGCTCTGCGCGGCGATCGGGGCATGGATTGGCCCGGTGCAGAGTTTCTGGGCGATGTTTTTCACCGCCATCGCCGGAGGAATGGTGGTTCTTTGCTGGGTTGCCTACATCAAAGGAATCAAGAAGTTGGTAAAGATGATCCGCAGGCTGGTCTCTAGCCGCGGAGAGCAGAGTGTGGAGAGCGAACCGGAAGCGTCTCTGAGTGGTATGCTGACGCGCAAGATGCCGTACGCTCCAGCGATAGCCATTGGAACATTGTTGTCTTTCTTTGCCGGTTAGGAAATAGAGGACCAAGTATCATGTCCAACTCGGAATCGTCCTATCATTTTTCGACTAACTCGCAAGAGCAGTCGTACGCCGCAGGGGGCAACAATCCCGTGAATTCAGATTCTTCGCCTTATCTCGATGATCAATATCCCGACTCTCTCGGCGGCGACGCGTTGTCGATCGCACTGATCGGGCCGGACGAGGATCGCCGCCGTGCGGCAGTTACCGCAATTGCCGAATGCCATAGCGGGGAAATCCGCGAGTTTTCCACCTATCCGCCGAGCTTGGATGATGTGCCGAAGCTGCTGGAGCAGCATTATGACGTCATCATGATCGACCTGGACAGTCATCCGGAGTATGCCCTGGAGCTGGTGGAGAGCATCTGTGCGAACGGTGCGGCGACGGTGATGATCTATTCGGTCAAGGCCGATTCGGAGCTGCTGGTGCGCTGTATGCGCGCCGGAGCACGCGAGTTTCTCACCCTGCCCTTCACGCAGAGCACGGTTGCCGAGGCGCTGGTCCGGGCATCGGCCCGGCGGCCGGCGACGCGCCCTTCCAGCAAGAAGGTGGGCGGCAAGCTGATGGTCTTTCTGGGCGCCAAAGGCGGCGATGGCGTAACGACACTGGCCTGCAATTTTGCCGTATCGATGGCGCAGGAGTCAGGCCAGAGTACGCTCTTGATCGATCTCGACCTGCCGCTGGGCGACGCGGCGCTCAATCTGGGCGTGGTGGCCGAGTATTCGACGATCAATGCGTTGCAGAATGCCGCCCGGCTGGATTCGAGTTTTCTCTCCAAGCTGCTGGTCAAGCACAGTTCCGGTGTTTCGGTTCTGGCGGCTCCGGGCAAGTTCCCGCAGTTTCCCGCCACCAATGACGCCATCGACCGGCTGATCGCCGTGGCGCGGCAGGACTTTCACAATGTCGTGATCGATATGGGATCAAGGCTGGATCTGATGGGCACGAGCCTCTTCAAGGATGGCTCGACGGTCTATCTGGTGATTCAGGCCGGCATCGCCGGACTGCGCAACTCAAACCGGCTGATCTCGCAGTATTTCATGAGTGGGCTTCCCAAGCTGGAGATCGTGCTGAACCGCTTTGAGCCGCGCACTATGGGCGTCTCCGAAGATCAGATCACCAAGGCTCTCACGCGTCCGGCGCAGTGGAAGATTCCCAATGACTATGCAGCGGTGCGCCGTATGCAGACCACCGCAGTTCCCCTGGCGCTGGAGGATTCGCCGATCTCGCGGCTGATCCGGCAGATGACGCGCACGGCTGCGGGCCTGCCGATGGTCCAGGACAAGAAGTCGTCGGGATTCAGTTTAAAGAGTCTCAGCCGCAGCATCTCTTCGAAGGTGTCCACGACGGAAGAGAGCTCGTCTTTTACGCAGTTGGGATTGGGATCGGAGAACACCGCACCTCCCGCCAGCCGCCCTGCGCCCGAAAGCCGGACGGCGGGACGGTCAGTCTATTCGCCTTCGACCGAAAGTTCGCCAGCGGCTGGAGCGGCCCTGCCATATTCGCCCAGAGCCAGCGAGAGCCGTGCCGAGTATGAAGATGTCCGGCGGCCCGCGCAACCCAGCGTCAGCGTAGCCCGGCAGCAGGGAGAACTGGAGACACGCAGCTACAAAGGTGCGACCTACGTCAAGGGCGCGGATGGGGAATGGCATCTGCAAGAGAGCCCGAATGGCGCTACGGCGAAGGCCAGTGTCGTCGAGCGTGCTCATGTCGTAGAACAGCCTCGTGTTGTCGAGCATCCGCGAATGGTCGAGCCGCCACGGGTCATTGAGCAGCCTCGTATTGTCGAACAGCCGCGTGTCGTTGAACAACCGCGTGTCGTTGAACAGCCTCGTATGGTCGAGCCGCCCCGCGTGGTTGAACAGCCTCGTGTCGTCGAGCAACCTCGTGTTGTGGAGCCGGAGACGACCGTTGTTGCCTGGTCAACACCGGCCGCGATCGTCTATGGCACCGCACTCAGCACTTTACAGCTTCGGGCAATGGCGTCAACGCAAGGGAAGTTCACGTACACGCCCTCGGTGGGCGAGGTGCTTCCGGTGGGAACGCATACGCTCTCGGTAGCCTTTACTCCGACGGATTTGGCAGGTTTTACGACAGCCGAGTCCACGGTCATGTTGGAGGTGAAGAAGGCGACACCGGTCATCTCCTGGAAGACGCCGGATGCCGTTGTCTTCGGCGCCGCGTTGAGCGCAGCTCAGTTGAATGCTTCGGCATCGATTCCCGGACGATTTGAGTACTCTCCGGCAGCTGGTGAAGTGCCGCCAGCCGGAGTGCAGACGCTGACCACTACCTTCACGCCGAATGATTCGGCGAACTATGCCTCCACGCAAGCCACGACGCAACTGACGGTGACCAAGGCCGCAACCGCGATTGTTTGGTCATCGCCCGCTCCGATCGTTCACGGTGTTCCTCTGAGCGCCACACAGTTGAATGCCTCCGCCTCGGTTCCTGGCCGCTTCAGCTATTCGCCCGCAGCCGGCGACATCCTGGGAGCGGGAACGCATACACTCTCGGTTACCTTTGCGCCGGAGAACTCCACCGCCTATTCGGCGGCGCAGGCTACGGTCCAGTTGACGGTGACCAAGGCCGCTCCCGTCCTCAGTTGGCCGGCTCCCGCAGCAATCTCTTATGGAACCGCGCTCAGCTCCGAGCAATTGAATGCGTCGGCATCGGTGCCAGGCAAATTTGTTTATATACCGGCCGTTGGCGCGGTGCTGGGAGCGGGAACGCACCGGCCTTCAGTGACCTTTACGCCCGAAAATACGACCAACTACACCACGGTACGGGCGGCTGTCTCATTGACGGTGAAGAAGGTCGCTCCGGCAATCAGCTGGCCTGAGCCTGCACCGGTTGTTTATGGCACGGCTCTCGGCTCCGCGCAGTTGAATGCTACGGCATCGGTTGCGGGCAGCTTTGCATACACGCCAGGGACGGGCGAGGTTCTGGGAGCAGGAACGCATACGCTGCGGGTTACCTTCACTCCGGCTGACGCCACGGACTACGACTCTGCACAGGCGGAGGTGACGCAGACGGTGAGCAAGGCGAAACAGACGCTCTTGACCTGGCCGCCGCCTGCACCGATCTCGCATGGCACCGCGCTCAACGCCACGCAATTGAATGCCAAGGCGCCGGTTCCAGGAGAGTTTGTCTACTCGCCGGCGGCGGGCGAGGTGCTTTCGGCGGGAACGCATACGCTTTCCGTCACATTCACGCCTACCGATGTCAACTTTCCCGCAGCGCAGGCAGCCGTATCGCTGACGGTGACCAAAGCGGTTCCGACGATCACTTGGCCTGCACCTGTTACGATCGCGTACGGCACCGCTCTCAGTGCGGCTCAGCTCAATGCCAAAGCATCGGTCTCCGGCAGCTTCGTCTACTCGCCGGCGGCTGGCGAAGTGCTGACCGCGGGAACACATACGCTGACAGCGACATTTACTCCGACGGATACGGCGGATATGGCGCCGGCACAGTCCACTGTTACGCTGACTGTCGCCAAGGCGACGCCGATCATCACCTGGGCAACCCCGGCCGCCGTCTCCTATGGCACCGCGCTGAGCGCCTCCGAACTCAATGCCAGCGCGCTGATTCCTGGATCGTTCGCTTATACGCCGGCGGCGGGCACCGTGCTGACTTCGGGAACGCGGATGCTCTCTGTCATCTTTACCCCCAAGGACACAGTGAACTATACGCCGGCGCAAGCCACGGTGTCGCTTTTGGTGGAAGAGCTGCCCAACATACTTTCTCTGATGCCGGATGCTGCGGATGACAATCGCACGGATGCAGTGGAGGAAAGCCAGAGGGCAGCAGCAAGCCTCCGCACCCCCAGCCAGCAGAATAAACCTGAAACGCGCTCTTACAAAGGCGCTACCTACGTGAAGGGAGCCGATGGCCAATGGTACCTCCAGAAGAATTAGAGAAGGAGCAACCCGCAACACTACCCGCTGATTTCGGCGAATGGGATAGTGGAGATCACCCGGAGCCGCAAGCGGCCAGCTTCAATGGCTTTGAGGCGGTGCCGATTCCGCCAGCGCCTGTGAAGCCTGTACCCATTCCGGCCGCACCGGCGCCGCCTCTGCGGCCCGTGACAGCGCGCGTCACCGTGGCGCCGCCCCCAGCGCAGCCGGCGATCAGCCGTCCGGCGAGCGCGCCTCCGCCGCGTCCGCCAGCCAAAGTCTATCCGGAGCCAGAGCCCTACTATCCGCCGCGCCGCTCCAACGCCGAGTACATGGGTGCTGCGGAAGACGAGGATGAGCCTCAGGGTGATTCAAAGAGAAAGATGATCCTTGCCGGCATTGGTTCGCTGGTGCTACTGGTCGCCCTGGGCTCCGTGGGATATTTCAAATTCCATACCAAGGCGCCGGCCGCGCCAACCACGACGGCGGTTGCGGTGCCTGGAACGACCACGTTGATTACACCATCCTCGAAGCCGACGGCCGCGACAGCTGCAACGCCGACAGCCACCTCCGCTCCCGCCGGCCCTGCCATGACCGAAGCCGCGAGCACTGAGACGGCTCCCGCGGATGCCTCACTTCGCAGCCAGACAGAGAAAATGAACCATCAGTTGAACGCGCCCTCGAAGATATCCAGCGACCTGCAAATGTTGGCTGGCAAGGATGCGGCACCTTCGGCAGGTTTTGGCGGAGCTGGCGGAGATACCATGAATGCCGGTAATGTCTTTGCCGGACAAAGCGGGCCTAAGGTGAGGGTCGCGAGTCCGCAGAAGGTGACCATTTCGAATGGCGTCGCCGTCGGGTTGCTGGTGCAGAAGACTGCGCCTGTCTATCCGGCCATAGCCCGGACTGCGCGTGTCTCCGGAACGGTGGTGATTCAAGCGACGATCTCCAGGAATGGAACCATTGAGAACTCTCATGTAATCAGTGGACCGACGATGTTGCGGCAGGCGGCGCAGGATGCGGTGAGAACCTGGCGCTTCCGGCCCTATCTGCTCGACGGCGAGCCGGTGGAAGTGGAGACCACGGTCAACGTTGTCTTCAATTTGGGTGGATGACGAGGGGATTGTGTTTTTCCGTTTTTCGGGGCAGGGGTGATGATGTACCTTGAAGTAAAATCTCTCCCCATGGAAGGTAGACATTGGAACTGCTGAATCTGGAAAAGTACAAAGCGGAAATACACCGGACATTGATTTCCAAGCTGGACTTGGAGAAACTTTCACGCGTTAACTCCAGCCAGGCGCGGCAGGCCGTGGCTGGCATTGTGAAGGAGATCATTGCCGACCAGCGCGTGCCCTTGAACTTCGACGAGCAGGAGAAGATTCAGGCGGACCTGCTGGACGAAGTCTTCGGACTAGGCCCGTTGGAGCCGCTGCTGCGGGATGGAAAGATCTCCGATATTCTGGTCAACGACAAAGACCATGTCTTTATCGAGAAGGGCGGGTTGCTGCAGCGGGTCGATACGACCTTTCGCGACGACCGCCATCTGCTGCAGATCATCGACCGCATCGTCTCGCGGGTGGGCCGCAGAGTGGACGAGTCCTCGCCGATGGTCGATGCTCGCCTGCCTGACGGCTCGCGTGTCAACGCGATTATTCCGCCGTTGGCTCTGGACGGGCCTTCCTTGTCGATCCGCCGCTTCGGCACCGGCCCTCTGGCCGCCAATCAGTTGGTGCAGTTGAAGAGCGTTTCGGCGGAGATGATGGAGGTGCTTTCCTCGGCGGTGAAGGCCCGCATCAGCATCCTCATCGCCGGTGGCACAGGCGCCGGCAAAACCACCTTCCTGAATATTCTCTCCCAGTACATTCCCCGCAACGAGCGCGTGGTGACCATCGAAGACGCGGCCGAACTTCGTCTTGCGCAGGAGAATATCGTGCGTTTGGAGACCCGTCCGCCGAATATAGAAGGGCTGGGAGCAATCAAGCAGCGTCAGTTGCTGATCAACTGCCTGCGTATGCGCCCCGACCGCATTATCATGGGTGAGGTGCGCGGCGAGGAAGCCTTCGATATGCTACAGGCGATGAATACCGGTCACGAAGGCTCGATGACCACCGTTCACGCCAATACTCCCCGCGACGCCGTCTCCAGGCTGGAGTCGATGGTCGCGATGGGCAATATGAATATGCCGGAAAAGTCCATTCGCCAGCAGATCGCATCGGCCATTACCATTATCGTTCAGGCCACTCGACTGAGCGACGGAACACGTAAAGTTACCAGCGTATCGGAGATCACCGGCATGGAAGAGAATGTCATCAGTATGCAGGAGATATTCCGCTTCGAGAGGAAGGGAATTGGGCCGGATGGCAAAGTGATCGGTGTCTTCCTGCCGACACGCATTCGTCCACGATTTCTTGAACGGCTCCGCGTCTCGGGCATCGTGTTGCCACCCATTATTTTCGAGCGCGAAACGCAAGTTAACTAAGCGGAGGAGCAACGGATATGGGTTTGATCGTTTTATTGGTTTTTCTGGGAGTCTTTCTGGTCGTCGCACTGGTGCTGTTCGCCAGTTCGGGCGGGGCCGCGCAGCAGGCCAAGCAGGTGCACGAGACGCTGGACTCGGCTTTGGCAACGGAGAGACCGGAAGAGCGCGCTCAGATTGTTGATCTGCGCAAAAACGAGGCACTCAGCAGCATTCCCTGGCTGAACCAGAAGCTGATGGGCTTTGAAGTGACACCGCGTTTGCAGACTCTGCTCTATCAGGCGGATCTCAAGTGGACCGCAGGGTCGCTGATCGCGGCCTGTGCTCTGTGCTTTGTGATTCCTGGATATCTGGTTTTCTGGCGCTTCGGCTCGATCCTCATTGCATTGGGAGTAGGGCTACTGATCGGCTTTGCGCCTTTGGGATGGGTCTTCCATAAGCGCGCCAGGCGGCTTCACAAGTTTCAGGAAGGGTTGCCGGAGGCGCTGGACATGATGGTGAGCGCATTGCGCGCCGGCCATAGTCTCATTGCGGCGATGGGCTCGGCGTCGAGGGAGTGTGCCGATCCCATCGGCTGCGAGTTAAGGGCCTGCTTTGAAGAGCAGAACTATGGCCTCGAGTTGAAGACAGCATTGGACAATTTAACAAATCGTGTCCCCTTGCAGGATCTGCGCATCGTTTCGACGGCGATCATGATTCAGAAAGAGAGCGGTGGCAATCTTGCCGAGGTGCTCGACAAGACCTCCCATGTCATCCGAGAGCGGTTTCGCCTGAAGCGGCAGGTCGCTGTTCACACCGCCCAGGGGCGCATGACCGGATGGGTGCTTACGCTGCTTCCTGTGGGCTTGGGATTGGCTCTCTATGCAATCAACCCCGAGATGATGAGTATTTTGTGGACCAATCCGATCGGCGTCAAGCTGCTATGGACTTCCAGCATCATGATTGTGATCGGCGGTTTGATTATCAGAAAAATCGTCAACATGGATGTTTGATCGGTGTTTGAAAGGGTTCTATGCTCATTCCGATTCTTGCTTTTGCCGGCGTATTTGTATTGATCGTGACGGGCGGGCTTCTGCTCTTTTATAGGGAAGAGATGCTGCAGCGCATCTCCGAGGCGATCAATCCGCAGCCCAAAGAGAAGTCACTGATGACCACGATTCAGCAGACGGGCATATCGATCGGCGGAGTGATCGAGCAGTTCCAGAATATTCTCCCCAAGAGCGAAGCGGAAGTATCGGTCATCATGGCCCGCTTGCAGCGGGCCGGTTTCCGCGATGAGTCGGCAGTCAAGATTTTTTATGGATCCAAGTTCATAGTTCCGGTCTTGCTTTGCGTGCTGGCCTTCATCACCAGGGTTGCGAGCTTCAGTCCGTTTTTCATTTATATTATGTGCCTGGGCCTGGGATTTCTGATACCGGATTTCTGGCTGGGCAGGCGGATTACTAAGCGCCAAAGCAAGATCAGGCGCGGGTTGCCTGATGTTCTCGATCTGCTGGTCATCTGTATCGAAGCCGGATTGAGCTTGGATCAGGCCACGGCGCGGACCTCTGTGGAATTGAAAGTTGCCCAACCGGAATTATGCGATGAATTGAATATCGTAGTGCTGGAACAGCGCGCTGGCCGCCCACGAGGTGAGGCTTGGAAGCATTTTGCCGAACGTACCGATGTGGATTGTGTGCGTAATCTTGTCTCCATGCTGATCCAGGCCGAGAAATTTGGAACCAGCATTGCCAAGACATTGCGCATTCATGGCGATACGTTGCGAACTCAGCGCGTACAGGCGGTGGAGGAAGCGGCTGCGAAGACCACCATCAAATTGCTTTTCCCGCTGGTCTTTTTTATCTTTCCCGCACTCTTTGTTGTCGTGCTGGGGCCGGCGTTTATCTCCATCATGCAAGCGTTGGGAAATCTCGGTGGTCATTGAAGAGAAGAAAGGAGGAATCAATATGAATACCACGGTTATCCAGATCGTCTCTGGCGTGCTGTTTGTCATCGTGTTGGTCGTTTTGATTCAGCGCCGCCGCACGCGGGTCAAGTAGAGCAGGTTGCGCTTGTCCTTTCGTGCGCCGCGAATCTTTAACGTGTGTGCAAGCTGGCTCCGCATACCAGGGACGGAAAGCTCATTGCAGCAGCGATGAGCAATTGTTGTGCTCTGTTTAGGCAGGGAGCTCATCAAGAGAGCAGTTGACAGAAAGGGGAAATTCAAAGTGAATACCACGGTCATTCAAATCGTTTCCGGTGTGCTGTTTGTCATCGTACTGGTTGTTCTTATCCAGCGCCGCCGCACGCGCGTCAAGTAGATCGGATTTAGCGGAGGTGGTGGTGCCGTAGCAGATTGCTTGCTTCACTGCCAACTCGATCCTCCCGCTGGCCGGGGACATCGCTCAATCGGCGATGAGTGCCTCTGAATTGCCTCGGCAGCGGGTAAGGAAAGTTGTGTCTTTTTTGCACCGCCCGGAGGAATTGATTTCATCTTCAGATATCGGCAAGGTTTGGCTGAATTCGAGGATTCCACAGAAAGGAAGTCGGAAGTCGGATGTGGATTGCGGGCGAAAGTGGTTGATTGAACGGCCGGGGGACCGGGCCGGAGCCTGATTATGGGGTTCCGCTGGAGGCCGGAGGTACCATGGAACTGCGAAGACTTTGCGCGTACAACCAGACTCGGGAGTGCTTTCTCGGCTTAGAGGTCGCTGCCGCTGATCTTTCCAGCGCGGACCTCAAGAGCTTGCTCGGAAAGTTGGCGCTCAAGTCTGGTGAAGGACTCTGGATGGAACCGTTTCGAGGGATTCCGGAGACGAGTATGATGGTTCCTCTTGATTTGATCTATCTCGACGAAGATTGCCGGGTCATCGAAGTCGTCGAGTCTTACCCTACCTTCCGCGTGACTCCTTCGAGTCCACAGGCGGCAAGTGTTTTGGCGCTGCCTACCCATTCAATTTATTCGTCGCAGACGCAGTCGGGCGATCAACTTGTTTTGTGTGTCGCTGAAGAGATGCAGCGGCGGCTGGAGCGGTTCACCAACCCCAGCGTTGTGACCAGCGGCGTGCAAAGCGCCGTTCTACTACGGGGAAAGCCGCTTTGGAGCGGAGGCCCCGGTGTGGTGGAGCTCGAGAGCCGTACCACGGAAGAGCCCCCGGAATCGGTAGAGCTTTATGAGATGAGATTGATTGAGCCGGGGATGAAGGACGTTAAGCCTCCGAAGAACTGGCTCGAGCGCTGGTGGTCGCCGGATCCGAGAAAAGCTCCTGATTTGAGAAGCTCTCCGCGCCTTCCGTTTCCCAATGTTGCCGCATATTATTGGACCGGAGCGGCACCGAAGGCGCACACCATACGGAATATCAGTGTGTCGGGTTTGTACGTGGTGACGGAGGAGCGCTGGTATCCAGGGACACTGATCCTGATGACTATCCAAAATGCAGAGGATGGGACTGAAACCTCCGAGCATTCGCTCTCGGTGCATTCTCGCGCCGTTCGCTGGGGCAATGACGGGGTGGGCCTACAGTTTATTCCGCAAGATACGCCGGCTGCGCAGAGTGGTTTGAATCCGCTGGTCAATGGCGCAAGTCAGAGGGAACTCGATCTGTTCCTGGAGCGGCTGCGGATGAACAGAGGCTAGATCCGAAGCGCTTGCGCGGATGACCGGAGCGGCGGAGTTCACATATCTTCATTATGGCGCGCAGCTGCGGCACTGCGGCGAAAATGAAAGCCTACAGGCAGATATGCCTTCAATACGATAGCTTACTCAGACTCTTCTGGAATGATCAGCAGTACTTCCACACTGACACGATGTCCATTCTGTTCCGCGGGACGAAATTGCCATTGGGCGAGTGAATCCAGCACGAACTGCGCCTGCTGAAAGCCAGGAGGAAAGACGAGAGCCAGATCTTCGAAGCGGCCAGCCTTATCGATAAATCCGTGGACCATGATGGCATCGGCATTGATCGCTTCGGGCGCTAAGTTGGGCCGTACGATGCTGTAGGGCCAGGGAGCATCGATGTGTGCGATCGTGCCGGACTCCGTGGCATTGTCGGAGCGCGAAAGCGAGAACTGAAGAATCCAGTTTCTTGCCAGTCCGACGGGAATGTAGACGGTGTACGAGAGCCTGCCGCTCCAAAGTTCGGCAGTGGCAGAATACTTCTCCTCCAGCGTAGATCCGACAACGACTGCACCGAATTGGCCCGTCTTCTCCCTGGTAAATAGAGTGGTGGAGGGTTGACCGCCCAGTCCGGAACCATTCGGTGTTCCCGCTGCTCCAGCAGTATCTCCAGAACCGTTTGAAGTTCCTTTCCCCTTTCCGTTTCCGGCGGGATCCGTATCATCGCCGGGCGCGATCGCTCCAAAGGTATCCGATGCCGCCGACTCGTTTGCTTCGGGCAGTGTAAGGTCACCATTTGCCATGTTTGAATCCGAAAGCGAAATCACCGTCGCGGAAGTTGGCTGCCCGGTTCCTTGCGCCGTTGTCAGCGGCGCAGGAGTTGTTGGCACCGGCCCGGAAAAGGATAGGGGCACGGTTGTGCTGGCAGCGATCGGTTGTAAGGGAAGATTGAGATCAGAGGAGCGGATGGCAAGGTCAGCCAGCTTCTGCTCGTTATTTGGCAGTTGGTTGGAGGGCTTCACATCGGTGACAACGGGCTTTTGCGGAGCGGGAGGAACAAGCGTTTTAACCGGCAGTTTCATTTGATTCCATAGCACCACAGTCGGCAATGGAATGTGATCGGGAAGGGGGACAGGCTTGAGAAGATCGGGCTGAATCAGGGTTTGCGGCCCTCGTGGAGCCTGCGCGATCTCCCGCATCACCGGCGGCGGCGATTTCGGGCTTCCACCCGCCGGATGCAGGCGCTCCAGCGGAGCGGCAGAGGCTTTGGCCGGGCTTTTGAGGGCGCGCTGCAACTCAGACTCTATCGTATGCAGGTCAAGATGCCGGACAGAGAATCGCTCATCTTCAGGCACAATTCTGACCTTTGGGGAAAAGTAGATGCCCAAAAAGAGCAGGCCGGTTACTGTGCCATGCGCGAGGACAGAAAACAAAAAGGAATAGGGCTGCGGATCGACTTCCGGGCGCTCCGAAAAGAGTGATAATGTAGTGGAAGGCATCATAACTAGCTGAAATTCCTCTCACGCGCCGATCAATTTATCAACGATGGACAAATCATGCGAGCATTCTCGACGAACAACAGCGAGTTGAGAACGATCCCGCACCACCACTTCATATTCAATTATATTCTCTCCCAGGTTTGTCGATTGCGGTGGGCATAACCGATAACACTCTTGATACCCCCGTCAACATAAGTGAAAATATGGCGGTTTCGAAAAGGCAATTGGGGAATACACTGAATTCGCGTTTGATCTTGCTAGGCGAAATGTGCACCCGGAGCCTGTTTCGGCGTAGAATCGAAATTGGTTACCCTGGGAGCGGCAGTTGCCGCAAGGGACAGAAAGGCGGAACTGGCGGGGCAGCCAGTTCAAATGGGCTTTCCAATGAACCGAAGACTACTTACGATTCTTCTCATTGCATTCTGCATCGCCGCAGCTTGCACCTTTTTGGTGTATAAGCTGGTTGGCAGTCGCGTGACTGAGACACATGCACCCGCTACGACGCGCCTGGTGGCGGCAAAAACAGACATCAAACTAGGTACCCTTCTAACAGCGGATAACCTGTCAACCGTGGAGGTTGCAGGGACACCTCCTCCGGGAGCTATTCTCGCTAAAAATCAGAACACGCTACTTGGACGGGGCGTAATCTCCGATTTGTACCAGGGCGAGCCAATCTTAGATAGCCGTCTATCTGCGCCTGGCTCCGGTGGAGGCTTGGCTCCCGCCATTCCGCTCGGAATGCGAGCCTGCGCGGTGAAGGTCGACGACGTGGTGGATGTATCAGGGTTTGTTACGCCCGGTATGCGCGTGGATGTGCTGATTTCTGGTGTCCCGCCGGGAACTCAAGCTAACGCGGCGCAGGATACGCAGTCGCGCACGCTGCTACAGAATCTTAAGGTGCTGTCGGCCGGCACTGAGTATCAAAAAGATAAGGAAGAGGGTAAGGCAAAGCTGGTGCAGACGGTTAATCTACTGGTTACACCGGAACAGGCCGAAATGTTGAGTCTGGCCAGTAATCAAGTGAAGATTCAGCTTGTGCTGCGTAATCCGCTCGACACCAAGGAGGCACCGGTCGTCGGCACGGACGCTCTCAATCTCTTTGCCGGTCCCAATGCGCCAGATAAGACACATCATGTGGCCGCCAAGAAGCGTCGTGCGGCACCGCAGTTTTTTACGATTGAAGTTGAGAACGGATCGAAATCAAGTACGGAAAAATTTGCTTCTCCCGAGGTACGCCAGTGAGAGCGAAAAGTGGCATCGTCATCGCGTGTTTCAGCGCACTATGTGTTGTATTTTCTGCGGAAGCGGGACTGCGGGCGCAATCCGCGCCGCCTTCTGCTCTACCCGCCGGTCCCTCTACGCAGGATTCGGCGAATGATCTCTCGGTAGTCGTCGGTAAGAGCGTGCTGGTTGACACAGCGGTACAGATCAGACGGGCCTCTATCGGTATGAGCGAGGTCGCCGAGGTACATGCTACAGGCCCGACAGAGGTCATGGTTACCGGCAAGTTGCCGGGTGAAACCAGTCTGATTGTCTGGGATGTCAAGGGCGGGCGTCAGTTCTTCAATGTGACCGTGCGTCCAAGCTCCTCTGCGCTGAACGATAGCCTGGACGCTATACGGCGCGAGCTTCGCATCGAACTTCCCGGCCAGAACCTGAAGGTCACTTCGGAAAACGGCATCATCTATGTACGTGGAACTGTGAAAGATCTTGATAGTTCTGCGCGTGCAGCGCGTATCGTCTCCAGTGGAGGAAAGTCAGTCAATCTTCTGAATGTTGAAGTCCCTCCATCTGATCCACAGATTCTACTGAAAGTGCATTTTATCAGCGTAGACCGCACCAAGGAAACGCAACTTGGCATCAATATCTTTAGCACAGGTTTTGCAAATACGATTGGCGGAATTGCTACAGGGGAATATTCGCCGCCTTCGGTGAGTACACCAGCCACTGGAGGAACTCCTACGGCGACTATTTCGAATGGATTGACTCTCTCAGCCTTTTATCCGGGCTTGAATCTGGGTGCAACTATCCAGGCGCTGCAGAGCAAGGTGGGCGGGCAAGTACTGGCGGAGCCTAATCTGCTTGCTGCTAACGGCAAAGAGGCCAGCTTTTTGGCGGGCGGCGAATTTCCATATCCCGTCGTCCAGGGTGGTTCTGGAGGTTCTGGATCGTCGGTTTCCATCCAGTTCAAAGAGTATGGCGTACGATTGAATTTTATTCCCACCATTACTCCGCGTGGAACAATTCGGCTCCAGGTCGCTCCGGAAGTTAGCGCACTCGACACCAGTCATTCGATCCAGATTTCAGGATTTGATGTTCCAGCCATTACTACTCGTAAGGTGAATACCGAGGTGGAACTGGCTGACGGTCAGAGTTTTGTAATTGGCGGGCTTCTGGATAACCGCGAAAATGACATCTTTCAGAAGATACCGTTTTTGGGCGATATTCCGATTCTCGGCAAGCTCTTTCAATCCATGGATAAGACAAAGACAAATACTGAGCTGATTGTCATTGTTACACCAGAGATTGTTGCACCAATTTCAGCGGGAGAAACTTTGCCGACACTGAAGTTCCCTGAGAAGTTTTTGCCGCCTAATACCGGTGCTCCGATGAATAACCCGGATGCCAAGACGGCTGCCAATACTCCTCCGCCTGCGCCTCCATCGATTAGCGTGGAGCAGTTGATTGACAGCATGAAGCCGGAAACTCCGTTAGTCATCGAAGGTGGCGGCGGCGGCTTTGGCGCTGGATCTTCTGGTGCAGCAAATACCAGTTCACCGTCCATTCCAACACCGCAATGATACAATCGACTGCGGGTGATTGAGCCGCTAGGCAATATGTTCGATGCTGAACTTGAAGGGCGCTATGACTGCGCCCTTCAAGTCGTTTATGGATTAGACCCCGTTCCAATTTATGTTATTCAGAATCTTTGAGTGAGTTTGATGAATTTGTTTGAAAGATTCGTATCAAAGTTTTGGGGGAAGTGCGCACAATCGCGTCAGGAAATGCCTGGGATGCTGATGCGCGTTTTGAATCTGAATCGTAATTCGATTCTCGCCACATCCTTGGAAGTTGCCGATAGCAGCGCTAGGCGGAATCGAGGCCTACTAGGGAAAGAGCGCCTGAAATCAGGTGAAGGTTTGTGGATACGGCCTTGTGAGGCGGTTCACACCTTCTGGATGAGATTTTCTATTGATCTGGTCTATATTGATCGTAAGTACCGCATCAGGAAGCTGTGCCACGCTGTACCCCCGTGGCGGCTTTCGGTGTGTCTTATGGCACACTCGGTTTTGGAGCTTCCGGCAGGAACAATACAAAGCACAAATACTGAGGTTGACGATGTACTAGACATTTCGATTGCTCCATCGATAGCGAAGTAGAGCCAGCGGGAAATGCAGATGAATTGATTACGATCTGCTTGTATTCAGCTGGCGGACACGGGGATAGCGATTTGTTCATCTCGAGATTTGATCTCCTTAATATGTGTCGCGGCAACATACCATAAAAGCCAAGTGGGCGCAGTCCATAAATAGAAGTATGTTTGAATCTCGACACCAGTCAGCAGCTCAGCCTCGATGATGACACTCGCGCAAGCGGCAACTGCCAGTAGTATTCGGGACTTGGTTATGTACGCGCCGTGCAATAGTGCAGGAATGGCTATGCAGTCATCGTATACCCATGAATAAGGCGCCGCGAGCAGGGAAACAAGCAATATGAGGCTTCCGTTCGCTACCCAATCCCAACTCTGCCGTCGGGAATAGAAATATACGATAGCCCAGGTGCAGGCCATTGCAGCGGGCAAATAGGTGAATGCCAAGCTCTGTGGCCAAAGCCAAAAGCGCAGCGCTACGCTAATGCAGGGAATGTGCGCGCTTTCGATGCCTGCCATGCGCATCATCTGAGTGTACTCGCGCCATGCAGCGGGATAGAGCAAAGATAGGGCTGCACAACTTGTGGCTAAAGCGAATGCTGCGCCCGCAAGCACTTTGTAGCTTTTGGAGACGACAATCCAGGCGAGCAAAACGATGCCAAATGGCAAAAATAGATGTGGTTTCAGCGCGCAGAGCCATAATGAAGCTCCTGCAGCAAACGGACGCCTCTGATGCAGGGCGAGAAAGGAAACGTACCCCATGAGTGCAAAGAGAGAGGTTTGTCCCATCATCAGGCAGAGAAGGGCTGGTGCAAAGGAAACGCCCAACCAGTGAAGATAATTATCAGGACAGCCGTGCATTCTCCGGATAGAACGCACTGAAAGTAAAAGACAGGCGAGTAATGCCAGGGACCATAGAAGCGCAGCCGGCCGCAATCCGATAAAGCCCAGCGGATAGGCAAGGGGCAATCCCCACGGCAAATTTCGCATGAACATCGCGCCGTCCTGAGGAGGAAGCCCGGCGGCGCGTTCGACTGACATCATCGCGTTTGCATCGTAGGGATTGCCGTGGTGTACGATCTGCTGTCCGGTTGCCCAAAAGACAACGAAATCGCGTGCGCCAGCGATATTGGTGATGGGTACAACACAAAGAAAGATCGCAGCGAAGGCCAAGGTCAGCCCCGTGACACCAGCAATGATGATCTCTGCGTAGTCGCGCTTGACAATTTCCGCTGGAATTTCGTTGGTTATTGCCATATCAGTATCCTGCTTGCGAAGATGGATGCACTTAGAGATTAACAAAATCGGGTCAGTCAATTCAGATATTGGTCATATTTTGGGCCATTTTGTTTGTATGCGGTAGAGATCGTACAAGGGGTGCAGCGTAGATCCCCTGGTTTGGAATCTGATCTACCGGGTAATCCGCAGTAATAAACTATCGTGTTGTGTATACAGGGCCAAGCTAGATATCTTATAGTGTATACAGATGTATACAGTGCGTAACTTTGTACATCAATGTTAACTCTCGTACGTTATTGAAATATAATGATCATACAGGACTGCTAGAATGGCACTTCAGTTGCAGTCCCCAAAGTGCCCCGGCCTTGGGCTGGGAAATTCAACTTTTGGAGAGGACAAAAATGAATACCATGCTTCTCAAGATGTTCGTGAAGTTCCAGGATCTGATGAGCCGCGAGGAAGGCCAGGATTTGGTCGAATATGCCTTGGTCGTTGCTCTGATCGCCTTTGGCGCCACCGCCGGTATGAAAACTTTATCCAGCGCTCTTAACAATGCCTTTCTCAGCATTAGCAGCACTTTGGCTAGCGCAATGGCATAAACTCTGCCAAAAACATTGGCATGAGTGTCAGCTCGAGTCTTATTTCAGTATGTGCCTATGCTGAAGATGCGTAAAACCAGGGCATTGTGCTGAATGTTGCACATTGCAAAATTGCAGCGAGGTAGCGCTATGCGGCTAGTGATGCTGAGGCTTGTCGTTCAATTGCAGTGTTTATTGAAGTGGGAGGAGGGCCAGGACTTGGTTGAATACGCTCTGGTCATGGCTCTGGTCGCCTTCGGTTCAGCCTCCGGTATGAAAGTTTTGGCCTCAGCAATTAATAACGAGTTCACCACGATTTCATCGGTGCTTTATAGCGCCATGTCGTAGTTAGTTGTATCAGCATGGCGGGAAACATTGTGCTTTAGCTTCGCGGGAGAGATGTGTTTGGCAGATCGAATGCCGAAGCGTCTCTCCTAGTTTTTTGTGCATTATGATAATTCTGCGACTATCAAATGGTCGATTATGTCCTCGATTTTGAGCGTCATGGCGAATTGAGAGTGAACCTGGTGATGCAAAGAATGAAACGGATTGCACTGGCATGGATACTCGTGAGTTGCGGATTATCGGTGATATGGGGATATGTAATACAGACCGATCATTCAATAGAGATGGTAGATTATAAGGGTGTCTATTACGACACTCGTTGCTTGCTTCAGCACATTGATACCTTCAAAGAGGGAGAACCGCTACGTGCTTTTTTGAATGATGCAGGGGTCCGCGCCCCACTCTCGATTGCTCAGCGAAAGATATTGGAGCGGAATATATATTTTCCAACGACGCTGATTCTTATCGCTCCAATTGCGATGCTGCCATGGGGTATTTCACATCTTCTGTGGATGGGACTTACAGCCGGATGCATTTCCATTGCTGCTTTCTTGATGTGGAAAGCCGGGGGCGTCGATGCGCCGGTTATTTCTTGCAGTTTGATCTGCTTGCTTCTTGCCAACTGTGAGGTTCTGTTTGGAACAGGTAATCTTGCGGGTGTCGCTATCAGCCTTTGTATTGTGGCTTCATGGTGCTTGATTAGCGAGCGAATAGTGCTGATCGGCATACTATGCTTGGCGGTTAGCCTAGCCATCAAACCCCATGATGCTGGCTGGGTTTGGTTGTATTTCTTGCTGGCGGGAGGAATCTACCGCAAGCGTGCATTGCAGACACTATTGGTGACTCTTGGAATGGCAGTTCCAGCCATTCTGTGGGTTTCCAGTATTGCGCCGAATTGGCTAAGCGAATTGCACTCTAATCTTCTGGAGGTTGCTGGGGCAGATGGGCTGAGTAATCCGGCACTGATATCAATAACTGGTCTTACGGCCAATATGGTTATTGATATTCAATCGATCGTTAGCGTCTTCAGAGATGAACCGCACTTTTACAATATTGTCAGTTATCTTCTATGTGGAGCGATGTTATTGATATGGTCGTTCTATACTCTTCGATCAAAGTTCTCCCCGCAGAATGCATGGCTTGCGCTAGCTGCTGTCGTCCCAATCACAATTATAATTTGCTATCACCGTCCATATGATGCCAAACTACTACTGCTTACTGTTCCGGCCTGCGCGATGTTGTGTGCTGAGGGCGGACCGATCGGGCGTTTAGCTTTATTGGTTAATATAGCTGGGTTTGTCCTGACGAGTGATATTACACTTGCCGTGCTTTTGAATATGTATAAAAATTCGAGCATTTCCTCGATAGCTGGAGTATGGGGAAAGATTCTGACAGTTTTGGTGGTTCGTCCCGCTCCGCTCGTCTTGCTTGCGATGGCCATTTTTTATCTGTGGGTGTATTCGCGGCGAGCAAGCATACTTCCCGCAGTTATAAAATCGACCTGAACAGCATTCGTTGTGGCGGCCGCTTACTCTTGTTCGTCAAGCGTCTTGAGATCGATTCCCAACTGTTGGCATTTTTTGTAGAGATGGCTGCGTTCCAGACCGAGTGCTTTTGCGGTTTGCGTAATGTGGCGGTGATTCCGCTCAAGCTCCTTGATTACCTCCGCCCGCTCGAATGATGCAACACGTTCGGCCAGCGGACCGGCGTCTTCTGAAGAGGTAGCAATGGCCGTCTTGCGCGTTGAGTGTGTTGCGGGAAGCGCGAGCAGGACGGCTTCTGCGTCGATCTCGGTTCCGGCCAAGAGCAGAAGCCGCTCAACGACATTGCGCAACTCGCGGATATTGCCTGGCCATGTGTACTGCTTCAGTGCGTCGATTGCCAGATCGGAGAAGGGAACAGGTTTCCAGCCGTTCTGCGCGCTGACCTGACGGGCGAAGTGATCGACCAGGACGGGCAGATCCTCAGAGCGACTGCGCAGAGGTGGCAGTTCGACCGGAAAGACCACGACACGATGATAGAGATCGCGCCGGAATTGGCCGGATTCAACCAGCTCTTCGAGATTGCGATGCGTAGCTACCAGAACGCGCACATCGACGAGGGTTGGCCTGGCTGCGCCGACGCGTTCAACTTCTCCCTCCTCAAGAACACGCAACAGTTTGGCTTGCATCGCGGAAGGCATATCGCCGATCTCGTCAAGAAAAAGTGTGCCCCGGTGCGCCTGCTCAAATTTTCCGGTGTGGCGCTGGGCCGCTCCGGTAAACGAGCCCTTCTCGTGACCAAAAAGCTCACTCTCGATCAGTTCGGCAGGAACCGCCGCGCAATTCAAAGTAACAAATGGGCCTGCCGACCGGTTGCTCTTCTCATGCACCGTGCGCGCCACTAGTTCCTTGCCGGTGCCGGTCTCGCCATAGATGCAAATGCGCGTCTCGCTTGCAGCCACACGCTCAATCTGCGTCATCACGCGGCGCATCGTTTCGCCGGTAAAGATCAGAGTATGCTTGCCGACGCGGGTGCGCAGATCCTGGTTCTCGGTTTCAAGGCGCGTAATCTTGAGCGCATTCTCGACAGTGACCAGCAGTTTCTCCGTGGTCAGTGGCTTTTCAAGAAAATCCAGCGCCCCGAGGCGCGTGGCCTTGACTGCCATTTCAATATGCGCTTGTCCGCTCATCATCACTACCGGCGCGGCGACGCCTGCGGTCTTCAAGTCTTCCAGCAACTCGAGTCCGTTGCGCCGTGGCATCACCACGTCGCTCAGAATTAAATCGAAAGGTTGCGAACGCGCAAGTTCAAGAGCGCGTTCTGCGTTGTCACAGACAACAGCCTCGTGGCCGGCCAGGCGGAAGGCGCGCGAGAGTGAGGCCAGCGTGTTGGCTTCGTCATCGACGATGAGAATCTTTGCTTTGGTGGTCATGATTTTGTCTCGCTCGCTTTCGGTAGCGTGATCACAAAAGCCGTGCCTCCGCCGTGCTGGCTTTCAACAGCGATAGTCCCCGCGTGGTCAGTGACGACCGACTGCACAATGGCTAAACCAAGGCCGGTTCCATGTTGCTTGGTTGTGTAGTAAGGCGTGAAGAGACGCTCGCATTCCTCAGACGTCATTCCCTGGCCCGTGTCGACAACGCGGATCTCGACTTGATAGCCCCGTGGCTTTGCGGACAGCTTCAGAATGCCGCCCTCCGGCATCGCATCCATTGCGTTTAGGACAAGATTCGATAGCGCGCGATGCAACAGCTCCGGATCGGCATCGAGAGGCATGGGATCGGTTGAGAGTTCTCTCTCGAAACGAATACTCGTCTCATTCTGGCCGGCAGCTTCATAGAGCACGCGCACGCGCTCGATTGCATCCTTGGCATCGATCCGCTCCAACTGAGGCTTGGGCATCTTGCTGAAGTCACTGAAGCGGCCAATGATGGTCTTCAGATTCGCAATCTCCATGCCCAGCGTTACCGTGCTCTCGCGAAAGACTTCGTCAAACTCTTTCTCCGGTAAAGCGCGTGCGCGTATCAGATTTTCGACTGTCAATTGCAGAGGAAAGAGCGGGTTTTTCAGCTCGTGCGCAAGACGCCGCGCCAGTTCTCGCCATGCGGCCACGCGCTCGCTCTGTACCAGCCGTTCGCGCTGTGTCGCAAGTTGCGATGTCATGTGGTTGAAGCTGCGAGCCAGCACATCGACTTCATCGCGGCCACGGCTGCGCCTGCGCTCTGGCACACTCGTCTCCCAATTGCCGGCGGCAACCTCTTCGGCAGCGCGTGCCAATTGCTCAATCGGCCGCGAAACGCGCGCGGCAATCCAAAGGCTGGCCAGGATAGCCAGCAGAATTCCGCCTGCTGCAACTCCATAGGCAATCGCGCGAATATGCTGTTGTGTTTGAATCATGCCGCCACGTGAGATTGCTACAGTAAGCACTGCCAGCACTTTGCCGGTATTGTCCTTGAGCGGGATCGCCGTAGCGCTGACCGAATCTTCGCGCTGGTCAGTGAGATTGATTATTGCGCTGGTCTGCTGACTTGAGTTGATGGCGGAGCGAATCAAGGTCTCGTAACGCTCTGCGTTTGGAACCTCACCAGCTGCGCAGATTAAGCGCTTGGGATCAAAGAGCGAACCGTCCGGGCCGAGGCTTGGTTGCACGGTGGCCGGACTCTTGTCGGCATCTTTGTAAAGCGCAATCTGCATTTCGGGGACGACCGGCAAATTGGCGAGAAAGGATTGGTCGAGCCGCTTGCCGCCGAGAATGCGCACCGGTTGTGACGTATTCGGCTCGGAGGAGCCAACGGCGCGATTCGTAAAAAGTCCGAGCGTTGTGCTTCCGTCTGGCAGCTCCTCGGTCTTGAGAAAGGCGGGCTGATCTACCCAGGAAAAAGGTTCAAAGTAGCCGAAGCGCGCGGGCCATTGGGCAGAACTGACGATTTTTCCATCCGGGCCGATGACTTCGAGAAAATCGAGCTGCGACTCCTGCGCCAGTGTTTGTGCCTCGTTCACGTACAACGAAGGATCGCCAGAGTGCTCCAGTTCAAAGGCCATGTTGCGCATTCGCTCACTCGCCGCCAGCCGGTCCACTGCGGTGGCAACCTCTGTCGAACGATACTGAAACTCGCGCTGAAACTGGCTAACAAAGAGCGCTGTCTCTTGTTGGTCGCGCTGCTCAAAGACCTGGCGAATGCGCACCAGCACAGTCCACGCCACCGCGGCCACGACCAAAGCAACCGTGAGTGAGAGCAGCAGCAGTAGTTTTTGACGCAGATTCATCGTATGTTCCTTATGGCGCATCCTGCAGCGATGCATTGGCCAATAACGGTGTTCCATCCGAGCTGAGTTGCAGATCGCGGACGCGACCGCCAATCGCATAGGCGCGCGGAAGAAACAGCAGAGGAATCAGTGTGTGGTTCTGAAGAAAATCGCGCTCCACGCCAAGAAGGTTGGCAGGCGTCTGTTCAAGCACTGGAGCTTGAACACCCGCATCGCGCAGCGATGCCTCTAGCGCAGCCTGCGGCTGGTTGGAAGCAAGCGTAAGGCATCGCAGTGCAAGGTCAGCAGGACGTGCGCCTCCTGCTGCAACTACCTGCACATTAAAACCGGCCTCGTGCAGGTTGAGCGCCATGCGCTGTGCTGCCAACTGCATCGCGTTACCGCTTTCCGCCGTCATTGTGAGTAGCGGTGGAGTGAAGCCGCCATGCTTTTCATGAGACTTGTTGAGGTCACGTTCGACAGAAAAAAGAAACGAATAGCCGGTGAGCGAGGCGGGCAAGAGGCTGGCCGTAACTTCGCCCTGTTTTTGAAAGATCACGTCGAAAAGCGATCTGCGATCGATGGCCAGCGCAATCGCCCAGCGAAGATCTGGATTGGCGAGAGCGCCGGAATTTGACACGCTCAGCGCCAGCAGCGTGACAGCTTGCGATTGCAGCACCGTAAGCCGCTGTTCGCGGGCCGCACGTAACTGCTCGGCGGGAACTTCGACCAAGTCGGCGCGGCCCACGCCCAGATCGAGCCATTGATCGCGGATACTGCGATGCATATGAATCTCGATAGCATCGAGGAAGGGCCGTCCCTGCCAGCAGGACTCGTTGGCGGTCAATGCCAGCACGCCATTGCTGAATCCACCCAACTGAAACGGACCGGTGCCGATGTTGCCACCCGCATCGGCCGCTATCAAGTACTCATCACTGGCCAGCAGCGCCGGCAGATTTGGCATGGGCGAGTCGCTGGTAAATACTACCGATGCGCCCACCGCATGAATCGCCGTCCAGGGGCAGTTGGCGCTGCAATCCGCATTCAGCGCCGTAACAACAGCGACTGAAGTCAGCGGTGAAGCGTCGTGGAAATGCACGTCGGTGCGCAGCCGGAACTCCCAGCGATGGCTATCGTTCTCCGATTTCCATTCGACGGCCAGCGCGGGTTGCACAATGCCCTTGGCATCCATGCTCGTAAGTCCATCAAGCACCAACCGCCGCGCCAGCCCATTGGGCCGCTGCCAGGGTTCACCCTCGATCTCCACACGCAATCTCCCGCCGTAGTGAGGACGAGTGCGCGCCGCCATGGGCAGCGCTAACGCAGCTACCAGACAGCTAATTGCAAGTTGCCGTAACACGGTCCACCTCATATTCATTTGTTACGCTGCGCACCACGGCAAAGACGCTCTTGCCGTCTGGCGCGCTCCAGAGTGCCGTCACTGTTCCATCCACGGCCAGCGCGGCGCTTGCAGGTACAGCCTCCTGCGCGGGCAGTTCATAGGCGCGCAGGCTATCGCTCAATGCTTCGCCGGAGCCTGAGGCGATAATCTGTGTGCCCGCGCCACAGCTGGAATGCAGCACGGCAAAATCGCTGCCCCAATCGCGCGCTCCACTCACCGGCTTGAGCGCGCCATTCTCAACGAGTTGCACCTTACCGTCGATGCCGCCGATCAGCAGCGCCCTTCCATCTGAGGCGCGAGGTAGTAGGGCAGCCGTATAGAACGGCGGCAGATCTACGCCGAGGCTGGGCGAGACCACACCGGTGAAATAGTTGCGGGCAGCATTGTAGAACGCGCTGATCGAGGTTGAGCCGTTCTGTTGCACGATCGGCCATGGATCGTCGCTGGCGTGGCAGTGCAGCGACCAGCCTTCACCCGGTGGGCGATTCTGTTCTGAAGAAATAGTGTAGCTGCCATCACATTTTGTTCCAGGTAGAAAGACGAAGAATCCGTCATCATCCAAGTTCGTTACGATGATCCCGCGCGGATCGCGTGTCTGAGCTTGTGTAGAGGCGAGAGGATCAAAAGTCTTTCCGTCAAAAAAGCCAGATGGCGAACGATCCAACGCAAGAAGGCAATTCTGTTTCAGAATTATTAGTCCGTGACGTCTTTCAGCAACAGCAAGCAAGGGAGGCTTTCCATCCGGAGAAGAAAAACATGGGAGTGAATCCTCCACATCAGGACCGGGGAGTCTTTCTTTGCGAAGCAGCATTGTTGCTGAGCCGGCCAGAGTCAGATTTTGGGAGTGTTGAATCTCGACCATCGCCACGCGTGTCTCGTTGCCCTCAACAATCTCAGCAACCCAAAGCCGCTCGCGTTGATTCTCGCTCAGTGTCAGACGGATTTCGTTGGCGCTCTCCGCCCCGGAGGTCACGACGCTGCGTGTCTTCAAATCCTGCTCGATCAGCCGACGGATCGTAGGAATTGCGCTGTCGGAGAGCGTGGATTGGTTGCGGATCGTCAGCCGCGCTTGCCCTGGACCGAGGATCTCGGCGATCTGTGCGGCCAGATTCTCCGCGGGTTGCTCCCATGGACTGGGTTCAGGCGTGGCGACTGCCGTCATTCTGGTCAAAACCATCGCAATCAGACCGATCAGTATCTTTGCTTTCATCTTTCTGTCCGTTTTTCCTATGCGCGGATTATATCGTTCCATGCTGTATTGTTTTGCAAAGGTGCCAAGCTGCGCACTCCTTTCATATATGCAGGATCATGAAGAGAAACGATTGGCAGTCAATTAATCCGCGTTGTAGAACATGTCGATTAACCGCATATGGTCGCGCGCCATCTTCAACTCGCACGTCAGCCCGTAGTATGGTCCTAGCTCGGCCCCATGTAACCGATGAAGGGTAGCCGTGCAAGCCGCCTCGCGATAGATGCGCCAGCTTTGCTCCATGCGATCAAACTCCGCTAATAGCTCCTCATCCGAAAGGTTAGGTCCTACCGGTCCCCAAGTATTCGCGGCAGGCGCTCCCGGCACCTTTGGCTCCGGTATTATCTGCCCACGGATGAGTTCTTCGTAGCTCTTCAGGTTCTGATCTGTGATGACAGTCTCTTTGTTGAGGCAGAATTTCAACCCTAAAGTACCGTCGGCGTCTGGGCAGTCTCCCGCCTTTTCGCGGGCCATCTCCGCGTCGAATATCTGTTTGGCCTGAGACTGGAGACTCTGTATCTTTGCCAAGTACTCTTTCATTTGCTGCTGATACTCCTTCTGCTCGGGCGTGAAATCCTTCTTTGGCGTTATTGTGCTTTGCTGACCGAAGGCAAGTGCAAACAGAACAAATCTGGCGCAGAAAATGACTGCCAACAACCGTCCAAATCTCATCTTCATTTGAATTCACCTCTCTGTGTTCGGGTTTACTGAAAATTGTACCGCCTGCTGGTTATCCCACTCCTCCAGATCCGAAGGAGTGGGATTTACGAACCTTAATCGAACATTCCTCAATGCCCCGGCGCTGGCGAAGCATCCGCTTCGCTATCCATCTCCTGCTTCACAGCTGGACTTGCAGCCATGCTCTTGAAGACATCGTTGGCAAAGAAGAATTTGCCGTCCGAAGGCACCATGAGCACCTGTATCTTGTCTGAGAGCCGCTCGGCAACAATCTTGTTGATCAGCAGCGGAGATTTGTTCAGCAGCGCAGCTTCGCTGGTCATGCGCTCGGCATTGGCCGAGGCAATCAGCCGTATGCGGCTGGCCTCGGCGTCGGCCATCAAGTTGCGCCGCTGCAACTCGGCTTTGCTGTCGATGACTTTGGCCTCCGCATCGGCTTCGGCATTTTGAATGGTTGTTTCCTTGTGCGCCTCGGCCTCCAGCTTGCTCTGCTCGATCTGCTTTTCTTTGAGCGGCAGTGTGTATTGCATCGCGTCGGCTTCACCCTTGGCCTCAACCACCTTCGACTGCGCCTCGCCCTCGGCCGCCTTCACCTTCTGCACAGCGTCGGCTTCGGCCTGCAACTCGGCAATGCGCACCTGTTTCTGTTGGATGTCGGTCGTCACACCAAGCTGATCGTCTTCCTGCTCCTTTAGCAGCAGGCCTTCCAGCCCCTTGGCGTACTCGTCGGGAAGTTGAATATCCGAGAGCATCACCTCTTCAACAAAGATGCCGTCCGCGCCCAGCTTGCGCGAGATGATCTCCGCTGCTTTGGTGCGCACCTCTTCACGCTTGGAGCTGAATATCTCCTGCACCGTGTACGCAGGCGTGAGTTCGCGCCATGCGCTGGCGACCACCGGAGGAACCAGTTCCTTGTCCACTGGCTGAGGCATATGCGCCTGGATGCTGGCCAGCTTGTTGGGGTCGAGGCGATAGCGCACCGTAACCGCCAGTCCAATGTTCAGCCCCTCCCGCGATTGCACGCTAAGTGCGTTCTTCGGAGTTGCTGACTTTGCCCCCTCTTCCGCAATCCCCGCCGTGAAGAGATGGTCGCGCAGATCGAAGGTTTGCACGCTCTCTACCAGCGGCGTAATGAAATGCGCTCCGGGATACAGCGTTCCCGGTAGCGTGCCGCTTAATTGGCTCACCCGCACGCCGCCCATACCGCTGGGCACCACGACAATACTGGAGGCCACCAGCAGCGGAAAGCAGGCTACCAGCAGCAGCGCCGCCGAAGTGCGCCAGAGAATCTCTTCTGGCCCGCTCGTAATCTCTTCTCCTCTGGCCTTGCGCCGTTCTCTTGCCATGCGAATCCACAGTCCATACAGCGGAATTCCCAATGCGGCAGCCAGCAGCAGCACTCCCGCTAGCGTCAACAACAGCTTCAATGCGATCATTGTCCTTCTCCTTCTTTGTGCTTGCGCTCAAATCGTCTTCCGGTTCCCGGTCGTGGAGCAAACAGCAGCCGGACCAGCCCGCCCAGTGTGAGTTCTTCGAAGAGCAATCCCGCCGCCAGCGGCAGCAGTACCGCCCCCAATCCATTCGTCGCTTCCATCAGCAGATTCATCGCTTGCCTCACTCATCGTGCTGCAATCAGCACGCGATTCGCCTGCGGAGTGGCAGGGAACTGCGGCGCCGGTAAAGTTGCACTCGGCGCAGTCGTCGCTGTCAGAAGCGGTTGCTGTACCGTTGCGGACGCGGGCTTATCCTGATCGCCAAACAACTTCGCTGTCTGCTCATTGCGCTCGCCTACCAGTTCCACCGTGTCGCCCACCGCAACCAGCGCGTAGAACTCTTCCAGATCTGCTTTGCCCATGCGGATGCAGCCATGCGATGCTGCTTTGCCGATCGATCCCGGTTCATTGGTTCCATGGATTCCGTAGCCAGGAACGCTCAATCCCATCCAGCGCGTGCCCACCGGATTGTGCGGCCCAGGCTGAACGGTCTTGCCATTGTGGTGATAGACCGGGTTGACGGCGCGCCGTTCGATGGTGAAGTTTCCCACTGGGCTGGGCGTCGACGGTTTGCCCACGGCGACGCTGTAGATCTTCTTGACTTGGCCGTCTTCGATCAACGCCAGCTTGCGGTCTTCCAGACTCACCACGATCACGCGTTTTGTCTGGGGCTTCTCCGCGGCCGCTTCCTGCTTCGCCGTCCCCTGCGCCATCGCCTGCATCGCCAGTACCACCGCCGCGATTGCCACCATCGCCAATTTGCTGAGCATCAGAGCCTTCATTGCTTCCCCCGGTCTTTGTGTGTAAATTGCCTGCGCTAGGGAAAATGCAACTCGGATTCCAATGATTAGATGTTGAAAATAAAGGAGATAGTCTATGAGATGGAACGGTAAAACGTGTCAATTCACACACACTGTGTGCGTGTTGACACGGCTTGATGCTCATTCATCCTTGGGGAGAATGTAGTACAGCCACATCCATATGGAGGGAAGCGCCACGCAGGGGAGGCTAACGCCAATTATTTGTCGAGACGCATATCTCGACAAATAATTGGTCAAGCAAAATATCAATTCGTGGAAAGAAATCTCGATAGGTCAGAAACATCCTAGATAGGGGCCAAATGCAGAGCGGCAAAGCCGTTGAGCTTTGCCGCTTCGTGGTCTATCACCTGCTTAAGTCAAGCCTACCGGTGCTCGCCGCCTTGATGTCCCCCGCCGCCACCGCTATGTGCCGCGCCGCCGCCGCTATGCTGAGCCGTAGCATGAGATGCGTTGGGTCGCGCGCTTCCAGCATGAGATGCAGCCGGCCTCGCTGCTGCGGCGTGGGTTGTGCCGCCGCGTGCTGTCGGAGCATTATGGTGGTATCCTCCACCACCGCGAGCTGCTCCGCCACCGTTTTCGTGATAGGCTACGCGGCCAGGACCGCCGTGGTAGCTTCCTCCGCCTTCACCGCCGAAGCGGTGTCCGCCCCAGCCGTGGCTGTATCCCCAGCCGCCCCAGGGTCCCATGCCCAGGAAGATGCCGTTGTAGAAGTAGCCGGGGCCGTAATAACCCATAGGCGCGCAAGCGTAAGGCGCATATCCGTAATACCCGTAGGAACAAACCGGCTGAACTCCGATGTCAATCATGACCTGAGCGTTGGCCGCTGGCATTAGAGCCAGACCGGCCAGCAATGCCGTCGTACCGATAAATGCTTTGAGTCCGCGCATAAATAACCTCCTTGAAGGTGTCTGCGATGGCTGAAATTGCGTTGGATGCTGTATGCAGCCGTAATGAACAGTCCAGCGACAGCAGCTACCATAAGGATGTGTAAATCCGCGTACAACTTCCCGCAACTTTATTGCGTACGACCTCGACCTACCCTTACGATTTTTACACTATGCTCCCAGAATCATCGCCGTCTGAGCAATACAGGGCAGTGTCTTCCACGGTATCGGAAGCCAGTTATCGACCCCATATGAGTGAAGATAATAGAAGATGCTGTTCATGCGCACTGGCAGCATCGGCGACTGGAAAGTTGTTCCATACGGTGTTCGTCCCAGTCACGCCTGTTGCGGATGAGGCAAACTGTTCTAGGGCCTGTTAACACTACCTCAGGCGGATTTTCGCCGCAACCCGGGGTCCCCGGCAAACGAACTTTGTTTGACGGGGTGGAAGCCGAAGGGACGAGGCCAATTTCCCCCATTTCTTCGTTGCTCGTCGCTCCAGTAACCGGCTACAGTTCGCTCCTCGCGCCTCGAACTGAGAAAAATTGGCCGCCGTCGCCGCCACCTGAGGTAGCGTTAACAGGCCCTAAAGATCATTTTCTTAGCTGCCTTCGACTTACCGGGTTCCCACTTTTGATGTAACCAGCCAGATTGGATGCCACACTCTACGAAGCACTCTATCGGGATCGAGTCCTTCTGGAATATAGCGCGACGAAATAGTTCATGCGATCCCAGATTCTCAAAATCGGAAGCTGGGATCGCATCCTTGTCAGCGATGATCGAGATATGTGCTGCTTGCCGCACTTGCGATTGTGACAGATTGCAATTGAAGCACCTGCACTCGTTCCTTAGAACGTGCAGTTGGGAATGCTGCCGCTGAGATTGAAGGCGTCAGTTGTCACGCCCGGACCGCTAGGCAAGAAGCCGTTCACGTTGTCCAGAGAGACGATTGCGTCCTGGTCCGTGTTCTGCTTGTTTGTGTCAAGGTCGATGTTGGCAACATAGGCATTGATGTCATAGTTTGCGCTGTACCCTCTGAATCTTGAGTAAGCGTTCTTCGTGTCTGAATTGACGGATTTGACACCATTGACCACGATGTCAGAGAAGACCGGAACTCCGGGATTGCCCGAGCAGCTACCGTAGGCCGTATCCAGCACGATCAAGTGCTTCATGTCAGTCAAGCAGGTATTTGCGTATGTCACTTGAGATACGGGTCCGCCGCAAACAGGATCGGTCTTCACGCGGATGCCATTGGGATCAGTTGACGTGATTCCATTCAGATCAACGCCATATACGTAGTTGCCCGTGAACAATACATTGGTCACGCCGTACATGGTTTGACTGCCAATCGACAATCCGTGTGTGCCATAGAATTTGCTGTTTTTCACTGTGATGTTGGAAGCGGCAGCCACGTTGGTCTTGACGGCGATCCCGTCATCGCCCGCATTGACCGATGAATTGGCGACCGTAACATTGGTAATGCTATCGATGTCGATACCATCTGCGTTTTTGCGATCAGCAGGGGTGCGAATCGTAACTCCCCAGACCGTGGCTCCGTTGCCTGACTGAATGTAGAGATTAGGGTGTTTGGCCTGAGTAAGAGTGATGTTGTATATAGTGAAGTTGGTCAGAAACTCGGCCTCGACTAGACGCGGAGTTCCACTGACAATATCACCTCGACCGTCGATGGTTCCCGGCCCGCCGATGAATGCGTTGGTTCCTGTGGCATAAACCAACTGAAATTGCTTCGCGTAGCCTTTGTTTCCATAGAGGGTAACGCCTGAGTTGACAACGAGCCCTTCACTGTCAACAGTGATCGAATCAGAATAGAAGGCGTTGTTTGCTCCCGATGCGGCCAGCACCACGCTCTTGCCAGTTCCGGCGCAAGTGGTAAGTGCGTTCTGGATGCGAGTCGTGTCGTCCGAGGTAGGTGGCGACGAGCGCTCTGCGGATGTGAACTGGGCGGAGAGAGTAGTACAAACTGCTGGATAGCTGGGTTGGTTTATGCTACGGCTGTCACCAGTGGCCAGTCTTTGCGCGCCTGCCGTTGCGCTAAGAACAGCTACAGTGAGAACAAGCGATTTGAAACGGGTGAAAGTTAAACTACGCATGGGTGTCTCCTTTTGCAAACAGAATTTGGGGGGAGGGCAAGAGGTCTGACCATTCCACGGGAAACTCTAGGGGCACAAATGAAGAATGTCAACGAAAAAACAGACATTATTTTAGCGGCCGTATTTGAAATTTTGTCGCATCAGAATTAGCGCGAAGTAGCGAGCGGCATAGGTCTAACCCTCCTCAAAAGAATGTGTGCCTTACGTCTCGATTCTGAGTTTGGATTATGAGTTGTCAGCAATCGGAAGCGTTCAAAAAACTCTGCCTGCGATTCATTTTCTTGAATTCCGCTCTCTGGTTCGGCTGCTTGGAAGCCACAGAGTTCCCAATTTTCCCGCCCCTGCGCCGACGCGCGTCCGTATGCGAAAGTAAGAAGGGATGCAGACAAACACTATTACCAGTCCTCGCCGCGCCTTCTTCGGCTACGCCGCCTGCGCGCTGGCCAGTTGCCTCTGGGGCACGGGCTTCTATTGGGGCCGTCTGGCGCTCAACGAAATGAGCGTCGGGTATATGGTGCTTTACCGCATCCTCTTTGCCGCACTGGGCGTACTGCCTGTGGCGCTCTTCTATCGCGTGCGACTCACTGGCGCCGAGCTGCGCACACTGCTGCTTTCCGCGGCCTTCGGCATCCCCATCGCTTTCATCGTCCAATTCCTGGGCCTCGCCCGCACCACGGTGAGCCACGCATCGCTGATGGTGGGCGCCATGCCGGTGATGCTCGGCGTTGCGGCCACGCTCTTCGCCGGCGAACGCCTCAACCCCATCGGCTGGCTGGCGCTCTGCGCTTCCACCCTGGGCGCCGCTCTGATCGCTCTGGGAGGAAGTCACGGCGCACACTCGCCAGGGCAACCCTCGCTGACCGGCGACCTGCTTGTTCTCTGCTCGCTCTGCGCCGGCCTCGCCTGGATTCTGCTCAGCAAAAAACTGATGCTCACGCACAACCCGCCGGTCGTCTCCGCTTATACGATTCTGGCTGGGGCGGCGATGCTTGCTCCCTGGATCTTCGGTCCCTGGCTTTTGAGTCCACTTACCCACCGCGAGATTCCGCCGCCGCCCTTTGCTCATCTCAGCCTCACCACCTGGGTGGCTCTGGCCTTCAGCGGTCTCCTTTGCACGGCCGCAACCACACTGCTCTGGAATTGGGGGATTCATCACGTCCAGGCCTCGCGCGCCGGAGTCTTTCTCAATCTCGAACCGGCCGTCGGCTCTCTGCTGGGCGTCCGGTTGCTGGGCGAGCACCTCGGCCCCTACGCCTGGATCGGCGGCGGACTGATTCTGGCCTCGGCCCTGGCTCTGACCTTGCGCGCGGAGCGACCGGAGCCGGAGATCCTGCTTGACTAGGCTGTATCGACCTATACTGGCACGACAGCGACGGGAGCCAATTTTTCTCAGTTCGAGGCGCGAGGAGCGAACTGTAGCCGGTTACTGGAGCGACGAGCAACGAAGAAATGAGGAAAATTGGCC
>JBAVDS010000051.1:0-14975 GCA_049587335.1 Occallatibacter sp. | reverse complement strand
GGATTAATCGGTTCCGCAAATTGCTGGTCAGCTTCGAAAAGACAGAGGCAAGCTACATTGCGCTCCTCTCCCTCGCGTGCGCCATGATCTGCTGGAGACAGACTGTTGCTATTCACGGATAAGCTCTTAATAGCAAACACAGGCTGGATTCAACTATGACGATGGAATCGCGGCGGGCAGGTTCAAATGAAAAGTTGCGCCGCGCCCAGGGGAACCGACCGCCCACAAGCGCCCACCATGCGACTCAATAATTGACCGACTGATGCGAAGCCCCATGCCGGTGCCGTGGGGTTTCGTTGTAAAGAAGGGCTCGAATATCTGCTCCGCCAATTGTGGTGAAAGCCCTATGCCGGTATCGGTGAATGAAACAAGAATCTGTTCGTTTTCAGTTCGCTCTGACTTGATGACCAACTCTCGCGTGCCATCAACGTCCTTCATCGCCTCAATGCTGTTGACGATCAGGTTCATCACTACCTGCTGCAATTGCACGCGATCTCCAACGATCTGAGCGAGATCGGCTCCCAATTCCGTCCGTATCGAAATGTTGTGTCGGATTGCCTGGTCGCGCAGGAGGGCGATGGTTTCTGGAATAATCTCGTTCACATTAAGGCCTTCTTGATTCGGGACACCCTTCTCGAATTGTGAGCGGATCCGGCTGATAATCTCTGTCGCACGTTGTGCGTCTCTTACAATTTTGGCAAAAGCCCCGCGCACCTCATCGAGATTCGGATTATCGCCCGCGAGCTTTCGGAGGCCAACGTTGGCATTGGTCATAGCACCACTGATCGGTTGACTGATTTCGTGGGCCAGGGATGCGGCCAGCTCTCCCATGGTTGTCACCCTGTTGATGTGTGCAAGATCGCCCTGCGCCTGGCGCAAAGCCTCTTCGGTGCGCGTGCGTTCGCTGACATCGCGAACCGCGCCGGAGACGAGCGTGCCATCCTCCGTCTCCAGCGGACTGAGACTGATTTCCACGGGAAATTCGGCTCCCCCTTTCCGCAGCCCGTACAGCCCCAGACCCTCACCCATCGGCCGCACCCGTGGCTGGGTGAAGAACCCGTCGCGGTGTTGGGGGTGTCGTCCACGAAATCGTTCTGGCACCAGTATTTCAACCTCTTGCCCCAGGAGGTCCTGGCGCTGGTAGCCAAACAGTTTCTCCACTTGAGCATTGACCAACACGATCCTTCCTTGGCGATCCATCACGATTACGGCATCCGGAGCGGATTCCAGGAGCCCTCGGAATTTCCGCTCGGCCTGGCGCAATGCCTCTTCGGCACGCTTCTGATCGTCTATGTCCGTGCTCGTACCCACGAATCTGAGGGCCTTTCCTTCCGCATCGCGCAGCACCACGGCTTGATGGAGTTGCCAGTGATATGTCCCGTCCTGAGCGCGTAGAGTCCTGGTTTCAAACGCAAAACCCCTTCCGG
Source organism: Occallatibacter sp. (assembly GCA_049587335.1). Classification (GTDB taxonomy): domain Bacteria; phylum Acidobacteriota; class Terriglobia; order Terriglobales; family Acidobacteriaceae; genus Telmatobacter. Next base: position 13,548 of record JBAVDS010000051.1, on the reverse strand, counting down.
AGCGTACCCCCTCCCAAAAGCCTCTGCCTGCCGTCTCCCGATCCCCAGGATGGATCGCGGTCATCCAAGCCTCGGGATGCGACCGGACGAAGTCAAGGGTCTGACCCGTGAACTCGAGCCAGACCCGATTCACAAAATCAGGTGTCCCATCGGGCTTGAGCGTCCAGGCGGAGACAGGAAGCTGCTGCAGCAGCGCAACTTGCAATTGCAACTCCGCATCGGTCTGCTGCAGCTCACGATAGAGACGGGTTCTTTCCGCCAACCGCTCTTCGCTGGCGCGCAGCTTCTCCCGTTCTATTTCCGCCTCGCCGCGCATCCGTTCTTCGCGTTCTGCAGTTTCGCGGCGCAGATTGGACATTTTGACATGCGCCGCCACGCGCGCCAGCAACTCCCGCGCGGCAAACGGCTTGATGAGATAGTCGTCGGCGTCGGCCTCCAGCCCTTCCACGCGCGACTCTTCGCCTGCCCGCGCCGACACCAGGATCACTGGGGTACTTGCAAGGGAAGAGTCCTCGCGAATGGCTCGGAGCAAGCCAAATCCGTCCAGCTGTGGCATCATCACGTCTGCCAGCACAAGAACTGGGCGCAATTCCCGAGTGATTTCCAGCGCCTGGATGCCGTCAGCAGCTGTGTGCACCTCATATCGCTCGCTCAGCAGGCGTGTGAGGTAGTGGCGCATGTCCGCGTTGTCATCGGCCAAGACGATCAGTTCGCGCTTCCGCGAGGGTGGAGGTCCCAGGCTGGGCGCGAGCGAAGCTTCCTTGGGAAGCGTTGCCGCATCGACCGCCAGCGCAGGTCCAGTTCCCAACCACTGCTTCAGCTCTTCGACATAAGCTTCGGCTCGAACTGTGGTGGGGGCGAGCGACTGGGGGTCACGAATGCGCTCGGCGGGCAGATGCTCCTTGCCGCGCGGAATCGTCACGGTGAATGTGCTGCCAGCGCCAACTGCGCTCTCCACGCGCACACTGCCGCCGTGCAATTGCACCAGTTCCCGAACCAGCGCCAATCCGATCCCTGTGCCTTCGTGTGTCCTGGCCTGGGTGCTTTCGATCCGATGGAACCGCTCGAACACTCGCTCGCGATGCTCTTCGGGTATACCCACGCCGGTATCGCGGACTTGTAACTCCACTGCGCCGTCCACGGCTTTCAATGTGAGGGCAACCTCGCCCTCGAACGTGAACTTATAAGCATTGGAGAGCAGATTCAAAACTACCTTCTCCCACATGTCCCGATCCACGTACACCAGATCGGCGATGGGAAGGCACTCGACTGAGAAAAGGAGCCCGGCGTTCTTCATCGCCGAGTCAAACGCGCTTGCGATTTCTTTGGTGAAAGCTGCCAGGTCTGTTAACTGATAGGACGTCTGCGCACGACCGGCTTCCATACGCGAGAAGTCCAGAAGCGTGTTGACGAGCTTGAGCAGTCTGAGGCCGTTGCGGCGCGCCGTGGCCAACCGCTCGCGGGATTCCGGCTCAAGTGGCTCGCGCGCCAACACTTCCTCAAGCAGGCCAAGCAACAGGGTCAGCGGCGTTCGGAACTCGTGGCTGACGTTGCTAAAGAACGCTGTCTTGGCGCGGTCAAGCTCGGCCAGAGCCTCTTCGGAACGCTTCTGGTCGTCGATGTCGGTGGTCGTACCAACGAATTTGAGAACTTTTCCATCTGCATCGCGCAAGGGCACGGCTTGATTGAGATGCCAGCGATAAACTCCGTCCTGAGCGCGGAGAGACCGCGTTTCAATCGCAAAACCTCGCCCCGAACTTACACCTTCCCAAAAGCCCTTGGCTCCTATCTCCCGATCCTCAGGGTGGATCGCGCTCATCCAGGCCTCAGGATTTGACCGGACGAACTCGAGAGTTTGACCGGCGAATTCAAGCCAAACACGATTCACAAAATCCGGCGTTCCATCTGGCTTGAGCGTCCAGGCGGATACGGGGAGTTGCTGTAGCAGCCCGGCTTCGAGTTGCAGCTCTTCATTGGTTCGCTGCAGCTCACGATAAAGCCGGCTCATTTCCGCCAACCTTTCTCCGCTAGCGCGAAGTTTTTCGATTTCCGGCTGGCGCTCATGTTCAAATGCGCGTGCGCTGTCCAGCACAATTCGTAAGCTCGTTCGCAGGGCTTGCGGCCATTGTTCCACGGCGCCGAGCGGCGTACCCGACCAGTCGAGCGCGCGCATACGCGTGGCCATCTCGCTGTCACCTGCAAACACTGACTCGAGCAACTCCCTTTTGCTCGGCTCCATTTCCAGATCCTCCAGCACGGCGGCAATGCGAAAAACCTGCGGCCCATGGTTGATGAATCAAGAGAGCAACCTGGCAAGCCGGGCCTGGCCGGCGTTGGAATGCGATCAATGAATGAACGCGGGGCCAACGGATCAGGAATATGGCTCTCAGAGGAATTCAGGGGAAACCTATGGGCCCACTCGCCTCGAACGTGCCGATTCAAGCGATGCCAAATTATATCGTGCGCCGAAGATGGAAGAAACGAGCACCGGTGGCCAAAGCAAAAGGCAGCGTCACGGGTGCCCGATGCAGAGGGGGTCAGGATCTGGTCTGCGGTATCGCAGATGCCGGTTCGGCCGAGCGCGACTTCGAGGAGCAGCTCTCTGCAATGTTTGCCTTCTTTGCAAGCCCTGCCGGCAAGCGGATCGGCAATGTCATCCCCGAAGGACAAATCAACTCGGAGTTCGTAGCAACCAAGAAATCGAGATTCGTAGTTGCAAATTCCAACTGGAACTATCTAGGACCTGGAATCACGGCGGGCAGGTTCAGGTGAAAAGTTGCGCCGCGCCCAGTGGAATCGACCGCCCACAAACGTCCACCATGAGACTCAATGATCGACCGGCTGATGCGAAGCCCCATGCCAGTGCCGTGAGGTTTGGTTGTAAAGAACGGATCGAAAATCTGTTCCGCGAGTTCCGGTGGAAAGCCTGGGCCGGTATCGCTGATTGAAACAAGAATCTGCTCATTTTCAGCCCGCTTTGACTGGATGACCAACTCTCGTATTCCATCAACGTCTTTCATCGCTTCGATGCTGTTGACGATTAAATTCATCGCGACTTGCTGCAATTGCACTCGATCTCCAACAATATAAGGAAGATCTGCTGCCAGTTCCGTCCGTACCGATATGTTGTATCGCAACGCCTCATCGCGCAGGAGAGCTGCGGTTTCTCGAATAATCTCGCTCACATCAAGAGCCTCTCGATTCGCGGAGCCCTTCTCAAATTGAGAGCGGATTCTGCCGATGATCTCAGCAGCTCGCTGGGCATCTCTTACGATTCTGTTGACAGCCGCACGCACTTCCTCGAGATCGGGTTGATCGCGCCCAAGCTTTCTCAGGCAGACGTTGGCGTTAGTAATAGCGCCGCTGATCGGTTGACTGAGTTCATGAGCCAGGGACGCCGTTAATTCTCCCATCGTTGTCACCCGATTGATGCGTGCAAGATCGCCGCGCGCTTGGCGTAAAGCTTCTTCGGTGCGCTTCTGGTCATCGATGTCGGTGGTCGTACCGACGAATTTGAGGACTTTTCCTTCGGAGTCGCGCAGGACCACAGCTTGCTGAAGGTGCCAGCGATAGGCCCCATCCTGAGCGCGGAGAGATCTGGTTTCAAACGCAAACCCCTGTCCAGAATGCACGCCCTCCCAAAAGCTCTTGGCTGCCATCTCCCGATCCTCAGGATGGATCGCGGTCATCCAGGCCTCGGGATGCGACTGGACGAAGTCAGAGGTCTGACCAGAGAATTCAAGCCAACCTCGATTCACGAAATCCGGTGTCCCATCTGGCTTGAGCGTCCATGCCGATACGGGAAGATGCTGCAGCAAACCAACCTGGAGTTGCAGATCGGTATAGAGGGCGGCATTCTCCAGTGAAATGGCTGCTTGCGAAGCCAACAACTGCAGTACAGTAACCCGCTCCGGCGTGAAGACCCGCGGTGTCAGGTTGTTCTCAAGGTAGAGTGCGCCCACAAGCTTCTTCTGCTTGACTATTGGCAGGCACAGTATGGACTTGGAGCGCTTGCGTTCCACATATTGGTCCTTGGAATACACCTTGTCAGTCGAAGCATCATCCAGAAGCACGCTCTCCTGTGTCCGGGTCACATAATGCAGTAAGGATTGAGGTAGATCGGAGGGCGTGATGGCTGTGCGGCGAACCGTAACCTCAATGTTGCCTGGACGTGTCGTGGCCTCCGCTTCGATCCGGGCCCCACCGTCCCGTACCAAAATCAACACCCCCCGCTCGGCCCCGGCATGTTCAATGGCCGTGCGCATGAGTGTATCGATCAGCTTTTCTTGCTCGATCTCCCCCGATACCGCTTCCGACAGGCGAATTACCGTCGCCAAGTCGAGTTGTTCAACCGAGGCGAGAATCGTGCCAGTGTCCGATGCGGGCTTCTCTGCCTTGATCTTTGGATAACGTTCTTCGAGTTGTCGGGCCTTCGCGTCCGCGCCCCAGCGCAGATAGCAGTCCCTCGCGTCCAGCAAATAGATATGCGCAATTCTAATTAAGCCTCTTGCAGAATAGAACTGCGCTGCACATTCGTTGGCGACCGCCTCGCAATGTGCGAAACCGCTGTCGTGCGCCGAACGGATCGCCGCTTCGTAAGAATGTTCAGCGTCGAGCATCCGGCCTTCGATGCGCGCGATCTCCGCGTTGGCGAGCGCGGCCTTGGTTTCGAAGTTTGCGGGGCAATGCAGTGCCCAAATCTCGAGTTGTCGACGATGGTCGCTAAGAGCGGCAAAATGCTCGTGTCTCTCTTCGGAAGAAGCTGAGTTCCAGGCACAAGCATGGGCCATGGCGGCGTAGAAGCGAAAATCGCCCGTTTCCACCTGCGATGGCGCCGACCAGAGCAACTGATGGGCTCGCCGAGACGCCTCGATAGCCGAGGTGTAGTCTCCGGCGAAGAATCTGGCCTGCAACTTTCGAGTCCAATAGAAGAATTCGGAAAGAACTAGCAACGGATTACTCGCGAAACGCTGTTCGGTGTCCAATTCGTTGTAGTCGTCGCTGTCAAAGCAACCAAAGATCGGAGTCATTCCGCGAAGTGTGCGAATGAGACCTAATTGCGCCTTGCTATTCTCAACCACCAACCCAAAGCCGGCTTTCGTTACGAAGTCGAGGCCCTTTTCCGCCTCGGATTGCACATCCGAGAGAGGGTCACCCACGGCCAAATAGTTGGTGATCAAGGAATGCCAGCTATAAGCGGAGAACGTTAGATCCCCGGTTCGATATGCGACATCGAACGCACGCCGGATTAGTTCACGTCCCTTCAAGGCATGCTTTGCCCAAGGTGTCAGAGTGCCAAACGAAGTGTACGTTCTCGCCTGGTAGCGAGTCAGGTTGCGCTTTTCGACGAGATCGTAGCCAAGCTGGCCGAATCGGAATCCATCCTTGTAATTGTTAAAGCGTGGCCCTGCAAACATCCCAAACCAGATATAGCCGAAACACGACGCATCGCAGGTACCGTGCTCGAGGCAAAGACTCGCCATGCGGAAAACTACCAGCGTGGACAAATTCTCATCGAAAAACATGGCCGGATGAACGATTTCGGTGAACACATCGAGCATGTCGAGGACATCGGGATCATCGAGCAGCGGCAAGTCTACGAGCTCCTCGATTTGACGGTCGCCGACCAGCGACCAGATCCGGTCGTACTCCTGGATGACGTCGTCGCGCGTCGGATGCGGCGACCAATCCGTGCCATTGCGGCGAAGATAATCGAGAAACACGTCGATGGCGCGGTCGCTGCGATCCAAGGTCGTATAGAGGGTGACCTGCAATCTCGCCACAACCGCGAGATCGTGGCGGCTGTCGGCACGCTGCGCCAACATAGTCAAGCGGCCTTCAGCTGCGGCCATGTCCGTAGTGTGCAATTCGCATTCGGCCATCAGAGATTCCAGTGAGAAGATAAGATCGTAGTTACGATCCCAAGTCTCCTCAGTTAAGAGGGAACGACCGGCATGAAGGTAATTCAGCGCCGAGGCGTACGCCGTGGATGCTTTCGCCCGTTTGCCCGCGACTAGATTCAGACCGGCTGCTCGCTCCCGCTCGCCGACATCAGTGATGAGACGTGAGCCACGGTTGAGTTGATTAACGATGTCGAAACTCGCTTCTTCCAGGCGCTCTTGCGGGGTGCTCTCTGTGAGAATTCTGCCGATGCGCAGATGCGTGTGAGCGCGTTGTTGCTCCGGAATCAAAAAGTAGGCGGCTTCCTGGACTCGGTCATGAAGGAAGCGATAGGAGTCAGCTGAGCGAACAATGAGGCCTGCGCGAACTGCCTCCCAGAGTTGATCATGCATTTCTTCCGTTGAATCTTCATATACCGTGCGAAGCAGTTCGAAATCAGCGCTGTTCCCCAAGCAGGCGAGTTGTTTCAAGCATTCCTGCGTCGAATTTGGAAATCGGCTCAGCTTTCCGACCATCAGGTCCACCACGTTGGCCGTGTAACCTTTTGCGTGAATGCGATCTACGTCCCACCGCCAAGTCGCAGCGGTTGGTTCGAACCTCAGCAAGCCCTCCTGCTCCAACTCCGTGATGAACTGGATCGCGAAGAAAGGATTGCCTCGGGTCTTCTCATGGACCAATTGCGCCAGAAGACCGGCAGCTTCCCGGTCGCAGCGCAGAGAATCGGAGACCAATCGCTCGACATCTTCCTGTCCTAGTGGCGCCAGCACGATTTCCTGCGTTTTCGCTCCAGAATCGCGGATCGCGGTCAGAGTTCTCATGAGCGGATGAGATGAACTAACTTCGTTGTTGCGGTAGGCTCCGATCAGCATCACATGCCGCACGTCCGAATCGGTAATCAGGTGCTCCAGCAGTTCAAGAGTGGCGGTGTCGAGCCATTGCAGATCGTCGAGGAACAACGCGAGGGGATGTTCCGCTGTCGCGAAGGTCCGGAGGAAACGCTGAAACACCAATTGGAAACGCCCTCGCGCTTCTTTCGGTGGCAGCTCTGCCACAGGCGGCTGTTTGCCGATAACGAATTCAATTTCCGGAATGAGGTCGACGATTAGTTGGCCATTCAGCCCCAACGCCTCCAGAAGGGCGAGACGCCAATGATCCACCTCGGCTTCGCTCTTGACCAGGATCTGACGCACCAGAATCTGGAAGGCCTGTGCCAGCGTAGCGTAAGGTATGTCGCGCTTGTACTGGTCGAACTTGCCTGCGGCGAAAAGTCCACGCGGTGGAACCAACACTTTGTGCAGCTCGTTCACAACGGAAGATTTGCCGACGCCGGAATACCCAGAAACAAGTACCAGCTCGGCGGTTCCATTCGCCACGACCCGGTCGAATGCTGCAAGCAAAGCACTGACCTCGCGCTCCCTCCCGTATAGCTTCTCGGGTATCAGCAATCGGTCCGACAAGTCGTCCGCGCCCAGAGAAAATGGATCGATGCGACCATACGACTGCCATTCCGACTGGCACCGCCGAAGATCGGCTTCGAGGCCCGCAGCGGTCTGGTAACGCTCCTCGGCATTCTTGGCGAGGAGCTTCATGATGAGGTCAGATAGCGGCTTGGGAACCCTCCGACGATCGATAGGCGCCACTGGCTGACGTGCAATGTGACAATGGACCCATTCAAGAGGATCGGCGGCGGCGAATGGGAGCACGCCGGTCAGCATCTGATACAACGTCACGCCCAACGAATAGAGATCGCTCCGGGAATCGACTGATCGGTTCATGCGCCCGGTCTGTTCAGGAGACATGTAGGCGAGCGTGCCGGCAATGATCTCCGGCGGTACGGGCACCTGGCGCTCGTATCGCAGTTTGGACGCAACCCCGAAGCCGGTGAGCCATACGTTCCCGGAGTCGTCGACAAGCGCGTGCGCAGGCTTGACGTCCTTGTGGATGAGGCCTTGCCGATGGGCATGGCCAAGTGCTGCCGCCAATCCGATGGCTATGCGCAGGAAGCAAGTTAGTTCGATCGGCTGTCCCTTTTCCCGCTCGCACTGCTCGATTACCCGATCCAATGGTTCGCCACCTGGATCCTTAAGAATGAGGACCGCTCGCCCTTGATGACGAGTCAGAGCGAGTGGCTGGACTGCCCATGCCGCATCGAATTCGGTCGCTAGCGCGTATTCGTGCTCGAGCCGGCGGAGACTCTGAGGCGACGGCTGTTCTGCAGCAACCACCACTGCCAGGATCGGCATGGGGTTGCCGCGTTCTCTGCCGCGGTAAAGAGTGAAGGCCGCCTCCTCGCGAAGCAGCTCCAATAGATACTCGGAATGCTCTGCCATTGAGAACACTCGTTGTCGGGACCGAACGGCCCAGGATTTTCAAACAGATGGGAACTCGATGCGTCTCGTCGACCAAGTGTGTTTACTGGGGAAAACTTGGTTCCGCACCAACACTCCGAAGGAAACCATTATACCCAACGAACTGTACAGAATCGTTGAATGTCAATCTGACAGATTCATGATGGCTCCAATTGATGCCAAGGTGTCGATCGGTACTCTTGTCCAATTGATTCGTGCCTTGCCCCCTGGCCTAATCGAAGATAGGGTGGAATCTGACTGCATCGCATCGACGACCATCGTCTACAGTCTGTTGAGTGGATCAATGCCTACTGCATCAAAGCTACCGGCGCGGTTCGATACTGATGGGGACCTTCGACGGCTCTCGCGTGCGGAGCTTCCCGTCGACACTGAGGAACTAGCTCGCTATTTGATTGGCAAGGTCATCGTTCATGACACTGCAAAAGGCAGGCTGGGCGGTCGCATTGTCGAAACGGAGGCTTATCCCGTTGGTGACGCAGCTGGACATGCTTTCCGGGGCCGGACACCACGCAACGGCCCCCTTTTCCTTGAACGAGGACACGCATATGTGTATCTCGCGTATGGCGTGTCATTCTTATTGAACGTGACAAGCGAGAGGGCTGGAATTGGTGCAGGAGTTTTGTTGCGGGCCATTGAGCCTCTTGAAGGCACCCAACTTATGGAAGGCACGGCTAGAAAGAAACAATGGCCCGATATAGGAAGAGGGCCGGGACGTTTGACCAAAGCACTGAAGGTTGACCTCCGGCAAGATGGAGCGGATCTGTGCAATGCAAGTTCTTCGCTTTGGCTGGCTGAGACAACACGCAAGACTGGTGCGATTGGCAAAAGTGTGCGCATCGGTCTGACTCAAGCAGTGGACCGGCTGTTACGCTTCTACGAACGCGGCAGTAAACACATAAGCGGACCCAAGAGACTGCTCAGAGGTTGACCGACGTGGAATTCGTCAAACGCATTTTCGCCCTCATGCCGGGCCGGGAAGTTAGCCTGTGATGTTATGGGCGAATGATACGGATCCCAACAGCCGAAGTTATGAGGTTCTCAAGCAATGTCTTCTAATCTACAGACACATTCGACGGGCCTGCCTGACATCATCTCGACCGGCCTGAACGTAGTCTTCTGTGGAATCAATCCAGGAATGCGGTCGGCTGCAGTCGGACTCCCCTTCGCGAACCGAAGTAATCGCTTTTGGCGTGTCCTTCACCTCGCGGGCTTTACTGCCAGGCAGCTTGAACCGGAAGAGGCACCCCTCTTGCTTGACCGTGGTTGTGGGCTCACCTCTGCGGTTGGTCGACCGACAGCCAGCGCAACCGACCTCAGCCGAGCCGACTACATTGCTGCCCGTCCTGTTTTCGAGCGCAAAATCGCGAAGTACAGGCCCAGATACCTGGCATTCCTGGGAAAGCCCGCGGTGTCGGTGTTTCTGAACCAGCGCAACATTTTGTGGGGATTACAATCAACGCCACTCGGTGGATCTGCGGTCTGGGTATTGCCCAATCCGAGCGGCCTGAACCGCGCATTCACCATCGGCAAATTGACAGAGGCCTATCGGGAGCTATTCATTGCGGTGGCCCTCCACGGTCAATAAGTGAAGGCGCTTGTAGGATGTGTTTCCCATCAGCTTCCTAAATCCGGCGGGCATTCACCAAAAGGCCGTTCCGAGAGGTCGATGGAGGCGGCCATATGTTCCCTTCATGCTCAAGGCCGAACAGGCCTCTGCGCCAAAACCGCTGCAACCATCCGGACAGGTACACGTTCCCGTGAAGAGCGATTTCATTTCGCCGTGAGCAGTTTCTGCAGTATCACCGCTTCGTTGTGCTGCTGATCTTTGGCACCATAGACCAACGTCACAGCGCCTTTCATCGCCTCTTCTCTTAATAGCGAGAGCTGTTCTTTGTTCTTCTTGAGTTCATCCAGGTAGCGCGACCGAAATTCTGCCCACTTGGCTGGATCGTGTGCAAACCATTTTCGAAGTTCCGTGCTTGGCGCCACGTCCTTTAGCCAAAGATCGACCTTCGCCTTCTCCTTCGTCAGGCCTCGCGGCCAAAGCCGATCCACCAGGATCCGCGTTCCGTCCTCCCCGTCCGGCTCTTCGTAAGCCCGTTTGATCCGAATATTCGTCATCTGACTATTCCCCCATAACCTGCGGAATCACACGCGGAAAATTGCCTCCAAGCATCATCTGGAAATCGCGATCCCTAGCCTTGCGGTCTATTAGGCCAGAAACGCAGAGACGAGTCTATTGGACGATGGTGTAGATCGGAGCTTTTTGTCTATCTGCCCAGTAACCGATTTTGGATGGTTGACCAAAAGCAGATTCATTTAGCCAGGCCTTAGATCGTTTGCGGGATAGTGACTGCTCGTTTGTGTCCAAGTAAGCGTAAGGGTGTCCGCCACTTGCTCTCTGAAAATCCTGTGCGATACGAGTTATTGGCGGACGGGCAACGATGGCTGGGTGCGTGTCAGAATCGCGCCGTATACGCCCAAAGCGCATCAGATTTATGACGCGATTCTCTATTATATGACGCGATTTATTTGCAATTGGCGCGATTCCATGCTTTAATTGGCGCAATATCTGCAATCGCGAAATTAAAAGGGAGCGGATAATGGCAAATCGTCGCGTAGACGACATGGCAGAAGACCTGGCAGCGGTCGTGGACTTCGTGCGGCAAAGTGCAAACGGCGCACGGAGTGGTGAAATTGCAAAGGCTCTGAAGGGAATTCCGCAGCGAACCCTCCAACGTTGGTTGAAAAGCCTTGTGGAGAGTGCGCGGCTCGTGCAAGAAGGCAAGGGGCCAGCCGCGCGATATCGTCTTCCGGTCACTGTGGAGGAACAGAAAGAAACGGCTGCACAACAAGCCGGACCAGCAGAGGAAAAGCCGGAAGAGGTAGTGGCGCCTCTCTCCGCCGAAAGCGCGCAGATATGCACCGGTGCCTCTCTGCCACGATATGCTGCTCTTCTGCACCCTCTGCCAGTTTATGATTCCAAGCGGCTCGATTTCTCAGGGAATGACCTCGCAGAAGGGCCTGATTTGAAGCCTCTCGCTGCCAATTTATGATTCCCATGCGCTGCCACATTATGGGTTTAGTGACATCTGGGTTTTGAATCGGGTCGTGTATTCTTCGAAGGGAGGTGCGAAGCGCACCATCACCATCGTGGAAAGACATTCTTTCCGCAATCGATGCTGAGATCGCTCGTCTCGAACAGGCCAAGGCTTTATTGAGCGCATCGGGCGCCGTGAGCGCCAAGAGTAAACCCGGCAGGCCAGCCAAGGTTGCAACCCTTGTGACTCCGAATATTCAGAAGACCAGGAAGCGCGGCAAGATGAGCGCAGAGGGACGGGAGCGCGTACGGCAGGCGCAGATCAAGCGTTGGGCAGCATTGAAGGGCGCTTCCAAGGCGAACCTGAACACTATGGTTGCGCCGAGGAAATACTATCGATCCCGCAACCGACACAGAGCTCTGCCGCCAGGAAATCCCGTGAGGGACCAGTAATATCCCCGACAGATACGTGTGAGAGTGTTGATCAACCAGCAACTGCCTGGTGAAAAGTCACGTTCTCAGAGCAGCGCCTAGACACGGAAACGTTCGCAATAGCGACATATCTGCAATAACCCGCAGTGCACCTTTTCAGCGTTGGGCATTCCGCCGCCAAACAGCAGGGGAGCTACCGACACTGCGCACAAAAACGCGCGTCAGATGACTCTGATCGGCGAACCCACAAGAAATGGCAACTTCGTTGAGCGGCGTAGCACCCTTGTAGATCAGGCGCTGCGCCAAGGCAATTCGCCGGTTTAGCACCCAGCGATGCGGCGAAATACCTAATGCGGTCTTGAAGCCACGAGTGAGTGAACTCACTGAGACGTCCGATGCGTTTGCCACATCGGCAAGGCTGACATCCTGGCTTAGGTTCGCCTCAATGTACTCGAGAGCATGACGAAGTTGACGAGCTGTAAGGCCAAGCCTGTCGCTCGTAGCCCTTGTCGTGAAATCTCCGTATGCTTCGGCAATGTGGTCACGCACGGCAAGAAATATGGAATCCAGATATAGGGCACTTATCTCGTGCGGTCGCTCCAGCGCGGGTAGCATAGCTTGCATTAAGTGCAGCATGACTGAATCGTAACGTGGCTCTTGCAGGTCATAGCGAAAGTCAAGAAAGCTACTGCGGCGCTCCGCTGCAAAATCCCGAAAGCTATTAATTGGCAGAAAGACTTGCAAGGTGTCGAAAGGGTCTCTGATGTCTGCACACCATGACCTGCGCATATCGTAGAGAGCCAATGCACCGGCTTCAGAAGCCGGTTTCCGCTTGTGATGACCGTCGCAAAACACGTTGATCGGTCGGAACGGGCGAAGTTCCACTGACACGATGACCTGATCCGCAAAGGGCGTTTGTTCGAGCAAACCGAGATTCGGTTTATCGTGCCGGTACCGCGCAAAAAAGAATGGTCGCTCCGAGCGGTTTGAAACCGAACGAACCTTCTCAAATTCGGGCCGATTTTCACTCACAAATCCGGGAACTTCAAATCGCTCTCGGCCTGCGTCGCGGCTGGCGGTCATTCTCCCTCCTGGAGTGGCCGATATTTTCTTCGATGATATAGGCGCCGCTCTTGACTCGGCAATTCAGTGCCCCGAATATCCCAGCGGTGCCCGGAATATCCAAGACTGAGAAGCACCGGTCAAATTAAACCTAGATCTACCAGGAATATCTGGGCGGTCGAAATGATCGAAGGTCGCATAAAGTCTCCGCTGATGCACTCTCCAGGAGAGGGAATGACAACCAGACAAATGAGGAAGCCCCTAAAGGGAAGAATCGCAGTAAGCCTTGATATTCCGACGGATCTTTCGCCGGCGGCTGTTGCGGCGATTTCTGAAACCTTGCGGCAATTGCTCGCAGATGTCTTTACGCTCTATGTGAAGACAAAGACTTTTCACTGGCACATGAGTGGTCCTCATTTCCGCGACTACCACCTGCTCCTCGACGAACAGGCAAAGGAAATTTTCGCAATGACCGACCCCATTGCGGAGAGGGCTCGCAAAATTGGTGGCACAACACTGCGCTCCATCGGTGACATCGCCCAACATCAACGATTGCTCGACAATGATGAACAATCTGCCACAGCCAAGAGCATGCTCGAAGAATTGTTCGCCGATAGCCGCTGTTTGACGAAGCTCATGCGTGCAACTCATGAAGTTTGCGATGAATTCAAGGATGTCGCTACTGCAAGCCTGCTTGAAGTTTGGATCGATGAAGCCGAACGTCGCACGTGGTTTCTACACCAG
>JBAVDS010000050.1:0-13445 GCA_049587335.1 Occallatibacter sp. | reverse complement strand
GCGAAGGGAGTCGAAGGACCTGCGGTTGCTTTTCGGTATACCTCTACAAACCTCAGATCCTTCGACTCACCATCCCCAGGCTGAAGAGAACGCCTGGGGCCCCGTTCGCTCAGGATGACAGCGTTGTCATGCTGCGAACTTCTGACTCAGGCCCTAGTTCATAGTCAGCCCAAAGTCGACCTCGCGCACGGTCATGACGGCCTCCTCGCCGGCCAGAATCGCGCCGCGCTCCAGCACGTGTTCAAGCTCTCGCACATTACCCGGCCAGTCGTGGGCGGCCAGCTTGGCCAACGCCCCCTTGTCGATCCGCTTGACCGGATCTTCTCGGCCCATCCGGGCCAGGAAGTGGTTGACCAGATGCGGCATATCCTCGATATGGTCGGCCAGGGCCGGCGTACGAATCAGAAAGACGGCGAGCCGGTAATATAAATCGGCGCGAAAGGCTCCGGTCAGCGTCTGCTGGGCGAGGGTCTGGTGGGTGGCGGCCAGAATGCGCACATCCACCTTCACCGTCTCGTTGTCGCCCACCCGCTGCAACTCGCCGCACTCGACAAAGCGCAGCAGCTTGGATTGCAGTCCCAGAGGCATCTCGCCGATCTCATCCAGAAACAGGGTTCCTCCATCGGCAGCCTCGATCCGGCCGACACGCCCCTGCACCGCGCCGGTGAAGGCTCCGCGGGTGTGGCCGAAGAGTTCAGCTTCAAGCAGAGCTTCAGGAATTGCTGCGCAATTGATGGCGACAAAGGGCTTACGGCTGCGCGGCGAGAGCCGGTGCAGAGCTTCGGCGACCAGTTCCTTGCCCGATCCCGTCGGTCCTTCGATCAGCACCGGAGTCGAACGCGGCGCCACCAGGCGGATGCGGCGGCTGACCTCGATCATGCAGGGAGCAAAGCCAATCAACTCCGGCAGCCGCTCGCTGGCGACGGCCTCGGGCTTTGCGAAGGGCGGAGTCATGCTCGCCGGCAACACGGCCGCTGGTGCGGAAGACGTGTGCGCGACAAAGGCCGTCACACTCTGGGGTGGAAAGGCGGGCGGCGCAGGGATGGCCGGATTTGTCCATTCTTTTGCTTGTATTACGCCTTTGGCCTGCATTGCTTCGAGTGGGGCCTTTGTGGCGTTCAGTGCGGGCGCCGCGTTCCAAACCGCCGTGTCGGTATCCTGGGAGCGGCGCAGAGCATAAAGCAACTCCTGGCGGTACGGTCCGCGCGGGCTTTCCTGCTCGCTCGCACCGCTGGCGCTAATCAGATCCACATCGGGATACTGCCCGCGAAAGTCCTTGAGAAACTCGGTGAGGTCGAGATCGGGCAGCCAGGAGTCGACGATAATCGCCTCTGGAGCGGTCTCTTCCGCCGCGGCCCAAGCCTGGGCGCCGCTATTGGCCTCGCGCACCTGCCAGCGCAGGCCGGTGAGGGTTTCAAAGAGCCGCTGGCGGAAGCTACGGTCGGCGCTGGCGACCAGCGCGGTGCGCGGACGAATGCGCGTGGCCATTGGCAGGGAGGAAACGGGAACGGTTGCCATAAAAGAATCTCCTTAAAGATCGACAATGTGAATAAGAACCAAAAATCCATTGCGCATCAGATGCCAGAAACCGGAACTGCAGGCGCAGACGCCGCCACAGCCGGAAGAATCACGGGCACAGAGAGAGCGGGCAGGGAGAGCATCGCCAATTCGTTCTCCGGCGGCACCATGTAGCCCTGGCCGCGCACCGTGCGGATCAGTTGTCCGGGAGGCGGATCCTTCAGCTTGCGGCGAAGGTAATTGACGTAAACATCGACGATGTTGGTCGTCTGTGCCGGCTCCATATTCCAGACCGAGTCCAGCAACTCCACCCGCGAGACGCACTGGCCGCGATTGAGCATCAGGTGCTCTAGCAGGGCAAATTCCTTGTTGGTCAAAATGATCGGCTCACCGCCGCGGCGGGCGGTATGATCCAGCCGGTCCAGCTCCAGGTTTCCGGCTCGCAGCAAGAGCCGCGCCTCGCGCTTGCGGCGCAGCAAAGCCCGGCAGCGCGCCCGCAGCTCATGCAGGCTGAAGGGCTTGATCATCAGGTCGTCGGCGCCGCGATCCAGACAGCGGACGCGTGTGTCCACCTCTTGGCGCGCAGTCAGCACCAGGACCGGAAGATCGGAGTCCATCGCGCGGACCTCCTCCAGCACCTGCTCGCCATCCTTGATAGGCATATTCAAATCCAAGATCGTGAGGTCTGGCAAATCCTGGCGAAAAGCCTCCACTGCGGCGGCTCCATCACAGGTCAGACGGACACGATGCCCGTCGGCTTCCAGCCCGCGGCTTAAAAATAACCCTAACGCCTTGTCATCTTCGGCAATCAATAACCTCATGGCAACCTTTCTCTTGGTGCGGCGCCCTCAAACTGCGGCGTCCGCCAGCCCGGTCTGTCCAGCGCTCCACCAGGGTTCCGGCTTAGCGTCAGCTAACCAACGGCACACTGCTACCTTCCCGCGTGTGGGGAAGGAACTCAATAGCAGAGATTGGAAAAGATGAAAGAAGGGTTCCAGGAAGGGCACAAGGATGGGAAAGTTCCCAAAATGGCGAAGAGGAATTCAAGCGATGGAAGGCACAATCGCTATCAATTTCTGGCTACAGTGCGGGATTGCAGCGAATATCTGGACGCCAGTCGATCGACTGGTGGAAGATGACTGTCATGGTGCGCCTGGGGCATGATTTGCGGGCGCAAAGGCAAGCCCCAGGAGTGAAGATTCTCATAAGATTTAATGCACAATGCCCTGGAAGAGCGGCGAGTGCAGCAGGCTGCTGAACTGCGCATCGGTGGTGGAGAAGTGGATCGAGAGCCGCCCGGTGTCGGAGGCGATGGTGGTGGCGCTCAACGCCTGCTTTTCCGCATCCGAGCCGCT
This sequence comes from Occallatibacter sp., assembly GCA_049587335.1. Taxonomy (GTDB): domain Bacteria; phylum Acidobacteriota; class Terriglobia; order Terriglobales; family Acidobacteriaceae; genus Telmatobacter. The sequence goes on along the minus strand of JBAVDS010000050.1, from coordinate 10,572 downwards.
CATTTTCCGCAACGTCAAGCCCGCCGTCAACAGCGAAGTGAGAGTCGCTGAGGTGAAGGGGTCGTTGGTCGCGATGGTCAGATCAAATTTGACGCCGTGCTGGAAGTTCATCGAGTACCAGGAACTCAGCAGGTGCTTTTGCAGGCTTTCAATATCGGTCGTCGAGCCGGCCTCGCCCAGCACCTGGCGCATCATCGTCTGCGTGCCCTTCTGGTCGAGAATGCTCCACAGCGGCTCGGAGTCCACCGAGTTCATCGCGTCCATCATCGTTGGGTTGTTCAGCAGGCTGGGAGTCACTCCGTCGCGCGCATCCAGCGCCTTGGCAACCGCGTCGCTGTCTCCGAAGACCATGGTGGAGGGATCGACAAAGCAAACCACCATGCCCGTCTTGGCCAGCGGATAGACCTTGTTGGTGCGAACCAGAGTCGCCTTCAGATTCTGCTTGCGAAAGCTGGCAAGAATATCCTGAACGGAAAACTGCCCTTGGGCAATACCGACTGTATCCAGCCTATCGCCGCCCTCCTTGCCATGAAAGAGGACAAAGGCCAGTTCCTCGACATCGTGATTTTCATTCAGGCCGGACTTGTGCAGAGCTTCTTCAAAGCGCTTCAATTCGGGCGGCATCACGCGGTCGCGCAGATCCATCGCCGAGTTTGAATTCTCCATGGCGTGGTAGTCGATGGCCACCAACTGCTGCACATCGTGCGGTACGGCGGAGCGCGCATCGGTGGACAACTGGGCTGCCGGCGCCGAGGCGGCCGCGGCCAGCAAGATAACTGGAATTGCAACTTTCAGAAATGCCTTCAATGAATCCATCCTCCACAGTGGTGACGTTGCAAAACCCGCAAACAAAGCCAGCTTCAAAAAACCTGCGAATGCCTTGTCCGGATGTCCAACACGCCGCCTCTGTTCCATTTTCATTTTACCCGGTGTGCTTCAAGCCGATGAGCATTGCGAGGCTTATGCTTCTCCCGGCCAGGCCAGCGGAGAGGCAAGCCGGCGCTCCAGGATCTTGGTTTGCGCATCGAACCCAACCAATTGACGCATCCACTCGCCATTCTGCTCACAGGCGGCCTCTGGAATCAAGCCGATAATCTCTCCCTCGACCGGCGCTACCTTGTGGCGCGCTGCCAAAGCCGACGCTGTACGAAAGACCTGGGAGATGGGCGTTGCCGCAAAGTCGGTAATGTTCATCGTCAGTTGCGCGCGGCCGTTGACCAGTACGCCCATTGCCTTGACACCCTTCAATCCGCCGGAAGCGGCGCGAATCTCGCGGGCGATGGAACGTGCCACAGCCACATCGGAGGTATCGAAGTAGATGTTGTAAGCCACGAGAAACTTGCGCGCGCCCACCGCGCAGGCGCCGGCGGTAGGATGCAGATTTGGACCGCCAATATCGGGACGGCGCGAGGAGTCCTTGGCAACGGTATCGCGCAAACCTTCAAACTGTCCTCGACGCACTTCTTCGAGATTGGCCCGGTCCGGGCGGGCCGCAGCCGCCTCGTAAAAGTAGGAGGGAAGGTTATAGCGCCGCCAGATCTCCAGTCCAGCCTGGCGGGCCAGCAGCGCGCACTGCTCCAGTTTGATGCCGCTGACGGGCACGAAGGGAATCACATCCACAGCGCCGATGCGCGGATGAACCCCCTGCTGCCGGGTCAGATCGATCAACTCGGCTGCCTTGCCCGCGCCGCGTACCGCCGATTCGACGACCGCCGCCGGATCGCCGGCAATGGTGACCACCGAACGGTTATGCGCCGCATCCATCGACCAGTCGAGCAGATGAACTCCCTCGATGCGCATCGCAGCGACGATGGCCTCGACCCGCCGGGCATCCCTGCCCTCGGAGAAGTTCGGTACGCATTCGACAACCGGTCCGCTCATGATTCCTTTCCAACGATTACTTCCAGAAGGTGTATCCCACCTGCACCTGAACGCTGGCATTGACGCCGGGATTGCGGTCGCCCAGGGAGGCCGATGAGATATGAACGGCATTCACTCCCAGGTCGATCGAGCGCCGTGCGCGCGTGAAGTAGTGGATGCCAAAACCGCCTTGCGGCGTAAAGTTCCAGACGCAGGTTCCGCCGTCGATGGTCTGCGTGCTGTAGTAATTCGGCGGGAATTTGTGGGTTGTGTAGATCAGGCCGCCCGCAGCCTGAATCCAGGGCTGAATGCGCCTCGACTGCGTTTGCAGATTCCAGCGGAAGATGACCGGGGTGATGCTTACGCCGCGGAAGGTGCCGCCGCCGGTGGGCAAAGTGCAGAGAACTCCGCCCTGGCAGGTGTACTGCGCAAGATGCGGTGCCGGCGTATAAGCCTGCCAGAAAGGCATGATGTTGCCAGCCAGCTCGAACTGGCCGGTCAGAATGCCGGCGCGATGTACCGCTGAGATCGGCTTGCCTAACTGAAGGCCGCCCCAGAGAAATTTATATTGTGAGCGGTCACCGACACCAAAACCGCCGTTGACGAATGGGCCATACTCCCAGCTCTTGTTTATGCGCACCTGGGCCACGGGGTCAAACCTGATATTGGCGGGGTCAATAAATGGCTTTGTATCCACTGCTGTTGACTGAGGGATCGTCGAATTTCCAGATGGCGTTTGAGTGCAAGCAATTCGAGCCCCCGCCATCAAAACCGCTGCGAATAAAACTGCCGATCGGGTCACTGTTCTTCCCTTCCCTGAATCGAAAATTCACACATTCCACAAAAAAGCCGCCTCATCCGGGCGGCCTTTCTTGCGCCTCCCGGCTTGCGCTCAGCCAGCAGCCGATTCCATCTGGTCGGCATCCATATCGAAGTTCGAGTAGACATTCTGGGTATCGTCACAATCTTCCAGAACCTCCAGCAGACGCATCATCTGGCCAGCCGTGTTTCCTTCCAGCTTGGTATAGGTCGATGCGACCATGGTGATCTCGCTCATCACGGTGGGAATTCCGGCCGCCTTGACCGCTGCGGCTACGGCCTCATGAGCAGACGGTTCGGTGATGATCTCCCAGGTGTCGCCCTCATCGTTCAGGTCTTCGCCGCCATGTTCGAGGACGATGTCCATCAACTGCTCTTCCGTGGCTGCATCCTTCTCGATGGCGATAAGCCCTTTTTTCGAGAACATGAATCGCACGGAGCCGCTTTCGCCAAGATTGCCGCCATTTTTGGAAAAGGCATGGCGAATCTCGCTGACCGCGCGGTTGCGATTGTCGGTCGTCACTTCAACGATGACCGCCACGCCGCCGGGGCCATAGCCCTCGAAGGTGATCTCCTCGTAACTGAGGCCTTCCAGCTCACCGGTGCCGCGCTGGATCGCGCGCTTGATGTTATCCTGCGGCATATTTTCGGCTTTGGCAGCCAGGACCGCTGTGCGCAGACGGGCATTGGTGTCTGGGTTGCCGCCGCCCTTGGCGGCAACGGCGATTTCCTTGAGCAGACGGGTGAATATCTTGCCGCGCTTGGCGTCCAGCGCGCCCTTCTTGTGCTTGATTGTGGCCCATTTTGAATGGCCGGACATAAGAACCTCAGAGGCGTGGAGATAGTGGCGCTGACACGCGCCCAACCTTGTGAGTATATCATTTGCGAACGGTTGGCAGGAGGCAAGTCTTTCATGACCAGCCTTGCGTTCCGCTGGGGCGATTTTGATTGACAACTCCGATCTTCGAGGATACCGTTTTGGCAAGTTCGACCTGCCCGCCAGTTCACGAGCAGGTGTACGCAGCGTTTCGATCCGTTCAGAAGTATCCGCACGATCCATTTCAAAGATATACACAAACAAACATGGCCGCCCCTATCGGCCAGGAGGTTTCTATGAAAATGCATCTGTGCACCCCCTTGCGCAGAATTCGAAGTTTTGCGCCCGCCTTGGTCTTCACACTCGCCACCTCTCTCTCGGCTTCCACTTTGTATGTCGCCAAAGATGGAGTGGATGACAGTATTTGCGGAACGACAAGAGAAAATGCCTGCTTCACAATTCAGTACGCCATCACAAACCGGTCTCTGGCTGGCGATCTGATTCTTATCGGACGGGGAATTTACTCCGAGCGGATTTCGGTGGATCAAAATCTGACGCTCAGAGGAGCCGGACGGGATCGCACAATCATCGATGGAATGAAGGCCGGGACCGTGGTTTCGATTCCCAGCGGCGTGACAGCCAGTCTGGAGTCACTTACCATCCGCGACGGCTTTCTTTCGACGAGCATTGCCGCCACAGTCGTGGGCGGAATCAACAATGGAGGCACGCTCAGCCTCGTTGAGACACGCGTTACTGGCAACAGCAGCACCGCGACCGGAACAGGCTTCTACATTCCGATGGCGGGAGGCATCTATAACTCCGGAAGCCTCAGTATCTTGCGCAGCAGTGTGGACTCCAATAACGCTACCGGCGGATGCTCCACTGCCGGCGGAATGCTCAACGATGGTGGAATCGTTACCATCGACGACAGCCGAATCGCCGCTAACGTCGTCACTTCCGGAGCCGAGTGCATTGGGCCAGGGTCGATACCGGAGCCAGCCGGCTACTTCAACCTCTATGGAAGTGCGGAGGTGCGCACCACCACGTTCTGGAAAAATGGAATTTCGATGACCGGCTCGCTTACTCTCGATCGCAGCACGATTAGTTACAGCGATAGCTATGGCATCTATGATGCCGGAACTCTCACCGTCGTCAACAGCACAATCTTCGGTAGCAGTCTGAGCGGAATCGCTGTTGCCGAGGGCGAGTTGGATGGCTTTTTGGAGATGAGCAACAGCACTGTCTCCGGCAATATCGGAGGGGGCATCAGCCTGGGAGTCCTCTTCAATTCAACGATCCGCAACTCGATTCTGGCAGCGAACCCAGGCGGCGACTGCTTAGGGGAGTTCGTCTCCGGCGACTATAATCTCATCCAAAACCTTAGCAATTGCTCCTATATTGCAGGTGGGCATGATCTTACTGGTATTTCCGCCGATTTGCGCAAGCTGGGAGACTATGGTGGTCCCACCGAAACCCTGGATCTCAAACCCGATAGCCCCGCCATCCACGGCGGCAATCCGGCAGGCTGCCTGGACGGCGCCGGAAACCCGATCTCCATCGATCAGCGCGGATTCCCTCGACCATCGCCGCCAGGCAGCCGCTGCGATATAGGCGCAGTCGAAGTGCAACAACACAGGCAGGACTGTTTTTGAGTCTGTGAATACATCGAATTGATATGCGTCTGAACGGCTCGAAATGAATTGAAGATGGGGCTATCCGGCATGGTCAAATGCATCCTGGCCATGCCGGGTAGCTCGTGTGAGAGATCTGCTGGCGCGACTGTGCTTGAGCAGCGGGAAGCTGTTACCCTAGAAGCATGAAATTCGGCGTTCTCGTCTTTCCTGGCTCCAACTGCGATCACGATACCTACAACGTGATTGCCGAGGTGGCTCACCAGCCGGTCACTTTTCTCTGGCACGATTCCGAGGATCTGCAAGGCGTGGATGCCGTGCTGGTTCCCGGCGGCTTCGCCTATGGCGATTACCTGCGCACGGGCGCGATTGCGCGCTTTTCTCCGGTAATGCAGGCGGTCAAACGCTTTGCCGAGGGCGGCGGACTGGTTGCTGGAATCTGCAACGGCTTCCAGATTCTTACCGAGGCTGGACTGCTGCCTGGAGCCCTGATGCGCAATGCCGGACTCAAGTACATCTGCAAGCAGGTCTATCTGCGCACTGAAACCGCCAACAGCCCGTTCACCAATCAGCTCACCACAGGCGACGTGCTGCAAATGCCGATTGGCCACATGGAGGGCAACTACTTTTGTACGCCGGAGGAGCTGCATCGGTTGGAAGCCGAGGACCGGATTGCCTTCCGTTACGCGACTTCCAAGGGCGAGATCACCGCAGAGGCCAATCCCAACGGCTCTTTGTGCAACATTGCCGGCATTCTCAATGCAAAGAGGAATGTTCTGGGCATGATGCCCCACCCGGACCGTTCCAGCGAGTTGATTCTGGGTTCAGCCGACGGCTGGAAGATCTTCGCCTCAATGATCGAGGCACTGGCAGTGAATTAATGTTTTTGGCCGTAAGTTGGAAGCGGGCAGAGAATGATCGACATCCATCAACATCTTCTCTATGGAGTGGACGACGGCGCGCCCGATCTGGAGACCTCCCTGGGAATGATTCGGGAGGCGGCGGCGGATGGGATCACCCACATTGTCTGCACACCTCACGCCAGCGAACGCTATCCATTCGTGACGCCGCTCATCAATGAGCGATATGAAGAGTTGCGCGAATTGGCAGATGGACGGATAAAGTTGAGTCTTGCCTGCGACTTTCACATGACCGCCGAAAATATCTATGAGGCCGTGGCCAATCCGCTGCGCTACTCGATCGACGGTAAAGGCTACCTGCTGATTGAGTTTCCCAATACTGTGATTCCCCCGCAGATGACCGACGCGCTGTTCATGCTGCAATCGGTGGGATATATGCTGGTCGTCACGCATCCCGAGCGCTATCCCGCGCTGCTCGGCCAGCCGGAGATGCTGGCGGAATGGTTGCGTATGGGCTGCCTAGTTCAGGTAACCGCCGGTTCCTTGTATGGCCGCTTCGGCAAGATGGCCGAGGCCTTCTCCAATGAGCTGCTGGAGCGCAACTGGATTCACTTTCTTGCCAGTGACGCACATAATACCAAGTGGCGTCCACCGCACCTCAAAAAAGGTTACGAGTATGTGGTGCATCACGCCGGGGAGGAGACAGCGCGGCGCCTCTGCCTATCCAACCCCCGTGCGGCCGTTGAGGGCACTCCCTGGCCTCCGCAACCCGAAGCGCAAGGAGTGCGCGATCGCGTTCCACTCAAATTTCATGCAAAGAAGTTTGCTGCTCCATCCAGAAAGGCTTTGAAGGCGGAGCCAGACAACGAGCCTTCGCTAACCCGCAAATCTGGTTTTCTCAAGCGACTCTTCTCACGATAATGGCGGATTTGGAGTGGATCAATTTTATAAAGTGAATTCTTGAGTTACGAACAGTGGACAGAATTCGCTGGTTTGGAATCAGCCGGCACTGAAACATACGGGAAACATATGAAAGAAACCATTGAATGGCCGCATGCAAATGAAAAGCGAGAAGAAGATATTTGTTTCACTTTCTTTGTGGCAGCCGCGCTGATCGGGCTTTGTCAGTTCCGCTTCGGACCGATCAGTTTCAGCCCCGGCAACGAGATGGTTTCCATCGCCAGAAATCTAGCTGAACACGGTAGTTACGCCAATCCTGAAGCGGTGTTAGCCACAGGTCCCACAGCGCTCAGTCCTCCTTTGTATCCTTGCTATCTTGCGCTGCTGATGAAGATAACCAGATCCACGGATTGGTTTTACCTCGCAGCCTCACTCACCTGTATCGTTGCCAATGCATTCACGGCCTCCTGGCTGCCAAGAGTCTCCAGGGTCTTTTATGGAAGCAGTATGCCGGGGATCTTCGGTGCGGTCTTATGGCTGGCTTCAATGATCCTGATGCCGAGTTGGGATGGCAACCTTACGGTGGCGGGTCTGCTGCTTTTTTGCCTGTTCTCCTCTTCGTCGCTGAGAAATGGGAAGAGTCTTTCGCTCGCTCTGGTAGCCGGAGTCATGGCGGGCTTGCTTTACCTATCCAATCCCGGCACAACGCTGATTGTCGCGCCATGGATCGCATATTTAGTCATCCGCAGAAAAGCTTCACTTCGGCAGGCGAGCACACTATCAGCAGTATTATTTCTTGTCCTGTTTCTCTGGGCCGGCAGAAATTACCTTCAACTCGGAACCTTTGCGGCCAGAACGGGCATGGGTATTTCCCTCAATTTATCGAATAACGACTGCGCCCAATCCAGTCTTATTGAGAACGCATCGCATGGCTGCGATCAGTCTCATCAACCCAATGCCAATATAAGCGAGGCACAATTGATGCGGTCAATGGGAGAAGCAGCTTATGACCGCAAACGCGGTTCGGATGCGATGTCGTGGATCAACTCCCATCCCAAGCGGTTTTCTGTCCTATGCATCGAACGCTTCCGGGATTTCTGGTTTCCGCCCTTCGATGAGGACCTCTACTATCGCCAAGAAAATCTGTTTTATAGCCCTGCAATCTGGTTGGCCACAGCATTATCGATTCCCGGTCTGGCGTTGATGATCAAACGGCGTGAACCTGTGAGTTGGTTTGTTCTAACCGTACTCATTGTTTATCCCGCAATGTATTACGTAAACATCAGCGATGTGAGATACCGCTATCCGGTGCTATGGCTTTCGTTCTTGCCTGCCGGTTACTTTCTTTGCCAGATCTACTTTCGATTTTCGGTTCGTTGCACAGCTAAGAGAGCCCCAGCCCGCCATCCACAACCAGAATCTGCCCGGTGACAAAGTGCGGTCCCGATGCAAAGAAGAGAACAGTCTGAGCGACGTCTTCAACGCTTCCGTTGCGCCGCATGGGAGTTTTAGCAGCGAAGTGCGCAGCCTGCGTGGCGGCGCTGTCGAATTCAATCCATCCAGGAGCTACGCAGTTGACGCTGACTTCGGGAGCAAAGGCCTTGGCCATCGCCTGTGTAAGCGAATGGAGCGCGGCCTTCGAGGCGCAGTAGTGGGCATGACTGGCCCAGGCATGAATACCGCCAAGAGAACCGATGTTGACGATGCGGCCCTGAGCGGCGCGCAGATGAGGCAACGCCTCACGTGCTATCAGAAACGGTCCGCGGGTATTGGTCTCGAAGACCGCATCCCATTGTTCGATCGTGAGGGAATCGAATTGAGTGGATTCAAAGACAGCGGCGTTGTTCACGACGAGATCGAGGCGTCCGAAGCGTTCATGCGCGGCAGCAACGGCGGCTCGCACAGAAAGCTCACTGCGTACATCGCACTCGATGGCCAGCGCGCGGCGGCCAAGACTTTCGATCTCGCTCGCAGTTTGCCCGGCTTCAGCCCGTGAGGTGCGAAAGGTGATGGCAACGTCTGCCCCCGCCTGCGCCAAGGCAAGGGCGATTCCACGGCCAACTCTCTTAGCGCCGCCCGTGACCAAGACCGATTTGCCAAGAAGTGGATCGCTCATCGCGGGGCAAACAATCTATCCAGCCAGTTTATTTTGGCTGCGACTGACTTGGAGGGGGTTGCGGCTTCGGATCATCGGCTGGCTTGTCTTTGTCCGCAGGCTCGGTTGCCGTTCCCGCTGGCGGATCCGCTGGCTTGGCTGCGTCGGGGCTCTTGCCGCCCTCACTCATATCGGGGTGCGGCTTGTAGATCGAGTACTGCTCGCCGGGACGCTTCATGCGGACTGCGATTGCAATCGGGGTCTGATCGATCTTGTAGTCCTCGCCATAAGTCTTGTATCCCGTAGCGATGATCTGCAATTGCACAGCGCCGCCAATGGGCAACACATCAATGACAGCCTTGCCTTCATCATTGGATTTCAATTCCATGTTGCCCTTGTCGCCGATCATATGAAAGATCACGGCGGCATTCTCGATGGGCTTGCCATCGCTGTCGCGCACGACAGTGACTTCCACGCGCGCGGTCGGCGGCGGCGACTTGTATTTGCGGCCCCGATTGGAATGGCTTTGCTGGCCGGCTGCCAGCGGCGTCAGAGATAGGAAGCCGAGCAAGAGTACGGAGACTGAGAGAAAAATCTGGACACGGCGATGCATATGAATCATTGTAACTGGTTTCCTTCCCAACGACGATCGGTCGTCGTCAGGTCGTGACAGCTTGAAAGCAGGAAGAGAGCGGTCAAACAGTCCGCCTCAGAAGATTCTGTACCCGACGCCGGCGCTGACTCCGTAGGGAGAAAGTGTGGAGTTGCCCCACGCTGGCCAGTACTGGTACTCAGCATCAAAGGCCCGGATGCTGATCTTCCTGGTCAGTTTCACGTCCATGCCACCGCCAAAGGCGAGGGCCGTAAAGGTGCCGTGGTCGCCGTAGCTATCGAAGTTCATTTTGGCCATTCCGCCCAGCGCCTTGCCGTAGACCGTCGCCTTCCAGAAGCGATAGACAGGCAGCCGGGGACCGATCAGGTAGTTGTCCTGAGTAATGCCGCCATACGCATGGAAGCGCTGCCAACGCCCCTCGGCCTCAAGCTGCACCCAGCGAGTGAGCTTGACGTCCACATACGTGCCTACGCCAAAAAGACGCTGCGCGCTTGTTTGCGCGACGGGGACATAATTGTCTGACGGACATGATTCAGCTAGCGCAGTCACTGAGCAAGCCCATATGCCGGCAAAATCCGGTTGAAAGGCAGATACGGTGCCGCCGGCGGTGATCGAAATCTGGTGGGTGCTTGCGGAGGGAAAAACCTGCGCACGGCTGGCAACTGCACCAGCGGCAAGCAGAATCGTAAGAAGAAACACACGCGATAATCTCATGGGCACAAGATACGTCCAGTCCAGATAAAGTTTTGCTGCCGAGGCGAAGAGTGCAATTCAAATGGTTTTGGAGTTCCTGTAGCTTAGCGCAATGAATTCTGTGCGCCAGCCCAGGAACTCCCGATCGCTGTTCTTATTGCGGTGGATTGGAGACACCTTCCGTGGGCGGCGCGGTTGCGGGTGGCGCGGCGGCGGGAGCGGCTGGTGTATCCGGCGTAGCTGCGGGCGGCGCTGCCTCCGCTGCGGGCGCGGTGGCCGGTGGT
>JBAVDS010000049.1:0-137786 GCA_049587335.1 Occallatibacter sp. | reverse complement strand
GCGAAGGGAGTCGAAGGACCTGCGGTTGCTTTTCGGTATACCTCTACAAACCTCAGATCCTTCGACTCACCATCCCCAGGCTGAAGAGAACGCCTGGGGCCCCGTTCGCTCAGGATGACAGCGTTGTTATGCTGCGAACTTCTGACTCAGGACACTAGCAGGCCAGCCGCAGTGTGTAACCCCGCGCTGCGGCTGGCTCATCGAACCCTACCAGCCCTGGAACTCCGTGTACCAGCCCGCGCCGCCATCGCCGCCCGTTCCCGCCGTCGTATATGTTGCCGCCGTGTAACCGGACGAAGTGCCGGCCGTGGTTGTGCAGCTTGCCAGCGCCCCGCCGCTCCAAGTCGGATTCACTGTGCCAGTGCCCAGTGTTCCGCCGCCGCCCACGACGTTGAATTTGACGTTTGCACCTGTTCCGCATCCCGCGCCTGCCTGGATCACGGTGCAAGTGCCATTGAGCGCTCCGGATGTCACTCCCAAAGTCACCTTCGGCTGTGTCGTGCAGCTGCCGCTTGTCGCCAATGCTTCAGGAACCGTGACCAGTCCTCCTGGTCCGCCCGCGACAGAGATCGTCGGCCAAGCCGTTGCGGTTGCTTGCGAGGAAAGCATCACCACCCCGCCGCCGCCGCCCGATCCCGCGCCGGTCGAGTTGGCCGAAGGCGGCATTCCGTATGCGCCGCTGGCATCGATGAAGCCGCCCGTGCCGTTGAACGACCCGCAAACTTGCACCATGCCGCCGCCCGGTTCGCCCAACGCTCCGCCGCTGTTTGCTCCCTGCTCACCCGCTGAGCCAGTGAGATTCAAGCCATCAAGCCCGCCGGCATTCGCGTTCGTAAATGCCCGTTGATACATAGTGGCAAATGAAGCGCCATTGCCGCCATTCCCACCGCTGGCCGCGCCTGCTGCGCCGCCACTGATTTGACCAAGCCCCGATCCCGTGCTCGATGGTTCAGAGACAACTCCAGCCGTACCTGCAGCCGTGCCGCCTCCGGAGCCGCCCGAACTTCCGCCGCCCACTCCCTTGTTCGTGTTGGGGTACGTGCTGCGAGCGCCGTTGATCAGGATCGTCCCATAATCGTTGCAAGCTCCCTGTGAATGGATGACAAGACCAGGAGAAGATCCCACATTTTCGTAGACATACGCTCCTGTATCCACCTGCCACTGCGTTGCATAATACTCGCCTCCCGTAAGTGCGCATGGGCTTGTTGACGTGCAGTTGATGACGCAATGCGTAGGTCCGGTCGTGCAGCTTGCCGTCGAGCTGAATTCGTAACTTCCGTCCGCTCCGTTGCCCAGATACATCAGCCATGCCGGCGTGCCCGTTTGCGCGCAACCTGTGCCCGTACAGGTGCCGTTCAGCACCACGTTGCTCAAGGTGGAAGTGCCGCTGACATTCAGCGTAGTCAGATTCTCCGTGCCGTTATCGGTCAAACCGTTCACCGTCGGCGAGGTCGCCAATACAGCGCTCCCGGTTCCCGTCGTGGCAACGCTGCTCAGAACGCCGCCGCTTGTCGTCGTCACCACCCCCGCCGTCGTCAGCGGCGTTGTCAGACTCCCCGTGAATACCGGTGAATTCGTCAGCGCCAGCGTTGATCCGCCGCCCGACAAGCCGGTGATCGACGTCCCATTCAGCTCCGTCGCGTTGGCATTCCCCAGTTGTCCTTCCAACTGCCAGTAGCTTCCGTCAAAAGTGGCGGAAATCCAGTGGCCGGACAATAGATCGTTGGCGATTAGATTGCCTGAACCGCCCCACTTCTTGATCGTCGCTGCCGAGGCTCCGTTCACCGCCAGCGTGGCGCTGCCCGTGTTGGCCACATCGGCTTTGAATTGAATATGATCTCCCGCCGCAGGCGTAAATGTGGGCGAGGTTGAGCACGTATACGCTGTTCCTGAGCCGGATGCCGCGCTGCAATTTGCCGGTACGCTCAAGTTGTGCGATGTGGAGGCGACTAGCTGGCTGCTCGAGTTCGAGCTGAGTGCATTCGCCGATGCCGGTATGCTTCCGCCGTTGATCTTGCCAACCACCGTGGCCGCTTGTGTCCCGGTTACATCACCTGCCAAAGAGCTAGTAAATCCGGCCGCCGTCCCCGTCGTATTGGCAGCATTGTTCGGAATGTCGCCGCTTAAGAGCGCAGGCAACTGCGCGTGTGGCAGAGTGCCGCTGTTCACCTCGGAGGCATTGATTGATTTATTCGTCAGCGTCTGCGTATCGCTGATGCCGACAATCGCGCTTGCCGGAGCAGTCAGCGACGTTCCCCAGGCGCTGCTGCCCGCGTAAACGGCGATGCCCGCCGTCGAGGGCCAGGTCATCGAGCCGCCGCCCGCATACTGCGGAATGTTCAGAACCCCACCGCTGAGCGTCGCAGCGCCGGAGGTTCCCGTCGTCGTAAGACTCTGGAATGCAAGATTTGAAATCTGCGCACTGCTGATCTGTCCGCTGCTGTTGCCCAGCGGAATCCCTGCCCACGTTCCTGGTGTGCCGGATGCAACATTGACCCAGGCCGCAACGCCATTCGCCGACGCTCCGGAATTCTCCTCCAAATCTCCCCGCGACCACGCCAGTGTCGAAGGTGCGCTCGACGACTTTGTCGGCATCTGAAGCTCTGGACCCAACACTGGAGCGGAAAACGTCAGCGCCGTCGCCGTCGAGTAGGTCGATGCCAGATTGCTGCCCAGATAGACCAGAACCGCGTTGGGCTTGGTTGCGTCTACATACTTGATTGATTTATTGCTGTCCGTTCCGATCGTGATTCTCTGTCCGCCCGACAGATCGGTGGCGCTGTTGCAAGTCAATACACTCGCGCCGGACGTGCCGGTGCAGGTGGTCGCTCCAGTGTTCGGTGTGCCCGTCGTTCCCGTTTGGTATACAACATCGATGGCGTACCGGCTGCCGTTGGCCCCATTCCAATAACTCGGCGGCGCGACAATCTGTCCCGCATAAAGCGTAGTCGCATTCGGCAACGCCGCAAACGCCGTATCCGTGTAAAGGAACGCCGATGCGCCAATTCCGTACTGGTACAGTTGATTGACATTCACATCGTTCAGAAATTGAGTGGGAGCCGAGCCGTTGATGTATGCGGTACTGCCGCCTCCATCACTCTTGAATGGAGGAGTGTAGTCGAATACTGAAATAACTCCGTTCACTCCACTCATGTCATTCCTCGCCACGGATGGAAGTCCAACCCACTTGCCGCCCATCCCGCCGCCGCTGATCGATCCATTCACAATGCTCAACGAAAGCGCGGTATCATTGGCGGGCGACATCACAATTCCAGGCGAAATAGTTACCGAACCGGGAGCCATCCAGACATTCTCGAAATCAAGAAAGAATTGTTCCCCATTCGAGTTCGACGGGCAGTCCAGCAAGGTGTAAACTCCCAACCCTGATGTGATATTCGTGTTGATCTCATGCTTGATATTCCGGGAAGTGAAATGAATGTTGGCGTTGGCAATGCAGGCCGCATTGTCCAGCATTACGGCGGAGCCGCTCACCGTCGAACTATACGCGCTGCGGCTGTTATCCGTCGTTCCGTTTGCGATTCCAAAGGAGTCCGAGGATGTTACTCGCCAATAGATTCCTGCGATTCCCGCGCCGTCCGATCTCCAGCCTTTGTCGAAGTCCACGTTGATGCCGCCATTGGAAAAGTAATAGCTGTACATGGTTGCGCCGTTGACATCCGTGTGTTCCACATGTGTGCCGGTATCGACGCGGGAACCAAAGTAAAATCCCACTTGATAGGAGTTGCTTGAAATTGAATTGTCCACCAAATCGATATTGCTGATCGATGACTCATAGCGGGCGTTGGCGTCAAACGCGAACATTACGTCAACTGTCGTCGCAGTTCCCGTATCGGAAAATGTCCCCGCCGAAATGGCCGATTGGAAGGCCACCGTGAATGTATTGCCGCTGGTGGCAGCCACCTGTGCAATCAGCCGGTTCAGATTGATTCCCGCGCTCGTGCTCAGGCCTTCAATATCGACCCACTGTCCCACCGAAGGAGTGCTGCCGCCGCTTACCGTAAATGTGGCAAGGTTGGCTTGAGGATGGGGCGCTGGAGAAGCGAGCGTGTAAAGTGGCGCAGTGTTCGCAGCGGCTGTAAAGCCGGTGATCGTATAAATGGCGCCGGCCGTTGTTCCATTCCACGCGATCCGCGGAGCGGAAAATGCGCCGCTGCTGCTGCCTACGACTCCTTCAATGTGGCATCCGTCATATGCGTTGATCGTCGAAGATATCAGATAGGTATGCTGCCCCGGAAATTCCACGATTCCGCCATAATTTCCCGTCAGCGTGCCGGTGGACGATACATAGCTCGCGCACGCGTTGAAGGCTGCTTGAATCGCTGCGGTGTCGTCTGTCGCCCCATTCCCTGCCGCGCCAAATGCCGGATTCGTCACATCGAACCGCGGGCCAATGCTTAAATTGTTTGCCGCGGAGAATGTGGATGTAGTGCTGACTGCTCCTGTGAATGCAGCCCCGCTCAGCGATGCGCCGCCCAGACTTCCCAGCGCCCCAGTCGCCGTGGTCGATCCGGTTCCCCCCGCCGAAATGGGAACCGCGCTGATGCCGGATACTGTCGTGCCGGTCGTGTTGTAATACGCAATTTGTCCGGTGTTTCCCGAGCTGACCGTACCGCTTGTGCCACCGCTTCCTGTCCCGCAAGCCAATCCGGTGTTGGTGACATATCCGGAGTTGTCGATCTGCAAGCAGCTATGACCGCTGCTGGCCGCTAGACCTGGAAACTGAATCGATGTTGTGCCGGTAAACGAGGCATAGAGGCTGCTGCTGCCGTTTCCTCCATATACCTTGAACTGAGTCCCTGCGCCAGGTTCGTAGTTGATGCGCACCACGCCGGAAGAGTTCGATGCATTGACGTATGTGTCGCCGCTGTTGCTGCTCTGGTACGCTTTGAAGCTGTCCAAACCGCCCACTGCGGAGGTAAGCGACCAGTCGTTGGTCGAGTGATTCTCCATGTACCACTGGCTCGCGCCTTGATAGTTCTTGTAAATAAAAGACTCGTTTTGCGCAGCCGTCAATCCCGCCCAAAGAGTTGCGTCAATCTCCGCGTCCGCCTGATTTTTTACCGTCGTCGAGCCAGAGAAGGTTGAAACGCCGCCCACTTGCAGCGTTCCATTGAACTGCGCGTTCCCGGCGTTGCTGATGGTCGCTACCGTGGATTCGGTCGCGCCGCCCGATCCGATCACCAGTCCGCCCGTTCCCGCATTGGTAGATCCGTTCACCACCACCGCGCCGGTTCCTGCCGAGTTGATCACCGTCTGGTCGTTGGTGCTCGATTGGCCGTAGTTATACTGGCCGATCGATAAGCGGTACACATTGTTCAACTCGTCCAGTATCTGGTAATACTGCTCGCCGGAGGTCGCGTCGCTCAATCCCATCGTCCACCGGTATCCATAGTCGGTTTGATACCGGTTGAGAAGTCCACGCTCGTTCCCTGTCCCGATTCCAAGCCGGTAATGATTGGTCACCGTCGCGTCGGTCTGGCTTCCATACCAATCACCATTCAAGCCGTTGAAACTCCGGTGAAATGTATCGAGGAAGCTGTTGCGCGTTCCGTTGTCGATGAGTTCCCCGGTAAACATCGTTCCGCCGGTCATCCAACTGTTGTAGGAACTGCCCGCGTCCGCCACCACCTGGCTGGTCGAGTTCTCGTTGCGCATCCCGACGATCGTGTTGTTCTGCGCATTTGTGCCCAAATGCAATGCTGTTGAACATCCCTCGATATCTCCGCCGGTGAATGTGTTCCCGTCTCCCTGTTGCAGGTTGATCCCGTACGTCCCGGCAATGGGGTTTCCACCGCTCGTCGGGCAATCGATGTGCAGCCGCGTAAACGCGCTCGCGTTCATCCAGTCGGTCGTCGCGGGATTCGCTGTCTGGTGCCCAATGGCATTCACCGCCGTTTGAAATCCACTAATCTCGTTGTCGAAAAATGTTCCGCCTGTATAATTTCCGGTTCCATCCAGCGTGATTCCTGTTTGGTTCGAGTTGCCCAGAAAATACAGACTTTCAAGATCCAATTCCTGCGTGCGATAAGCCACGAAACCCTGTGCCGCGGCGCTCGTTGCAGTCGTTGTGTTGATCACCGCATTGTCCAGGTGGAAGCCAGACGTATCCGCCGCATAGGTCGAATCGCCCACTTGCACCATCGCCCCGCTTCCTGAATACAGAAATACTGTCCCGCCCTGGCTTCCGCTCGCCGTGCTCGCTCCGCGCAAAGAACATCCATGCAGCGATACGTTTCTCGTTCCTGCCGTCACGATAATCTGATTGCTGGTCGAGATCGTCGCACACGGCAACAGAATTGATGCATTCGCCGTCGTAATCATCAGATTGGTTCCCATCGACAGCGTTCCGGAGAAATTGCGCGCATCGCAGACGCCGCCATTGCTAGTACTCAGCCCGCTCAGGCAAGCGCTCAATTGGGCGCCGAAATCCCCTCCGGGAAACTGGTCGACCTGGTACAAGCCTCCCAGCTTCACACTCGTCAACGGTCCGCTCAGTGCCGCGCCGGACAATGGAACCGCCAGTGCCGCTTGTTCGTCCACATAGTGCTTGTCGGCAGCCTCCATCGGCTGCGTCGGATCGCAGCACAGTATCAGTGGTCCAGTCATCGTCGTGCCGGAGAGGGATAGCGTGCCGCCCGCCAGCGATGCCACCGCCTGATCGACATACGACTTGCTCGCAGCCTGCACAGCCTGCGTTGCCGGCATCAACTGCGCTTGCACCTGTCCTAAAACTGCCTTCGCGGCAGCCGGCACAACCCAGTATTGTGTGTTCGACGATCCGTCGCTGAGGTAGTAGACCGCCGTGTAATACAAGCCCGTCGGCGTCGCCCCCTGATTGGGTGCCAGATTCACGCTCACAAATCCATCCGGCGCGATCGTGACTGTCGTGCTGCCCGCCACCACCAGTTGGCCGCTCGCGGTCGTAAACGATGGCCAGCTCAACACCAACGTTCCTGAGCCGGGTTGACCGTTCGCCAGATACACCGTTCCCTGGACCGTTGTCGTACTGACAGCTTGCGCAAAGGACATTCCTGACATCCCCGTGCCGAACAGCAGCACCACTATCAGGAACAATCCCATCCATTTGCCGGCGTGCAACCACTCGTGATTTGTGAGTTTCATCCGTCTCTCTTCTTTCTTCCTGAAATGAAGGCAAAGAGTGATTTGCTCTCTGCCCTCATTTCAGCCAAGTTTTTTCTGTCTTGCTCGGCGTTTGTTCGCTTCGCTTTCACGTCGTTCGGGTCAATCGGCAACCTGCCGATTCACTTCATTCGATCACCGGCTCCATAGCTGGATCGCCTTTCCACTCCGGCTCCGATGCCAGTCCCTCGGCATAGCTGCAAAGACGCTGCATGACTTCCTCGTTCTCGCAATCGATCTCTCCATCTGCAAGGGCAATCAGCAGCCTTGCGCCGGAAACGTTGCCTTTGAGCGTGCAATCCAGCAGCGACTGCACGATCTTCTCGCTGTTCTCTTCCAGTTTCTTTTCCGCCGCCTTGTTCAACTTCGTTCTTCCGCGGCCCAGACTTTTTTCACTTCCTCTTCCACGCGACTTGCTACTTACCGCTTGCTTCTTCTTTGCCAAGACCATTTGTCCGCCAATCCCGTCCCACCATTCCACGGGCTTGCTGGCTCCGTAGAAAGGGAAAAGGAAGCAATTCCACTTAGGAACCGCTCCCTGCATCCGCCGTATTGGTCTCGTCTGGCGCCGCAAGTTTCAGCGGCTTCTTCTTTTTGTGAGAGGAAGCCGCATTCACAGCCCCTCGCAGCTCCGCGTCAATTCGGTGAATGCACTGATCGCTTCCAGAGCCTGTCCCGCTCAAGCTGTTCCGCCTCCAGCCGCTTTCGCCACTTCCATGTGCGGCCCTTCGCTGAGGTCAAAACGCCCGTCCGCTCTTTCAAGATGCACTCAGTCTCTCTCCCCCACGCCTGCGTACCCGAGGAGGCAGTCCGAAAAAATATAGTCCAAAAAAATCAGGAAGGCCGGCTCCCCGCTTACTTGTCGCCTTGTTCCTCATTGAATGTTCTTAGATTAGCCAATCTCTACGAAATTTTATGCAATTCCAAAAACATTATGTTTTATCCGTCCTTCCAAACACTTAGCTAGCAGCTTCCGCCCACGTATCTTTGACACCTTCACCCCATCGCGCCAATCCCTCTCGCCAGAGCGTGTAATTGCGCTGCGGCTTATCTCTTTCTCCGGCTATTCCATTTCGTTCTCTCGCCGCAGCAATCGCCCCTGCAATAATTCCAATATGCTTGTCCTCGCCTCCGCCTCTCCGCGCCGTCGTGAACTTCTTACCCAGGCAGGCTACTCCTTCATCGTCCATCCCGCGCACATCCCGGAAGACCCTTACCCCAACGAAGATCCCACCGCCTACGTCACACGTCTCGCCCGCGAAAAAGCCGAAGCCGTCTTCCGCGAATTGACCCAGGCCCCTGAAACTCTTGCATCCGGCTCAGTTTTGTATCAGGGCACGACTTCAGTCGTGTCAGAAAATGCTCAAACTGAGTTGGGGGCTTTAGCTCCAGAGGGAATCCCGTCGGAATCCTCGAACCCTATGGCGCGCAACCGCCTTCCGCCTGGACGGCCAGTCCCCACTTTGCAAGTTCTCGGAGCAGACACAACCGTCGTTCTCGACAGCCACATCCTCGGCAAGCCGGCGGATTCCGCCGATGCCGCCCGTATGCTCCGCCTGCTTTCCGGCCGCGTTCATCGCGTCATTACCGGCGTTGCCCTGGTCAGCGCCCAAGCCACTCAGGCCGTCCCCGAATCCACTTCCGTCCAATTCCTTACCCTTTCCGACCAGGAAATCGCCGCCTACATCGCCACCGGTGAACCGATGGACAAAGCCGGCGCCTACGCCATTCAGGGCCGCGCCGCCTGCTGGATTCCCCGCATTGAAGGCTGTTACTTCAACGTTGTCGGCCTTCCCATCGCACTCGTCTCCACGCTCCTCCAATCCCGCCAGCCCCTCTGACCTGTCATTTTGCGCCTGTGCCCGCAATCCTCGACACCCTTCCCCAGCCGTTGTAGAATCTCTGCATCCAATTGCACAGTCTTGCAACAGGCTTCTAAACCTCCGCAAGCAAAGGAAAAATTATGCGTATCCCGGCCCTCGTGCGTTTTCTGCTCTGCATTGCCCTCCTCTCTCCAGCCTTCCTTCGCGCTCAGTTTCAGCAGCCCAGCGACGAAGAACTCAAGATGACCTCCGACCCCAAGGCTCCGGGAGCCGCCGCCGTCTACCTTGATATTCAGGAAAACGCCAACGACAACCTCCACGTTCAGAGCGTCTATGCGCGCATTAAAGTCCTCACGGAGAAGGGCAAGGAACTGGCTACCGTAGAGGTTCCTTATCTGCAAGGCAACACCAAGGTCACCGACATCAAGGCGCGCACCATTCACTCCGATGGAACCGTGATCCCGCTCGTCGGCAAGCCCGAAGACCTCTTGGTCGTCAAATCAAAATCGAAAAATGGGGAACAGTTTCAAGTCGATCGCAAGGTCTTCACCCTGCCCAGCGTCGAGGTCGGCAGCATTCTTGAATATCGTTATGACATCCGCACCGATGATAACTTATACTCCTCCCCATCCTGGGAGATTCAGCGTCCCTACTTCGTTCACAAGGCCCATTACTACTTCTTGCCCTTCAAAGCCTTCCTGCCCGGCCTGCAGAATATGACCAGCTCCTATCTCGTCGATGAACGCGGACGCCCGGCCAACACACTGATCTGGTGGCCCAAGCTGCCCAAGGGCGTCACCGTGAAGGACGATGTCGCCGGCAGCTACACCGTCGATGTGACCGATGTTCCTCCCGCTCCGCAGGAAGAATGGATGCCGCCCAGCGATAGCTATCTATATAGGGTGATCTTCTACTACAAGAACGCTACCAGTGCCTCCGACTTCTGGATCACCGAGTCCAAGCTATGGTCAAAAGATGTCGATCACTTCGCCGAGCCTACCAAATCCATCAAGGATGCAGTGGCCGGCATCGTTGCGCCCACGGATAGCGAACTCGACAAGGCCCGGAAGCTCTACAAAGCCGTGCAGGATCTCGATAACACCGACTACTCTCGAAAGAAGTCTGAGTCCGAACGCAAACAGCTCAAACTGAAGACAATCAAGCGCGCTGAAGATACCTGGACGCAAAAGAGCGGTGATAGCGAAGACATCGCCCTCCTCTATCTCGCCATGCTGCGCGCCGCCGGCCTCAACGCAAACGCCATGAAGGTCGTCGATCGGGAGCGGAGCATCTTCGATACCGCATTTCTCAACTTCGACCAGCTCGACGACACCATCATCCTCCTCAACACCGGAGGCAAGGATATCGTCCTCGATCCCGGCGAAAAAATGTGCCCCTTCCAAACCGTCAATTGGCGTCACTCCAGCGCTGGTGGAGTCAAGCAGACCGCGAAGGGACCAGTCCCTGATTCTTCCCAATTCCAGACCTATGTTGATAACAAGACTTTGCGCATCGGTGAAGTCACCCTCGACGCAAACGGCGCTCTCACCGGATACTTCCGCTTTGTCATGACCGGTCAGGAAGCTCTCCAATGGCGTCAAAAAGCCATCCGAAACGACATAGATGAAGTCAAGAAGCAATTCGACAAGTCCATCGAATCCATCTTCCCCGAAGGCGTCGAGGCCCACATCGACAACTTCACGGGCCTGGACGATCCCGACGCGAATCTCATCGCCACCATCAAAGCCACGGGCAATCTCGGCTCGGCTACATCCAAGCGCCTGATCCTCCCCGGCTTTTTCTTCGATACGCGCGGCGCGGCCTCCTTTGTCAACCAGGAAAAACGCGAGTTGCCCGTCGATATGCAGTATGGAAGCATGGTCACCGACCAGATTACCTATAAACTGCCCGAGGGCTTCTCCGTGGAAGGCGCGCCCCAGGACGCCAAATTGATGTGGCCCGATCACGCCGCCCTGATCGTAAAAACCGTTCCCGGCGACGGCAAGATCACCATCGCGCGGCAACTGGCTCGCAACTTTACCTTCATCATGCCCAACGAATACCAGGACCTGCGCAGCTTCTACCAGAAGATCGCCGCCTCCGACCAGGGACAGCTCGTACTCACCCACTCCGCAGCCGCGAAAGGAAACTGATCGTGCGCACTCCTCCCCCAGTTTTCGCCCTACGTCTCCTGAGCGCGGCATTTCTTGTACTGCTCTGCGCACCCTGCCACGCAGGCTGGCTCGGCACGGGAAAAGTTGACATCCCGCAGTGGGGTCTTGACGCCTCCAAGACACCCACCCCCGCCTATGTCAAAGATGCCGCCGCCGTCATCCTCTTGGATGAGTACGTCGAAACCATCGACGCCCAGGGCCGCGCCACGGAGCGTGAGCGCTATGCGGTTCGCATCCTCAAGCCGCAGGGCCGCAATGATGCATACTGTAGCGTCTACTTCAGCCAGGACGAGAAGATCAACACCTTCCAGGCCTGGACCATCGCCGCCGACGGGAAGCAATACCAGGCCCAGAATACGGACTTTATCGATGTCGGCGATCCCCATATTCCCGTCATGCTCGACGCCAGCAAGGTCCGAGTTGTGCATCCGCCCGCTGCCGACGTGGGCGCCACCATCCTCTGCGAAACCGAGGAGTTGCTCGCGCCCTATCAGGAGGAGGAGGTCTGGGATATTCAGCACAGTTTCCCCGTGGTCTTTCAGGCCCTCGAAGTCGATCTGCCCGCCGGTCGCCCCCACTCCGAGGCATGGCATAAATTCGCGCCCGTCAAGCCCGTCGAGGTCGCGCCCAACCACTGGCGCTGGGAGGTAAAGGATATGCCCGCCCTCGATCTGCGCGAGCTGAAATCCGGTCCGGATTGGGCTGTCCTTGCCGCGCGTCTCTCCGTCCAGTGGGGCGATGCCGCAGTCAATGGCATCGATAACCAATGGCGCGCCATCGGGCAATGGGATTCCTCGCTCCAGGAGCACCGCCCTGACCCGTCGCCGGAGATCACCGCGCAGACCCAAAGCCTCATTGCCGGTGCGCCTGACTTCTATACCAAGCTCAGCCGCATCACCGCCTACATCCAGAAGAATATCCAGTACTTTGTCGTCGAGCGCGGCATTGGCGGCTGGCAGGCGCACTATGCGTCAGAGATCTTCCGCAATCGCTTCGGCGACTGCAAGGACAAGACCACACTGCTGATCTCCATGTTGCAGGTGGCCGGCATCCACGCCGACTATCTCTCCGTCGACAGTCACCGTGGTTACGTTGATCCGCAGATGCCCTCCCGGTATAGCAATCACATGATTACCGCCATCGAGATTCCAGCCGATCTTCAAGAACCGCGCCTCAAGGCCATCGTCAAAGCCAATGATGGCAAGCGCTACCTGATCTTCGATCCCACCGACGAGCGCACTCCAGTCGGTAATCTGCGCTCTGAGGAGCAAGGCGGCTACGGAGTCCTTGCCGCTGGTCCCGCCAGCCAGATCGTCGCCATCCCGGTCCTTGATCCGGATGCCAATGGCGATGAGTGCAAAGGCGTCTTCACCCTCTCCGCCGACGGAACCCTTACCGGCTCGGTCGACAGCTCTCACACCGGACCGGAGGGCGCCGAATGGCGCTGGATCATCAAGTACACCGATGAAAAGGAGCGGCACGAATACTGGGAGCACGTCATCGCCGAGACCCTTCCCGGAGTTACCCTCGATACCTTTTCATTCACCCAGCCCTCCGATCTCGACAAGCCCATTGAATTTCATTACAAGGTGACGGCTCGCCAATACTCCCATCAAGCTGGCCCGCTCCTGTTGGTCCGTCCCCGCGTGATCGGCTCCAAAGTCCTGCCCTTCGACGACAAGCCCCGCATCTATCCCATCGATCTTGGCGCCACCGGACGCTGGCACTGCAGCTTCGACATCACAATCCCTCCCGGCTTCGCCATCGATGAAACACCCGACCCCGTCAGCCTCGATCTCGGCTTTGCCAGCTACCACTCCGAAACCACGGCCAAAGGAAATCTCCTCCACTACGAGCGCGAATATATCGTCCGTCAGGTCGAGATTCCTCCCTCCCAAGCCGCCGACTTTCGCAAGCTTGAATCGACGATCCTCTCCGACGAAAAGGACTCCGCCGTCCTCAAAAAGCAGTAAAATCGCTGCTTCCCAGGTTTCGATTCTGAAACTTGGGAAGCCAAAGAATCGAACAGGAATCAACTTCCTCATCAGATTTTGCTTCACAAATAGTGCAAATTGTGTCCTATAATCCCCATAGAGTAGGCATTCGCCGCAAGTTTGGCTCCCTCCTCTACTTGACTATGGCCCAGCTATCCCCAAAGCGCGCCCTTGAACCGCCCGCAATCCCTGACCGCCTCTACTTCAAGATTGGCGACGTCGCCCGCATCTGTGGCGTCGAAACCTATGTCCTGCGCTTTTGGGAGACGCAGTTTCCGCAGCTCAAACCCAACAAGAGCGGAACCGGCCAGCGGCTCTACCGCCGCCGCGATGTTGAGCTGGCTCTGAAGATCAAGCATCTGGTCCATACCGAGGGCTACACACTCGCTGGCGCCCGTCAGGCTCTGGAACAGACTCAGAGCCGCAGCCGCCGTAGCTCGCAGCCTCTCCTTCAGCCGGAGCGGCAGCGTGAAGCGATCTCCCGGCTGCCGCTTTTGGCCGCCGGCTCCGATCCAAGCCAGGAGGCCGCCGCCGCAACCATCGCCCATGCCCGTACCGAGCTGCGCGAGATTGCCAGCCTTCTCGCCTTGCCTCAGCCGCAGCCACTGCCGGTTCGCCGCCGCGCGCGTGTAGCCACCATGCCTTCGGCCTCCGGTTCGCTTTTTCCCGCCTGCTGATCCGTTAGCTCGTTGCCCATACTCGTCGGCGATCGATCTTCTACACTATCCTCATGGAAGTTTTGTATGGGGTTCATCCGGTTGAGGAGGCCGTCAAGGCCGGCCGGAGGCGCTTCGATCAGATTCTGGTGGCTCGCGAGCGCCACGACGAGCGCCTGGAGCGTCTGGTCGCTCTCTGCCGCCAGGCCGGTCTCCGTCTTCGTCAGGAATCCCGCGAGCAGTTGACTCAGCTCGCTCAGACTCCCGCTCATCAAGGCATTGTCGCCCTCGTTCGTCCGCAGGAGTTTCTCGCCATCGAGGACCTCTTCGAGCCGTCTGGAACCGGCGCAGCCCGCCTGTTGCTTGCTCTCGACGGCGTAGAAGATCCGCAGAATCTAGGCGCTCTTCTGCGCGTGGCCGATGGCGCCGGAGTGGACGGCGTTCTGCTCACCGAGCGCCGCTCGGCTCCGCTCAGTCCCGTCGCCGTCAAGGCCAGCGCCGGCGCAGCCGAACATCTGCGCATCGCCCGCGTCGTCAACCTCGTCCGTGCCCTGGAAGAGCTCAAGCGCCGGAATCTCTGGATCATTGGCCTCGATGAACGCGGCTCGTGCGATTACGACCGCTTCGATCTCACCGGCGATTGTGTCCTGGTGATGGGCCGTGAGGGCGCAGGACTCCACGACCTGGTTCGCCGCACCTGCGACCATCTTCTCCGCATTCCCATGGCTGGCGGCGTCAGCTCTCTCAACGTCTCCGCCGCTGGAGCAGTCGTCCTTTACGAGGCCTTCCGCCAGCGCCGCGCAGCCAAACGCCGCGCTGATGACGCTCGCCCCGCCACAGCCGATGCGTCTAAACCAAAGATCCAGAAAGGTCTTGGCTCATGAGCTTCTCTCTTCCCCGTTCTTTATCGGGGCTATTATTTTTTGCTCTCGCCGCTTTGCCCGCTCTCGCCCAGAATACCCCGCCGGCACAGCCCCATCAGGGAACAGTGATCTTCTCCCGCTCCACAGGCGAAGACGGCCAGACCGTCACACAATCCGCACTTCCCGCCCTCCAGCCTGCAATCCAGAGCGACGCTGCCTCCTCCGTGACGGATGCCGAACGCAAGGCTGTCACCTTCACCGCCTTCGATCTCGACGTTCATCTCCATCCAGCGGAAGGGCAGATCGCCGTCCGTGCACAGATTACCGTACGCAACGACGGAAGTTCTCCGCTCTCGCGCCTCCCGCTGCAAATCTCCTCCTCGCTGAACTGGGAGCGCATTCGCATCCTTGCCCCCGGCGGCGCTGGCAAGGATATCGCCTTCCATATTGCCAAAATCAACTCCGATGCCGATCACACCGGCCAGTTGAACGAGGCCTCTGTTCCACTCGCCCAGCCCCTTGAGTCCGGCCAGACCATCCAGCTTGACGTTGCCTACTCCGGCCTCATCGCGCTCACTGCCCAGCGCCTTCAGTCCGCCGGTGCGCCCAGCGATCTGGCTTTGCACTCCGATTGGGACCAGATCAGCGTTCCTTTTACCGGCCTGCGCGGCTTCGGAGATGTTGTCTGGTATCCGGTCGCCAGTCTTCCCGCGCTGCTGGGCGACGGAGCACGCCTCTTCGACGAGATCGGTGAGCACAAGCTGCGCCTCTCCGGCGCGCGCTTCCGGCTGCGTCTCGCCGTCGAGTTTCCTCACGGCCAAGCCCCCACTGTCGCTCTCATCAACGGGCACTCCGTGCCGCTCTCGGTCACTGAATCCGGCCCGCTCGATCAGAGTCAGGAGGTGGATGGCGTCGCCACCGCCGACTCCGGCGCCACCACGCTCGGCTTCCAGGCTCCCAGTCTCTTTGCCGCCATCCGCACCGCGCACTCCGGTCCCAACCTGACCGCGTGGACCCTCCCCGACGACAATGTTTCCGTCCAAGCCTGGATCGTGGCCGCCTCGGCTGTCACTCCCTTTTTGCAGGGCTGGCTTGGCCAGAAGCCTCGCTCGGAGCTGACTCTGTTGGATCTGCCCGATCCCAAGGATGCGCCCTTCGAGACCGGTTCCCTGCTCGCCGCGCCGCTCAGCGACGTTAACTCGCAAACCGCTTTGAAGGCCGGCTCGGACCCGATGGAGAATATCCTCGTCCACGCTCTCACCCACGCATGGATTACCACGCAGAACGCAAGCCAGACCCCCGAATGGCTCAATGAGGGGCTGGCCACTTTCGTTGGCGCACTGTGGGTGGAGAAGAAGTTGGGACGCGATACAGCTTTGCGCACGCTCGAAGCGGACCGCACCGCCCTGGCTTTGGCCGAGCCTGCCAGCCCTGGCCAAAGCTCCGGTCAGCCGCTGGCGCAGGCGGTTTCGCCCGTCTACTACCGCACCAAAGCCGCCTACGTCTTGTGGATGCTGCGCGACCAGGTTGGCGATGAAGCGCTCGCAGCCGCTCTGCGTGGTTACAACCCGGCAGCCGCAGACCCCGGCTCCCATCCCTCCTTTGAAAGGCTCCTCGAAGAGAGGCCATCGCACCCCGATCTTGCCTGGTTCTTCACCGACTGGATTGATGCCGACAAGGGGCTGCCCGACGTGAGCTTGGAGGGTGTCTTTCCCACCACCGCCTCGGCGGGCTACTGGCTGGTCGCTGTCAGTCTGGCGAATAACGGCTACTCCGCCGCCGAAGTCCCCGTCACAGTGCGTTCCGCCTCTGCCTCCGTCACACGGCGCGTCCGCATCCCGGCGCGTGGCAAAGTGACCGAGCGCATCCTTATCGAGGGAAAGCCCACTGAGGCCCAGGTCAACGATGGCTCTGTCCCTGAGACCCAGGCCAGTGTGCATATCACCCGTTTGGATAGCGCGGCTGCTGCTCCGCTCTCTTCCTCCCAGCCCGACGCTCCAAAGTAGAAAGTGGACCGATTCAGGCCGGCATTGCAGAAAGAGTCACTTGGCTCGCATTGTGCGCGATTTGGGATTCGCTCCGGCTTTCCACATCCCGCTATCCCATCCCAAAGACGGCCTTCATGCGACAATGGAGGCAATCGTTATGAATATTGTCTCCTCTGCACTCGTTCCCGAACCGGTTGCGATCACCCCGGAGTTGCTTGCCCAGCACAGCATCACCGCGGACGAATACAGCCGCATCCAGGCCGCTCTCGGTCGTGTTCCTTCACTCACTGAATTGGGCATTTACAGCGTCATGTGGAGCGAGCATTGCTCCTACAAGTCGAGCCGCGTCCACCTCAAGCGGCTGCCCACCAAAAGCGAGCTTGTTGTGCAGGGGCCGGGCGAGAACGCCGGCATTATCGATGTGGGCGGCGGCTGGGCCTGCGCCTTCAAGATCGAATCCCACAACCACCCCAGCTACATCGAGCCATTTCAAGGCGCGGCCACCGGCGTCGGCGGCATCTTGCGCGACATCTTTACGATGGGCGCGCGTCCGCTGGCGGTCATGGATTCCTTGCGCTTTGGGCCGATCGAGCCGGAAGCGGGTGTCGTGGGCGCGGAGCCGGAGACCACCCGCAAGAATCACTCCATCGTCGAAGGAGTGGTCAGCGGCATTGCCGGCTACGGCAACTGCTTTGGCGTTCCCAACCTGGGAGGCGAAACCAAATTCGAGGCCTGCTACAGCGGCAATCCGCTGGTCAATGCCTTCGCCCTCGGCATGGTGCGCAAAGATGAAATCTTTTACGGCAAGGCCAGCGGCACCGGCAATCCGGTGATCTATGTCGGCGCGAAGACGGGCCGGGACGGCATTCACGGCGCGACCATGGCCTCTGAGGAATTCCACGAAGGCACCGAAGCCAAGCGTCCCAACGTCCAGGTCGGCGATCCCTTCATGGAAAAGCTCTTGATGGAAGCCTGCCTGGAGGCGATGAAGACCGGCGCGATCGTCGGCATTCAGGATATGGGGGCTGCTGGATTAACGTGTTCCACCTGCGAGATGGGAGCACGCGGCGGCGTCGGCCTCGATGTTGAACTCGATCTGGTTCCCCAGCGCGAGACCGGCATGAGCGCCTACGAGATCATGCTCAGCGAAAGCCAGGAGCGGATGCTCCTGGTAGCCATCAAGGGCAGGGAAGAAGAAGTCCTGAGCGTCTTCAAAAAGTGGGGACTTGACGGCGTGATCGTCGGCACCGTGCAGCCGGAGCCGCGTCTGCGCATCCGTCATCACGGCGTGCTCGTTGCTGACATTCCCAACCAGTCGCTCACCGACGATGCGCCGCTCTACCACCGTCCCGTCGGAGTTTGGAAGTCGCCGATTCCGCTGGAACCTTCCGAAGAAATCCTCGCCAAGTTAGCGGAAGACCGCAACTTTAGCGCCGATCTTAAAAAACTTCTCGCCAGCGCCAATGTTTGCAGCAAGCGCTGGGTTCACGAGCAGTACGACAGTATGGTGCAGACCAATACCGTCATCGGCCCTGGCGGCGAGGGCGGAGTCATGCGCATCAAGGGCACCGCCAAGCCGGATGCGGCCAATGGACCCATCGGCGAGATTGCGCTGGCGATGGCTCTGGACGGCAACGGAC
The DNA here is from genome assembly GCA_049587335.1 of Occallatibacter sp. Taxonomy (GTDB): domain Bacteria; phylum Acidobacteriota; class Terriglobia; order Terriglobales; family Acidobacteriaceae; genus Telmatobacter. The sequence goes on along the minus strand of JBAVDS010000049.1, from coordinate 119,487 downwards.
GCTGGGCCTATCTCGATCCCAAACTGGGTGCGATGCACGCCGTGGCCGAGAGTGCGCGCAAAGTGGCCATGACCGGCGCGAAGCCCGTCGCCGCAACCAACTGTCTCAACTTTGGCAATCCGGAGAAGCCGGAGATCATGGCCCAGCTCTCGGCGGCCATCGACGGCATCGCCGAAGCCTGCACGGCGCTGGGAACCCCGATCACCGGCGGCAATGTCTCGCTCTACAACGAGACGCGCGGCGAAGGCATCTATCCCACGCCGGTACTGGGAATCGTTGGCATTCTCGATGATGTGAATAAGGCGGTTCCGGCGGATTTCCAGAAAGCCGGTGACGCGATTCTGCTTTTGTGGCCGGTTCCGCGCGGCGCGGAGCCTGATCCCAAGCTGGAAGTTCCGTTCACACCTTTGCCCATTAGTCCGATGATCGTCTATCCATTCACTCCTGACCCTCCATTCCCTGTCGCTTCTTTGACCCCATCCCCAGTTCCTATCGCGACCGAAGACACGACTACGCCTCCTGATTCTGAACTCTTCGCCTTCGGTTCCTCCGAGTACGCCAAGGTCGTTCTGAATAGCCTATGGGGCACACCGCCGCCGCTCGATCTGGACGCCGAGGCCGACCTGCACACGTTGCTGCAAGTGCTGGCCAACAAAAAACTGCTTCGTTCCGCGCGCGACATCTCCGACGGCGGCATTGCCGTTGCGCTGGCGCAAGCGGGATTCTCCAATGGCATCGGCGCCGCCGTAGAACAAGATCCGTCGCTGATGGTGCATCCGCTCTTCGGTCTCTTTGCAGAGCCGTCCTCCACTGTTCTCGTCGCCACCGACCACAGCAACGTCTCCAAAGTTGAGTCCATTGCCGGCAAATACAACTTTCTCGCCGCACGCATCGGCGCCACCGGTGGCAGCCGCCTCGAAATCTCCGTCGATGGCGAACCGCTGATCGCCGCTTCCCTTGACGATCTTCGCAGGCCCTGGGCTTCGGCCCTTGAAGCCATCCTCCACGACGAGGTCATCGCATGAGCGGGCTGCTCTTTCAGGGAGTTGAAGGCGAAGTTGATGCATCTGAATCGCTCCGGCCAGTGAAGGGTACGGGCTTTAACCCGTACATTCAGGTTGCTGGAATTCAGAGGGCTTTAGCCCCTGAGGGAAATACATCTTCGTTCAAATCGGACACGCTGCACGAAGAGTGCGGCGTCATCGCTATTCACGGCCATCCCGATGCCGCCCGGCAAGCCTACCTCGGCCTTTACGCCCTCCAGCATCGCGGCCAGGAATCTGCCGGCATCGCTACCGCCGACGGACAGCATCTGGCCAACATCAAAGGCATGGGCCTGGTCTCTGAAATCTTTACCGATGATGTGCTCGCCAAGCTCACCGGCCCGATGGCCATCGGCCACACCCGCTACTCGACCACCGGCGACTCGGCGCTGCTCAATGCCCAGCCCATCCGCGTCGAATCCACCAAAGGCCTGATCGCCATCGCCCACAACGGCAATCTCGTGAATCTGGGCAATGTGCGCTCGCGCCTCGAGCGCGACGGCGCTTACTTTCAGACCACCTCCGACTCCGAGATCATCGTACAACTGATCGCCCACTCCCGCGCTGCCACGCTGGTCGATGCCATCGCCGATTCGCTTCGCCAGATTGATGGCGCATTCTCCATCGTGATGATGACTCGCGACCGCATCTTCGCCGCCCGCGATCCACGCGGCTTCCGGCCGCTCTCGATGGGGCGCATCAAGAATCCCGGCGCTCCCGACACCATCATCTTCGCCAGCGAGACCTGCGCCTTTGACTTGCTCCGCGCCACCTACGAGCGCGATGTCCTTCCTGGCGAACTGGTCATGGTCACCGAGGACGGCGTCACCAGCCGTCAATACTCGACCGGCCTTCAGCAATCCAGTTGCATCTTCGAGCACGTCTACTTCGCGCGCCCCGACTCGCGCATCTTCGGCCGCTGGGTGCAGGAGAGCCGCGACCAGATGGGCCGCCAGCTCGCCCGCGAGTCCGCCGTCCCCGCCGATGTCGTTGTCCCCGTACCTGATTCAGGAGTAACCGCCGCGCTAGGGTACGCAGAGGAGGCACACCTCCCCTTCCGTCTCGGCCTTATCCGCAACCATTACGTTGGCCGCACCTTTATCGAACCTGAGCAGCGCGTCCGCGACTTCGGCGTTCGTCTCAAGCTCAATCCGGTTCGCAATCTGCTCGAAGGCAAGCGCGTCGTTCTCATCGACGACTCCATCATTCGCGGCACGACCAGCCGCAAGATCGTCCGCATGGTTCGCGGCGCGGGCGCCAAGGAGGTTCATCTCCGCATCAGTTGTCCGCCCACCATCTCCCCCTGTTTTTACGGAGTGGACACGCCCAGCAAGCGCGAGTTGATCGCCGCCAACAAGTCCATTGAAGAAATCTGCCGCTTCATCGAGGCCGATTCGCTGGCCTACTTGTCGCTCGACGGCCTGCTCCAATGCTGTCAGGGCGAAGAGCACACCGGCTACTGCACCGCCTGCTACACCGGCAACTACCCAACCGAGTGGGTTGATGTGGATGCGATTTTGCCGGCGACAGCAAGCGTCTAGCTGCGTAGGAAAGCTATATAAGGAAGGGAACGACACGTGGGGGAATTCTCAGTTTCAGAGACGCAAAACGATGCGGTGATCGAAGCTCCCAGAGCTGCCGATCAGCCCGAACCGGCAAAAAAATCAAAGTGGTATCGCTGGCGCAAGGACGGCACCGCACTCATCAAATACCTGCTCGACAGCGAAGTGCACACCTTCGCCTTCAGCGTCGCCGCCAATGCCATCCTCTCCTTTATTCCCTTCACCGTGCTGCTCTACACGCTTTGTTTTCATTCTGAAGCCATGAAGTCTGTGGTCACGGACATGGTGAATTATTTTCTTCCCTCTGTTGCCAGCAAAGATTGGATAGCAAATCACCTGCAAGGCGTGGCCGCAGGCCAGGGCGTGCAGTTTTTCTCGCTGCTGATGATTTTGATCGCGTGTACGGGCATCTTTCTCCCGCTGGAAGTCGCGCTCAATCAAGCCTGGGGCGTGACCAAGAGCCGCAATTATCTGCACAATCAAGTCATCGCCTTTGGCCTCGCCATCATCATGGTCGTGCTCGGCATGAGCAGCATTCTGCTGAATGCGGTGGTGCGCGTTGTGCTGAAATTCTTTTTCCTTCACCAGACAAATATCAAGGTTATCGATTTTGTGCTTAGTTTTACTTACAATGGAACCAGTTTCATTCTGCTGACGGCCACCACCGGCGTCGCTTCGATCCTCGTCTTCTTTTCCATTTATTGGCTGCTGCCCAATCGCAAGGTTCCCTGGCGCTCGGTGCTGCGCACCTCGATCTACACGGGAATCCTCTGGCTGATCTCGCGATACATCTTTGTGCTGGTGCTGCCACATCTTGATTTGCAGGCGCTCTACGGGCCGTTCTTTATCTCCGTTGGCCTGCTCTTCTGGGCCTATGTCTCCGGCCTCATTCTCTTCGCCGGCGCACAGTTCAGCGTCTCCCGCATGGCAAATGGAAACAAGGAGTAGTTGGCGGAGCAGTGCCCGTCACCGCTCCGCCAATAGCTCTTTCCACTTCTTCTCAATCGTCTTGGGATCGGTCTCCCCTTGAAACCGCGCGCGCACACGCCCTTTTTTGTCGATCAGATAGCTCAACGGCAATCCCAGAACTCCGCCGTATAACTCGCCCAGCTTCTCATCCCCGATCGCCACCGGATAATTCAGCTTGAGCTGTATCGCAATTCTCCGCGCCAGCGCTGGATCGTCGTCCATCGAAACCCCAACCACTTGCAATCCACGCGGACCAAACTCTCGCTGCCATTTGACGAAGACCGGCATCTCCACCAGGCATGGCGCGCACCAGCTTGCCCAAAAATTCAGTAAAACCACCTTGCCGCGAAAGCTGGCCAGGTCAACATGGCCGCCCATCAATGCCGCTCGCGCAAACTCCGGAGCCTGTTGGTCGACAAGAGGCTCGGCGGCAAAACAGATGCGTCTTCCGGCGGCGAAGCAGAGACAAAGTAGCAGACCGGCAGCCAGCAGACTCCGCGAAGAGCGCTTAGTCGCCGCTCTCAACCGGGTATCCTTTGTCCACCCAATCGCTTCCCAGATTGGTAGCCAGGTAGAGAGCCTTCACATTCGTGAATCCCAGTTCGCGCAGCAGCCGCATCGCCGGTTCGATGTTAGGGCAGTGGTTCCACGGACAGCAGCCGCAATAGAGCACGATGACGGTCTTTTTCGGAAGAGGGGCGACCCTGTCTTGAAGCCGCTTCAGACCCTCAGGCCGCGCACCCGCTCCGCCATACTCCGAACCTGCAATATGCGCCTGGGCAAAGAGCATATGCGAACCCACCTGCAACACCAGCGGCTTGTTTGCGCGCTCAGCGTGCAACAGCAGGTTCAGTTCATCAGGCTGGATCAGTTGCGATGCGGGGATGGAATAGGCGCTGGCAGGCGGCAGCGCGCCGCCGCCAAACTGCGCGTGCAACGAAGTCCGCATGAAAAGCAGGATCGTCAGTACGGCTGCTGTCCCGATCGTACGAAATACCAATGATTTCATCACATTCTCTCCGCCACAATTCTAAACCTGGGAGATGGCGGGCAAGAATGCTGAGCTATGGCTGGCTACTTCGGAGATCATGCGTGGAATCTCATCTGCGGCAACCGGCCTTCCGAAGAGCCAGCCCTGCGCGAATTCGCAGCCCAGTTCAGTCATGATTCTGGCCTGTTCCTCGCACTCCACGCCCTCTGCGACAGTGGCCAGTCCCATGCTCTTCGCTAGACCGACGACGGCAACGACAATCTTCCGGCTGTCTCGATTCTGCATGACAGCGTGAACGAAGGCGCCGTCGATCTTCAGTTCGTCGAAGGGCAGGGCCTGGAGGTGAAAGAGGCTCGAGTGCCCAGTGCCGAAATTGTCGAGAGCCAAGCGGCAATGCATCGCCTTGATTTCAGCGGCAACGCTCTGTGCACAGTCAAGATCGTCCAGTAGTGCGCTTTGCGTCATCTCCACGGTCAGTCGTTCCAGTGGAAAGCCGCCCCGCGCCGCCACCGTGGCAATCTGGCTGGGGAGGGTCTCGTCTGCCAATTGAAGCGGAGAGATGTTGATCGATAGCCGCAGCGAACCGGTCAGCAGCGGAGCCGCCTCAAATGTTTTTTCCAATAATTTCCGAGTCAGCGTATTGATATATCCGCACTTCTGAACAATGGGAATGAAGGCCTCAGGGGCGATTGCACCCAGCCGGAGATGATTCCACCGCGCCAGGGCTTCAAAGCCCGCCAACTGCCCGTTTCTCAGATCCACCAGCGGTTGGAAATACGGAAAGAACTCATCTTCTCCGAAGGCCCTGCGAACGTCATCATTATCGAAGAACATGGCGTAACTGTACGACAAAGCGATCAAGAACGCTATGGACCAAAGTAATGTGCGCGTTCTGATTTCGGCAAATTGCAGTGGAAAACAAGGGCCTAATGAAGCGGACAGCTAAAAACTTGCATCGCTGGCCAATTCTGTCCTCTTCCGATCCACGAATCCGGTGCAATCAGAGCCTGGTCGATACAGCCTAGATGTCGAGATTCTTCACGTCGAGCGCATTGTCCTCGATGAACTTGCGGCGCGACTCCACGTCTTCTCCCATCAAGGTGGTGAAAATGGCCTCGGTTTCAGCGATGTCTTCCAGCTTGACCTGGAGCAGTGTGCGCCGCTCCGGGTCCATCGTCGTCTCCCACAGTTGCGTTGAAGTCATCTCGCCCAGCCCCTTGTAGCGCTGCACAGAGTAGTCCTTCTTGCCCTGTTCGACAATGTGAGTAAAGAGCTCGCGCGCGGTCTGTTTCTCCACCGGCTCACGCGAGAGCCGCGCGGTGCGGCGTGCCTGCTTGGTCTCCGCCTGAGCCTCCGCGCTTTCAGCTTCGCCTTCATCGGCTTCGGCTTCGGCGCCAGTCTCGACAGCCGCGGTCTTGGTGGCATATTCGATCAGGAAGGGCGGCTCCAGAAATGCCTTGATCAGCGAATACTTGGCCATCATCTGCCGGAACTCCGGACTTGACGCCAGCGTCCAGTCGATACGCCGCTCGGCGCCTTGCGCATCCGTAAAGCTGATCGACCAGGTGTGGTGCTCTTCATCCTCCACCGGGTTGCCGAGCGCCTTGAATTGAAACTCGCCAGCCAGTTCGCGCAACTGCGCAGCCAGATCCACCAGCTTGGGCGGAATCTCGCTCTCCGACTTCGATGCGAAATCGGCGCGGTGGACCAACTCGGCGCGGGCCAGCAACTCGGTGAGCTTCTCGTTGCGAATGCGCTTGTCCACCTTCTCCACAAAGTCCAGATACTCGCTCAGCGTTCCCATGAAGCGGGTCAGGTCTGCGCCTTCGATGCGCACTGCCGCTTCTCCGTGGCGCACGATCATGCCCTCCGCCGCGCGGTTGACCATCACCTTCACGAACTCCCGCTCGTCCTTGATGTACTGCTCGAAGCGCCCCTTCTTGATCTTGAAGAGCGGCGGCTGCGCGATATAAATGTTGTCGCGCTTGATCAGTTCGGTCATGTGGCGGAAGAAAAACGTCAGCAGAAGTGTGCGGATGTGCGAGCCATCCACGTCGGCATCGGTCATCAGAATGATCTTGCCGTAGCGTATCTTCGTGGCGTCAAAGTCGTCCTTGCCGATGCCGCAGCCCAGCGCGGTAATCATCGCGCGGATTTCCTCATGCCCCAGCATCTTGTCATAGCGGGCCTTTTCGACATTGAGGATCTTGCCCTTCAGCGGAAGAATCGCCTGGAAGCGGCGGTCGCGGCCCTGCTTGGCGGTGCCGCCTGCGCTCTCGCCCTCCACTAAATAGAGTTCGCAGCGCTCCGGGTTGCGTTCGCTGCAATCGGCCAGCTTGCCGGGAAGGCCGCCGCCATCCAGCGCTCCCTTGCGCCGCGTCAGATCGCGCGCCTTGCGAGCCGCTTCCCGCGCGCGTGAAGCCTCAATCGCCTTGTTGATGATCCGCTTGGCGACCGGCGGATTCTGTTCCAGAAATGCGCCCAGCCGCTCGTTGACAAAGGCCTGCACAATGCCTGCGATGTCGGAGTTCAGCTTGCCCTTGGTCTGGCCCTCAAACTGCGGCTGCGGCAGCTTGACGCTGACTACGGCCACCAACCCCTCGCGCACATCGTCGCCGCTCAGGTTCTCCTTCAAATCCTTGAAAAGCCCCAGCGATTGCCCAATCGCGTTGATGGTGCGCGTCAGCGAGGTGCGGAAGCCGGAGAGATGCGTGCCGCCGTCCACCGTGTTGATGTTGTTGGCAAAGCTGAAGACCGTCTCAGAATAGCTGTCGTTGTACTGCAAGGCGATCTCGATCTCTACGCCGTCGCGCGGAGCCTCCATCACGATCGGCTTCTCGTGCAGCACACTTTTGCCGCGGTTCAGATGCTTCACAAACTCGGCAATGCCGCCCGCGTACTTGAACTCAGCGCGCCTCGCCTCGCCCGTCTTAGCGTCGGCGGTGCGCTCGTCGGTCAGCGTGATCTCAAGGCCCTTGTTGAGGAAGGCCATCTCGCGCAGCCGTTGCGCCAGCGTGTCGTAGTTATATTCGGTGACGGAAAAGATGCTCTTGTCCGGCAGGAAATGAATCTTTGTCCCGCGCCGTTTGCTGATGCCGGCCTGACGCAGTTCGCTCACCGGATCGCCGCAACTGAAGTCCATCTCCCAGGTATGGCCGTCGCGCCAGATTTCGACGTTGAACTCCTGCGAGAGCGCATTGACGCAGCTTACGCCCACCCCGTGCAGGCCGCCGGAAACCTTATAGGTCGAGGCGTCGAACTTGCCGCCGGCATGGAGCTTGGTCAGCACCACCTGCACCGCCGGCATCATCTTGCCATTCGAGAGCGGCATCAGGTCAACCGGAATCCCGCGGCCGTCATCGACCACAGTGATCGAGTTGTCCACATGGATGATGACGTCAATCTTCTTGGCGTAGCCGGCCAGCGCCTCATCGACAGAGTTGTCGACGACCTCGTAGACCAGGTGATGCAGGCCCATATCGCCGGTCGAGCCGATGTACATCGCCGGCCGCAGGCGCACCGCCTCCAAGCCCTCCAGAATCTTGATGTTTTCGCCGGTATAACTGCCGTTGTCTTCAGGAAGCGGGGTAGAGATCAGTGGTTCAGTCGCCATAATTTTACCTTTGCAAGACTTTCGCTTTCACACCCACTGACTACGCGGCGCACAAGCTGGGCTTCCGAGCCGGAATCCATGCTCTAACCGATTGAAAGACAGGGACTTTTAAGCGAACTTGCCTGACTTGATTTTAACACGAGATCAGGGTGAAATCCGGGCGTTTTTACCACGAAAGTAAGGCCCCAGGCCTCGCAGCTTCCTCAGTGCGACGGAGGCACAAACTCCGTCGGCAGCCCCGATCCCTCGCTGAAAAAGAACTGCTCCATCTGTTCCACCAGAAACTGCTGTGCCTGCGGGGTCCAGGGCTGCAAACGGTACTCGTTCAGCAGCATCTTCTGCCGGTCCACCCACTCCCCCCAGGCCGCCTTCGAGACATTCTTGTATATCTTCTGCCCAAACTCCGAGTCGAAGGGCGGCTCGTCCAGCCCCTCCATCTCCTTCTTGTAGCGAACGCAAAAAACCGTATGTGCCATCCGATAACTCCTGGTCCCATTGTATGGGATCGGGAGCGGTGCGCCACCCATTGCTCTTCCGATTTCCCAAGATCAGTTTCTTCTTGACAAAGACGCGTACAAACGCTTTCCTTATCTCGATTCAAAGCCGCGTCTTTGGCCGTCTTGTACTTCGCGCTCCTTCCCAGGCGAAGATTGGCGGGCGCGGAGCATTCGCTCTCGGAGTTTACTCTCGACACGAAAGGAATCACCATGCCTGACACCAAGCCATCGGGCTTTTCTGACAACACCATCGCCGCCCTCAGTTACATCACATTCGTTCCGGCCGTTGCCTTTCTGGTCCTCAAACCCTACAACAAAAGCTCTTACGTGCGCTATCACGCATGGCAGTCCATCTTCCTCTCATGCGTGTTTTATATGGCCACCTCCCTGTTGGGCATGGCTGTCAAGCCGGTTTTGTTCTTTGGGACATTCCCATACCTGGCCATAACGTGGCTTGTTTGGGCACTCTGGGTGCTGGTGTGGATCTTCTGTGCAATCATGGCGATCAACGGAAAGCGGATCAAGCTGCCCGTTCTAGGCACTCTGGCCGAAAGGCAGGCTGCGGACTAAGAGTCTCCCGGTTTCACCGCAAGCGGCGCGTGGGGAGAACTCAACGCCGCTTGCCTTTCTTGCCAAACTTCCTTCTGGGTTTCACACCCGTTGGAGCAGATTTGTCTTTGCGCCTGCTCTTCTTTGTCTTGGCTGGTACGGTTTTCCTGCCGGTCAGGGGAATACCTTCTTCGACAATCGAGAATTGCAGCTTGCGTTCCGCCGTCAAAATCCTGTCCAGAATCACCTGTACCCGGTCGCCGGCGCGATAACGCCGTCCCGTCCGCTCGCCGATGATCTCATGTGTATTCTCGCGCCAGGTGTAGCGATCGTTGCGCAGTGAATCGATCGGCACCAGCCCCTCGACAAACAGGTTCGTCAGTTCGACAAAGAGGCCGTACTTGGCCGGATTCAGCACCAGCGCGGCAAACTCCTCGCCGACACGATCTTGCATGAAGCGCACCTTCTTCCACTCCACCAGCTCCCGCTCGGCCTCGGCGGCGCGACGCTCGGTCTGGCTCGTCTCCTCGGCAATCTGCGCCAGCTCGGCTTCAGGGATGGGCGGCTCGCCGGAGAATTCAGAAACGTGGCGAGGCTTTTTGCCTCGGTGAATTACGATGCCGCCCAAGCCTTCGTTGGGATGCGTCCAGGGCGAACTCTGCCGTCCCTCCGCGACCACGCCTTCGCCAAGCGCGCCCTCTCTCAGCAGCGCCTTCGCAATCCGATGCACAATCAGATCCGGATAGCGGCGGATCGGCGAAGTGAAGTGCGTATAACTCGGCGCAGCCAGCGCAAAGTGCCCCTCGTTCACCTCTGAGTAGCGCGCCTGCCGCAGCGAGCGCAGCATCAGGTAGCTTAGAATTCGCTCCTCCGGTTTGCCCTCGATGCGCGCGGCCAGCTTCTGATACATCCGAGGCGTTACTGGAATATCCTCCGCCACCTCGTGTGTGTGTGCCTTGCGCCCCGTGCGCTGCACATCGCGCCGGTCGCCGTGTGTCTGGATGCGCTTGACCGGCAGCGCGCCCAGACCGAGCGAGTAGCCGAAGCTGGCCGCCAGCTCCTCGAATTCGACGACGCGACGCGGCTCCGGCTTCTCGTGAATACGGTAAATCGAAGGCACGCCCAAATCCTCCAGCCATGTGGCCACGCACTCATTGGCGGCGAGCATGAACTCCTCAATCAGCCGGTTCGCCCAGGTGCGTTCAGATTTGGTCACGCCACGCATCTGCCCCAGCTCGTCGAATTCGATCACCGGCTCCGGCAGGTCGAAATCGATGCTGCCCCGTTCCTCGCGCCGCTTGTTCATCAGCCCCGCGAGCTTCCGCATCCGCTCAAAATCCGGAACGAGGCTGGCGTAGCGCGAGCGCGTCTCCGCATCTTCCTCAAGAATCGCGTGCACCGCGGTATAAGTCATTCGCGCCGCCGAGCGGATCACGCCCTCAACGATCTCGTAGCTCACAATGCGTCCTTTGGGATCAAGTTGCATGATGCAGCTCAGTACAAGGCGATCTTCGCCGGGTCGCAGGCTGCAAATCCCCGTCGACAACTCCTGCGGCAGCATCGGAATTGCACGATCGGGAAAGTAAACACTGGTTCCTCGCAGCCGCGCCTCCAAATCCAAATCCGTTCCTGCCCGTACATATTCGGCCACATCGGCAATGTGAACCTGCAACTCATAACCACCGCCGTCGCGCTCTGTAACCAGAACCGCATCGTCGAAATCACGCGCCGTCTCGCCGTCGATGGTCACGATAGGCAGCGAGCGAAAATCCTGCCGCTGGGCAATCTCATCGGCGTCAAGATGAGCAACGGCGCGCGCCCCGGCCAAGACATTTTCGGGAAAGATGCGCGGCAATTGGTGCTTGCGGATGATCATCTCGACATCGACACCGAAGTCGTCAGGAGAGCCGAGGACTTCAATCACCTTGCCGGTTGGCGGACGCGTTGGCGTGGGCCAGCGTGTGATCTCCACATCGACGACCAGGCCTTCGAGGTTGTCGTCGTCTGCTGCTGTTGCTTCATAGCCGAGCACCCGATGCGCCGCCGCATCGCTCACCGGCGGAATCTCCTGCCCATCGGGAATCAGGATCGGCTGCGTCATGCGCTCGTCGAAGGGAACAACGATGTTTCCCGCTGCACGGTCGGACCTTGCATAGTGAAAGACGCCGACGACGGTCGGATTGCGGCGTTCGAGAATTCTAACCATGCGGCCCATGCGGCGTCCGTCGGCCTTTGGCGGTTCGACTTCGACCAGCACCTGATCGCCTTGCATTGCGCCGTTGATCTCGTTGGGCGGAATGAAAATGTCCTCTTGAGGAGCAAGCGTCTTGGAAGCCTGACGCGCATTCGGCCGGACAAAGCCGTATCCGTCGCGGTGCAGATCAAGGCGTCCGGCGGCGAGATTGTCGCGCGTTCCGCCCGCGCCGAGCGGCCTGGGAATGCTCCAGTGCTCACGGTCCAGCTTGGTCAGCGCGCCGCGCACGGTCAGCCGCGCCAGTTGCTCCAGGAGCAGACGGCGTTCGCGTCCGCCGCTGAGCGATAACTCGCGCACCAGTTGCTTGTATCCGGCTTTTTGGCCTGCCGAACGCGCAATGCGCGCGATGAGTTCCTTGTCGGTCATAACTTGATTAGAACTCAGAGAGATGAAGACTGATAGTACTTTCTATTGTAGGGAGGGGTGGGGGCGGAGGGACCAGGGATCAGGGATCAGGGAACAAGACTCGCGGCGGCGCGTTGATGGACATTGTTTATTCGTTTATCGTGCGCCGGTGAGAGGTAATTCTCCGCAAGCCGGGAAGAGATTCAGAAACGGACTGGAGCTTCGCCGACGCGACTGCTGCCTGGCCGTAACTGAGGCCGCCATCGCCGGGGCTGACGTTGCGATGCTGAAAGACATGGAAACCCATATCTTCAAGCCCCTGGCGCAGCAGGCGGGCGAGGCGGCGATTGTGGAGGCAGCCGCCGCTGAGAGCGACTTGCTGAATGCCGGTTTTATGACATGCATCCGCTGCGGCTCCTATCAATGCTTCTGAGATTCCAGAATGAAATTGAGAAGCTATACGTTTTTTGGGAAGGCCTCTTTGCAGATTATCGACCAATTTTTCCCAAATAACCCTTGTTTGAATGATATTCGAACCGTCGGGTAAGATGTCCGCACAAGTTCCAGAGCCCCAATACTCGGGAACATAATCCAAGTCATGCAATCTATCGGATTCATCGATGGCGAGACCTTCGAGTTCGATGGCGGCCTGCGCCTCGTAATCGACGGTGCGGCGATTCAGAACAACCGCGGCGACGGCATCGAAGAGGCGGCCCAGGCTCGAGGTAAGCGGGGCGTTCACTCTGCGTTCGATCATGCGCTCCAGCACGCGCGCCTCTTGCACGGTTGCGCCCGAGAGTGATGCCGCAGATTCCAGATCGAATCCCGCTGCGCGCAGATGCGCAAAGGCCATGCGCCAGGGTTCCTTGATCGCTTTCTCACCGCCCGGCATCGGTACATATTCGAGCTGTGCGAAGCGCTCGAAGCTGGCCAAAGTTGCGATCAGCACTTCACCGCCCCAGATCTTTCCATCGCTGCCGTAGCCGGTGCCATCGAGGGCGAGACCGATGACTGGAGCGGTGAGGCCGTGCTCGGCGATGCAGCCAGCGATGTGAGCATGATGATGCTGGACGGCGATCAGTGGGAGGTTGCGTTCGGCGGCCCAATCCTTCGCCCATTGGGTCGAGAGATAGCCGGGGTGGAGATCGTGGACGACGGCTTGCGGGACTATTTCAAATGTCCGCATGAGGTGGTCGAGGGATTCGCGGAAGAAATCGAGTCCGGTGAGGTTTTCCAGGTCGCCGAGGTGCTGGCTCTGATAGGCGAAGCGGCCTGAGGCGAGGGTGAAGACATTCTTCAAGTGACCGCCGACGGCGAGAAGGGGAGGAGCGTCGAAGGGTAATGGAACTCCCAGTGGCACAAAGCCGCGGGCACGGCGAAGAAACTGGGGCGCGCCATCGACGATGGCCGTCACCGAATCGTCGCAGCGTTGAAGGATTTCGCGGTCGTGCATCAGGAAGGCGTCGGCGATGTTGCCGAGCCGGGCGCGGGCTTCGTCATTATCGATGGCGATGGGTTCTTCGCTGAGGTTGGCGGAGGTCATCACCAGAGCGTGGATGCGCGGATCGGCGAAGAGCAGATGGTGCAATGGAGCGTAGGGCAGAAAGATGCCGAGCCAGGGAATTCCCGGCGCAACGTCCTCGGCAATCGCGGAATCGGGAGGGCGGCGAGCAAGGACGATGGGGCGGGCGGGCGTGGTGAGGAGAGCTTCTTCTTCGGCGGTCAAAGCGCAGACCGCGCGCGCCGCATCGAGATCGCGCACCATCACTGCCAGCGGCTTTCCATAGCGGCGTTTGCGCTCGCGCAGGCGCATCACCGCGGCCTGATTGGTTGCATCCACACTGAGATGGAAGCCGCCGATGCCTTTGATGGCGAGGATGTGGCCGGAGAGGAGCAGGTTGATGGTTTGGGCGATAGCGGGGTTAGCTGGGTTGGCGGAGTTATCTGGCGTTGCGAGCGATTCCTCCGATAACAACTTCCCCTCGGCGTTGACCAGCCATATATGCGGCCCGCATTCATAGCAGGCATTGGGTTGTGCATGGAAACGGCGATTGAGTGGATCGTCGTATTCGGCTTGGCAGGCCGGGCACATGGGAAATTTGGCCATCGAGGTCTGCGGGCGGTCGTAGGGGATGCGGCGAGTGATGGTGAAGCGCGGCCCGCAGTTGGTGCAGTTCAAAAAGGGATAGAGGAAGCGTCGGTCCTGGGGATCGAGCAGCTCATGCAGACAATCGGAACATGTGGCCGCATCGGCGGGAATGCCGGTATTGACCTGGCCCGCGACCCTGCTGGAGACGATCCGGAAGCCTGTCTCCGCATCGCCAGCCGGAGCCAGAGCTTGGACCGCAATCGAGTCGATGCGCGCCAGCGGGGGCGGCTCAGAGCGCAAGCGGGCGAGGAAGGCAGCCACGCGCTCCTTCGGCCCTTCAATCTCAATGATTACGCCGCCGGTATCGTTGCCGACAAAGCCGGCGAGCGCCTGCTCATGGGCGAGACGGTAGATAAAGGGCCGGAAGCCAACGCCCTGGACGATGCCGCTGACCCGTACTTCCAGCCGCTCCCGAATTGGGTGGGTTTCTTCGGCCATAGAGAAAGCCTGATACCGGAGACCAGCATAGCGCATTTGTCCGAGAGGCTGGAGCAGGTCAAACCGGAGCGGAGGGCATACTCTGGAAGAAGCGGCAGACGAGGAGGCGCCAGCAGATGGGTTTATCGGGAAGCATTCTGAAATGGACAGCGGCGGTGTGCCTCGTTGCCGGACTGGGAGGGAGCGGCCTTCGAGCGCAGCGGGCGGAGGAGGCGGCGGTGATTCAGAGGGTGGATGCGGCGGTCAAAGCACGGACGGATGGCATTGCAAGCTACAGCGTGACCGAGCACTATGCCGTTTACCGGGGCAAGGATGAGACGCATCCGGCGGCGGAGATGACGGTCAGGACCGATTACCGCAAGGAGACGGGCAAGAGCTACACCATTCTCTCGGAGTCCGGCTCAGGGCTGATTCGCACCCGCGTTCTGCATACGCTGCTCGAAAACGAGAAGCAGATCAACCTGCCCGGCATCCGCGAGCATTCGTGGTTCACTTCGGCCAATTACGAGATGACGTTGAAGCCGGGAGGCGCGCAGCAAGTGGATGGAAGAGAGTGCTTTGCGCTGGCGATCCATCCCAGGCGAAAGGCGCCCAACATGATCGAAGGAACGCTGTGGGTGGATGCGCAAGACGGCATGATCGTCCGGCTGGAGGGAAATGCGACCGCGAGTCCCTCGATGCTTACCGGAGCGGCGCAGGTGATGCGCGAGTACGTCAGCATCAAGGGCTTCGGCATGGCGACGAAGGCGCGGGCCGTCTCCGACAGTTTCATTCTGGGGCGGACGACGGTGACGATCGACTACCGGGATTACCAGATTCAGCTGGTTACGGCGCGATAGGCGCGGCGGGCCTTCTGTCGCCGGAAAAGCGGGATTTTTCCATACCAAAACCGGAAGGCGCGTTCATAGCGCTGAAAGAATGAATCAGTTACCATAGCAAGTGATCGGGATCACCGAATAAACCGGGGCCGGGGCCGTAACAATAGTTAGAGACTGATCCAGGCGCCGCTACGCGTCTTGTTCGATTCACGGGAGGAAATGTGTCAGCATTCACACCGCCGCCTCTGCCGAGCGATGATAAACGATGGAAGATCGTGAACGGCACCATGCGCAAGAATGGCTTTGCCCGCCATGCGCTGATTGAAACGCTTCATACCGTACAGTCCGCCTTCGGTTATTTGGACGACGACTCGATCCGTTTTGTGGCACGTTCCTTGCGAGTGCCGCTGAGCCAGGCCTACGGCGTGGTGACGTTTTACCACTACTTCAGCCTGAAACCTCCCGGCAAGCACACGATCACGGTTTGCGCCGGCACGGCCTGCTACATCAAGGGTGCCGACAAGCTGGTGGCCGTGGCGGAAAAGCGTCTGGGCATCAGCCAGGGGCAGACCACCGCCGATGGGCAGATCAGCCTGATGACGGCGCGCTGCGTGGGCGCGTGCAGCCGCGCTCCGGTGGTGCTCTCCGACGGTGAAGTGATGGGCGAAGTGGGCGAGGAGCAGATGCTCGAGCAACTGGAAAGGTGGGCGGTGGAATGACGATTGAAGAGCTCGAGCAGATTGCCAAAAGCGTCTGTCAAGAGAACGATAAATACGATTTTGAAGTGAACGTCTGCATGGACCTGGCGTGCATGAGCCAGGGCGCGGATCGTTTGCGGGATGCTCTGGTGAAGGCGGCTGAAGCCTCCGGCAAGAACGTGCTGGTTCGCCGCACCGGCTGCATGGGACCGTGTTCCTCCGGTCCGCTGGTGCGCGTCGATCCGGAAGAGCATCTTTATCACCACGTGAAGGATACGAATGCCGAGGCGATCGTGAAGAGCCTGGGCGGAGCGCCGGTTCCCGAACTGCAATGCGATTTGAACGACCACTTCGACCGTCAGGTGCGGGTGGTGCTGGAGAATGCCGGACATATCGATCCGGAGAAGATCGACGACTATATCTCACGTGACGGCTACAAGGCGCTGTTGACGGCGCTGACCGAGATGACGCCCAGCGGCGTGATTCATCGCATCACCGAGAGCGGCCTGAGAGGGCGCGGCGGCGGCGGCTATCCCACCGGATTGAAGTGGGGGACGGTGGCCAAGGCCAGCGGCGACCTGAAGTACGTGGTCTGCAACGGCGACGAAGGCGATCCCGGCGCGTTCATGGACCGCAGTGTGATGGAAGGCGATCCGCACCGCGTCATTGAAGGCATGGCGATTGCGGCCTATGCGGTGGGCGCGAGCAAGGGCTTCATCTATGTGCGCGCCGAGTATCCGGTGGCCGTTGCGCGGCTGACGACGGCGCTGCGCGATGCGCGGCGGCGGGGCTTGCTGGGCAACAGCATCTGCAACACGCCCTTCAACTTCGATGTGGAGATTCGCCTGGGAGCCGGAGCCTTTGTCTGCGGTGAGGAGACGGCGCTCTTGGCATCGATCGAGGGACGGCGCGGCACACCCAAGACGCGGCCTCCGTATCCGGCGGTGAGCGGACTGTGGGGCAAGCCGACGCTTCTGAACAATGTGGAAACCTACGCCAACATCGCGCCGATCGTGCGCAATGGCGGCAAGTGGTTTGCCGATATGGGCTCGGAGAGAAGCAAAGGAACGAAGGTCTTTGCGCTGACGGGCAAGATCACCAACACCGGGCTGGTGGAAGTGCCGATGGGCATCAAGCTGCGCGAGATCATCGAGGTGATTGGCGGCGGCGTACCGGGCGGACACACCTTCAAGGCGGTGCAGACCGGCGGACCCTCGGGTGGCTGCATTCCCGCCGATATGCTCGATTTGGGCGTCAGCTACGACGCGCTGATGGCGGTCGGTTCGATCATGGGCTCGGGCGGCATGATCGTGATGGATGACACCTCGTGCATGGTCAACGTGGCCAAGTTCTTCGTTGATTTCTGCCGCTCCGAATCCTGCGGCAAGTGCATTCCCTGCCGCGCGGGCACGGCGCAGATGTACACGCTGCTGACTCGCATCTGCGCAGGAAGCGGGACGATGGAAGACCTGGAGCTGCTGGTCAGCCTCTGCGAAACCATCAAGGAAACAAGCTTGTGCGGATTGGGCATGACGGCGCCGAATCCGGTGCTGAGCACGCTGAAGTACTTCCGCAACGAGTACATCGAACACATCGTACACAAACGCTGTCCGGCTGGCGTCTGCAACATTGCATCCGTGCCTGTCGCCGATTCCAAGGAGGTGCTGGCATGAGTGAAAGCATGGGCGTTAAAACACTGATCATCAACGGGCATGAACTGAGCGCTCGCTCCGGCCAGACCATTCTGGAAGCGGCGCGTGAGAATGAGATCAACATTCCCACGCTCTGCCATCTGGACGGCCTGGGCGACGTGGGCGCCTGCCGGCTCTGCCTGGTGGAGATCAAAGGCTCGAACAAGCTGCTGCCGGCCTGCGTGGCCACGGTCCATGAAGGCATGGAGGTCACCACCGACTCCGAGCGGCTCAAGAAGCATCGCCGCTTGATTCTGGAGCTGCTCTTTGCCGAGCGTAATCACATCTGCGCGGTCTGCGTCTCCAACGGCCACTGCGAGCTGCAATCCATGGCGCAGTCGCAGGGGCTGACGCATATCACCCTTCCTTACCGCAATCCCGATCTGTCTGTGGATGCCTCGCATGAGCGTTTTACGGTGGACCACAACCGCTGCATCCTGTGCACGCGCTGCGTGCGGGTCTGCGCGGAGATCGAAGGGGCGCACATCTGGGATGTGATGGGACGCGGCATCGATTCGATTGTGATTACCGATCTGCACGACGACTGGGGAAAATCGGCGTGCACGCGCTGCGGAAAATGCGTGCAGGTCTGTCCCACTGGAGCGCTCTTCGACAAGAGCAAGATCGGCTCCGATCATCCCAAGTATCCCGATTTTCTGCCTTACCTGAACCTGATGAGGGAAGCGCAATGAGCAAACTGAAGGTGGCAACAGTGTGGCTGGACGGATGCTCCGGCTGTCATATGTCGTTTTTGGACATGGATGAGCGGCTCCTCAAGCTGGCGGAGCTGATCGAAGTGGTCTACAGCCCCATTGTGGACGCGAAGGTCTTTCCCGACGAGGTGGACATCGCTCTGGTCGAGGGAGCCGTGGCCTCGGTGGATGACGAGGCCAAGATCAAAAAGGTGCGCGCCCACTCGAAGATGCTGATCGCCATGGGCGATTGCGCGGTCGCGGGCAACGTGCCCTCGATGCGCAACCCCATCGGCCCGGAGGCGATTCTGGATCGTGCATATATTGAGAATGCCGACCTCCAGAAGCAGATTCCCTGTGTCGTGGTGCCCAAGCTGCTCAAGGTTGTGCGGCCCATCCACGAGTTCGTGCCGGTGGATGTCTTTTTGCCCGGCTGCCCACCCTCAGCCGATACCTTTCACACAGCGCTGGTCGCGCTGGTAACCGGTGCTCCGCTGGATATTCCGGCGCTCACCCGCTTTGGAGCTTAGCCATGAGCCAAACCATTACCATTGATCCCGTTACACGCTTGGAAGGCCACGGCAAGATCACCATCCAACTCGACAGTCAGGGCCAGGTGGAGAACGCCAACTTCCACGTCACACAGGTGCGCGGCTTCGAGAGGTTCTCCGAAGGACGTCCGTTTTACGAAATGCCGAGCCTGATGGCGCGCATCTGCGGCATCTGCCCGGTCTCTCACCTGATTGCCTCGGCCAAGGCCTGCGAAGCCATCATGTCAGTGCGCATTCCGCACACTGCCGCGCAACTGCGGCGTATGTTGAATCTGGCGCAGATGGTGCAGTCGCACGCCTTGAGCTTCTTCCATCTCTCATCGCCCGATCTGCTGCTGGGCATGGAGTCCGATCCGGCTCAGCGCCATATCTTCGGTGTTGCCGCGGTACGGCCCGATCTCGGCCTGGCCGGCATCGGCCTGCGCCGCTTTGGCCAGCACATCATTGAACTGCTTGGCAACAAGCGCATCCATCCGGGATGGGTGGTTCCAGGCGGCGTGACTGAACCGCTGGCTTTGGCCCACCGCGACGAGATTCTGGCGATGCTGCCGGAGGCTTATGCCAATGTCCAACTGGCGCTGACTGCCTACAAACAGATTGCCGGCAACTTCAAGCAGGAGATCGAGGTCTTCGCCAACTTCCCGTCGAATTACCTGGGCCTCATCAACGAAGATGAATCCATCGAATTCACCGATGGCGCGCTGCGGCTGATCGATCCGCAGGGCAAGATCATCGAGGACGGTATTACTGCCAGCCGCTTCTCCGAGGTGATCGGCGAAGCCGTCGAAAACTACAGCTACACCAAGTTCGTCTACTACAAGCCGCTCGGCTACCCGGAGGGCAGCTATCGCGTCGGCCCGCTGCCGCGGCTGAATATCGTCAAATCGATGGGCACTCCCAAGGCGGACGCGGAGCTGGCGCTCTTCAAGCAGATGAGCGTTGGTCCCGTCGAAAGCTCCTTCCACTACCATCACGCGCGGCTGGTCGAGGCGCTTTACGGCGTCGAGATGATCGAGCGGATTCTCACCGATCCGTTGATTCTGGACAAGCACGTGCGCGCTACAGCCGGCGTCAACCGCCTGGAAGGCGCAGGCCAGATCGAAGCGCCGCGCGGCACGCTCTTCCACAACTACAAGGTGGACGAGGACGGCAAGATCACCTGGGCGAATCTGGTGGTTGCCACCGGCCATAACAACAACGCGATGAACAAGGGCGTTCTTCAATCGGCCAAGTCGTACGTGAAGGACGGCAAGTTCACCGAGGGCGCGCTGAACCGCGTCGAGGCCGTGATCCGCACCTTCGATCCCTGCCTGAGCTGCTCGACCCACGCCTTCGGCCAAATGCCGCTGGCGATGACTTTGGTCAACGCCGACGGTGAGGTTGTGGATCAGTTGATCCGGTAACAAATGCGGTTTTGTAACAGGGCACGACTTTAGTCGTGCCGCCAGGAAGCAGTTAGTAGTACGGGCTTTAGCATCTGAGGGAATGTAATATCACCACTTGCCTTCCCTCAGTGGCTAAAGCCACTTTAATTTGGATGTTTCCGCACTTCCAGAATAGTTGCTGGCGCATTTGTCATATACTCCCATAGAATGGATCCCATGAATCCAAGAATTGCTCTCTTGCTCCTCTGTATATCGCTGCTTCCAGCGACGCAAGCTCTTGCGAGATCCAAGGCTATTCTGCCCGATGGCTGTGGCGACGACAGCATTCAGTTCGATGCAAAACAGGAGAAAGACAATCCCGGCCTGCCCGCTCTGGCAGAGGGCAAGGCGCTGATCGTTTTTTCTGAATCCATGCCCAATGAAATGAAGGTACAATCGACAACCCGCTTTGGGGTTGATGGCGCCTGGGCGGGTGCCACGAAGGGCGACTCTTATTTCACAGTGACAGTGGACCCCGGAGATCATAATCTTTGCGCTAGTATGCAGTCGGCCCCAAACCGAATGAAGAAGACATTCACCCAAATGGCATCCTTCACCGCCGAGGCCGGCAAGATCTACTATTTTGAGGCCGCAGTCAATGTGATCGGTAATATGAATATGGGCATCGCTTCTTTCGATTTTTCGCAATTAGCAGAAAAAGACGGCAAGTACCGGATCAAGGCATGGAAGTTTGCCACATCGAAGCCCAAAAAATAGGACTTCTTCCGAGTCCCATTCCTACACGGTGCATTCATGACATCAACTCCGGCCCGATGCCTCATCCTAGCCTGCGGCAATACGCTGCGCGGAGATGATGGCATCGGGCTTTGGCTTGCCGATTGGGCGGGGCGGCGCTTCGCCGGGCAAGCCGGTGTGCGCATCCTTGCCCGCCAGCAGTGGACGCCGGAGCTGAGTGAAGACGTGGCGCGCGCCGAATCTGTTCTCTTTATCGATTGCTCGGTCGATTCCGAGCCGGGATCGGTGAGGCTGAGGGGTGTGGAAGCGGCCTCCGGCAATCAGGGGCTGGCGACACATCATCAGGGTGCGGCGGAGTTGCTCGCGCTGGCTCATGCGCTTTACGATTCCTCGCCGCGGAATGCGCAACTGTTGACCGTGGGCGCCGGTTCAACGGAATTGGGCGAAACCTTCAGCGGCGCGGTGAGGTCGGCGATGCCCGGCTCCTGCCGCCTGATCGAAGAGACGGTTCTGTGCTGGCTGGGCGAGCCGGAGAGACCCAAATCCGGGAGCGGAATTTAGCGCATTTTATGAACGTCAGCGAAGAATCCACCCAAATGGATAGATAGCTTAGCAGAAAGCCAATCGACTTACTCGGCGTTCTTCTCCCAGCGCTTGGGACGCTTGTTCTGCTGCAAGACTTTTTTGCGCAGGCGCAGCGATTTGGGAGTGACCTCGACCATCTCGTCCTCGGCGATGAACTCGATGGCCTGCTCCAGATTCAAGGCGCGATAAGGAACCAGGCGGATGGCCTCATCCGCACTCGATGCGCGCATATTGGTCATGTGCTTTTCGCGGACGACGTTCACGTCGAGGTCGTTGTCGCGCGAGTGTTCGCCGACGATCATACCCTCGTAGACCTCGACGCCCGCGCCCACAAACAACATTCCCCGCTCCTGCAATCCATTAAGCGAATAGGTTGTAGTGAGGCCCTGGCGGTCGGAGATCAACGCGCCGGTGGGCCGCTGCGGAATCTCGCCCTGATAGGGAATGTAGCCGTCGAAGAGCGCGTTCATCACGATCGTGCCGCGCGTCTCAGTGAGCATTTCGCTGCGCAGGCCGATGATGCCGCGGCTGGGCACGCGAAACTCCATGCGTACACGGCCAGAACCGTGGTTGTGCATCTTGGTCATCTCGCCCTTGCGCGGCCCGAGCTTCTCAATCACCGTGCCGGTGTAAGCTTCGGGCACGTCGATGGTCAGGTGTTCGACCGGCTCCATGCGCGTACCGTCCACCGTCTTGGTGACGATCTCCGGGCGGCCGGCGGATAGCTCGAAGCCCTCGCGGCGCATCATCTCGATGAGAATCGCCAGTTGCAGTTCGCCGCGTCCCAGCACCTTGAATGTGTCGGGCGAGCCAGTATCTTCCACTCGAATACTGACATTGGTGAGCAACTCTTTTTCCAGGCGCTCGCGCAGATTGCGGCTGGTGACGTACTGGCCTTCCCGACCGGCGAAGGGCGAATTGTTCACGCTGAATTGAATGGCAATCGTCGGCTCGTCGATGACGATCAGCGGCAGAGGCGCGGGGTTATCGACGCTGGTGATGGTCTCGCCGATGGTGATGCCTTCTACGCCGGCCACGGCCACAATATCGCCCATCGCGGTCTCGGTCGTCTCCGTGCGCTTGAGGCCGCTGAAGGTAAATAGCTTGGTGATGCGCGTCTTTTGCAATGTGCCGTCGCGCTTGGAGATGGTTACGTCGTCGCCGGCGTGCAGCGTGCCCTGAAAGACGCGGCAGATGGCAATGCGGCCAAAGTAATCGGAGTAATCGAGATTGGTGACGAGAATCTGTAATGTGCCATCGGAGTCGCCGGTGGCGGGCGGAATCGTAGCGACGATCGACTCGAAGAGGGGCTGCAGATTTACGCCCGGAGTCGCCATGTCGAGGGTCGCAGTGCCCGCCTTGGCCACTGCGTAGAGCACAGGAAAATCCAGTTGTGTCTCGTCGGCATCGAGGTCGATGAAAAGATCGTAAATTTCGTTCAGAACTTCCTGTGCGCGCGCGTCGGGCCGGTCGATTTTATTGATGACGACGATGGGCTTGAGCTTGGCTTCAAGAGCTTTGGCCAGCACATAGCGCGTCTGCGGCAACGGCCCTTCGGCAGCATCGACCAGCAGCATCACGCCGTCCACCATCTTCAGCGCGCGTTCCACTTCGCCGCCAAAGTCGGCGTGTCCCGGCGTGTCGACAATGTTGATCTTGCCGCCCTCAAAGACGATGGCCGTATTCTTGGCGAGGATGGTGATGCCGCGTTCCCGCTCCAGTTCGTTTGAATCCATCACCCGTTCGGCTACCTGCTCGTTGGCGCGAAAGGTGCCGGACTGCCGCAGCATGGCGTCAACTAATGTTGTCTTACCGTGGTCAACATGGGCGATGATGGCGATATTGCGTATCGTCTGGGTCACAGGTGCGGATTTCCTTCTCTTGGGTTCGGCCAACAAGGCCTGGGGTTGGTGTACCGGAATAAGTCAATTCGCCGCACAGCGCGGCAGCTTCTATTGTATCAGCAGGCTGAATGGCGCTGGCACGCGCCCGGCAGAGCACACAACTGCGCGATTCGCGGTAAGATGAGTCTCGCCACAATTTTTGTATCTCTTATGTCGCATCCAACCAAGTTACGCCGCAGCAAATCGCAACGAACCGGATCGCGGCCTGCGATGCCGTTGGCCCGCCGCATCCTGCTGACCGGCGCAGTTGGGATTGCGGTCATGTTGCTGCTGCTGCGGCTGCTCGCATTCGTGCATGGCCACAGGCTGCGCTGATGCGGGCGAATTTGTTCGGAATGGAAACCTGCCGATGAAATCCTTCAGCTTCGATGCCGTTGCCTCCGCGAATGCGCGCGTGCTGATCCTGGGCACGCTGCCCAGCGTGAGGTCGCTAGAGCAAGGCGAATACTACGCGCATCCGAGGAACAGCTTCTGGTGGATCATGAGTAAGCTGATCGGAAGCGCTCCAGAGCTGCCGTATGCGGAGCGGCTGCAAAGGCTGCGCGCGAGCGGCATCGCACTGTGGGATGTCTGCCGAGCCGCCGAGCGCGAGGGCAGCAGCGATGCGAAGATCCGGATCGAGAGCATCGAGGCCAATGATTTTCGCGCATTTCTCGCCAGTCATCCGCAGATCGAGCTGATCTGCTTCAACGGCCAGCCGGCGCAGAAGCTCTTTCGCGCGAAGGCATCGCCGCTGCTTGCTGGCATTCGGCCGATTCCGCAGCGCGTGCTCGATTCGACCAGTCCGGCGAATGCGAGAGTCACGCGGGAAGAGAAATTGTTGCGCTGGCGCGAGGCAATATCACCGTATTTTGGGCCGAATCGATGAGTTTTTCTGCACTTACGAAGGGTTCTTGAGGTTGTCAATGGCCGAGATATTTCATATCGCGGAAAAATTGGCAGGGACGCTTTTTGTAATGCGCTGATTCTATAGCCTATAAATGATCTGCAAGGAGGGGTAGCCTGATCGGGACTAAGGCACTCGCGGCGGCGCATTGATGGACATTGTTCATTCTTTGATTGTGCGCCGGGGGAGGGTAATTCTCTGCAAGTGGGAGAGCGAGTCAGCGAGTCAGCAGGCCAGCTTTCCGGCGTATGGCATGGTTCAATCCTGGCCGTGACCGCGGTCTGGCCCGAAGATCCGCTCATCGCGAGAGTGCAGCGATGAACGAGGCACAGCTTCTCATGGCACTTGGTGATTCTCAGGATCTGATGAAAGTCCCATCTGCCATGTCGATTTTTAGGTGTGGTGGGCGAGGCGGGGATCGAACCCACAACCCCCGGCTTAGAAGGCCGGTGCTCTATCCAATTGAGCTACTCGCCCGCACCTGCTTATTCTAACGTCGATAGGCCGCTGTGCGCATCCGTGAATGCATCCGGCGCAGCCTGATGCGCTTGTTTCGCCTCGTTGGCAGCGGCGCCGCAGCCGTCAGCTTTGATGAGACTCGCCCGCCGCGGCCAACAAAAAGCGCATCACGGTCGCCTCCGCCCAGTGAATCTCATCGCCCGGATCGCGGGAGAGAAAGGCGCAGTGGCCGCCGTGGCGGCTCTCGACAAAAACAATCTGCCGGTTGGCCAGCAACTTCCGGCGTGTCTCCGGCAGCAGGCGGATAAAGGGATCGTCCTCGGCGCGCACGATCAGCGTGGGAACCGCAATCCGGTCCACCACGCGGGAGCTGGCGGCGCGTTGATAGTAGTCATCGGCATTGCGAAAATCCCAGTAGCGAGCGAGGATCTTGTCGTCAAATTCACGAATCGAGCGCACCGGCCCGATGGTCTTCAAGCTCGCATAGATCTCCGGAAAGAGCGCAGTTTTACGAGCGTAACGCGCCAGCAGGCCGCGCAGAAACTTCCATTCATAGAGACGGTTGGCCGGCTCGTGCAAGGCATCGGCGCCGGGAGCTAGATCGATTGCCGGGCAGACTGCGGCCACGGCAGCCAGCGGCGCTGCGTTGCCCCACTCGCCAGCCAGCTTCAGCACCATGTTGCCGCCCATCGAATAGCCCACGAGCGCCACGCGCGATAATGCAAATTTTGCGGAATAATGGCGGACCACCGCACCCACATCGGCAGAGAGGCCGGAGTGATAGAGCGTCGGCGTCAGCATCTCTGTGCCACCGCAGGTGCGCATATTCATGCGCACGACGTTGCAGCCGGCAGCCCAAGCCCGCGCGGCGATTCCCTGAATGTAGCGTGAGTCCGAGGAGCCTTCCAAGCCGTGGACGAGCACAAGAGTAAGCCGTGCTGCGCGCACCGCTTCCGGCTGCCAGTGGCCATCGCAGAGCACGCGGCTGCCGTCGGTCGGGTCGACCTCGACCGTCTCTGAGAGAGAGGGCAAAGCGAGGGCGGGCCGGGGAAGGAAGTTGCCAACGATCGTCTGCAAGTGAGCGTTGCGCAATCCGCGACGAGGCACAAAGGGCAGCAGCCATGCCGGCTCTGCCGCCGAAACGAGCTTTGACTCCTCATTTTCAGTGGTTATGCGGTTCATGGGAGTAGCCCAATCAACCGGCCTGGCCAGTTGCGCTCACTACCGGAGCCTTCAGGAAATCCAGTGCGCGCGCCAGGTAGGACTTCAATTCACGGCGATGGACGACCGCATCGAGGAAGCCTTTTTCGAGCAGAAACTCCGAGCGCTGAAAGCCCTCCGGCAGCTTCTGGCGAATCGTCTGTTCGATGACGCGCGGCCCCGCAAATCCGATCAGCGCGCCCGGCTCGGCGATATTCAAATCGCCCAGCATGGCAAAGCTGGCGGTGACTCCGCCGGTCGTCGGATCGGTGAGCACGCAGATGTACGGCACCCTGGCGTCATCCAACTGCGCCAGCGCGGTGGAGATCTTCGCCATCTGCATCAGGCTCACCACACCTTCCATCATGCGTGCTCCGCCCGAGGCGGCCACAACAATCAAGGGCATTCGCCCCAGGCGCGCCCGGTCTACGGCGCGCGCAATCGTCTCGCCCACCACGGCTCCCATGGAACCGCCGATGAAGCCGTACTCCATTGCGCTAACCACGACCCGATGCGATCCAAGCTGGCCGACTGCATTCAGAATCGCGTCATTCAAGCCGGTCTGCTCCTGCGCCTTCTTCAGCCGCTCCTTGTAGGACTTCACATCGCTGAAGTTCAACGGATCGGTAGAGCGCAGACCACCGTCTACCAGCTCATAGCCGGGCGCGAGCAGCAGATCGATGCGCTGGCGGGCGCCGATCCTGAAGTGGTGCTGACATTTTGGGCAGACATTCTGGTTGGCCAGCAGATCGGCCTTCCAGATCACGCCGCGGCAGCCGACGCATTTGATCCACAGGCCCTCGGTCTGCACTCGGGACTTGGCTGCCTCCGCGGCGTTTTTGGGGCCGGGACCGAACTCGCCGCCTTCACGTTTGAACCAGGACATTCGACCTCACACAAAACAGGGATCGGGAATCAGAACTACAAGGGACGAGCGAACTTGAAGGCCAACGACGACTGATTGGCAGGAAACAAAGTTTTCTGGATTGCAGGCTGCTTACGACCGATCTGGCTGCTGATCCCTTTCAGTATTCTATCCCGCGCTGCGCCAGAATTCCCTTCTGGTAGGCGTGCTTGATCTCACGCATCTCGGTCACGGTATCGGCCAGATCCACCAGCAACGGATGAGCATTGCGGCCGGTCAAGATCACGTGCACCATCTCCGGCCTTCCGCGCAGGGCATCAGCGACCATCGCGGGATCCAGCATCTTGTAGCCGATGGCATAGTTGATCTCGTCCAGCACCACCATATCCCACTCACCGCAGTAGATCGCCTCGCGCGCCTCGGCCCAAGCGGCTTCCACCATGCGAATGTCCTCCGCATCGGTCTCCGCGCCGCCCACCTTCACAAAGCCGCGGCCCATCTGCTTCATGACAAAATTTCCGCCGAAGGCCTCGACAGCATCCAGTTCGCCATAGTGCCAGGAGCCTTTGAGAAATTGCAGCATCAGCACTTTCATGCCGTTGCCGACGGCGCGCAGGGCCGTGCCCATCGCGGCAGTGGTCTTGCCCTTGCCGGGGCCGGTGTTGATCAAGATCAGTCCTCGACGCGAATCAGTCATCACTTTCAATGTCCCGCGTGATAGGGATGTCCGGTCAGAATTGCATAGGCGCGGTAGATTTGCTCGGCCATCACCAGCCGCGCCAGCGTATGGGCCATGGTCATCGGTCCCAATGAAAGCAGTAGTTGCGCGCGGGTTCTGCCGATCTCGGACCAGCCATTGGCAGGCCCCACGGCAAAGACGATCTGCTGCGTGCCTTCATCGCGCCGCGCGCCCAGCCATGCGGCAAAAGCCTCGGAGCTCATCTGCTTTCCACGGCTGTCCAGCATCGCAATCATGGCCGGCGTGCGCCCATGCAGCCGCTCGATCCAATCCAACAGCGCGGCTTCGGTGCGGAAGGCCTCGCTCTTGCAATGCGCAAAGGACGAACAGCGTCCGAGATAGACTGAAGTCAGTATCTCGTATTCGTCCTTCGCATTCAGTTGCGCGCCCACATACGCCAGCGTGATGTTCATAGAGACGAGCATACCTTCTCTCATTCAATTCAAACTCACAGATGCCGCATGGGATGCAAACAGCTCCTCTGAGCGGCTCCTGATGGCCCCGCCGCGCGAATCATGATTTTTTCTTGCTGCTTTTTTTCGCGGCACTCTTCTTTGCCGTGGATTTCTTGGGGGCGCTCTTCTTCGCCGCAACTTTTTTCGTTGCCGGCTTGGGCTTTGAAGCTGCGGTTTTGCGCATGACGGCGCTCTTTTTCGCGGCCTTCTTCGCCGCCGGCCCGCTTGCGGCTTTCGGCTTGGAGTGCGCGGCAGCCTTCTTGGTCTTTGCCGAGGCCTTGCTGCGTGCGGCCAGGGTCTTCTCGGCCAGAGCCGCCTTCAACTCGGCGTCGAATTCAGCCGGAGTCAGCGGCCGTGCCGATTTGCGCAGCCGCTCGATGTCGTAAAAGGCGCGGCGCTCAGTCAAAAAGACATGGACGACAAAGTCCACGTAGTCGAGGAGAATCCAGTCGCCCTTGCGGCGGCCTTCGACGGAGTTGGGAAGAACGCCGAACTCCTTTTTGAGACGGTGTTCGATCTCATCCGAGATGGCGATGGCCTGACGATCATTGGTGGCCGAAGTGACCAGAAAGAAGTCGGAAAGGCCGGAGTCGATCGGGTCGAGCTCGAGAATGCGAGTCTCTTCGCCTTTCTTGTCTACACAAGCCGCGGCGGCGGCTTGCACGAGGATACGAGTCTGCTGTAGCTCTTGCGATGTCGTCATTCGGTCAGAGTGCTCTCCAAGCCTAATCGTAGCCCCTCGCGGAGGCGGGAGCAAATCAAATCAACGATAGAGGCCGTGCGTGCGGATGTAATCCCAGACGGGAGGGGGAAGCAGTCGGCCTTCCAGCGATGGGCCTGTGGCTGAGATGCGCGCCAGTTCTCGTATCTCCGACGCGCTGATCTCGATCTCCAGGCCTGGGAGCAGGTAGAGCGGCGCAAGCTCTCCTGCGGGATTGCCGAGGAGGTAGCGGCGGAGTTCGATCTCGTGCGCGGGCCGATGAGTCTTCGATAGGGAGACAACAGAAAGCCCTTCGGGCAGCGCGGCCATCAGATCGTCAAGCGATTGGCCGGGCCGGGAAGCGACGATCAATGGCGCCGCAAAGGGAATCTCTGCGGCGCGATGCCAGAGCCGGAGAGCGGCAAAGGAATCGGCGCCCATCAGGCTGAAGAGCGCGCCTCCGAACGGCAGTTCGGCGCGCAGGGCGAGGAGGGTCTCCAACGTGTAATTCGGCTCGCCTGAGGTTTTGGGCGCGTCGGCGAGCGAGAGGGCAAAGCCCGGTTCGCTTTCTATGGCCAGACGGGTCATTGCCACGCGGTCCTCGAAGCTGGCTGTCGAGCCTTGCGGCTTGAGCGGCTGCGCGCCCACCGGTGTGAAGAGCACGGTCTCTAGCGCCAGCGCCGTCTGGGCTGCTCGCGCCACGGCGAGATGACCGAGGTGCGGCGGGTCAAAGCTGCCCCCAAAGAAAGCTACGCGGCGGCCGATGGGGTGCAGGTCCATGGGTTCATAGTAACTTGCGACGGATGGGCCGGTGGCGCGTCCAATAAGAATGCGCTATCTTCTTGTAATCCTGGCTTTGGCCGGCGTGGTGGTCTCCGCTCTGGCTCTGCACGTTCATTTCTGCAACGACCCCCAGCCCTGCTCCATCAACGAGAAGTGGGATTGCGGCATCGTAAATCACAGCCCCTTTGCCGAGATCGCGGGCCTTCCCGTCGCGGCCATCGGCATTGCCGGCTATCTGGCGCTGGGCGGGCTGGCCTTCTGGCGGCAGCGGGCGCTGGTCTTTCTCTGCGCTCTCATCGGACTCGGCTTTGCCCTGCGGCTGACGACCATCGAGGAGCTTGTTTTAGAGACCTGGTGCCTCTACTGCGTGATCTCGCAGGCAATCATCGCGCTGATTACTCTGCTCAGTTTGGGATGGGTCGGTGCGGAGTATCTGGCGCTGAAGCGGGCCACTAGCGGCGGTGCAGAGGGCGCTGGCGCGCTATGAATACCTTGCCATGCAAACCGGTTTATGATATAAACCGTAATCATGGACGACCAAAGCCGCCTGACCTATCTCACGCGCTACTATTACGAACTTCAGGGCATTCGCACCGCACCACTGTGGCTCTGCGGTCTCGTCTTCCAGGTGAACATCTACTTCGATTCTGGCTACTCCAAGGGATATTTCCGAGTTCTCTTCCTCCTGACGGCAATCGGTCTGATGGGCCTCTTCATGTGGCTGGCCGGCCGCTACTATCGCCATCGATTCGGCTGGCTCAATCCGACATGGATTTCCTTGCCCGATAGCCGCGTCTATTGGAGTCTTTATTGGTTCGTCGGCATATGGGCTTTTTATTGTATTTTTATCTCGCATTTCCGAGGATTTTTTCCTTACGTCTTCACGATTGTCTGGATAAGTCCGTTGTTCAACGCGGAGAATCCTCCAGTGCGGCGCATCTATTTTGGGCTGGCCGGTGCGGTTGTGATTTTCTCCGCACTATTTCTTCAGATCGCCCACGGGGATGGAAGAATCATTATCGCCATCCAATGTGTTGTCTTGCTGGCATTGGGCGTAGCCGACCACCTGTTGCTGATGAGCCTGTGTACGCCTCCCAATGAGAATGCCGATGCCTGAGAATCAGTTCGGCTTTCCTGAGGTTGACCGCGTCATCCACGAACCGGCGCGGCTGGCGATTTTGACTGTGCTCTCGGCCTGTTCGAGCGCCGATTTCACCTTTTTGCAGACCGCGACCGGACTGAGCAAAGGCAATCTCTCAGTGCAGCTTACGCGGCTGGAAGAGGCGGGTCTGGTCTCCATCGACAAAGTATTGGAAAGAAAGAAGACCCGCACCACAGTGAAGCTATCCAGCACAGGGCGCATTCAATTGAACGACTACTGGCAGACAATGAAGAGGATTCAGGAACACGGCATCGGCCGATCGGAATGATCTTTCCTCGACGCTGTTAAAATTGATCTATAAAAATGTTCAAGCAACGCTATGCACGCTGGATGTATGAGTGGGAGACGCGGCTGACGACGCGCGACGAGAATCGCGTGGTGCGCCCGCTGGAGTGGGGCTTCGAGTGGATTGAGCCGTTTCTGCGCGAGCATGGCTTTGCCGAGGCTGTGCCGGACGCGAAGACGGCGGCTGACCCCGCGCTCGCAGAGGCCGCGATGGCGCGGATCAACCAGCTCCTCATCCGCCACAGCGACACCTTCTTCGGCTACAAGCGGCCCACGGACTTTCGACTGGAAGAGCGGTTTCCTGAACTTTTTCCCACCAACGTGCGCCCGGAGACGCTGGCCCAGGCGGCGGCGATCAAACAGATGGCAATCGACGGCAAGATTCCGCCAGCGCAGTTTCTGCGCTTCACTTCGCCAGAGCGCACACCCTATCCGGAGAACGATCTGGCCAATGCGCGCTGGTATCCGGCGCCAGATCACCAAGACCCGCACCGTCCCAAGCAGGCCATCATTGTAATGCCGCAGTGGAATGCCGACGCCTTCAGTCACAACTCGCTGTGTACTATCTTCAACAAGATGGGCATCTCGGCGCTGCGCCTCTCCAAGCCCTATCACGACATTCGCCGGCCGGTGGAACTGGAGCGCTCGGATTTCGCCGTCAGCGCCAACATTGGACGCACGCTCTCTGCTTGCCGCCAGGCGGTGGTCGATATTCGTTGCTGCGTGGATTGGCTGGAGGCGCAGGGATATGAGCACTTCGGCGTGCTGGGAACCAGTCTCGGCTCCTGCTACGCCTTTTTGGCCAGCGCGCACGACGCGCGCCTCCGAGTCAACGCCTTCAACCACGCATCCACCGCCTTTGGAGATGTCGTCTGGGCCGGCCAAAGCACGCGCCATGTGAAGCAGGCGCTCGAAGAGGCCGGGCTGACGCAAGAGCGCATCCGCGCCTTGTGGGCGTCGGCCAGTCCCTGCTGCTACTACGACAAGATCATGCGCCCGGAAGTCGATGGCCCGCGCAAAAAAGTTCTGCTGGTCTACGCCAACTACGACCTGACCTTCCCCAAAGAGTACTCGCTGCAAGTCGTAGATGCCTTCCAGCGCATCGGGCTGAACTTCGAGCGGCGCGTTCTGCCTTGCGGCCACTACACCACCGGCGAAACGCCATACAAGTTCATCGACGGCTGGTACATGGGATCATTTGTCTATCGGGCCTTCAAGGCGCTGCGCGAAGAAAAAGCCGCAGGAGTGGCTCAGGTTCAGGCTCCCGTGGAACGGATCGCATAACTCTCGCGTACCCAAGAACCATGAGTATGAAGTTGCTTCTCCGCACCGCCGCGGCTTTTATAGCGGCCTGGATCGTTTTCTGTGCGGCAATAGGGATCATTGCAACGGAATGGGCGTTGCATCCCGGAAGGCGTTTGCTGGAAGCGAACTCTGTAGCGCTTGCCCACATCATTGCTGAACGCAACCATGCAGAGTTCTCGGAAGTATCTGTACGAGCGAACGACGGAACAACTCTGCGAGGTTGGAGCCTACGCCCCTCGCAAAGCAACGGCGATGCGGTCATTCTGCTGCACGGGCAAGCTGATAATCGTGCCGGAATGCTTGGCAATGCGGAGTTATTGCTGCGCCACGGCTATGCTGTGCTGTTGCCTGATGCGCGTGCGCATGGTGCGAGTGAGGGAGACTTGGCAACCTATGGAGTCAAGGAAGCCGGCGATCTGCGCCTCTGGTACGACTGGATCAAACGATCTGAGTCGCCTCGCTGCGTTGATGGGCTTGGCGAATCAATGGGTGCGGCAATCCTGCTGCAATCTCTCCCGATCACGCCAGGATTCTGCGCCGTAGTTGCAGAGTCGTCCTTTGCCAGCTTCAGAGAAGCCTCCTACGACCGGCTTGGCGAGAGGCTCAATGCTGGAGCGTGGGCGGGGCGTACGCTGCTACGTCCCGCTGTTGAGGCTGGCTTCCTCTATGCGCGCTGGAAATATGCTGTTGACTTCGAAAAGGCGTCACCAGAAAATGCTGTTGCGGCAAGTAGCATTCCAGTCTTGTTGATTCATGGTCTCAAAGATACGATTCTTCCCGCCCGCCATTCAGTAATAATCATGATGCATAGCCGAGTTGGAAATCACTTTATCTCGTTGTGGGAGCCAGCGGAAGCGGACCATTGCGGTGCGGCGGGAGCATATCCAGCCGAATACGAACGGCGGGTACTCAATTGGTTCTCAAGCCATGATATGAAATTTGCCGGTAGCCCACTTACCGCACTGCGCTCAGATCCAGCTTCAGCAGCTTCGCCGGGTCGAGGTACGCGCCCTGCCAGCGCACGCCCCAGTGTAGATGAGGCCCGGTGGCGCGGCCCGTCGCTCCGCTCAGGCCGAGTTGGTCACCAGTTGCTACGTGCTGGCCCTCCTTCACGTCGATCCGGCTCAGATGCATCGAAACTGTGAAGAGGCCGAGGCCGTGATCGATGACCACGCAGCCGCCCTCGTAGTAGAGCTGCCGCGCCACCACCACCACTCCGCTGTTGCCTGCCCGAACCGGCGTCCCGGAAGCGGCGCGGAAGTCCATCCCCTTGTGAATCGAGTCCAGTTTGCCGTTAAAGATGCGCCGCGTGCCGAAGCTGTCGGTCGGCTCGGCAGTGACCGGAGCAAGAAAATTCCCCGACCAGAGCGGATCGGCGCCGCTCGCTGCAAAGATTCTCTTCTTGAGCTGCTGGTCAGCCTCGATCTGCTTCATCTCCTCCGCTCCGGGTGAGACGAACTTTGGTTCGACGGTCAGCTCGCTGGTGCGGTAATGTGCGGGATGAATCTCGACCGTGCGGCTCAAGGCGGTGTTTGCGCCCTTCGCCTCATGAATCGTAATCTTCAACTCCGACGGCCCCACCGGCGCTTCGACATCCGCGCCGGCCAGCGCAAACCAAGCCTTGCCATCGCGTCCGCGGAAGAACTCCAGTTTGCGGCCCAGCCAATCACCGTCGATCCCGGTTGCGCCGCTTGACTCTACGCGAATCAGAACCGGCGTTCCAGCCTCGACAAAATCCGGCGTCAGCGTGATGGCGGGAACCTGCGCGCAAAACACTGCGGGCACAAGAGGAAAGAGGGCAACAACGGCGAGAGAGAGGCGGATTGTGCGAAGAAGCTGGGAAGGTCGCATCGTCTTGAGCATACGGGCTGGCGCTTACTCGGTTCCCGCGGGACGCGGATGCACGGCCAGCCACTCAGCCACGCGATCCTTGACCTCCGCCAATTCATCGGTGGTGATGTGCGTGCCCACCATCTGCCGGTTGGCAATGTACTGATCCTGCTTCGGCCC
Source organism: Occallatibacter sp. (assembly GCA_049587335.1). GTDB lineage: Bacteria > Acidobacteriota > Terriglobia > Terriglobales > Acidobacteriaceae > Telmatobacter. Next base: position 85,169 of record JBAVDS010000049.1, on the reverse strand, counting down.
CTTCACCGCCGCCGCCAGATCAAGCCAATAGTATGCCTCGACATAGCTCTGCGGAAGGCCCTGGCCAAGAGAGTAGAGCAGGCCGAGGGTGGCTTGCGCGGTCACGTCTCCCTGTTCGGCGGCCTTGCGATACCACTCCGCCGCTTGCGCCATATCGCGGGCTACACCTGTGCCGTCGCGATAGCAGGCGGCCAGATGCATCTCGCCGGGGATGGAACCCTGCTCGGCAGCCTTCCGATACCACTCCGCCGCTTCCTTGTAATCCGCAGCGGCGAGCTTGGGCGCATCCTGCTGAAGAGCACCGGCAGCGTTCGTGTACTGTCCGGCAATCTCGATTTGCGCCGCAGTGTCACCACTCCTTGCTTTTGTCAGCAGGGCTGGGTCGATGCTTGGCGGAGTTGCTGTCTGCGCCAGAGCAGAGGCAAGCGCCCATGCCACGTTGGTCATCAAAATAAAATTACGCAGGTTCGGCATGACATTTAGACCGGTACACGAAAACGATACCAGATCAGACAGCACCGCCGCCTCAAAGAGACGGCGGCGGCGCGAAGGCAAATCTGAGAAAAGACCTTATTGAGCCATATTGAGCTTCTCAGGGTCTCTTCGCTGCCCACTATTGACCACAACCAGAAAATAATTGCATTTTTCTTGTGGAAAGCCACGCTGCCTCCCCACGGGTAAAGGCGCTAGAATTCTTGTATGAGCGACCGTATGTCACTGACCCTTGCCCAAGCCGATCCCGCCGTGGCCGCAGCACTGGACCGCGAAACCCTTCGCCAGCACGAGGGGCTGGAGATGATTGCCAGCGAAAACTTTGTCTCTGAAGCAGTGCTGGAGGCGGCTGGCTCCATCTTCACCAACAAGTATGCCGAAGGTTACCCTGGAAGACGCTACTACGGCGGCTGCGAATACGCCGACGTGGTGGAGAATCTGGCGCGCGACCGGGCCAAGCAGATCTTTGCTGCCGAATATGCAAACGTGCAGCCGCACTCCGGCTCGCAGGCCAACGCCTCGGCCTACGCGGCGGTCTTGCAGACGGGCGACACGATTCTTGGCCTCGACCTGGCCCACGGCGGCCACCTGACGCACGGGCATAAGCTCAGCTTCAGTGGAAAGCTCTATCACACGGCCTTCTACGGCGTGCGCAAAGACACCGAGCTGATCGATTACGACGAATTGGAGGCGACAGCACTGCGCGAAAAGCCCAAGGTTATCATCGGCGGCGGCAGCGCCTATCCGCGCCTCTGGGATTTTGCGCGGATGCGTGCGATTGCCGACAAGGTTGGGGCTACCTATGTATTCGACATGGCGCATATCGCCGGTCTGGTGGCGGGCGGCGTGCATCCTTCGCCGGTTCCCCATGCGCATATCACTACCACCACCACGCACAAGACGCTGCGCGGGCCGCGATCGGGGCTGATCGTATGCGGCAAGGATTATGTTGTCGGCGTCAAGCCAGAACAGACTATGGGCAAGGAGATTGACAGAGCGGTATTTCCCGGCCAGCAGGGCGGCCCGCTCGTGCATATCGTGGCGGCCAAGGCCGTGGCATTCGGCGAGGCTCTGCGTCCGGAGTTCAAGACTTACGCCGCGCAAATTGTGGCCAACGCGCAGGTGTTGGCGGCGGAGCTCAAGGAGGCTGGCTTCCGCATCGTCTCCGGTGGAACGGACAATCACCTGATGCTCGTCGATGTCTTCCAGAAGGGAATTCTTGGCTCCGAAGCCGAGCTGGCGCTGGGCAAGGCCGGCATCACGGTCAACAAGAACGCAATTCCTTACGATACCAATCCGCCGCTCAAGGCTTCGGGCATTCGCATCGGCACGCCCGCAATGACCACGCGCGGCATGAAAGAGCCGGAGATGAAGCAGATCGCTGCCTGGATCGAAAAGGCTCTGGCGCGGCGCAACGACGATGCTGCCCTGGAGCGGATTCGCGGTGAAGTCGCCGAGCTGGCCAATCACTTCCCGCTCTATGCATGGCGGCGGACGCGATAAGTTGTGCCGTGCGAAGGAATTCATCACACCGCAACTTGCTTCGTCGCGCCGGGTTGTATCTAATGTTATTGAAGATGACCCGCCGCGAAAGGAACTTCCCGGTTTGGGCAGGCGGTCATCAGGAGGTTTCAATGAAATCCATGCAGCTAGTTTTGGCAACGTTGCTGGTTTTATCCGTTCCAGCATTCGCGCAGCATCATGACGGAGATTCGCATTCAGGCGGCCATCAGGCGATTCCGGCTCACGGGCCGAGGGCATACGGCGGCGCGCCTCATGCTGCCGATCCCAAACGCAATTACAGCGACCAGGATGGCCATCCCAACGTCCCGCATGTGGACGGCAAAACCTGGGTCGGCCATGACACCGGTCGCGGCGATGCCAGTTATCATCTTGACCATCCGTGGGCACATGGCCGCTTCACTGGCGGTTTTGGCCGCGGACACGTATGGCGGCTGGGCGGCGGCGGGCCGGATCGCTTCTGGTTCAATGGATGGAACTGGCATGTTGCGCCCTTTGACCTAGCCTTCTGTGACGGCTGGCTGTGGGATACCGATCAGATTGTGATCTACGAAGACCCGGACCATGAGGGTTGGTACCTGGCCTACAACGTCCGCCTCGGAACCTATGTGCACGTCGAGTATCTGGGTTCGTAAGCGAAGGATTGGTTGAACAAGAATATGGGGATGGGCCACATAGCCTGTCCCCATATTGCATTTTTTAATCCGGCTTATTCAATAAATGGAATTCCATCAATATCCCTGCTCGTCCACTCTCGCATAATGAACTCGTCAATAGCTTGCGATGCGTCGGAAAAATCCACATAACTCTGCCCGCCGAGTTGCATGGGAGTGGTGGCTATGTGTCGTTGGCACAAGAGTCGAACCCTGCCATCAGTTAGAAGCTCCAGAAAATATCCTTCAAAGACCGAATTGCCAGGTTGCCAAACACTCGCTTGCGGCGGAAAGTGTCCAAGTTCCTTAAAAACACTCATGATTGCTGCGCTGATTTCAGATTTTGAAACCGGCACAGGCTCCAACAACTTTCGCTCCGCAACATTGAGATGCAGCGTCGTTACCAACTTCTCGATCAAACTGCGTCTCTCGGTCATGAAACCGTCCTTCACTAGATTCAACAAAAATATACACCAACCCCTATAAAGCGATAAGATAGCCAGTTCACCCGGAGCAGCCGCGCGCTCTTTTTGAAGTGCGATCTTCGCTCCCATTTATTCCAAAGTGCCGAGGTCCGCTATGAATCATTCACTTCGCCGTCTGTTGACTTGTTTGAATGCACTCTTGACCCGCGGGATGTTTCTTTCCGCAATTGCTGCCGCGCTGCTCGCCGTTCCTGGCGCATGGGCCTCACCTGCTTTAGGAAGCGCGCCTATTGTGCTTACAGGCGCCGACCTTCGGCCCGCTCTCTCGCTCGATGGCGAGTGGAAGACGATCGTCGATCCTTATGCGAATGGCTTCTTCGGATTCTTTCGCAACGAGAAGGCAAAGCCCGGCGACACCCGACCGACCGAGTACGATTTTTCCAAATCGCCCGCGCTGAGGGTTCCTGGCGACTGGAACACGCAGCGCGCCTCACTTCTTTATTACGAAGGAACCATCTGGTACGAGCACGACTTCACTTACCAGCCCAAAGAGCACACGCGCGCCTTTCTACACATTGGCGCCGCCAACTATCGCTCCTGGTTTTGGGTCAACGGGCAGAAGGCCTGCGAACACGAGGGCGGCTACACCAGCTTCAATTGCGATGTGACCGCATTGGTTCATGGCGGCGACAATTTTGTGGTTGCCGCTGTCGATAACACGCGTCTCGCGGACGGCGTTCCCACGCTGAAGACCGATTGGTGGAATTACGGCGGCCTGACGCGCTCGGTCTCGCTGATTGAGGTGCCGGAGAGATTTATCGATCAGTACGATGTGCATCTGAGCCGCACGGAAGCAAACATTATTGAGGGATGGGTCCATCTCGAAGGCGGCCAAGCCGGCGGTGAAGTGCAGATCGAGATTCCCGAGTTGAACGCGAAGACTACCGCGACAATCGGAGACGGAGAACGCGCCGCGATTCGGTTTGAAGTGAAAGGGTTGGAACGCTGGTCGCCGGAGACGCCGAAACTTTACAAAGTAAAGATCAGTGCCGGTCAAGATGTAATCGATGAGAAAATCGGCTTCCGCACTATCGAGACGAGCGGAACCGAGATTCTGCTGAATGGCAAGCCGGTCTTTCTGCGCGGCGTCTGCATCCATGCCGAGGCGCCTTATCGCACCGGTCGCGCGTACACCGACAAGGACGCGGAGACGCTGCTGGGCTGGGCCAAAGAGCTGGGAGCTAACTTCGTCCGCCTCGCACATTATCCCCACGACGAGTCGATGCTGCGCGCCGCCGATCGCATGGGGCTGCTGGTCTGGTCGGAGGTTCCGGTCTATTGGGCGATTCAGTTTGATAATCCCAAGGTGCTGGCCAAAGCAGAGCAGCAGTTGGACGAGGAGATAGGAACTTCGCGCAATCACGCAGCAATTATCTTGTGGTCGATGGCCAATGAAACGCCGAATAATGAGGCGCGCACTCGCTTCATTGAAGCCGAGGCTGCCCATGCGCGCGAACTTGATCCTACACGGCTGATTACCGCGGCGCTATTGGTGCATGGCGAGGGAGATACCAAAGTCATCGACGATCCGCTGGGCAAGGCATTGGACGTGATCGGCTTCAATGAATATATCGGCTGGTACGAAGGGCGACCGGAAACGGCCGATCTTACCAAGTGGCGCGTTGACTACCAGAAACCCCTGATCGTGAGCGAGTTCGGCGGCGGCGCCAAGGCGGGACTGCATGCAGGAACTAATGACCGCTGGACGGAAGAATATCAGGCAAATATCTATCGTCATCAACTCGGAATGCTCAACGGAATTTCGCAACTAAGAGGCATGAGCCCGTGGATTCTGATGGATTTCCGCTCGCCCATGCGGGTTCTTCCGGGAATTCAAGACGGCTTTAATCGCAAGGGACTCATCTCCGATCAAGGAAAGAAAAAGCAGTCCTTCTACATATTGCAGAAGGCATACAAAGACAATTCCGTCGGAAAAGCTGAATGACTTTCTTTGATTTCTACCGTTGAAGTTACCAAAATAGGTTGCGATTTAATGTGCAAATCCGGATTTGTGAGTTATGCTTGACTTATGACAATTGATTCCATTCTTGCACAAATCGACGCAGAAATTGCAAAGCTCACACAGGTTCGCTCCCTGCTGGCTTCCACAGGTAAAGCAGCCTCCAAAGCAACAGCGCACGTAGCCAAGAAAGCCAAGAAGGCTGCTAAAGCCGTCAAGGCTGCGCCCGCAGTGAAAGCGGGAAAGACGAAGAAGCGCCGCAAGCTAAGCGCCGAGGCCCGTCAGCGGATTGCCGATGCGCAGCGCAAGCGCTGGGCCGCACAAAAGGCAAAGAGCTAATAGGAAGAAGTACAAGCTATTCGCCTGGGGGGAGACGGCTAACTCAAGGGCTGGTGCTTTGGCAGATGAGCCTGCTGTCTACACGCCGAGTTCATACCCGCTCGGCTGGCGGCGATGGAGCGCTATCGAAGCGCTGACGTACGGAAGGTGTATCAAGACACCGCGCCGAAAGGTATTGCTTCGCGCCCCTTGCCGGCTTCATGTGTTACCAGCAGGCCAAGTGTCTTCAATGCACGGGGGGCAGCGATGCGTCGTCCCATTCCGATTCTCTGGGCGTCTCTGCTTTTGTTGCTGGTAGTTGTGCAGGCCGTCTCACAAACATCGAACAGCGCCCCCCAAAAAAATCCGGCGGTGCTTATAGCTGCTTATAATCAGGCAATGCAGGCCAAGAACTGGTCTGATGCCATCGCCTCCGCGCAACAATTGGTCACACTCAAAGCAACCTCTCTCAATCTGAAAATGATGGCAGATGCGCAGCTATATTCCGGCTCAACGGATGACGCCCTGGCGACTTACGAGCAAGCCCTGGCTGCGGCGGAAAAGGAAAAGCCCGCAGAAGGCCCGCTCATGAGCGGTTGGAAAGATGGTCTGGCGGAGATTTACATTGGCAAGGGCAATGCGCTGCTCAAGCTCAAACGCACCGCGGAGGCGATAGAGTGGTATAACCAATCCGCCGGATTAGCATCCAACGCTGGGCGCGCTTACTTCAATCTTTGCGCAGTGTTCTACAACAACGGCAACACGCATGATTCGGCGGCAGCCTGCCGCAAGTGCGTGCAAGCGGACCCCACCAAAGCCAATGCCTGGTTCGTTCTGGGGTCGGATATCTTTGCCGATTTGCCTGTCACAGCACAAGGCAAAGTCGCCGCTTCGCCAGAGACCCGAGAGGCGCTTGAGAAGTATCTTGCTCTCGCCCCGGACGGCCCTCACGCCGCCGATGCGAAAGCCATGCTGGATATGATCGCCAAGTAGGATGCTATCTGTGCGGACAGGATGCGCCGATAACTTGTTGGAAGCGAGCTTGCAATAGCTCGCGGGGATGCATTCGGGCTATATCCTGCTCGTTCATACTTCAAGATTCATCGTCCAGAAATAATTCATTCCTACAATAAGATGTATGAAAACCTTCAACTTGCTTTTGATTGCGCTTCTTCTGGCGTTTTCTCCGGCATATTCCTTATCAGCACGTGCCCAGAACGTCTGCAACAAACTCTCCGAAGATGAAGTTGCCGCCGCTGTAGGCACGCCGCTCAAGCGCAGTCCCACCAATCCCTGCCGCTTTGGCTTTGCCTTCAAATCCTTCAGCATTATCATTCACGCGGGCGACGGCCCACGCTTTGCAGATTACGCGGCCAATGCGCGCCGCGAGTTCAAAGACACACAGACAGTGAGTGGTATCGGCTCCGAGGCCATCTTCTTCGGCTTCAACCTGGCGGTGAAGGCTAAAGGGGATGTGATCTTCATTCAGATGCTGATGGGGCACTCGGCCGACGAGAAGATCAGGCTCTCCAAGGCGGTTGTTCAGGCGCTGTTGAATCATTATTAGCTGGAAGCGGAACTTCCGGCTACAGCTCCGCCATCACCAGCATTCGCGGCTCGGTCATCTCCTGGATGGCCGAGCGAATGCCTTCGCGTCCCAACCCGGAGTCCTTGACGCCGCCGAAGGGCATCGGGTCCAGTCGCCAACTCGGTGTATCTCCCACGATCAGCGCACCCACCTCCAACTCACGATATGCGGTGAGGATCTTGCTGGCGTCGCGAGTAAGCAATCCTGCGTGCAGTCCGTACCTTGAGTGGTTGGCGTCGGCCAGAGCCTGCTCAAAGTCGTCGTAAGGCTCGATGGAGGCCACTGGGCCGAAGGCCTCTTCGTCGCGCACCTTCATGCCCGGTTTTGTTCCGGTCAGAATCGCCGGCGAGATCACAGAACCGTGGCGTTCGCCGCCTGCTACCAGCTTGGCGCCGCCTTTGACGGCTTCCTTGATCCAGGCTTCGATGCGCTCGGCTTCTGCGGGCCGTATCAACGGACTCACCTCGGTCGTCTCCAAAGCCGGGTCGCCCGCCGCGAGTTTGCCGGCCGCCTCCACCACCTTCCAAAGAAACGTCTGAAAGATGCTGCGCTCCACAAAGACCCGCTGCACGCTGATGCACGATTGTCCGGCATAGCCGAAGGCCGCGCGTGCGGTGCGCAGGGCTGCTTCATCCAGATCCGGCCAATCGCTGCAGACGATCAGCGCCGCATTGCCGCCCAGTTCCAGCAGAACGCGCTTGCGTCCGGAGCGTGCCTTCAGCTCCCAGCCCACCTTTGCCGAGCCGGTAAAGCTGATCAGCTTGATACTGTCTTCCTTCTCCGCCAGCCATGCAGTATCCGCATTGCTCAAAGGCAGCACGGCCAGTGCTTCTGCCGGCCAGCCAGCCTTCAAGATCACCTCGCCCAGCGCCAGCGCAGTAAATGGAGTTTGCGGCGCAGGCTTCAGAATCACCGGACAGCCCGCGGCCATCGCGGGCGCCAGCTTGTGCGCCACCAGATTCAGCGGGAAGTTGAAGGGTGTGATGGCCAGCACCGGCCCCACTGCGAAGCGCTGCACCAGTCCCCAGCGCCCCTCGTTGCCCTCGGCCAGATCCAGCGGAATGCTTTCGCCGCCCAGCCGCGAGGCCTCTTCTGCAGCTGTCTTGAAGGTGAGCACAGCGCGATCCACCTCTGCGCGGGCCATGCCAACCGGCTTGCCCGCCTCGGCTACAATCAACTGCGCAAAGCGCTCCTTCTGTTCGATCAGCGCGGCGGCCACATCCTCCAGAATCTCTCGGCGCTTCCAGCGGGGCAGTGCGCGGGTGCGGCGCAGGCTGGCCACAGCATGATGCACAGCCTGACGCGCATCGGCGCGGGTCGCGATGGTTACGCGGCCCACCAGCCCCTGATCCCACGGCGAACGGACCTCCAGCGCTTCGCCCTCCGTCCACTCCTTGCCGCAGAGCAGAAATCCCGTCTGTGTTCCCGGCCGCATCTTCATGGTTGGCGCTCCCGCTTCGAACTCTGATCTAAATGGTACTAGGATTGGGCGCGGATGGGGGAGTAAGTAGAAAGGAGAAAGTGCGGCAGGTTTCAGTATGAAACGTCAGGACGGAAGTGTCTGGAAAGGAATCCTCCTGATGAGGATGCAATTCTTCCGGCTCGTATCGGACGGGTCTCCAACTTTCTGGCAATCCGCAAAACGATTCGACGGGCGGTTCCGTGACGGATAACTTGCCTTGTCTCCGGTCTTAATCCATATATCCTGACCGGTGCCCTGGGCAAGATCGACGATCGAAATGCATTGGAAGATGGAGCGCGATGAAACGGCAAATCGTTCATTGCTCTTTCTGCTTCGCTCGGGAAAGACGCTTCTCCAGAATCCGGTCGAGGGCCAGCCATCCGGGGCCAAAGATCAGGATGATCAGCGCCGCAAACCAGAAGGTGTAAGGATCGGCGCCATAAAACTTGCCGGGATCGGAGAAAATGCTTCCCAAAGCCTCGCGGTCCGCCGTCACAAAGGCGACTGACATATTGACGAAGAGCACCAGAGAGACAGCGCGCGATCCCAGTCCCACGGCCAGCAGGATGCCGCCAGCAAACTCGACAACGGCAACCAGCAAGGCATTCGCGTGCGGCGCAGGAATGTTGAGCGTCGTAAAGAACTGCGTCACCCGATCCAGGTTGTGCAGCTTTCCCCATCCGGTTTGGGTGAACTGCCAGCCCCAGTAAAGACGAATCAGCAAGAGCAGCGGCGATTGCAGACGGTTGAACCATTGCGACGAGCGGTCATAACCGGAGTAAAACATATTGAGAAGATTCATGCGATCCTTTCTGAAGAGGCAGTGCAAGCAGTTTGCTGAGAGCAGAGCCAGCCGAATTCCGCCCAGTTGGCAAACCACTCGCCGACACTGGAGGCCTGCTCTTGTGGCGTCATGACTGTGTTTTGGAAGGCTGCTTCCAGCGCCTCGCCGAGTGTGCGTCCGCGCTGTAGAGCGCTGAGCAGTTCGTACTCCTCTGGCGCGAGCCTCCGGTAATAAACCACCAGCTCATAGCGATGCACGGCCAGCCATGTATCGCTGCGGTCAACATACGGAATCTCAATCTCCGAAGCTGTATGAACTTCGCTGCTTGCCTGACTGGCCGCCTCCGCGCGCGTTTGATTGTGATGTACATCGAGCACCAGATCATCGACGGGATAATGCAGAGCCAATAGTTGCAGATGAGGCTGCAAACCGATGCGCGAGCCGTCATCCAACCGCGCCAACTCTTCCGTATCGAAAGGGGCAACTTCGGCCAGATCGAAGGCTTCGGCGTAGGCCCACTCCAGGCGGGCAACGTCGCAGGCGAGTTCCGTGCGGTCGCCGGCAAGTTCCGGATGCGCCGCGAGCCACGCAGGCAGGCGCGAACCGAGATTGCGCAGCGTGAAGCTGCGCGAGGGATGCGCAGCAAGATAACTGCGCGCAAGGAGATCGAATGCTGCGGCTCCAAGCACCGCTTCCAGTGCCGGATAATCCTCGGTCAAAGCAGTGATGATGCGAAACCAGTATTGGCGATTGTAGATTTCGAGCCGCTCGAAGGAACTCAGATGGCGATTGGGCTTCACATAGGAGGCGGCGCGCTCGCTCATGCTGGAGCCATCGTCGAGGCATTCCCGCATTGCATCCTCCGCGGCAAGAGGGCGCATTACATCGGCAATCATCTGGCGTTGAAACTCCAGCAGGCTCATCGCGCCGCTCCTTCCATCTGCGGCTCAAGCGCCGCGTCAAGATAGCGCTGCGCCTTCAGAGCCTCCTTGTGAACCTCATCGAAGGAAGGAATGTGATCGTCCCATTCAAGCAGCGTCGGCGTGGCTCCGCAGCGTTCGATGGCGCGGGCGTAGAGCTGCCAGACCGGATCGATCACGGGATGATCGTGGGTGTCGAGGATGTACTTCTCATAGCGGCTATGACCGGCGATGTGAATCTGCGCGACTCGTTCGGCGGGAATTGCATTCACATAGCTCATGGGGTCGAAATCATGATTGACCGAAGAGACGTAGATGTTATTCACATCCAGCAGAATGCCGCAGTCAGCGCGCTCGACGACCTCGTTGAGAAACTCCCACTCAGTCATCTCCGAGGCGCTAAACTCCGCGTAGCTGCTGACGTTTTCGACGGCGACGGGAATCTCCAAAAAGGTCTGAACTTCGCGGATGCGAGCCGCGGTTTTTTCGACGGCCTCCCAGGTGTACGGCAAAGGCAGCAGATCATGCGAGTAGCTTCCATCCACGCTGCCCCAGCAGAGGTGATCGGTTAGCCAGGGAGTCTTCGTCCGCTTGACCAGCGCTTTGAGGCGGCGCAGATGTTCTCGATCCGCGGGCTGCGCCGAACCGAAGTACATGGAGACGCCATGCTGCACCACGCGATACTGCTCCAGAATCCGGTCGAGAACGTGCAGCGGGCGGCCGCCATCGACCATAAAGTTTTCCGAGATGATTTCAAACCAGTCGACGACCGGCTTGCGGCTGAAGATGTGGTCGTAGTGGGGAATGCGCAGCCCGATGCCAACGCCGTGGTTCTGAAAGTTGTTAAATCGGTTTCCGGGCATATGCCTCTCCGTCGTTCATTGCAAATATCGAATCATGTCAGAATCGTCAGTCAGCGAGATGCGGCAGGAACCGGTGTGAAGGCGACTCCTGCCGCAAATGCGCTTACGCGGAAGGCGGCTTAGAGCCATCGGTGGCGCAGCCGCCCTTGCCCTTGCAGGAGTTCTGCCCTTTGCAGCCATTGTCTCCGGATTTACAGCCGCCTTTGCCTTTGCAATCGTTCTTGCCTTTACAAGAGTGCTTGTCCTTGTCGTCGAAATTGGCTGTGCTCAGGCCGGCCCTGGCGCTGGTCACCTGCTTGCTGCCGGAGTTGCCGGTTAAGGTTTGGGCGCGCAGCGCGCTTCCGCTCAGAATGCCGGAAACGGCTGCCGAAAGGATCATTGCTTTCACGGTATTGTTCATGGGAATACAACCTCCTGTGGGTGCTATTGCGTGGAATGCGTGGGCTGCTCCGAATGAACGGCCCGGTTCATCACTGCAAACGGTGTTATGGCTGACCAGAGCCGTTGAAAAGGGGAAAGATACGGCAAAGATCGTCTCTGAAGAAGCGAAGCTGAGATTGCTTACCGGGAAAGCTCTCTTCCCACACCTTATGAGCATCTTGGCGGAAAAAAGTTACAAAAAGAATGTAAAAAGATTGGCGCAGGCGGGAAGCCGATTCGGTTGATCTGCATCAAAGCATAAGACGAGCAGCTATCATGGGCTTTGAAAGGTGGTATGGGCGGATGGCGATTCTCAATGTAGCCGGGGCGAGGGCGCTCAATTGGACGGCGATCGGATTTGCGCTGTTGCAGAGTGTCTGCGCTCTGGCGCTGGTGCTGGGAAGCATGGGAGCCTTGCTGAGTTTCTCACTGCTCACGGCATTTTCCGGAGTGATGCACGTCGCCGTCGCCTTTCATGCCGACTGGATTCGCTTGCCGATGATAGGCATTGCGCTGGCCGGAGCGCTGCTGAACCTGTGGGTTCTTTCTCGCCTGCGCCGGCTGCGTTCCAATCCCGCCAGCGCATGGCGGCGGAGTCAACCCGATCCCAAACAATTGCGCCGCGAGAAGATTCAGTTCTTGGTCGCGCTGGCGACAATCGCCCTGGTGGTTCTGGAGGCTGGGCTTCATCTGCACAATCATGGGCACATTTAGAGCATTTCTACAGTTCCTGTAAGGCAGGTGTGGCGTGTCTGAACCACGCCTTGGCGTTGTCAGGAGTGATCAGTTTGAGAGCTTCGGTAATTGCATTGTCGAGTTCCTCTCTGCTTCTGGCGCGTGTCGAGCGAAGGTGTTGCTTGATCTTTGACCAGGCTTTTTCGATGGGATTCAGGTCTGGCGAGTAGGGCGGAAGATACAGCACTTCGGCCTCTCGCGCCGCTATCAGTTCAGACACCCGGCTGACCTTGTGCGAACTCAGGTTGTCCATCACCACCACGTCGCCAACTTGCAACGTGGGAGACAAGATTTCTTCCACATACGCCAGGAAAATGTCCGCATCAGTGGCTTCCTCGATGGTCATCGATGCGGTGATTCCGCGCAGGCTCATGGCCCCCAAGATGGTCAGTATCTTCCAGTGGGCGCCGGGCGTTGCTTCGTGAATGCGGCGACCGTCGGCGCGGCGGCCGTAGATACGCGTCATCGAGGTCGTGACACCGCTTTCGTCCAGGAAAATCAAGTGTTCAGGCGGCGTTGAACAGATCCTCGTGACGAACTGGCAGCGCTTTTGACGGTTGGCTTCGGTGTCGCATTCAGTGGCGTGGAGCGACTTTTTTTCAGCCGCATTCCCATCCGCTTGAGCACGTTCGCTACCTGTGCGATGCACAACCGTACACCCTGTTGCTCAACCAGAATCGTCTGTAACTCGGCCAAGGTCAGATCGGGGCGCTCTTGGATGGCTTTGAGCAGGCATACTTTGCCCACAGCATCCACCCGGCTGAGGGGGCCATGGCGCTGCTCCATGCGCTCGGCTTGTCCGGTCTGTCGCTGTTGTCGGCAGACCTTCTCCGCCCAGCCAACACTGACACCAAACACTGCGCACAGTTCTGCTTGAGTGCCCTTGCCCGCCGCAATAGCGGTCAAGAACTTCCGTCGTAAATCGTTATCGAATGGTCGCGGCATAGCGTCCGCGAAGAATTGCCGAGCAACCTTATAGTAACACTAGAAATGCTCTAGCGCGGCCGATTCGGGTGCCGGACTCAGTGTGAAGATGGAGCTTCGCCATGAATCACTTCATCCAGGCGCTCGTGCAGACGCTTGCTGAATCCCGCGGGGATCTCATAGACGCGCTCGTCCGCGACCAGCACAACGATATTGCGCGTCGAGTCGATCGTCGCCGAGCAGATGGAACAATGGTCCAGATGCCGGTCGATCTCCTTGCGCAACTCCGGCTCAATTTCGCCGTCGATGTAGGATGAGATGAGATCCCACACGTGTTTGCAGTCAATTCTCATGACCATCCCCCGATCCGGCCCTTGCTTTTGGATGCATAGCCCTTCAGCACCGGAGCCAGATTCTTTTGCATCATGCGCCGCGCTCGGTGCAGCCGCACCTTGACCGATGCTGGCGTAATGGAAAGCCCGCGCGCGGTCTCTTCAATGTCCAGTCCTTCCACGTCGCGCATCACAAATACATCGCGGTAGATGGCGGGAAGCTCTGACATGGCTTTGATCAGTTGCTCGCGAAGCTCCTTGCGTTCCAGCGCAGCCGAGGGAATCTCCCGCCAGTCCGTCAGCAGGGCCGGCGTAAAATCGCCGGGCGTATCGTCGCCGAGCGCATCGATGGAATCTTCACGCAAGGCACTTCTCTTACGTAGCCGGACCCGGCCCTCGTTGAGCGCGATGGTCACCAGCCATGTGGAGAAGCGCGATTCGCCGCGATAACTCGCCAGGTGGGTATAAGCATGGATCACCGCCGTCTGCGCGGCATCTTCAGCTTCGGCTTCGTGGCCGAGCATCGAATACACCATGCGGTAAACGATACGCTCATACGGCCGGATCAATTCATGAAAGAGATCGCGCTCTCCGGCAAGGATGCGCGCAATCAGAGCGTCTTCCTCTGCTTTGCCGTTCGCTTTGCGATCCATCGATTGGCTCATGATGCGACTGTCCCGCATGGTTCAAAGATCGTTTGCATATTTTCCGGCACTGCTTTCGCCGCACAATCCTGGTAAGAAGCCAGATGACAGGGATCGCGGTGAATCTCTATCAAAGAGCCTATCACCACTATCTCGGCCCCGCCTCGTCTTGATCGGGGTTTGAATGGAGCAACTGCACACTCCCGTCAGACGCCTCCGCTTTCACCTTCCCTGCGCGGTTGCCTTGGAGATCTCGCCAAGCCGCTGGTTGATCCAGTTGACTGGCTCCTCCTGAGCCGATGGGTCCATCGTGCGGGCGATGGCCAGGGCCTGGTTGTAATGGATAGCTGCTTCAGCATTCCGCCCCTGATCCTGAAGCACTCGCCCCAGCACACGTTGCGCATTGATGAACTCCGGATCGATGCTGACGGCGGTCTCGGCCTCCTGAAGCGCTCCCGCAATGTCTTTGCGTTGGCGCAGCCGCCAGGCATCATGGACGTGCTTGATTGCCCGCGCCATGGGGATGGAATAATCGCCGCTATAGACGGCAACGCCATCCTGAATTACGGCATCCGGCTTGCGCGCAATGAACTCCTGATAGGGGTTGAGCTTCTCGCTGCCGAACTCATATCCATAAAGATCGCCATAGCTGATGAAGATGGGGCCATGAACGACCGCCGGAACATCAATCTCCATTCCAAACCAGGAGGTATCCGCGGTGGGCAGCAGCTTGCAGGGAATGCCGTAGTCGCTGGGAAGAATGCCGGATGCGACAAAGTAAGCAAACCAGCAGTCATGAATCTGGTGCTGGTCAACATAACTCTTAACGGCAATTAGCTGCTGCCCCCAGTCGGTATTGGAGTCGGTCAGATAGCGGTGCGTCTGGCTCGGTCCGCCCCAGGCCTCGTTGGCGTAAGCCAGATAATTTGGATAGGCCATCAGAGAACTGAGGCAGTGAGCGGCCACCAGCGCGCCCACGGCGTAGCTCCATCTTCTGCTCCTCCGCGCCAGGGCGCAGGCGCCGCCGGACGCCAGCAGGATGAGGAAGGGAAATACCGGCAGAATATGGCGAATGCCGATATTGAGCGTTGAATGGATCGCCACACCCAGATAGATTGCCGCTGGCACGGTCAGGAAAAATATCTCCCGCGCCGGACGGAATCGGCCCGATAAAAATGCCATGCAGGCAATCGCGAGCAGCCCAAAGATTCCTAGCGTCAGCTTGATCGCCAGCGCCACCGGGAAGTAGTACCAGACGCCGTGATTGAGGACTTTTCCCAGGATGAAGGTGGGGCTCCACTCGCCCACATTGATCACGTCGCAGAGGCCGAAAAGATAACTCTCAGGCAGCAGGCGATGATGAGCAAAAAAGAGAACTCCGCGCGAGACAAGAGGTGATAGTCCATGAGCGGCGCCGTCCATGTCATCAAGATGCAAGCCGGCGGGGCGCGCTGCATAACGAAATCCGTAAAACGCCCAGAGAATCAGAACGGCAAGCGCCGAGATTGCCGCCAGCCCGCCGAAGAGCTTCAACGCATGAAGGCCGCAGCGTCGCCATGGGGCTGCACCCTTAATCGAGCGTCGCAGCGAAAGCCAGCGACCGGCAACTTCTCCGGCAAGAAGAACAAGCATCATGGGCAGCAGAAGAATTGCGGAGTGCTTGGCGGCCAGCGCCAATCCGCAGGCCAGACCCACCTCGATCAGTCTGAGTAAAGTGGGGGCTTTGACCCATCGATAGAGGCTGTAAATGCTGGCCAGGAACATACACGACACAGTGGCGTCGGTGGTAACAAAGGGGCCGTTTGTCAGGACCGTCGGCTCAAAGGCAATCAGGGTCAGCGCAACCAGCCCCGCGCTTGTGCCGAACATCTCCCTGCCAGCCAGAAAGGTGAGCAGCGCCAGCAAGAGAACAAAGACCATCACACTCATGCGCGCGCGGAAGATCAGCGAGTTTGCCGAATAGCGGCCGCCGTCGCCAGGGCCGTTGCGGTAGAGCAGTTCGCGTCCGTCCATGTAGGCTTCCGTCTTGTACCAGCGGCCCTGAAGCGGCGGAACGCGAAGAGCCAAGGGCAGCAGCGGCAGCGCAGCAACCATCTTCACCAGTGGAGGGTGTTCAGGATTGAGGCCGTAATCATGGGTCTTCAGCGACATATACCCGGCAAAGATGTGGTCGCCCTCATCCCAGCTCAGCGACTCGCCGTGCACTGAAAACACGATCTCAGCCGCCATGATAGCCAGCAATGCGAGCACCGTCGCCGCGACCCATGCTCGACATTTCAAAACTACCTTACTGGAAAAAGCCGCTACAGAAAATTTATGCTCTCTGTTGTGATTGCCAATTGAATGCGGATTCCTTGTCAATGGTCGTCCTTGCGCGGAAATCTCCGCATGAATCAACGTATCTTCGCAATGTGCAATGATCGATGAAAATATAGTAGTTCGGAACGTAGGGTTGCAAATTGGTCACTCAGGCCTTCAGTTCCCTATTCCCTATTCCTGTTTTTCGTCTACCCCCAACCCCTACCCAATCAGGACACGATACTTTCCTTAGAAAATTATGTAACCAGCAAGGAATGAAGAATATAGGAATCTGATCTGTCGACAAACCCGTAAAAACAAACCATGTATTCTTGCCCGTTTTCGGGCCTTTTGGGCTTCGTTATAGGCAAAAATCGCCGAATCTTAAAGCATTTCTCTCTGGCCTTGCCCATCGAAAGAGTGCGCAGAGAAGCCT
Source organism: Occallatibacter sp. (assembly GCA_049587335.1). Taxonomy (GTDB): domain Bacteria; phylum Acidobacteriota; class Terriglobia; order Terriglobales; family Acidobacteriaceae; genus Telmatobacter. The sequence goes on along the minus strand of JBAVDS010000049.1, from coordinate 68,334 downwards.
CTGCACAGGCCGCCTTTGCTCTTCACCGCTACCATCGGCGAGAATGAGAAGGTCGATGCCAGAATCCATGCGTACCTTCGAGTCTCCCTTTACCGGCGTTCCCGGCGCTCTCGACGAGATCCGCGCCGGCCGCATGGTGGTCGTCGTCGATGACGAGGACCGCGAGAACGAAGGCGACCTGACACTGGCCGCCGAGTTCGTCACTCCCGAAGCAATCAACTTCATGGCCAGGTTTGGCCGCGGCCTGATCTGCCTGACGCTGACCGAGGAGCGCGCTGATTATCTGCGCCTCTTTCCCATGACGCAGCAGAACTCCTCGCGCTTCGGCACGGCCTTTACCGAGACCATCGAGGCGCGCGAAGGCGTGACCACAGGCATCTCCGCCGCCGACCGCGCGCACACCATCCGCACTGCAATCGACGCGCATTCGACGGCTGCTGATCTGGCGCGTCCCGGCCACGTCTTCCCGCTGCGCGCTCGCGCCGGCGGCGTGCTGGTCAGGGCCGGTCAGACCGAGGCCTCGGTCGATCTGGCGCGGCTGGCCGGGCTGAATCCGTCGGGCGTGATCTGTGAGATCATGCGTGACGACGGCGAGATGGCGCGGATTCCCGACCTGATTCCCTTCTGCCGCGAGCATGGGCTGAAGATACTCACCGTCGCCGAGTTGATTCGCTATCGGCTGCGCCACGAGCGAACCGTCGCCCGGGTCGGAGAGAGCCGCATCCAGACCCGCTACGGCGAATTTCGCATGATCGCTTACGAGAGCCAGGTAAACGGCGGCGAAAGCCATATCGCTCTGGTGCGTGGCAACCTTTGTGCCGACTGTCCCGCCTTCACCGCCGGCTCGCCTTCCGCTCCATTTGATTGCAATTCCACATCCGGCGGTGATGCGGCCGCGTGCCCGCCATGCGAGCGCGCCGTGCTGGTGCGCGTTCACACCCGCTGCACGGCGGGCGATCTCTTTGCCGCCGACTGCCGCTGCCGCGAGATGCTCGACCAATCGATGCGCATGATTGCCGAAGAGGGGTGCGGCGTTGTTCTCTATCTGCACAACACCTCACGGGGCTTTGAGATCGGCCATCCGCAGGCATCCGCCAGCACATTCGACTCCACCGGTTTGACGGCGCGGCTTCCCGCGCCCGATGTCACACAGCTCATCCTGCATCAGGAACTGCGCGCGCGCGAAGGCTCGCAGGCTCGCACAGGACGCATTCTACGCGCCATCGGATTGGGCGGGCAGATTCTCTCCGACCTCGGCATTCGCCGCATCCGTCTGCTCTCCAACACGCCCATGCACGTCCCAGCCCTGGAAGGCTTCGGCTTGGAGATCGTCGAGCAGCTTCCCATCCCACTCGACAATTGAAGACGCAAACTGAATCGTTGAGTTGTCGATTCTTCAATAATTCATGCAATTCTTCCGCCATTCCGCCAAACATGGTCAACATTGACCATATTGGGCCGGATGAAACCTGTAAGCTCAGAGAAGGTAACTCTGGCGGAATGGTGCTTTCTCATTACGCGTAAGCATATCTCAACTCTTCAAATGCCCGATTGCGGCAACGCTCTCCAAGGCCACCACACTCGCACGCAACGCAGTTCGCACGAGGAAAGGTTGGATCGATTGAGCGTTCATCTGGTCAATCCCAGCGACAATTCTTTTGGCACCGCGGTGATCACGCCGCGCTGGCTGTTTGTATTGGCTGCGGCAACACCACGCGCGGCGGGCGATCCCATCCTCGTCGATGAGTCACTTGAGCAAATCGACCCGGAGACGATTCAGCCGGGAGACATTATCGGCATCAGCGTCCACACTGGCAACGCGCTGCGCGGTTATGAAGTGGGCAGATTGGCGCGCAGCCGCGGCGCAACGGTCATCTATGGCGGCATTCACGCCACGCTCTTTCCCGAAGAGGCGCTGGAGCAAGGACAGGCGCACGCGGTGGTCACCGGCGACGGCGATGTGGCCTGGGGGCGAGCGGTCACCGATTGCCTGGCAGGCAAACTGGAGAGAATCTACGACGGCGGACGGATTGGCGGCGGGGAGTTCCTGGCCGCGCGCTGGGATCTGATGAATCCGGAAAAATATATGTGGGCCTCGGTACAGACGATTCGCGGCTGCCCCAAGCACTGCTCCTTTTGCAGCGTCTGGCGCACCGATGGGCAGAAGCCCAGGCAGCGCAGCCATCAGAGAGTGATCGATGAGATTGTGGAGCTGCGCCGGATCGGCTTTCGCTTCATCGCACTGGCCGACGACAACTTTTATCCCGTCACCTTCACCGATCTGCGGCTGGCCCGCGAGCAGGGCAACACCGCAAAGATCGATGAGCTGACGGAGACTCGCGCCGAACGCTTTCTCCTGATGGAAGAATTGGCCAAGCTACCCAGGGATATGGTCTTTTACACCCAGATGACGATGGAGGCGGGCGAGGACGTTGCCTTCCTGGATGCAATGAAGAAGGCCAACATCAAGGGCGCGCTGGTAGGCATCGAGGCGGTGACGCCGGAGGGACTGAAGGCGATCTACAAGGACTGGAATCTGGCCGGCGACGCCATGGCCAGGCAGCTACAGACATTCAAAGAACATGGCGTTCATGTGCTGGGATCGTTCATCTTCGGGCTGCCGACGGACCGGCCCTCGACCTTTGACGCCACGGTTGCAATGGCCAAGCAGGCGGGTATCACCTTTGCGCAATTCGTGATGATGACGCCCTTTCCGGGCACGGTGGATTTCGGCCGCTGGGAGAAGGAGCAGGCAGTGAATCCGACCCTGGTAGGCGATGTGCCGATTACCCGCTACTGGCTGATTCCCTCAGCCGTGCGGCCCAAGATGTTCACGCCGCATCCCACCATGAGTTCCGATGAGATTCGGGAGCGCACGCAAAAGGTCTGGGACGAGTTCTATCAATGGGGCGCAATCTGGAAGCGGTCGGCTTGCACACCGAATCTGAAGTCGCGTATCGCCTTCATGTTTCTCTCCAAGCTCTACCGGCAGATGTACGCGGGCACTGGCATCTCCACCGACAGCGCGCGCCGCAAGAAGTCCAAGGCATGGGCCAAGTGGACGGCGCACCAGTGCAAGAAGCTCTTCCGGGCCAAGCCGATGCCGGAGCTGCCTGCGCGCTCGTGGGTCACTGAGTTGACGCCATCCATCGGTCAGGCCGGGTTTGCCGGGGCAAATGGAGCGGAGGCGTTTGTCGTGATTCCGTGAAAAAATGCTGAGTTAAAACAACTACGTATCAACCGGCGATTTCATCCACAACATCGCCCTCGCCGGGCGCGAGAAAGAGATTCGCTACCAGGCCGTGCTGGCGCGTGTAGAGATCGTAATAGCGGCCCCGCAGCGCATATAGTTGCTCGTGATTGCCGCGCTCGATGATGCGTCCGCCTTCGACGACGAGAATCTGATCGGCGCGGCGGATCGTTGAGAGCCGGTGAGCGATCACAAAAGTTGTCCGCCCCTGCATCAGTTGGTTCAAGCCGGCCTGGATCATCGCTTCCGATTCGGAGTCGAGCGAACTGGTGGCCTCATCCAAAATCAGAATCCTCGGCTCGGCCAGTAGAGCGCGCGCAATCGAAAGCCGCTGGCGCTGGCCGCCGGAGAGCTTCACGCCGCGCTCGCCGACGATGGTGTCATAGGACTCCTCGTAGCGCTCGGCAAACTCATCCACGCGGGCGGTGCGGCAGGCAAAGAGAAACTGCTCTTCCGTGGCGTCGGGTTTTGAAAACAGAATATTCTCCCGGATCGTCCCGTCAAAGAGAAACGATTCCTGCAAAACCACGCCCAACTGCGAGCGGAAGCTGTTCAGATCGACCTGCGCTAAATCCACATCATCTACCAGTACGCGGCCCTTCGTCGGCGTATGAAATGCGCAGAGCAGGCTGATGATGGTGGATTTTCCTGATCCCGACGAGCCAACCAGCGCGGTGACGGTTCCCGGCTCGGCTAGAAAGCTGACGCCGTGCAGCACCGGTTTATCCGCATCATAGGCGAACTCGACATTCTCAAAGCGCACCGTGCCGGTGATGGGCGGCAGACTGAGCGTGCGCCCCGGGCTTTGGTTCTCTTCGATCTCGGCCATGATCTCGTTGGTGCGGTCGAGTCCTGCGAAGGCCTCGGCCAGCTGCGTGCCGATATTCACGATCTGAAAGACCGGCGCAATCATGAAGGCGAGAAACATATTGTATTGAAAGTAAACTCCGGTGGTCCATGTCTTGGCGAAGATCAGATTGCCGCCTAACCACATCACGATCGCGGAGACCAGACCCAGAACGGTGGTCGAGGCGGCGCCGAGCGCGCTGGTCATCGTCAGCGACTTCATCACATTCGTCAGCAGCCGCTCCACGCCCAGTGCAAAGACCCCGGCCTCGCGCTCCTCGGCATGATAGCCCTTGATGACGCGCACACCGCCCAGCGACTCAGTGAGTCTGCCGGTGACTTCGGCATTGATCTTGCCGCGCTCGCGGAAGATAGGACGGATAACCCGAAAGCCATATTGCAAAACGAAGACGAAAGCGCCCAGCACGGAGAAGACCGTGAGTGTGACAGAAATGCTCAGATGCAGAAGAAAGATAAATGCCAGCACCGCGGTCAGCAGTCCTCCCGTAAACTCGACCAGTCCAGTGCCCACCAGGTTGCGCACGCCCTCGACATCGGTCATGATGCGCGCCACCAGCGTGCCGGTGCGGTTTTCGTCGTAGTAGGAGACGGAGAGCAGGCCGACGTGGCGCTGGACCTGTCTGCGCATCTCTGCAATCAGCCGCTGGCCGGCTTTTGAGAGCAACTGGGTCAGCGAAAAGGATGTAATGGCCTGCACGACCATTGCCGAAAAGACCAGCGCGATATATCTGGGCAGCAACTCAGGGCGCGGATGCGTGGCGGAAAAGACTGTATCCAGCAGCGGCCTCGATGTGATGGGCAGCACCAAACCGGCAATGCGGTTGACAGCCATCAAGCACAGACCCGCAACCAGCAGCCCTTTGCGCGGTGCGACGAGCGAGCGAATCTGAGGCCAGAGCTTTTTTAGATTTGGCTTGCGCTTGGGCAGATCGCCCTGGCCCGCGCGCGCGCCACGCCCATGCGGCGTGCGTTCGGCACGCTGCCCCAGTCCCGTTGCGCTGCCGCGAAAACCGCCCACGCGCTAAACCTTTCCCGTGCGCCGCGCCGCAATGAAGGAGCGCACGCAGAGCAGCACGTAAATCAGCATGAGTCCGGCCAGCGTGAGTTGCGCGCCGATGGCGATCTGATCTGGCGGCAGACCGGCGGAGCGTGCGTGCAGATAGCCGGTGAAAGCCTTGATGCCGCCGCCCAGAAAACCCAGCAGGCCGATGGTCACATTGATGTGCATGAAGAGCTTGCGCCGTCTCTCATCGGGGCTGATGGCGAGCCAGCCAAAGAGGCCCAGCGCCAGACCAATCCAGGCGGGAATCAGCGCAGTGGGGTGCGCGCTGCCCGTGCCAAAAAATCCAGCCAGACCGAGTGCAATCAGTAATACGGCAAAGAGCAATGTCACTTTCGCCATGCTAGACCTCCGTCTGCGATTCCTTCACCAAGCCAAAGCCATACACCAAAGCCTATATCGAGCGCCGTGAAACCTCCTATTGGATGTATTCATAGCGCTGGGAGATGCACTTCGCGCCTGACTCAGAACCTCTCCGGCCCGAGCAGGTCGTTCATCGTCTCGCGGCGGCGGATCAACCGCGCCTTCGCGCCCTCCACCAGCACTTCGGCGGGACGCGGGCGGCTGTTGTAATTCGAACTCTGCGCCATTCCATAAGCCCCCGCGTCGAGAATCGCAATCAGGTCTCCCGGCTCAAGCGGCGCAATCGCGCGGTCGTGCGCGAAAAAGTCGCCCGACTCGCAGATCGGTCCCACCACATCCACTATGCGCGGCCTTCCCACCCTCGGCCTGACCGGCACAATCTCGTGATAAGCCTGATAGAGCGCGGGCCGGATCAGGTCGTTCATCGCGGCGTCGGTAATCACAAAGGTTTTTTTGCCGTTGCGCTTCACATACAGCACACGCGCCACCAGTGCGCCGGCCTGCGCCACCAGGAAGCGGCCCGGCTCCAGCACCAGTCTTCCCTGGAAAGATCCGAGAGCGCTTTCAATTGCCGTCGCGTACTCGCGCACCTTGGCGGCAGCGTCGAATTTCCCCAAGTGATAGTTGATGCCCAGACCACCGCCGGCATCGATGGCCTTCAGTTCGATGCCTTCACGCTTCAGTTGCCGCACCAGCTTGACCACGCGCTCGATCGCAGCTCCGAATGGTCCTGCCGAGAGAATCTGCGAGCCGATATGAACGCTCGCGCTATGTGCCTCCAGCCAGCGATTGCCCGCCGCGCTCTTGTAAATCTCCAGCGCCAGGCGCATATCGACGCCGAATTTGTGCTCACGCAGGCCCGTCGAAATGTAGGGATGCGTTTCGGCAAAGACATCGGGATTGACGCGCAGAGCAAAGCGCGCCTTCTTCTTCAACTTGGCCGCCCGCTCGCCCAGCAGCTTCAGTTCACCTGCGCCCTCCACGTTAAATTGCAATATGCCGGCCTTCAGCGCCAGATCGATCTCCGCCGCCGTCTTGCCCGCGCCGGAGAAGACAACCCGGCCCACAGCCTCCGGCGCTGCGGCCATAACGCGCTCAAGTTCGCCGCCACTGACAATGTCGAAGCCCGCGCCATGCTTCGCCAGCAGCTTCACAATCGCCAGCGACGAGTTGGCCTTCATCGCGTAGCAGACCAGGTGCTCGCGGCCGGCCAGCGCCTGCTGAAAAAGGCCGAGCCGCTCCACGATCTGATCGGCGGAGTAGACATAAAGTGGCGTCCCGTGGCGCTTGGCCAGCGCTTCCATGGAAACCTTGTCGCAATGCAGCGCGCTCGCTGGTTGCGGATGATGAAACGGTCGTGGCGATGAAGGCGTTGCTGGGGTCAAAAGCATCTTCCCTTAACAATGAAATCTCTTTAGAGATTACAGCATTCATCGCGTTATATCTTCATTTATCATCATTTCAAGTATGTACTCTCTCTTTCGCCTCCTCATCAAAAGCGCCTACTGGCGCACCATTCTCCGCAAGGCCACGTGGGTTGAGGCCAGTCGGAGCCTGCGGCGCGCACACAAGGACAAGCGGGCACGCAAGCATCTTTTGCGCCTGGGACTCTTGCTGTTGGCGCCGGTACTTTGCATTGGTTATCTGGTCTGGATCTGGGGGATGGGAGCATGGTTCATTCTTCCAATCGTGATTCTCTTCGCATGGTTGTTCAACCGCGACGCCAAGCAGGCTGGCGAGACCTTGCACATTGCGCCCACCCCGGAGCCGGTGCGGCGCGAATTGACAGAAGAAGAAACCAAAGCCATGCGCCACAGCTTTGCCCAGATGGCGCTGCTGATCGCCACCATGGTGGACCGCGCGGGAAGCGAAAAGTTCCTCAAGGAGAAGGAGCTTCCACCGGGAATCGAACTAACGACACGCCGCACGCATCTTGAATTGCTGAAGAAGTATGAACTCTGGGAGCAGATGGCCCGCTCGGACCGCGAAGCGATGATGATGCCCGACGGCCATTGGGAGTGGCCTCTGATCAACCGCGTCACGATGGCCCTGGAGCCACTTCGTCTGCTGCGCTGGATTTTGCGCATCGACTTTCATCTGCCGCTGATCGGTCAGCAGCTCAAGGGCGACTTCAATCTGGCGCACGAGATCGTGCTCGCACCAGAGAAACTATTCGAGGGAAAGAAACTGATCCCCGAAGAGGTGATGGAAACGGGGAGAGATGCCGCCGACCATTTCTTTCAGCGTTGCCTGGCCGAGGCCATCCACCGCGGCTATTACAACCCCAGCGACGAAGGGATGACGGAGCGGGCGCGGCGCTTGGCGCAGTCTCTGGCCGGCAAGCAGGACAGGGATTTTGTGCTAGGCACACAACTGGTCAGCGAGGCCGGCAAGGACGAGGTTCTCTGGGCGACGAATCTCTCGCAGCGCCGCCGGGATTTTCTCCACTGGACGATCATGCGAATCAGAGCGGCCAAGCCCCCAGAACCGCCGATGGTCTGCATCGTCGGCGAGTGACAGCCTCAGCCCTTGCGCGCCTCCGCCTCAGCCAGCCATCCCCGGCGCAGCTTCTCTTCGGGAATCTTGGAGAGGTACGGCTTGATGTCCAGAATCGGCGTTCCATCCAGCATATCCACGCCGCGTACGCGCAGCCTGCCGCCTTCGCGCCCCAGCAGCTCCACAATCGTCAGCCCAATCGGATTGGGCCGGCGTGGTGTACGTGTTGTGAATATCCCATGCGGCCTGTCATCTGTCGGTGGCGTCACCATCAGATCGAGGCCGGCAGAGACTTCGAGCCGGTCGAAGACCCACAGCACAATCAGGTGCGAAAACCCCTCAATGTCGGTGAGCCCCTCGGCAAACTCCGCCAGAATCTCCAGCGCGCCCTCTTCCCTGTGTTGCGCGCCAAGCCCCTTGGGAATCGCACCCGCATCCGTGAATGGGCTGCGCACATATCCAATCGCCCGCGGCGTAAACATCTCTGCCTCCAGCATCATCCTATCGGCTCACGGCGCTGCGGTCATCCTCAGCGCGATTGCCCCTGGCCTTTCGGCGCAGCTTCAACCACCATGTGAACAAGATGCGCGATCTCCGGCTTGTGCACGGCGCGCTTGGTCACGCTGTCATCGACCCGGTTGACAACAATCAGATCGAGGGACGGCACCACCACTGCATATTGGCCTAGATGGCCCTCGGCCCAGTAACTGCCTCTGGGAAACCTGATTCTCTGCGGCTTGCCGCTGGCCGAATCGCCAGTCCACCAAAGATAGCCGTAACCGCCCGACTCCGTATCGGAGTACGGCGTGATGCTGGCCTTGACCCAATCGGCTGGAATCACCTGCACGCCGTTCCACGCGCCGCCATGCAGATACAGCAGCGCAAAACGCGCAAAATCCCGGGCGCTCATATCGAAGGGATAGGCGGGAAAGCGCGTATCCTGGCCGGAAATGTAATGGCCGTCACGCGGCGTGAAATCCTGCATCCCTATTGGCTGCGCAATCTTCTGGTAGAAGGCGTCGAAGATCTTTGTTCCCGTCGCCTGTTGATAGATGTAACCCAGGGCGTTGAAATCCCAGTTGTTGTAATACCAGAAGGTGCCGGGAGCGTGTGAGCCGCGCGGCGGCTTCTCTTCCTCCATCCCTTTGGTCTCGTAGACGGTGGGATGATAGACACCGGAGCGCGCCTCCAGCAGATCGAGCACGCGGGCCTGCTTCTCTTCCTCCGTCAGCGAGGGCTTCTTGTCATCGATGCCCAGCTTCTCCAGTGTGTCGTTGGGATGGATCGCGCCATCGGCCACGGCAATGCCGATCAGCGCGCTCAGCAGGCTCTTGCGGCAGGAGTGGAGATTCGACTTCCGCGCCACATCGCCCCATGCGGCAACGATGACGCCATGCTGCACGATCATTACCGAGGTGGAACCAATCTCCTCACTGAATTCGTGAATCTGCTTGAGGTCTTTCGCTGACCAACCGGCATTTTCCGGCGAAGCCAACTGCATCCACTGCTCGCCCGGCACGCCGCTGGATTGTCCATGAACCGGAACAGCTACCGTAAAGAGTAAAATCACCGCCAAAAACGCTCGCATTCTCATGCGGACCAATATATAGCATGAGGGTGAAAGAGCGGCCCGGCGCTCAGACTTCGATCTGCCGCAGCCACTCAGCCACGAGTGCGGCAACCTTCTCCGGTTGCTCGTAGGCGGCAAAGTGGCCGGCATCATGCAATAGATGAAACTCGCATCCCCCCGGAGCGGCATTGAAGGCCTCCATCTCCGGCGGAGTGACTCCAGGATCTTCGCCCCCGGCAATGGCCAGAATAGGAGCTGTGATCGTTGCGATGGTCGCCAGGGAATCTGGCCGCGTGGCCAAGCCTGCCTGTACGGCCACCAGTGCCTCCGGGGTGAGCCTCATGAGGGCGTGCAACTCGGTCACAATCTCCGGATGCCGCTCGCGGGCCGTCGCTCCGATCAGCGTCTGCGCCATGCCGTCAAAGATCGCATCGCTTCCGCCCGTGCGCGCAAGAGCGATCGTTGCGGCGCGCCGGGAGAGATTGGCCTCCGCATCCGCCTGCGGCTTGGAGCAGATAAAGGCCAGTCCGCGCACCCGCTGCGGCGCCTGACGCCAGATCTCCAGCAGCACATAGCCGCCAATCGAGCAGCCGGCAAAGAATGCCGAGGGCAATTTCAGATGCTCCATCAGATTCAGAATGTCTAAAGCCAGGCGCTCCATCGAGAGCACCGGCGCATCCGGCACGGCAGCAAAGCCGCCCGCCGTCAGCGCGCCCAGCTCCGAGCCGCCATGCCCGCGTAGATCGGGAACAATGGCACGCACACCGGCCAGATTTCCAGTCAGCGGACGCCAATACTCCCCATCGAGAGGCGTGGGATGCAGAAAGATGATGGGTACGCCCGCGCCCGTCTCCCGAAAGGCCAGCGCCGCCCCATCCGAACTGTAGTTGCCATTCATAGCAACAGCATACGTTACGGCAGCAGGAACGGCTCTTCGGGAATGCCGATCCAGCAGGCAAGATACGCCACGAAGACCAGCCCGCCGGAGAAGATGAGGCCGAGGAAGGCAAGTATGCGCACCAGCGCCAGATCCCAGCCGTACGCCTGAGACAATCCGATGCAGACGCCGGCGATCTGGCGGCCCACCCGCGGGCGAACCAGCGTTCTGCCGGGAACGGATGCGGCTGCGGGAAGCGCGTTCCCGCAACTGGAACAGAAGCGCACGCCCTGCGGTAACCCGGTCCCACAGTGCTGACAAAATATGGCCATTATCGATCCCTCATTTCACAACAACCGTGAATACGCGCCAAGAGCATCGATGGTTCCATCGCCAGGTTCAAAGCCAGACGCGTTCATGCCTCCGACGTTCCGAATATCCTTCGTCTGGCACGCAAGTGTTCAACCGGAGGATTCATTCGAATGGCTATCTTCCGCTGTCATCCTTCATACTGTATCGTATGTGGGAAGTACCAAAAGAGAGGTAATTGTTACTGACCATGCACGATCTGATGCGTTGGCTGAAGCACATCCCCTTGCGATTCTGGCTGGTCCTAGCCTTTATACCATTGGCTTTGATCTGGCGGCTTAGAAAGCCGCTGGCTGACCGCTGCAAGTCGCGGATGGCCGAGAACTGGCCAACGGCGGAAGGCTGCGCCATATACGCTCATGTAACGAATGCTGTTATTGAAAACAAGCCTGAAAGTTATTGTGCGTACTTCACTTACTACTTTAGCCTGAACAATAACGGCGAGACTGAATATTATTCTGGGGAATTCTCGCACATATTCTCGGACGAGGAAATGGCGCAGAAGTGGTTGGATTCGCTGAAAGAAAAGAAAATTCCAATTCGCGTCAAGCCGGGTGCCCCCAACGTTTCTGCGGTACTCCTCAAGGACCTGATAACAAAGTTTCCTCTGCCCATACCCTCCATGCTCGATGGAAGACTGGAAATTACCGAGGCCGGGTCAAAGCTCCCATATCTTCTGCTTTGGCCTACCGAGATGATGGCCTCGTTGATCGCGCTGGGCTTCTGCCTCGGTTTGGTGGATCATCTCTTCCGTGTTCTGTCAGACAGGCCGCTTTATCCCAAGTTGGCCATTTCGCTTTTAATTGGATTTGCTGTAGTGGTAATTCCATTTGAGTTTTGGTTCCACCGAATATCAGGCGGGTTTTCCTTCGATCTGCGCAAATCGCGGAACAAGGGACGGGTTTACTTGCGTATTTTGACTCATATGCTCAACTTCTATGTGGCTGCAAATTGGCTCATCGATGGAACGCATTTCGCTGAGTATTTCCAACTGCACCGGGAACGTTTGGACCCGATGTGGAACGGCGCATTCCTCACGCTTTTGCTGGGCAATTATGCTGCCTCGCTCTATGGCAGGCTGGAGACCATTGAAAAGTCGCCTGTCTCCCCTGTGTCGATGCTTCATCCTGAGTGATAGCGGGTTCGGAGCATTCAAGTCCAGAGTTAGCGAGCCAAGCCTTCACACGCCCCGATACGGGTTCCGCAGACGCTTGCGCGCTGTGTCGGCCCGCGAGGTATTCGGACCTGCGTCGATCGCCATCTGGTAATCCCGCCGCGCAAGCTGGCGCTCGCCATTCAGGTCACGGCATTCGCCGGCGGCCAGGAGCGACCGTATCTTCAGCTCCGGCCCGACATTCGCGGTCCCGGCGGTCTGCTCATACGCCTGCGCCGCTTCGCTGAAGTGCCGCTGGCCGCGCAGCGCCTCGCCCAGGCCAAAGGTTGCCAGCTCCAGCTTTGCCGAGGCAAAGTAGCCCGGCTTCGCGCTGTCGGCGACGATCTCCCGGTAGGCCTCTACCGCGCCCATCCCCTCGCCGGCATCCTTGCGGAGATTGGCCTCTTCCAGGCAAAAGAGAAAATCGCGGGGAAATTGATGCTTGAGCGTGCGCACCACCTCAATTGCTTCCTGGTATCTGCCCTCGCGGCGCAGAAAGAGCGCAATCACGGTGCGCGCTTCCACGCTGGTAATCACGCCGCGATTGCCCGCGTCGTTCAGCATCGCCAGCCCCTGCGACTTCGAGCCGGTGATCCCGGCAAAGCCGATCATCAGTTTGAAGGGCCAGGGCAGCGCGCCCACCACGTATTCGTAGACGCCTGCCACCAGCTTGGCGTCCACATACTCCGGGTCCAGTTGCAGCGCGCGGAGTTCATCCTCCTTGGCCTTGGTGGCAAGGCGGAATCCCGCGCCAAAGCCCCGCTCCACCATTGCGATATAGGTGCACTTCAGGCTGCGCGCCCAGCCCCGCGCAAAGAGAGCATCCACGTCGTTGGGGTTGGCGCTCAGCCTCCAATCGGCTTCCCGGACCGCCTCATCCGCCAGCCCAAGAATGCGGTCCCGCGCTTTGGGGTCTTCCTCGGTCGCGTGCCGGCCCGTCAAAAATCCATCGTTGGCATAAAAGGTCGTGTCCAGCAGGTCTAGCCGGTAAAGCTCCTGAAAGAGCACCGCGTTGAGCAGCAGCGCCGTCGCCTGCGGATCTCCCGGATGCTCCTGATGAAAGCGCTCGAAGCGCTTGACCGCTCCGGGATAATCCAGGTTGTAGAAGTGCTCATAGGCTTCGCGCACCAGCGGGTCACGGTTCAGCGGATTGGTGTGCACCGGCGAGGCCCAGGCCAGCGTGGCCGCGCACAGCAGTGTCCATCCCAGCGTCCAGACGCGCTTCGCGTTTGCAAGGCTCTTCAAGCTCAAACCCCTTCCTGCCCGGTCTGCATTTATGGTAACGGATGGGTGGCCGCGATCTCTCCCGGCCGGAAATCTCTTAAAATGAAGCTATGCCTATTCCTGATCGACTGATTCCCAGCTTCGTCTCCTCCCGCGTGCCTGAGGTGGACCCCTTGAGCGAGGCTCGCAAGCGCCTGATCGTCGCCCTCGACGTTCCTGACGCCGCCGCTGCCTCCCATCTCGCCGCCCAGTTGGAAGGGAGCTGCCAATGGTTCAAAGTCGGCCTGGAACTCTTCGTCGCCGCCGGTCCCGCCGTCATCGAGCCTCTGGTTGCGCGCGGCCACTCGGTCTTCCTCGACCTCAAATTTCATGACATTCCCAACACCGTGGCGGCAGCGGTGCGTTCCGCCGCCAGGCTGGGCGTGCGCATGGTCAACGTCCACGCCGCCGGTGGCCCCGCCATGCTCTCGGCCGCCCATGCCGCTCTGGAAGGCCTTCCCGACCCTCCCCAGCTTCTCGCCGTCACGGTTCTTACCAGCATGGATCAGGCCCAGATGAAGGCCGCCGGAATCAGCCGCACTCCCGCGCAGCAGGTCGATCTTCTCGCCCGCATCGGTCTGGAAGCCGGAATTCGCGGCTTCGTCTGCTCCCCTCAAGAGGTTGCCGCGCTGCGCAAGCTCACCGGCCCGGAGGGCGTCCTGGTCACGCCTGGCATCCGTCCCGCCGGCTCCGCCACCGGCGACCAAAAGCGCATCGCCACTCCTGCCGGAGCACTCCGCCAGGGCGCCAGTTTCCTTGTCGTCGGACGGCCCATCACCCAGGCCCCGAACCCCGCCGAAGCCGCCGAGGCAATTCTCAAGGAGATGGCCGAAGCGCTGTAAGGACCTGTAAACACTACCTCTGGTGGCGGCGATGGCGGCCAACTTCCCTCAGATTAAGGCTTGAGGAGCGAATCGTAGCCAGTTACCGGAACTGTTTTTACTCGCAACGCCATCCACCTCACGTCGTGCCAACAGGCCCTCGCTCATGCAGTCGCTCTGTCCGGCAGCCGCGGCCTGCAATGAGCCGGAGATTTTCGCTGATACACTGGAAGCAAAGCTGCTCGATGCTGGAGATTTTCTTCCCCTGGAGGAGATATGCCGGAGACTTTGCTGAATCAGTTGCGCCAATACACCGTGGTCGTTGCCGATACCGGCGACATCGAGGCGATGGAGAGCTTTCGTCCGCAGGACGCCACCACCAACCCTTCGCTGATTACCGCTGCCGCGCAGATGCCGCAGTATCAGCCCATCGTAGATGCAGTCCTGCTGGACGCATACAAGGAACTTGGCGCCGGCGCAAGTGACGCGGCGGTCGCCAACCTGGCCTTTCAGCGGCTGGCGATTGCCTTTGGCAGGCGGATTCTGGCCATCGTGCCTGGCCGCGTCTCCACTGAAGTGGATGCGCGCCTCTCGTACGACACAGACGCCACCATCAAGCAGGCGCGCGCCATCATCGCGCAGTACGACCATGCCGGCATCGGCCGCGACCGCGTACTGATCAAAATCGCCTCCACCTGGGAAGGCATTCGCGCAGCTGAGGTGCTGGAGCGCGACGGGATTCATTGCAACCTGACCTTGCTTTTCGGGATGCATCAGGCCATTGCTGCCGCCGAGGCTGGCGTTACCCTCGTCTCGCCCTTCGTGGGACGCATTCTCGATTGGTACAAGAAGGAGACGGGCCGGGACTACCAGGGCGCCGAAGATCCTGGCGTGGAGTCCGTGACCTCGGTCTACAACTATTACAAAAAATTTGACTACAAGACCCAGGTGATGGGCGCCAGCTTCCGGAATATCGGAGAGATCCGCGAGTTAGCCGGCTGCGATCTGCTCACCATCTCCCCGGCGCTGTTGGCCGAATTGGAATCAACCGAAGGCGAACTGCCGCGCAAGCTATCGCCCGAAGCGGCCAAGTCGGCGCACTTGGAGAAGATTTCCGTAGACAAAACAGCCTTCGATGAGATGCACGCCGCCGACCGCATGGCCACCGACAAGCTGAAGGAGGGCATTGAAGGCTTCTCCGCCGCCCTGGACAAGCTGGAGGCGTTGCTTGCCAAACGCCTGGCCGCGCTGGAGATTCACACTCCTTCAGCCGCTTGATTTTGCCTGCTCCAGATTTCCAAGCCTCGCCGTGTTATTCGTCCTTGGCGGCCTGCTCCGACCAGACCCCCAGCACGTTTCCCAGTCCGTCGGAAAAATGGAAGCGCCGTCCGCCGGGAAAATCGAAGGTGGGCACGGCGATGCTGCCGCCCGCGGCCAGCACAGCCTCTTCGGTGGCCTTCAAATCCGTTGAATAAAGAACGGCCATTGGCGCTGATCCAGGCTGTTGCTGCAGCGGAGCGCCTTTGGCAAAGCCGATCGCGACGCCGGTACTCTCTGCACTCGCGTCGATATAATGGGGACCCCAATCCTTGAAGCTCCAGCCGAAGACGGTCGAGTAAAACTTCTTGGTCAGTTCAATGTCGGGCGTCGTGAATTCGATGTAGTTGATCTTATGGTGCTGCGCTGGTTTGCTCATCGCTTCTCTCCTTATGGGTTGTAAAAGCGAGACCCCGGTATGAGAACAGGCTACCAGAAGATGCGCGAGACGCGCCGGTTATTTGCAGACGGTCAGTGTCCCAGCCAAAGCGAAACTCCGCCGGTGATCGACCGCCCCGGCATGGTTACGCCATTGATCTCCTGATAGCCGGTGTTACTCAGATTTCCGAGCCGGAGGTAAGGGCGCAGTTTGCCTGCATCGCGCGTCATCGCGGCATTCCACACTGGATAAGGTGTAGCATTCCACGGCGGATTGCCTGGCTGCTGATAAGGCTTTGTAATTGCCAGCGAGTTGGTAATGATAAGTGAGTGTTTCAGCGCAGCCGTCCAGATTGCATGAAGATTCTGAACCGGATAATTGAGAGCATATTCGGATTGCAGAGCGCCAAGATAAGCCTGCGCGCCATAAAGTCCGGTCCACGCAACCTGTATCTTTTCTCCTTTTGCCGCGATCCATGTGGCGGATGTCTCAATTCCAGCAAAGTGCACGCCGCTCAGATTGACTGCGCACCAGGTATCGGTTGGACACGACAAGGGAAGAACGGTATTAGCTGGAGGAG
The DNA here is from genome assembly GCA_049587335.1 of Occallatibacter sp. GTDB lineage: Bacteria > Acidobacteriota > Terriglobia > Terriglobales > Acidobacteriaceae > Telmatobacter. The sequence goes on along the minus strand of JBAVDS010000049.1, from coordinate 51,969 downwards.
TGGCGCTGAGATAGCGGAGATAGTCGATCGTATCGTGCTGCTGGTTATAGAATCCTGTAGCCGAAAACGTAAGCCGGCTCATCGCTGCCCAGTCCGCTCCACCCTCGCCCGACCATGCCGACTCAGCCTTCAAATTCGCGTTGCCGATCGTCGCCGGGTCGGAGTAATACAGGTCGGTATAAGTCGGAAGCCGGAATCCATAGCCGCCGCTGGCGCGCAGCTTCAGCTTGTCCATCAGGCGTAAACTGCCTGCCAGATGCGGAGAAAGTACCGACTGCGCTCCGCCGGAAAAAATCTCCTCCCGCAGACCTGCTGAGAGATTCCAGCGGCTCTTCGCCGGTTTCAAATCCAAATCCACATAGCCTGCGCCGCGATTGCGCGCATGAAGGCCGAGCGCGTACGAAAGCACACCGCCCGCAAGATTGTAACTGCGAATGCTGTCGCCGTCCGACTCCACTCCGACGAGAAGAACCGAAGAAGATCGAATCGGAATCGTGTGGCGCAGGGAGGCCTGCCACGAGCCATCGATATGATTGTTCTCGTAAACGGAGGGATCACTGCGCAGCAGAATGAATTCGTCGCTATGGCGTCGATAGCCAAAGGCCGCTTCGGTATTCGCGCCGAACTCCTGGCGGCCGGAGGCAAACCATCCTTTGGTCCGCTCCCATGAGTTATAAGGTCCATAAAACTGATTTGCCCCAAAGGAGCGGTCGCTGGACGCAAACAGTAAGTCAGAGATTCCCAGCCGCGAACCGATCCAACTCTCGCTTGAAGCATCTTCATTGCGATAGTCGCGGTCATTCTGGCAATCGCGGTACATCTGCGCGAAATTACACAGCGGGCTAATTCCTGGCATTGCCAAGAATCCCGCAGAAGAATTGCGCTCCGCGGTCAATCGGCTGCTCCATCGCTTGCGTGCCAATGAGCCGGCAAGCGAGTCTTCATACGTGCCGAAGCTGCCTCCTCCGGCGCGCAAACGCAATGATGATGCAGAGGGCGCGGCAGTGAGAAAATCCACAACGCCGCTCAATGCGTCCTCGCCATGCAACGTGGAACCTGCGCCATGCAGCACTTCAATCGAATCCATCGCATCGAGCGGAATGGGCAAATCCAAATTGTGATGTGCGGTCTGGCTGTCATTGATACGAAAGCCATTCAGCAACACCAAAGCCTGCTCGAAGGTTCCACCGCGCAAGATCAGGTCCGCCTGTCCGCCGCCCGCGCCGCGCTCTTCGAGATAGACCGATGAATCCTGACGCAGCAAATCCTGAGGCGATTCCAGCGTGAGTATCTGCTCCTCCACCGGCAGCACCACCACCGATGCGGAGGATTCCGCCAGCGGCACGGGGACAGGCGAACCAAGCACCACCATGGTTTCGGAGGGGTGAGGCAGCGCGGCGGGTTGGGTTGCCGGACCCGCCGTTGGGGAAGCCGCTTGTGGAAAGGCTGCTGGGAGACAGGCGGCCAGCAGAAGGACGCCTGCAATGCGCATCGAGTTGAAGGTATGCATATTTGGTTTTCTTTGTTATTCTGGGCGCGCAAAGCCATTCCTGCAAGAACGATTTGATATTGTTTTGAATAGTTGAGCATTAAACCATTAAGATGAAGCCATGCGCATCGATGCATTTCTCCACGAGAGTCCCATGTTTGCCGTCAACCGGGCCGCACGCCGCTTTGAATCGCTGGCCATGCGGGTCTTTGCCGCCGACGATCTCGGCTTTCTGGAAGGCCTGGTTTTGGCGGCGTTGTTCTTTGAGGCGCGCCCGTTGATGCCCTCCGAACTGGCGGAGACCTTCAAGACGACGCGCGGCAATGTCAGCCATTGCGTCTCCTCGCTCGAAGCCAAGGGGCTATTGCTGAGAAAGATCGACCCGGAGGACGCGCGCGCCTATCAACTCACTCTGAAGCCGCAGGGGAAGAAGTGCGCAGTGCGCGTCATTGGCGTCTTCGACAAGTTGCAAAGAGAGTTCGAGCGGGAGATTGGCAAGACGGCGTTAGTGGAGATGCTCAAGAACCTGCGCAGGCTGGAAGCGCTCAGCCGTTAAAAGCGGAACGCCTCCAGCTTGCACTAAAGAATGTAGCGCGACAAATCGTTATCCTTCACCACCGACGCCACCATCTGCTTCACATACTCCGCATCGATCAGGAAAACCTTCTCCGGCCCAGATGTGGTCACTCGCTCTTGATACGGCAGCGGCGTCGTGGCCTCGCTCTTGATCGCTTCCGCAATGCGCGCCGCGGACTCTTCGTCGGGAGCGCGGCGAGCCACGTCCGGCGCCAGGAAGCTCACATCTTCCAGCACCCGTTCCATGATGGTGTGCAGCCGCCGCGCGCCAATGTTTTCGGTCTGCTCATTCACCTTGAAGGCAAACTCCGCCATCTCGCGCAGTGCCTCCGGAGAATACTCCAGCTTCACTCCCTCGGTCTCCAAGAGAGCCGAGTACTGCTTGGTCAGCGATGCCTTCGGTTCAGTCAGAATGCGCAGAAAATCATCGACGGTCAGCGACTGGAGTTCGACACGAATCGGGAAGCGCCCTTGCAGCTCTGGAATCAGATCGCTGGGCTTGGAGACGTGAAATGCTCCTGCGGCAATGAAAAGAATATGATCGGTGCGCACCATGCCATAGCGCGTATTCACCGTCGTTCCCTCCACGATCGGCAAAATATCGCGTTGCACACCCTCGCGCGAAACATCCGGCCCGTGACCGCCCTCGCGCCCGGCAATCTTGTCGATCTCATCCAGAAAAACAATGCCGTTCGATTCCACGCGTTCGACCGCCGCGCGATTCACCGAATCCATATCGATCAGCCGGCTTTCCTCTTCCTCCACCAGGTAATCGAAGGCGTCAGTCACCTTCATCTTGCGCTTCTTTGAGCCGCTGCCGAAGATATTCGGCAGCATATCCTTGAGGTTCATCTCCATATCCTCAAGGTTCTGATTGCTGATGATGCCGAACTGCGGCATTCCCCGCTCGCGCACATCCAACTCCACCTGGCGATCGTCCAGTTTGCCCTCGCGGAATTGCTGGCGCAGCTTCTCGCGGGAGCGCTGATAGCTGTCGACTTCAGGCAGAACGAGCTGGCCATCCTGTGCGGGCGGCATGGCCGGCGGAGGCGGCAGCAGCACATCCAGCAATCGCTCCTCGGCATTCATCTCCGCGCGGTCTTCCACCTCTTCCAGCCGCTCCTCGCGCACCATGTCGATGGCGATCTCAACCAGATCGCGGATCATCGACTCGACATCGCGGCCCACGTAGCCGACCTCGGTAAACTTCGAGGCTTCCACCTTTAGAAAGGGCGAGTTTGTCAGCTTGGCAAGGCGGCGCGCAATCTCCGTCTTGCCCACGCCCGTCGGCCCAATCATGATGATGTTCTTGGGCATGATGTCGTCGGCGATCTCCGGCGGCAGCTTTTGACGGCGCTGACGATTCCTCAACGCGATGGCGACTGCGCGCTTGGCGGCCTTCTGGCCAACGACGTGTTTGTCAAGCTCGGCGACGATCTCGCGCGGCGTTAGCTCGTCTAGCGAGAGTTCTTGTTCTTCGGCGGATGCGGGTAAGTAAATTGCCATTTTTGTTTTGGCTCAATCCTCGTAAAAAACTTGCCTTGCAAAATACGATTTCTGTCGGACCGCTAGCTCTTCAACTCCTCAATCGTCACGTGGTCATTCGTGTAGATGCAGATATCGCCAGCGATCTTCATTGCCTTTTCGGCAACGGTGCGGGCGTCGAGGTCGGTGTTTTCCAGCAGTGCGCGTGCTGCGGCCGTGGCGTAGCTTCCGCCCGAACCAATCGCGGCCAGCGGCTCGTCGGGATCGATCACATCGCCTGACCCAGAGATCAAAAACGTCTGGTTCTGGTCGGCCACCACTAACAAAGCCTCCAGATTGCGCAGCATCTTGTCGGTGCGCCAATCCTTCGCCAGCTCAACGGCGGATCGGTTCAGGTTGCCGGCATACTGCTCCAGCTTGGTCTCAAAGCGCGCAAAGAGCGAAAAGGCGTCGGCCGTCGAGCCGGCAAATCCCGCCAGAATCTTCTCCTGATAAAGCCGGCGTATCTTCTTTGCCGAATGCTTCAGCACGTGGTCGCCCAGAGTGACCTGCCCATCGGCGGCCATCACCACCTGGCCATTGCGGCGGACACAAATCACCGTCGTCGAACGAATTCGGGAATCCTTTCCCGCTGCGGAATTGCTGTGAAAAGCCAAGGAAATCCTCCGGAAACAGGGCGTCTGAGAGGTGGAATGACAACAAGACGCAGACACGAGTATATCGCAGCGCGGTACGCCGGAGACGGCTGCTCCGCGATTCCATTTCTTTCGAGACCGGCTGAGGTATCCTTGAGGTTGGGACTCCTGGGGAAACGTTCCGCTGTCAATGACTCACTTCAATGCCAATGGATGGGAGATTGCCGCTGGAGGAGGCTTGCTTGCCTCGCTTCTTGCGACCGGGCTGTGGCTGGTGCTGCGCAAGCGCCCCACGGCTCAGGAGCTGGAACGTGCGCGCCGCAAGTTCCTGGCCCACTCCGGACGGCTGGTCGACGGAATGCTGCTGGACATCTGCGCGGTCGAGGCTCCAGCCCAATCCAAAAAGGAAGTGGACCGAACGCTGACCATGCTGCTCTACAGCTATCGCATCGGCGGCGTCGATTACGAGTCCTCGCAGGACATCACGGATATGCAGGGAGTGGTGGACGTGGCGCAGGTGCGGATAGGCTTTCCCTGTTCGGCGCGCTACCAGCCGGGTAATCCTCATAACAGCATCGTGGTGGCAGAGGAGTGGAGCGGGCTGCGCGAGGGGCTTCCGGTCTTGCCCTCCTTCGACGATCCTGATCCGCTCGACCTCAGCCATCTGCGTCCCGATGGCGAATAGACCTTCCAGATTGCGGCCATAAGCCGTTCCCGTCGTGTACGATGATCGAGAAGATTACCCGTGATTGCTGCTCGCGCTTCCCATGCAATCGCAGCGGGCAATCCTCCGGAGGAAGATATGCTCAAGGGCTTTCGCGATTTTGTCCTGCGTGGAAACGTCGTTGATCTGGCCGTCGCTGTGATTCTCGGCGCGGCCTTCAACAACATCGTCAATTCGTTCGTCAAAGATATTTTGGGCCAGTTGATCGCCGCCGTCGCCGGCAAGCCGGATTTCAGCTCGGTGGTGGTGAGCTTGCATGGAACTCCCATCCAGATCGGCAGCTTTCTCAATGCGGTGATCTCTTTCCTGATTGTCGCCAGCGTAGTTTATTTTGGAGTTGTCTTGCCGTTGAATACGCTGCTAGCGAAGCTCAAGAAACCTGCGCCTGAAGCGCCGTCATCAATCAAGACCTGCCCCGAATGCCTGAGCGAGATTCCGCTGGCCGCCCGGCGCTGCTGCCATTGCGCTCAGCCGGTTGCGTAAAGTCAGACCTTCATCCGGGCAGCCGATTCGCTCTTCGGCTGACTCGCTCAACGAGGTTCCGCTCATGCCGTTGCGTAAGCCGCTGGCTATTCTCTTTCTCGTATCTGTTTCCTTTGCGGCTGCGGCGCAGAACTCCGTCTCGCAGCCTCCTGCCGTCTTCGGCTATCGCAATTTCACGGCGCAGGCCAAGATCGAAGAAAAATTCCTCGCAGTTCCCGACGCAGTATTGGCTGGCCAGCACCTGAAGACTCTCACCGCCGAGCCGCATCTGGCAGCGACCCCGGAAGACCGCAAGACCGCGGAGTATGTTGCGCAGAAGTTCACCGCCGCCGGCCTCGATACCGAGATCGTGCCTTACCGTGTGCTGATGAATCAACCCAAACTCGTGCGTGTCGAGGCCTATGACGCCAGCGGCAAGCTGCTGATGACCGGTCCCACGCGAGAGCACGCCGCCGGCGATCCCTATCAGGATGATCCGCGCATCGTCGCGCCCTTCAACGGCTCCTCCGGTTCCGGAGATGTGACCGCCGAGGTGGTCTATGCCAATTACGGACGCATCGAGGACTTCGACGATCTGGCCGCGCAGCACATCGACCTGCATGGCAAGATCGTGCTGGTGCGCTACGGCAAGAACTTTCGCGGAGTGAAGGTTTACCTGGCCGAGATGCGTGGAGCTGCCGGCGTGCTGATCTACTCCGACCCCCACGACGACGGCTTCTTCAAAGGCGATGCCTATCCGATGGGACCCTGGCGGCCGGAGTCGGGCATTCAATACGGCTCGGTGCAATACATCTTCAAGTATCCCGGCGATCCGGAGACTCCCGGCGTCGCCTCCACGCTCGATCTGCCCGATCAGGCCCGCGTCTCGCCATACGGCAATGAGCCGCACATCATCTCCATCCCCATCAGCTATCACGATGCCGCGCCGATCCTGCAAGCGCTCCAGGGGCCTGTTGTGCCGCAGGAGTGGCAGGGAGCGCTGCCCTTTCGCTACCACCTCGGAGCTGTGAGCGGCCCCGGAGCAGTCAGGGTCCATCTCGTCTCTGAGCAGGATTACCAGCGGCGCATCATCTGGGATGTGATCGGAAAGATCAAAGGAACCGACTTCCCTGATGAGTGGGTGGTGGTGGGCAATCACCGCGACGCCTGGATCTACGGCGCCGTCGATCCTTCCAGTGGAACCGCGGCAATGCTTGAATCGGTCCACGGCATCGGAGCGCTGCTTCGGCAAGGATGGCGTCCCAGGCGGACGATCATCTTTGCCAGTTGGGATGCCGAAGAGGAAGGCCTGATCGGCTCAACCGAGTGGGTGGAGCAGCACGCCAGCGAATTGCATAGCGCCGTCGCCTACTTCAACACCGATGTGGCCGTCTCCGGCGCGAATTTCACCGCCGAAGCCGTTCCCTCACTCAAGCAATTTCTGCGCGATCTCACCCGTTCGGTTCCCAGTCCTCTGGGCGGCACGGTCTATCAGCAGTGGCGCATCAACCATCCTGGTCAAGAGGAGCGCCATGGCTCCAACGCCCCGTCCGCGCCCGGTGAGGAGATTCACGTCGGCGATCTCGGCTCCGGCTCCGACTTTTCGCCCTTTTTTCAGCACGTAGGCGTTCCCTCGACCGACATCGGTTCCGAAGGGCCTTATGGCGTTTATCACTCGGTCTTTGACAACTTCGCTTGGTATACGATGAACGCCGATCCTCACTTCGTCTACCTGCAGGAGATGGCCCGCGTCTTCGGATTGGAGGCTCTGCGCATGGCCGATGCCGACGTGCTGCCCTACGACTACGTCGCCTACGCCCGCGAAATCTCCGCGTCCATTGACGCAGCCAAAGCCAGATCCGAAGCCATGAGCGACAGGCCGATTGCGCCGGGATGGAAAGGCGTCCTCCCCGCCGCTGCCCCCAATCAGCTCGATTTTGCCGCCGTCCAGGCCGCCTCTGCACGCTTTTCCGCCGCCGCAGGGCGCGTCTACTCCCTGCAAAGCGCCGCCACCGGCGATCTGCCCAAGCTCAATCGCGCGCTGCGCCAGACCGAAGATGATTTCCTCTCCGCCGAAGGCCTTCCCAATCGCCCCTGGTATCGCCACACCATCTTCGCTCCCGGCGAGTTCACCGGCTACTCCGCCGTCGTCCTTCCCGGCGTCAACGAAGCCATCGACGCCAAAGATCGCCAGCGTGCCACGCAACAGTTGAACGCACTCGCCCAAGCCCTCGACCGCGCCGCGCAGACGCTGGAGGGCGCGCGATAAATGCTTCTGGATCGCTCGTTCCTTGTTCCCTGTTCCCAGCCTTATTGACCTTGCCCCCTAACGCTCGTATCGTTAGGGGGTGACGATGAAAACTTCCTCTCATTCGCTTCGCATCGGAATCGCGGTTGCCGTGATCGTCGGCGCCATCGTCTGGCTGGCTTGGTCCGGCATCTCAGCCAACGAAAGCTACTACAAAACCATCCCCGAACTGGCCAAGATGGGCGACAAGGCCTATCACAGCCAGTTGCGCGTCGAAGGCTTCGTCGTGCCCGGCTCCATCCAGCACGATGGCCCCCACGTCACCTTTGTGATGAATGAGTTTGAGAGCCACTCGCCCAAGGCGCCCAGCGGCCGCCTGCTCACCGTCAGTTACAAAGGCTCCGAGCCGCCGCCCGATACCTTCAAGGACGACTCCCAGGCCGTGGCTTTTGGAAGCTATGGCCGCGACGGCATCCTCCACGCCACCGTCTTGCAGGCCAAGTGCGCCAGCAAATACGCTCCGGCGACCCCCAATGGCCAGCCCGGAGCTCAACCCGGAACACAACCCGCGCAACCCTCCGCCGCACCCAACACCAGCCCCCGCGCAGAGGCCGCTCCACCAACCAAACCAGCCAGCTAGCTTTGAGCCTGCAAGGAGGCTTGATGAACAGGGATAAGTTTTTAACATTCTTTGTTGTGGCTTCTTTGATAGGGATGGTATTGCTCTTGATTTTTCAATCGAGTCACAATTTTCATGATTTCATCAGGCAAACGCTTGAACTTACAGCGTTATGCTTAGGCTATGTTGGCTTGGAGGAATTGGGTCGTAGTGGACACAAGAAGCTTTATCGAATCTTGAGAAGCTGCCTCTTTCTTTTGTTTGTAGCTATGTTGACTCTGATCGGTCTTCTTGCTCACTACAAAATCACCGCTTGCGATTTTGTTATAGATGATTCGTTGTATCTATTTCTGGTGCTTTTCACAACACTGTTTCCATTATCACTTTACCTGAATCGCAACAGAAACAAATCCACTTCGCAGCAAACGAGTGCCAATGAACCGTAACGAAATAACCACCGCCGTCCAAACCGGCCCGCCAGCTTCGCGCGCGCAAGGAGCTTCAACGATCTGGAAAATGTTTAACTTTAATTTTACTATTTGGGCCGTGATGTGGTTCATCATGTTAACTTTGCAACAATGGAATGCGGAAATCATTCATACAAATATTTACAATTTGATTCATCGTGCAATTTGGGCTATATCTGTTTCTCTGGGGGTTAAAAGTTTTGGAGTGCTAAATCGTGAAGGGTTTCGCAATCTTAGTTGTATTTATGCGGGCTGTTATTTCATTTTTTTCATCGTTTCCTTCGCTTTATTCTTTAGTAGGCCTAACTGGAATGTTGCAATAGGATATTGGTTCTATGTGTCATGTGGGATTTATGCTTCCCCTTTTTTTCTCGCCCTCTACCTGAACCACAGGCTGAAGAAATCCAGCACCGAAGCCACCGTCGCCGATGCCAACTAGCCCCGCAGCCCATCCCGAAGCATCAGCCGCAAGCACGGAGCTTTGCGCTCGCGTTGAGAACGTCTCCAAGCTCTTCGGCTCCTTTGCCGCGCTGCGCCGGGTTACGGTGAATTTTGCGCCGGGTTGCTGCTACGTTCTTCTCGGCGAGAACGGGGCAGGGAAGTCCACTCTGCTGCGCATTCTTGCCGGCCTGCTCCGCCCCAGCTTCGGCAAGGTCACCGTCTTCGGCAACCACGAGCCGCATGAGGCCCGCGAGCGCATCGGCTATATGAGTCACGCGCCCATGCTCTACGACGAGTTGACCGCTGAAGAGAATCTGCGCTACTTTGCCAGCCTCTATCTGGATCGGAATGAAGGGGGCCGCGCTTCCCTCACGCCCGTCGAGGCCCTCACTCAGGTCGGACTCGATCCCGCGCTTATGCGCCCCCTCGCCCACTACTCGCAGGGAATGCGTCAGCGCACCTCGCTCGCCCGCGTGCTCCTCTCCGTGCCCGAATTGCTGCTCCTCGACGAACCCTTCTCCAACATGGACGTCGTCTCTGCCCGCCAGATGGTCGAGTTGCTCGCCGGCTTCCGTCACAGCAGCCGGACGATAATACTAACCACTCATCAGCGCGATCTTGCCGCACCCATCGCCGACTTTGTGCTCACCCTTCACGCCGGACGCGTCGCTTCGATGGAGCCTGGATTACCGGGCATTCATGTTTTGTCGTGAAGGGTACGGGCTTTAGCCCGTACATTAGTAACAGGAAAAGAAATGGGCTTTAGCCCCTGAGGGAAATTCTTCGCCGGTTTGCATTCCCTCGGCGGCTAAAGCTGAGAATCAAAATTGGCTATCAATCTACGGGCTGAAGCCCGTACCCTTCAACGCATTTTTAGGGGCTGGTTTCAACGCAATGAAGACCAACGGCGCGCGCATCCTCGAATCTCTCGGCATCCCCTTTGAACTCCGCGAGTATGAGGTCGATCCCGAAGACCTGTCGGCGCAGACTGTCGCAAAGAAGATCGGTATGCCGCCCGAACAGGTCTTCAAAACCCTCCTTACCACGGGCGGTCCAAGTCTTTACGTCTTTGCTGTAATCCCCGGCGACGCTGAACTCGACTTCAAAAAACTCGCCCGCGCCGCCGGACTGCGCAAGGCCGAAATGGTTCCCCTCAAAGATGTCCAGCCGCTCACCGGCTACATCCGCGGCGGCGTCACCGTCTTCGGCGCAAAGAAGCCTTACCCCGTCTTCGTCGATGAAACCATCATCCTCTTTGACCGGATCAGCGTCTCCGCCGGCGCGCGCGGCACGCAGTTGATTCTTTCGCCTGACGATTATCTCCGCGCCTCTGATGCCCAAACCGCCGACCTCACCAAAGCCCTTGCGACGGAGGGCCACGCGCAATGACCCGCGCCCTCTGGACTCATCTCGTCAAGGATCTCCGCATCGAGTGGCGCTCGCTGGATGCGATCATCTCCATGCTCTTCTTCTCCGGTCTCGTCGTCGTGCTCTTCTCCGTCGCCTTCGATCCGCGCGGCGCATTCTCGCAGCAGATCGCCGGCGGCGTCCTTTGCGTGGCCACCATGTTCGCCTCGGTCAGCGCGCTCAATCAGGCCTGGGCGCGCGAGATTCGCCATCAGGTCATGGACGCGCAGCGCATGGTTCCCGCTCCCGGCGCGGAGCTTTATCTCGCCAAAGTCCTTGCGAATTTTCTCTTCGTTTCCATCGTCCAGATCATCCTGGCTCCATTCTTTTTTATTTTTTATAACTTGCACATCGCCGGCCAGGGCTGGCTTTTGGCGCTGGTTCTTCCCCTGGGCACATGGGCGCTGGTCGCCAACGGCATCTTCTTCGCGGCCCTCTCCATCCGCAGCCGCAACCGCGAACTTCTGCTCTCGCTGATCCTCTTTCCCATCTTCATTCCGGCTCTGCTTGCTATGGTCCAAGCCACTACAGCCATCCTCACCGGCGAGAGCGACCCCGCTCTCTGGATCAAGATGCTTACCGGCTACGACATCATCTTCACCACCGCCAGCCTGTTGCTCTTCGATGTGGTCTTCCACGCGGAGTGACCGTCATGCCTCTCTCCTTCAACCTCGAACGTTTTCTCGCCGCGCAAACCACCGTCTATCCGCAGGTGCTCTCGGAACTCCGCGCCGGTTGCAAGCGCAGCCATTGGATATGGTTCATCTTTCCGCAGATGAAGGGCCTGGGCCGCAGCTCGCTTGCCGAGTTTTACGGCATCGGCTCGCTTGCCGAAGCCGCAGCCTACGCGAGCCATCCGCTGCTTGGTCTGCGTCTGGTCGAATGCACGCAGCTAGTCAATCAAGTTGAAGGCCGCGCGATCCGCGAAATCCTCGGCTCGCCCGACGACCTCAAGTTTCGCTCGTCAATGACGCTCTTCGCCCGCGCCGCCAAAGACGCGACTGTCTTCAACGACGCGCTGAGAAAATACTTCAACGGCCAAGCCGATCCGCTTACCCTCAATCTGCTGCCTATGTGATAAAGTTCTCCTGATAAACTCAGGCTGGCTTTTCTCGATCTGTGTTTTGGTTGGCAGTGGAGAATCCCCAATCCTGTCACGAGGAAGAACGATGGTGAAGAAAGCTGCTCCGTTCGTCGTGCTTGCTGGCATTGTTCTGTTGCGGCTGCCTGCTGAACAGCCCCAGGCGCTCCCGCCTGCGCAATCGCAACCGGCTGCGCAGGAAGCGCCAGCGCAACCTGCCGCCTCCGCCCAGCCTCCAAACTCCGCACAAACTCCGAATCCGGCTCAGCCTCCAAACGCGGCGCAGCCAGCCAATAGCGGCTATACGCTCCGGATCAACTCGCGCCTGGTGGTTCTCGACATGGTTGTCGTGGATAAAAAAGGCGCTGTCGTCAAGGATCTCAAGCGTGACGATTTCAGCGTGGAAGAGGCCGGTCAGCCGCAGACCATTCTCAACTTTGATGATACGGAGGCGCATATTCCCGGCCCGGAGATCGCCATAGAATCAACTGCCGATCTGGATCGTCTCGCGCCGCACGCTCCCGTTGACATCATCCTGCTCGACGAGTTCAACACCCGATTCGAAGATATGGCCTTCGCGCGCTATTCGTTGAAGAAGTATCTTGACAAGCAGCCGGCAAAACTCATTACGCCCACGATGTTGATCGCCGTCGATCTCCAGCACTTTACCGTCTTGCGCGACTACACGCAAAACAAGGAAGAGATCCTCTCTGCTCTCAATCATCATTTTGTGGCGTATCCCTGGCAGGTTCACCAGGGCGCGTGGGTGGGTGAGCGGTACGCCACGGCTTTTATTACTTTGCGGCGCGTCGCTGAGGCCGTCATGGGCCATCAGGGCCACAAGAACATGATCTGGATCGGGCGCGGATTCCCTCCGACCAACCGCATGTCGACTGGCTGGTCCATCGACACGGAGAACCGCATCAATAACGCCGTGCAGGACTGCGTGAATATGTTGCGCGATGCGCGCGTCACGCTTTACACCATCGATCCGGCGGGCGTCCTCATTAATCCTGGCGTTTATGGCGGCGATCCCATGGTCGATCCCTTTGGGGGAAACTACGAGTTCAACCGCATGGCTCAGGCGACAGGCGGCCGGACTCTCTACGGGAAGAACGATGTCGATGCGGAGATCCAGACCGCCATTCAGGACGGAGCGAACTTCTATACACTCACCTACCGGCCAACCAACACCGCGCTCGATCTACAAAAATTCCGCAGAATCAAGGTCACCGTCAGTCGGCCGGGATTGAACGTGCTCACGCGCGAGGGCTATTACTTGCAGTATGGTCCGGGGCGCGTGAATCCTGAGAACCCCTCGCGGCGTCTCATCACCGACCTTGTCGCCGCCGATTCCAGCAACATGGTCTATGACGGGATTCCCATCCTGATTCGACCCGTGGATGCCGATCCGGATTCCTTCACAGTCCATGTCGATGGCAGCGGATTGGCATGGACCTACGCAAACGGGAGCGAGCCGCGTCATACCGAGGTGATCCTGGTCGTATCCACCTTCGATAAAAAAGGCAACGAGTTGAAGCGCGATGCCAAGATCATTAAAGTCAATGCTCCGCCCACCGATCCTCCCACCGGCAGGCTGCATCGCAACCTCAACATTCCCTGCAAAATCGACCACAACCCCAAGGCCGTTCGCGTTCGCTTTTCCGTTCGCTCGTCAGCCACTGGGCGCATTGGTACGGCAGATTACGTGCTGGGACAAGAGACCAAGAAGGATGAACCGAAACCATAGTTGGTGCCGCAGGACGCACAATGCGCTGATACTCAGGCTTGAGCTGCGGTTTTACTCGATGGCGAAGACCGCGTAGACGGTGGCTTCCTCGCGGATCGTCTGTGGGCGGATTTCGAGACTGGGACTTACAAGTCTCGAAGAAGCTGAGGCAGATTCGGTATACATTGTCAGCCCTGGTTTTGGACGGTAGAGATAGAGCTTGGCATTCGGCGTATCGTTACTGGCGTAGATCAGCGCGCCCAGCTTCACATTAAGGCCCTCGGCCATTCTTGCCGCAACCTCACGCGCCTTTACCAGTGCATTTTCGGCGGCTTTGGCCTGCAATGCTTTGCGGTCGGCAAGCCGCCAATCAATAGCGCCGCTCTTATTGGCCCCCGCAGCAATCGATACTCGAATCGCTTCGGCTGCAAGCTGTGGAGAAACGCTTACTTCCCACGATTGACTTAAGATGTATTGTTCTTTTGCTCGCTGCTCGAGTTTTTCTTTTTCGTCAAAATCTTTGTTGCGTTCGACGCCTTGTCCTGAACTCTCGATGGCTTTATCCTCGACTCCTGCCTTGTGTAATGCATCCAGTATCGCGTGTGATAACTTGCCGCCGTCAGTGGTAACTGACACAGCATCGGCGCCGTAGATCTCGAATCCAATCGTGATGGCGGCAATATCGGCGGTCGCCGTAGCCTCGTCCGTAGTGCTGATTGCGATAGTCTTGTTCTCGCGATTGATCTGAATGGTTTGCGCACACGCGAAATTGGCCGCCAGAATTCCTATCGCCAAACAAACCGCGACGTACTTACAACGCGACATAATGCCTCCTAAATTAGCAGCGGAAGAATAACACACCAACCGGTAACATGAGTCAGTTTTAGCTAACCGTCCAGTCCTCGGTTTTGAGTCCATCGACATACGAAAACGCCTCGTCGTGCGTCACCAGCGTCAATCCCGCCGACAACGCATGCGCGGCAATCATCAGGTCTTCGGTACTCAGCGGGCGTCCTTTGCGCTGTTGTTGCTCGCGTTGAATGGCATACACTTCAGCGGCACGAGAGTCCCAGGCCAATGAAGGCACTCGCATTAAAAAGTCCCGCACGCTCACACGTGTGCGCTCATCCCCCGGTCGTCTTGCAATCCAGAAAAGGAGTTCTGCTTCGGTTACAGCAGAGATAGCCATCTTTGCGACCGGGATGCGCACCAGATGCTCCCGAACGGCAACAGAGCTGCCGCGAACAAAATAGCTGACTATGTTCGTGTCGAGCAGATAAATAGGGGGCATTTAGAAGAACTCTCGTTCAACGGGGGGTGAAACCTGACGATCGAATTCAAGGTCTGCGGGGCCAAGCGCGTCCCATTCCGCGAAAAGTTCATTCCAAGACATATCTTTTCGTGCTTCGGCTCTTGCAGAGAGCAGCACCTCACCCGTGGCCGGATCACGCCGGATCGCCACCTCGGTCCCCTCGAAGCGGAACTCCTTGGGCAGGCGCACGGCCTGGCTGCGGCCATTCATGAAGACTTTGGCGGTTTGTCTCATGGTATTTCCCTCCCCACATATAATATATACCATGATATATACCAACACGGCAACCAAGCTATCGGCTCTTTGCGTGCCTCTCTCCAAACTGCCTCAGCTTGGCCAGCGTCGCCGCCGCCTCCCCGGAGTCGATCGCCTCGGCGCCCAGCATCACGCCTTCTTTCAGATCCCCAGCCAGCCCTGCCGCCACCAATCCAGCCGCCGCATTCAGCAGCACGATCTCGCGCCGCGCTCCGGGGATGCCGGTCAGCACGTCGTAGAGCAGCGCCGCATTCATCTTCACATCGCCGCCGGTAAACTCCTCCAATTTGCGGCGCGGCAGCCCCGCCATCTCCGGCGTCACCCGTGCGGCCTTCATGGTTGGCTTGCCGCCTTCAGGAGCCTCTTCAATGCGCGCCACAATCGACTCGCCGGTCGTCGTCAGTTCGTCGATCCCGTCCGTTCCATGCACGACAAAGGCACGCTTCGCTCCCAGCTCCACCAGCGCACGGCCCACCAAAAGAACGCGGCTCGGCGCCAGCACGCCGATCACCTGCGTTCTGGCTCCCGCCGGATTCGTCAGCGGTCCGCATAAATTGAAAATCGTTCTGAAGCCCAGCGCCCGCCTCAGCGCTCCCACCGCCTTCATCGCCGGATGATAGTGTGGCGCAAAGAGAAACATGAAGCCCGTCGCGCGCAGGCACTCCACGGCCAGCTCCGGCTTCAATTCGATCGGAACGCCCAGCGCCTCCAGCACATCCGCCGCGCCGCACAGCGAGGTCACTGCGCGGTTGCCGTGTTTGGCCACCTTCGCTCCGGCCGCCGCCGCCACCAGCGCTGCGCCGCTCGATATGTTGAAGGTCAGCGGTCCCCCGCCGCCCGTGCCCACCACATCCACCAGCGCACCGCGCTCTTCTTCGGTCAGCGGCAGCGGCGTCACCCGCGCGCGCATCACTTCGACAAATCCCGCCAGCTCCGGCGCCTGTTCGCCGCGCGTCGCCATCACCGTCAATAGCGCCGCCGTCTCGACCTCCGGCACCGTGCCAGTGAGGATCTCCGTCAGCGCTAGAGCCGACTGCTCCCGCGTCATCGCCGCCCCGTCTTCGGCCAGCGGCTTCAAAAGCTCTTTTACGATTCCCATATCCTCTATGGTAACGGCCAGGCACGAGGCATTGCCGCCTGAAAAAGTGTGAACAGGCTCTACTTGTTCTCCGACTGCGTCCTGGTGATAAAAGCGGCCACGCGGTCATGCAACTGCTTGAGGCACTCCTCGCGCACATAGACCATGTGGCCCGATTCGTACCAGTCGTACTCGATGTTCTTGGCCAGCGATTGCGGGATGGGCAGGTGCTTGTCCTCGTATTGTGCGGCAAAAAACGGCGTCGCCAGATCGTAGTAGCCGCCATTGACCATGATCTTCAGCCGGGGATTGGTCTTCATCGCCTCGGCCATGTCTGGTGCAACGTTGGTGCTGACCGGATTGCCGTTGTGCCTGAAATCCCACCGCGAGCCGCTGAAGAGTGCCTCGGCGAGATAGGTCTGCCCCTCGCCGTACTTCAACTCGCGGCGCACATAGTCGTTGAAAAGCGAGACATATGCCGAGGAGATCGCCGAACTCTGCGGATCGTACTCCGCGCCCTCGCTCAGCGCATCCAGCGTCGGCCCGCTGAAGCGCGTGTCCAGCCGCCCGGTGGTCAGATCCTGGTCGTCCTGCAGCGTCTTCTCGAACTCGCCGCCGTTGACGCGCAGATTGGCCTTGAGCAGGTAGGCCACGGGCAGGCCCGTATACTCGTGCAGCTTCTCGGCCGCCTGCTGTTTCTCCTCCGCGCTCAAGTCCGTGCCCAGCGCCAGCGCGTGCGTGTAGGGACCCATCGCAAACTCTTCCACATCCTTCAGAAACGGCTCCAGTTCCGCCGGTTGCTGCGGCAGCTTTTTGTGGTACCAGGCCGTGGCCGCGTAGGTCGGCAGGGCCAGCACATAGGGCAGGTCCACACCGGGGTTGCCGCTGGGTATGTCGATGTCGGTGGTGAAATTGAAAATCTGCGAGAGCAGAATCACGCCATTCAGGTCGATGCTCTTGCTGTTCTCCAGAATGTCCGCCAGCACCGCCGAGCGCGTGGTGCCGTAACTCTCGCCGAAGAGATACTTGGGTGAGTTCCAGCGGCTGTATTTGGTCAGAAAGCGCTGAATGAAGCGCGCAAAGGCGCTGGCGTCCTCATCGACGCCCCAGAAGGCCTTCTCGGCATCCTTGCCAGTCAGCCGTCCGAAGCCTGTGCCCGGCATATCGATGAAGACCAGATCGCTTGTATCCAGCAGCGAGTCGGCATTGTCAACCAGTTGGTAAGGCGCGGCGGGCAGATGGCTGTCGCCCGTCGTCACCACATGCTTGGGGCCGAGCGATCCCATATGCAGCCAGACCGTCGAGCTGCCTGGACCGCCATTATAAAAAAATGTGACCGGACGCTCCTCTGCCTTCGCGCCCTTTTTGAAGTAGGCCACATAAAAGATATGAGCGGCTGGCGCAGCGTCTTTGGGTTCCTTGGGTTCTTCCAGCGCAAGCTGGCTTCCCGGCTGTGGCTTGCCATCCAGGCCGAGCTGCGCGTCATCACCGTCGGTAGCGCCCACGGTGATGGTTCCGGCAACTGCCGTGTAGGCAATCTTCGCGCCACCCACCTCGACCGTTCCCTCCGTCGTCACCTCGGCGGGCGGCGTCTTTTCACCGCTCTTGTCAGTGGACTTGTCCGCGGCGGCTTTTTCTGCGGGCTTATCGTCATCGGCCTTCACCAGCGTGGGAACCAAGAGCAGCGAAACGGCCAGCATAGCGGCAAAGAATCGGGAAATACGAAACATTCAGGAACCTCCGGGCGGGAAATCAAATTGATACGCAAGTATAAATCTTGAGCTTTTATGCCGGCATCAAGGCAACGCCCGCTCCCTTGCAGAAGCGGGCGCCGGTCGAACTGTTTGCAGATTTGATTATTCGGGTTGCGGGCCAACCAGGTAATCGGTCGAGAAGCTGCTCAACGACGCCCCGTTGCTTCCTCCGGAGAGCGTCACAGTCACGCTGGACTCGAGTATCTGAGCGGGCGTGATTGTGACGGTATCACGCAGTTTCTCGGTGCATGCGTCCGCGCAGCGGTCATAGACATCGAGCGTGGCCGCCTGGGTCACTTCCTGCACGTTGACACTCCCAATGATTCCCGAAACATGGGCTGTTCCGAGAGCGAGAGTGAGTTCGGCGCTCGCCGGCAGGATCGTCAGAGGCGGCGGGTACGGAACAGCCGCGAATCCTATCGTGAATTGCTTCACTTTTCCCGCGGCGACACTCCAGCCATTCGCCGCTGACGACTCCAGTGGCGAAAAATTGAGGCCTTGACTGTAGCTTGCAGTGGGAAGCACGGCAGGAGTCACAAGGATATTGGCCGGGTCAATGCCGTTGGCGGTTGTGGCTGCGAATGTGAAGTCGTGGTAGAGGACGCTGCCGAACATACATCCTTCGGAGCCAAGTGCGATGTAGCTTGCAAGCGTGCCCGATACACAGAGTGGAGCGCCCACAATAATCTGGGCGGTGGAGGGTAAGGCGAACAGCAGCGAACACGCTGCCGCAAGAATGATTCTGGTTTTCATGGTTGACATACCTCATGGGGGGTGAAGATAGACAACTGCGCAAACATTAGCTCTCTCATTGGATTTCTGTCAAGAAAAGATTCAGCGCATGGTGGAAAACCATTAACTCAAATGTAATGAATGCGTTCACCTTCTCCAGAAGAGAAAATCGACCGGCAAACACCGGCAAATCATATTTATTCAAATGCCTGTAACATTGGCCGCAGAGAATCATATCCGGCAGGTTTTCTGCCAAGGAGAGCTTACGTGAAGAAGTCGTTGGTTGCCGTATCTTTGCTGGTATTGGCTCTGGGCGCGGCTCAGGCGCAAAAGTTGACCGGGGCGGGTGCGACCTTCCCCTATCCGATCTATTCCAAGTGGTTCAGCGAATATAGCGCGGCGCATCCCGGCGTCGAAATCAATTATCAGTCGATCGGCTCCGGCGGCGGCATTCGTCAGGTCACCGCGGGCTTGGTCGACTTTGGCGCCTCCGACATGCCCATGACCGACGAACTTCTCGCCGGCTCCAAGATCAAGCTGGTTCATATTCCCACCGTGCTGGGAGCTGTCGTGCCCGTCTTCAACGTTCCCGGCGTCGGCGACCTCAAATTCAGCGGCGACGTGCTGGCTGACATCTATCTCGGCAAGATCGCCCGCTGGGACGATCCCCGCATCGCTCACGATAATGCCGGCGTGAACTTCTCCCAGATTCCTGAGGCTGCCAAGAAAATCATCGTCGTTCACCGTTCCGATGGAAGCGGCACCAGCTTCATCTGGACCGATTACCTCAGCAAGGTCAACCCGGAGTGGGCCAACGGTCCTGGCAAGGGCACCTCGCCCAGTTGGCCGGTCGGCGTCGGCGGCAAGGGCAATGAAGGTGTTGCCGGCCTGGTTCGCCAGTTGCCCGGAGCCATCGGCTACGTCGAACTGATCTACGCGCTGCAAAACAACATCAGCTTCGGCGAAGTGAAGAACGCTGAAGGCAATTGGATCAAGGCTTCCATCGACGGCGTCACCGCGGCCGGGGCAAGCATCAAGCAGATGCCTGCCGATTACCGCATCTCCATCACCAACGCCCCCGGCAAGAACGCCTATCCCATCTCCAGCTTCACCTATCTGCTGGTTCCCATGAACCCCGCCGATCGGGCGAAGGGCAAGGTCATCGAGGATCTGCTGAGCTGGATCATCAAAGACGGCGAGGGCGAAGCCGCGGGTCTCTCCTATGCGCCGCTGCCCAAGAATCTCGCGGACAAGGTGCTCAAGACCGTCTATTCGTTGCAGTAGAACGAGCGGCCTGTTCCTGCGGGATCTGGCCTGGATTCCCCATCCTCGCCATTCCATTCGAGCGAAGCGCAGCCGCCTCCACGGCCTCGCGCTTCGCCCTTTTTTTCTATCCCTTGCTATGCTCGCAATCCCTGCGTGGAACCCCTCCGGCAATTGCGATGCCGTTGCGCTTGTGCTACGGTCGATGATGCATAGCTTCGGAAATTGACCGCATCCAGCGATCTCTGAGGCAATTCGAAGACGTAAAGTTATATTTGAGGCGAGTTCCTTGGTTCCTGTCGGCACGCTGCGCATTGATGAGTTGACCGCCGAGGAGCGCGCGGTCTATGCGACGCTCAAGCCGGAGCGTCTGCCGCAGCACGTGGCCATCATCATGGATGGCAATGGCCGCTGGGCCGGAAGCCGCTCGCTGAAGCGCTTCCTCGGCCATCAGCAGGGCGCCAACAGCGTGCAACTGGTCACCGAGACCGCCTCGCGCATCGGCCTGCCCTGGCTCACCCTCTACGCCTTTTCTCTGGAAAACAACCTCCGCCGCCCCCGTGCCGAGGTCAACTTCCTCATGCGCCTGCTCAAGACTTACCTGGAGTCCAACCTCCAGCGCATGATGGACAACAACGTGCGCATGAAGTACATCGGCCGCACCCGCGAGCTGCCCGCCGAGGTTCAGGAGAAGATGCGCTGGGCTGAGGATGCTACGGCCAAAAACACCGGAACCACCCTCACTCTGGCGCTCAACTACGGCGGACGTTCGGAGCTGGTGGACGCCTTTCGTTCTTTATTTGCCGAGTTGCAAACAAAGCACCAGAGCGCGGAGCGCATCGCGGAAGATGACATCAACCGCCATCTCTACACCGCGCATATGCCCGATCCCGATCTGCTCATCCGCACTTCGGGCGAGATGCGCCTCTCGAATTACCTGCTCTGGCAGGTCGCTTACACCGAAATCTTCGTCACCGAGCGCCTCTGGCCCGACTTCCGCGGCATCCATCTCCTCGAAGCCATTGCCGACTTCCAGCGCCGCGAACGCCGCTACGGCGGACTCAGTGAAAATGTCGGCCAGGTCGAAGAGGACTCCGAACAAATCAGAATCGTGGCCGGTTGATTACCTCCGTGATCCCAATTGCGTCTTTACATAGACGAAACTATGCATTCGCTCGTAGCTTCAGACGATGTACAGTAGGTGAGGAAATTTTCATTGGGAAACATTATGGAAAACACTCGATCGGCGCCGAATCAAGTGCCCAAACAACAGGATCCCGCGGCCCGCACCAAGCGGCTGGCCGAACAGTTACGCTTCAGGGTAAGGGAAGCCATGGCCCAGCGCGGCGGCTCCGAGGCCTTTCTTCACTGGCTGCGTTCCGACGCCGGAAAGCAACCCTGAGCACCAGTTGCCGCGCCGTTACAAGATAGGCGTGTTGAAATCCGCAATGAATTGGATGCCCGGTACGTCCAGCTTGACGAGTTGTTCGTCGCCGGTCAGGAAGAGATCGACGCCCGCCGAGGCCGCACAGGCCAGGTGGATTGCGTCTGCAGTCTTCACTTTGTCCCTGGCGCGCAGTCTGCTGAACGGAGCGACTGCACCTTCATCGAAGGGCAGGCAAGTGAACCCCATCTCCCGGACAATCTCGCGCACGGCCACTGCCTTTCGCGGATCAGGTGATTTCTCTGCACCTGCCATCACTTCTCCGAGGGCGAGATGACTGGTGAGAAGCGAATCCCTGCGGCGACGTGCTCTCCCAAGAAGCTGTATGGCGCGCGGATAGTAGGCCGGGTGGTCTTCCAGTAGATAGATAAACAGCATACTGTCCCAGAAGATCCGGCTCATGCCGCGTCCTCATCTTCGGAACGAATCCATCGCAGAAATGCTTCGCCGCCGCCATATTCCGCCAGTTCTTCTTTGAGCAGTCCGCGCATCTTCTCCGTCACCCGGAAGGCCCACTCCTCTGGAGATTCTTCAGTAGGATCAATTCCGCCCCCATTTGGCGAACTCTCTTGCGGGATCAACCGCGTCGCTGTATCAGCCACGCGATAACGGACGACCACCGTTGTGCTCTTCTTCGATGGAGGGCCATCGATGCCTTCGATTTCAAGCCCATTTGTGCGAAGGAACTTCTCGGCTTGAATTGCGGTGCATACCTGAGGCCAGTTCTTTTCAGGAAAGCCCTCAGCCTGCAAATGCCGCATCAGATCCCGGACCGCAACCGAAAACTGCATCTTGCCCGCTCGGATTGCCGGATGCACATACTTTTCCAGCGCCACAGCTCGTACCTGATCGCTCAATCCGTAGTTCATAGGGATCTCCTCTCTCACACCCAATCAAACCTCAGCAATAGACTCAGAATAACAACAGTCAGACAGTCTGTCAATAGACAATATGTCTGATAAAACTGTCTATGGCCGACTTCTGCGCTTGAGATGCGAGGCTGCTGGCGCAAACCCCGCCCCGGCAGTGTATCCTCAACCCTGTAATGAAAAGAGTTCTTACCGCTCTCATCCTGATCCCCCTGGTGCTGCTGCTGGTCTTTCTCGGACCCCGCTGGCAGTGGCTGTTTATGCTTGCCGTGGCCGCGGTTGCATCGTTGGCTGCATGGGAGTTTCTTGGCCTCGCGGAGTTGGGCGGAGCCAAGCCGCCGCGCGTCGCCGTGCTGGTGGCCATTCTGACGCTCTTTGTAGGCAACTTCATTTGGCCCGACCAGACAGCGGCCATCCTCGGCATTCTGAGTCTGGCGCTGCTCGTTTATTGCACCTTCTCACGGCCCGTCGAGCAGATGCTGCCGGATGTTTCAACCTCTCTTTTTTGCCTGCTCTATCTAGGATTCACGCTGATTGCCCTGCCCGCTCTGCGCGAGGAGGCCAATGGCCCTTCGCTGGTCGCCTTTCTGCTCTGTATCGTCTGGGCGGGAGACATCGCCGCACTTTACGTGGGCCGCGCCATCGGACGCCATAAAATGGCCCCCGCGATCAGCCCCAACAAAAGTTGGGAGGGCGCGGTGGGTTCGGTCGCCGGCAGTCTCGCAGCCGCTGGCGGGCTGCTCGCGCTCGCCCATTTTTTTGCCGTGCAATGGGACCAGGTCTGGCTCTCCTACTCGGACGCTGAATGGTGGTATTGGCTGGGGCTGGCTGTCTTGCTGAATCTGGCTGCGCAGGCCGGCGATCTGGCCGAGTCCGCCCTCAAGCGCTCGGCTGGCGTCAAAGACTCCGGTAGCCTGCTCCCCGGCCACGGCGGCGTCCTCGACCGCATCGACGCCCTGCTCGTTGCCGCTCCCGTCCTCTGGTACGCCCAGGTCATCCATCACTGGTTCTGAGCTCAATGAAAAGAAAATGGTTAGGTATACGCTCGACACTTTGCCGCCGCTGACCGAGGCGCAGCGAGCCAGTCTGAAGTCTCACGGCCGTGGTTATCAATCGCGCATGAACGCCATTCTCCGGCGTGAAATGCTGTCGCTCAACTCGTCTACAGCAAAATAGGCGCATAATTGCTAAAGAGGGATTTTTATGCCGCAAACCTCTATTCTTGTTCAACTCGATCCTGCGATTCAGGCGCGTCTGGCGGCCTTGGCGGATGATCGTCAGCAACCTGTCTCCGACCTGGCAGCGGAGGTCATCTCCATGTACCTTGCTCCCGATAGCTGGGAACAAAAGCACATTCGCACTGGCATGGTGGAGTTGGAAGCGGGGCAGAGCATCTCGAATGAGCGCGTCATGCAATGGCTGAATAGTTGGGGCAAGGAAAACGAGTTGCCCGCGCCGAAATGATTGTTTGCTGGTCGCTTACCGCAATCTCCGACCTTGATTCAATCCGAAACTATATTGATCGAGAGAATCGCAGGGCTGCGCTTGACGTTGCGAATCGAATCAAGGAATCTATCAGCCGCCTCACAAACTTCCCCTTGTCTGGCAGATCGGGGCGTGTGCCCGCAACACGCGAGCTGGTCATCCCTGGAACTTCCTACATTGCCGTCTATATGATTCAAGGCGAAGAAATTCAAATTGCTTCTGTACTCCATGGAAGGCAGCGCTGGCCTGAGTCTTTTTAGTAAACTTCTTGAAACCCTATGAAAAAACTCGCCATTCTCGGTTCCACAGGCTCCATCGGACAAAGCACACTCTCCATCGTCGAGCAATTCCCAGACCGCTACTCCGTCGCTTCGCTCGCCGCTGGACGCAACCTCGACGAAGCCTTCGCGCAGACACTTCGCTGGCGTCCACGTCTCGTCTCGCTGGCAACTGAAGAACTCGCCGCCCAACTCGCCGCCAAGCTGAAACAGGCCAGTGTCACCGGCATTGAAGTCGTCCACGGCACCGCGGGCACCGTCGCCTGCGCCACGCTCCCCGAAGCGGATTTCGTCGTCTCGGCGATCGTCGGCGTCTCCGGCCTCGAAGCCACCTACGCCGCCCTCCTCGCCGGCAAGCCCATCGGCCTCGCCAACAAGGAGTGCATGGTCGCCGCAGGCGAGATCCTCACCCGCGCAGCCCGCGAGCGCAACGTCCCCATCCTCCCCATCGACAGCGAGCACAACGCCGTCCACCAATGTCTCCGCGTTGGCGCCCACGCCGAAGTGAAGACCATCTGGCTCACCGCCTCCGGCGGGCCTTTCCGCAAGCTGCCGCTCGCCGACTTCGCCAACATCACCCCGGAGCAGGCCCTCAAGCACCCCACCTGGGTCATGGGCCGCCGCATCACCATCGACTCGGCCTCCATGCTCAACAAGGGCCTTGAAGTCATCGAGGCCTGCCGCCTCTTCGACGTGACGCCCTCGCAAGTCCGCGTGACCATCCATCCCCAATCCACAGTTCACTCGCTTGTCGAGTATGTCGACGGCTCGATTCTGGCGCAAATTTCAGTGACGGATATGCGTCTGCCCATTCTCTACGCGCTGGCCTGGCCGGAGCGCCCCGCCTCGACACTGATTTTTGATTTAGCCGCGCTCAGCCATCTCGACTTCGAGCCGCCCGATCTCGAGCGCTTTCCCTGTCTGCGCCTGGCCTTTGAAGCCGCGGAAAAAGGCGGAGCGCACTGTATCGCCCTCAACGCTGCCGACGAGGTTGCTGTCGAGGCCTTCCTTGACCGCCGCATCCCGTTCATGGGAATCCCGCGTACAATTGAGAGAGTGCTTGCCGCCACGCCGGAGGCTCACCCGGCCACCATCGCCGAGGTGCTCGCCGCCGACCGTGAGGCCCGATTAACCGCTCATGCGCTGTTGGTTTGATAGGCTGAGGGTCGGCTCTTGGGGGGTAGCACGAAGTGTCAGGGCATGAATTGAGTCGTGCCGAAAGTGCGACAAATAACAGGGGCTTTGGCCTCTGAGAGTTTTTCACAGCGCATCATCAAGGGAAATCACACAAACGTATGCATGAATTTCTTGTTTCCGCCGGTGCATTTATCGTGCTTCTCGGCGTTATGGTCGTCGTCCACGAGTTTGGCCACTTTGCCGTCGCCAAGCTCTGCAAGGTGCGCGTCGAGGCATTCTCCGTGGGCTTTGGGCCGCGCCTCTTCGGCGTCAAATACGGCGACACCGACTACAAGATCTGCGCACTGCCTCTGGGCGGCTACGTCAAAATGTCCGGCGAAGAATTCGCCGAATTGAGCGACGCAGCCTCTGGCACCGCTACCATTGCGCCTCCGACGGATGCCGGCGCCCTCAACAACCATCCCCGCTGGCAGCGAATGCTGATCGGCGTCGCCGGCCCGGTAGCCAACTTCATCCTGGCCTTCGTGCTGATGCTCATCTACTTCAATTGGATCAACGAGGTCCCTGCCTTTGAAGTCAAGACCGCCACCGTCGAGTGGGTTGTGCCCGGCTCTGCGGCCGCGCAGGCGGGTTTGCAGCCTGGCGACGTCATCCGCCGCTTTGCTGATGCCGTCAATCCAGACTGGGACAAAATCAATCAGGACCTCATGCTGAACCCCAATCAGACACTTCCTGTCCAGGTTGATCGCGACGGCAAGAGCATTCAACTTTCTCTCCGCATTCCCGCCAAGCTGGACGAAGATGATTTGGCCGGTATCCTGCCGGAGCTGGTTCCCGGTCCCATCGGAGTTGCACAAGTGCAATCGGGAACGCCTGCCGATCAGGCCGGTCTCCGCGCCGGCGACGGCATCCTCTCCGTCGATGGGCTTCCCTTTCATACCGTTACCTCGCTGCTGGCGTATATGCAGGCCGGTCAAGGCAAGCCGATCTCCCTGCAAGTACTGCGCAATGGCGCGGTGTTGAGCATGGTTGCGCATCCGGCCAAGCTCGATACCGGTTGGAAGCTCGGCTTTGTCATCGTTCCCTCGCCCACGCGCAGCTCCCCGCTCCCCATCAACAAAGCTGTGGCCAAATCCTCCCAATTCTGCACGGAGAATTCATTGCTTCTGGTCGAGTTGCTGGAACGCATCTTCGAGCACAGAATCTCTGCTTCCAATGCCCTGGCGGGTCCGGTAGGGATTGCCCGCGCAGCCGGCGACGCGGCGGAGAGCAAAGGGTGGGATTACAAGTTCAAACTGGCCGGAGAGATCAGCCTGAATCTCGGCATCATCAACCTGATGCCCTTTCCGATTCTCGATGGCGGCATGATTCTCTTCCTGCTGATCGAAAGCGTGATCCGCCGCGAGATCAACATCGTCTGGAAGGAGCGCATCTACCAGGGCGCTTTTATGGTGTTGATGGCGCTCTTCGTCTTCCTCATCTATAACGACGTGAGCAAGCTCCCGATCTTTGCGCACTTGAAGCTGTGATCACAAGCCACCGTGGCTTGATTCTGGGTGATGGGTGGTGTAGGCCTCAACCATAATTTTGGGTGCCCCATCCTTTTCGCGCACTTTGCAAAAAGGATGGGATACCTCGAATCCCTTGCCGCGCAAGCTCCGCCTGCCGAACTGCAGGTGCCGCGCAAGCGCCGTCTGCCGAACCGTAGGTGCCGATAAAACCCGAAGAAAACCGAAGAATGTGGAAAACTACCCGTTCCACGTGGAAAAATAGACCTATACCTGCCCACCCGGAGAGAAAGCCCCAATGCCCGTAACCACCGAAGTTCGTGTCCGCTATGCAGAAACCGACCAGATGAGTGTCGTCTACTACGCCAATTACCTCGTCTGGTTTGAAGTCGGACGTGTGGAACTGATGCGCGCCCTGGGCCTTTCCTATAAACAATTGGAGGCAGAGCATGGCTGCGTCCTCCCAGTGGTCGAGGTCACCTGCCGCTATCGCGCCTCGGCACGCTACGACGACCAGATCCTCATCGAAACCCGCCCCTCTCTGCTGCGCGCTTCCATCCTCAAATTCGCCTATCGCATCCTGCGCAAATCCCCGGACGGAGCCGAGCCGACGCTCCTCGCTGAAGGCGAAACCACGCACGTCGTCTGCGATACCCAGATGAAGAAGATGCACCTGCCCGCCGTCTACGCCGCCGCCCTCAAGACGAAGATGACAGCGCATGAGTAGTAACCTCATCTCTCTTGTGAGAATTGCGCAGTGGGGTAATCTCCGTTTAGCTGTCTTCGCCTCCGGGCTGCCCTGGCTCTGGAAGGCCCGCGAGAGCTTCTGCACACGAACTATGTGCATCAGAACCCCCTGGATCGGACGGATACTGGTCTTCGCGCTGATGACGCCCTTTGCGATCATCGCCAACTGGGCAAGGCATGAATTTGTCCGGCTGCGGCAAACGCATCTTTCACGCTAACAGCAGTTTTTCTAAATACAGTGTGGGTGCTCCATCCATTCCCGCGTTTGCGGAGCGCTTTCCTCTCGAATCATGTATTTGCGGTATTGCAAACTCCCGGTTCAGGCTCGGCCATCTCGTGTTTCCCCTCAAACTGCCGATGTAAGGATTAGATTCCCATGCAGAAGAATGTTCCCAACTGTGGGCCGGTTGCGGAGTCTACAGTGGTCAGCAGTTGCGGCAGCGGTTCGGAGAGCAGACCCACGCGTAACGTGGGCATTTTTGGGGGCGGACTCCTTGAACGAAAAGAATCCATCTGTCGATGACGAAAGATCGGCGCTGGAAGGCCACCAAAGCATTCTGCACCGGAAGACCAGCGATCCGGCGATCGCCCAACTCAGGAGCCAACTCAACAATGCGGAAGCCGACCTGCGCGAAAGCCGGGCAAAGTTCCAGGCCATCTTCGATGGAGTGGTGACGGGGATTTTCATCATCGATCCGGAAAGCCACCAAATCGTCGACGCCAATCCGATTGCTCTCGAACTGGTAGGGGCGCCACGAAACAAAATCGTGGGCGCGGTGTGTCACAAGTATGTTTGCCCCGCAGAGCATGGGCGATGCCCGGTCACGGACCTGGGACAAACGGTCGACAACTCCGAGCGAATTCTCCTCACCGTTCAGGGACAAAAGCGCTCAATCATCAAGACGGTGAAGCCTGTAGAAATGGAAGGTCATCGGTATCTGCTGGAGAGCTTTCTCGATATCACGAGCCGCAAGCAGGCTGAGCAAGCGCTGCAGAGCAGCGAAGAACGCTATCGGGAGCTGTTCGAAAACGCCAGCGATCTGGTTTACACCTTTGACCTTGACATGGGCATCACCTCTCTCAATCGCCTGGCGGAGCAGACGATTGGATATACCAGTGAAGAAGCGATGCGGATGAATCTGCGCCAGCTTGTCGATGCCGAGCATTGGGCGCGCATCGAATCCATGATTGGCCGACTTGTGGCGGGCTATCCTCTCGCCAAATTCGAGGTGGAAATCAAAGCCAAGGATGGCCGGCGGGTGATGCTGGAGGTCAATCCGCGCGTGATTTTGAAGGACGGCAAGGCAGCCGAGATCCAGGGAATTGCCCGCGATATCACAGGCCGCGACGCCGCGGAGATTGAATTGCGCCAGGCGCAAAAGCTCGAATCCGTTGGCCGCCTGGCCACCGGCATTGCGCACGAAATCAATACTCCCATGCAGTTTGTCGGAGACAATGTGCGCTTCCTGCAGGATTCATTCATGCAGTTGCAGGCTTTGCTGGACAAACTGCGTGGACTCTGCGATCCTTCCGCCGGTTTTGTTCTTCCTCCGGCATTTTGCGCCGAGTTTAGCCGGCTTGAAACCGAGATGGACTCGGCCTACATCATGAAAGAAACTCCCGATGCCATCGTCCAGACACTCGACGGCATCGAGCGGGTCGTCACCATTGTGCGCGCCATGAAGGAGTTTGCTCATCCGGAAGACAAAGGGATGGCTCACGCCGACATCAATCGAGCACTGCTGAATACCCTCACCGTGGCGCGCAATGAACTGAAGTATGTGGCGGAGGTCGTGACAGATTTCGGCGACCTGCCGCTTGTGGTTTGCAGCCTCGGTGATATGAATCAGGTTTTTCTGAATCTTCTGGTGAACGCGGCTCATGCGATTGGGGATATGGTGCAGGGAACAGGCCAGAAGGGCACCATCCGCATCGAGACCAGAGTGGAAGGCCTCATGGCGCTCATTGCTATCGCCGACACGGGCGCCGGAATTCCAGAAAAGATTCGCGACCGGATCTTCGACCCCTTTTTTACCACCAAAGAAGTGGGGCGAGGCACCGGTCAGGGACTCGCCATCGCACGCTCCGTGATTGAGCGTCACAAAGGAAGTCTGACCTTTGAGAGCGAGGTAGGCAAGGGGACAACATTCAGGATTGGCTTGCCGATCGAGGGCACTGAGCCGAGAGTGCGGTCATAGTTCTGGACAGTATGGCAATTTCGGAGTTGCTGTAATTGTCACCATGCTGGTTTGCCTTCAACGATCTGAGTGGATGCAAAAGGGGTAGGTTCTGATAAACGCCTCAGGCCCCAGAATTGCCGCGCGCCTGGATCGTCGCCCATCCGGAAACTGCGTCCCCGCCGAAAACCGCGAAAGAATGCTCCCGTTTTTGTAGAGAATTTCCATCCACTGGGCGCACTATCAATGAATGAACAATCTGCATCAACGCGCCGCCGCGAGTCCTGGTCCCCTGGTCCCTCTTGTCTACCCCCTCTATTTATTTTCAAAACCTTGTAGATAATCTCCGATTAGGAGTGGTCTTCATGAGGGGTCTGTCACCGAATCCACTGTGGGACAATGAGATTCGATGACAGACCTCCGAAACATTATTCGGGTTTCACGGGAGCATTTTCAACATGGGTGTTGGCATAGCTGAAACCGCCTTCGCCGATGAAAGTGCCGGGATTAACTGCTAAAGAGGCATGAAATTGCGTCAGGAAGCATCCAATTGCAGGGGGAGGAAAGCACGTGATGAATTCGCCTTCTAGCGCGATCAGCAGGGTATCCTTGCCCAAACCGGTGTGATAGCACTTGCCGGTAACGGGGAAGGTATGGCTGTCGTTAGGAGGAGCTATCGCCTGTGTAATCTTTGCCATACCGCCTACTGTGCCGCTATCGGAGATAGCCAGAGTCAGATGCACTATCGGAGCACCAGGCAGTCCAACATTACCAACAACGAGCGCTGCATTCTTCACATCATTTGCCATTCGAGATTCCTTTCTTTCGTGAAATGGATTGATTGAGATTGCCTCCCAAGTAACTTTCAGGAGGCACTTTGATAACGTTGAAAACTGTAGAAACGGTAACACAAAATTCGAATGTCAACTGGTTTTCTTCTCAAGAATTTTCAATCGTATGATGAAAGGTTGGATCGACTGATGGCAGACCTCAAATGGCTCGACGGTTACTCCGGACAAACCATCGAGGAGTTGCTCGCGCTGGCTGACGAATATCGCATCGATTCGCTGCTGGTGGCGCTGGAGGAGGCTCTGAATCAGAAGGCGGAAGAGGTCGGCGAACAGGATCTATCCGACGAAGAGCGTATCGTCCTGGCCGTTGAGGCTCTGGAGCGCGAGGTGAATAACGGAGGATTCAGTCAGTTCTTCACCAACTCATCGGGCCAGTATCTTCCCATCATCGTCGATTCTCTGCTCCGCATCGGTTGCCAGGAGACCGCCAACATCACCAGCGGCGCCATCAACGCTCTCGGCACGCAGGATTTTTCTCCCGAAGCTCTCGATGCGGCTCTGGAATCGGAGAATGAGGAGCGCGACGAGCAACTAGATGAATGCGACGGCCTTTACTCCGGCACAGGAGAGGACATCGCGGGCCGGCTCTTCGAGTTTGTCCGTGCTCATCAAGACGCGATCCAGCTCTGAGAGATGAGTCGCTTGTGGATTCTCTCGCCGCGCCCTTACTTCTCTCGCGCCACTACAAAATCCGGTACCCACAACAGCGCACGCTTGTACTCGGAATCGGGGATCGAGGCCAGCGCCTGACGGCTCTGCTCGGCGTAGCGGTCGGCGACGCCCATCGCATATTCAATCGATCCATTGCGCGCCAAAATCTGTTGGATGCGTTCACGGCTCACATTTTCAAAGCTGCGGTCGTCGAGCACGCGCTGAATCGTCTTGCGTTCTGCAGCCGTGCCGTGGTCGATGGAGTGGATCACCGCCAGCGTCGCCTTGCCCTCGCGCAGATCGCTCGCAACAGGCTTGCCCAGAACCTCTTCGGTCGCCGTCAGGTCCAGCACGTCATCGACGATCTGAAAGGCCAGGCCAACGGTCCGGCCGTATTCGGCAAGGCTCGCTTCGACGCTCTCAGCGGCTCCGGCCAGCACTGCGCCCAGGCGCATCGAAACCGAAAAGAGGCAGGCCGTCTTGCGATAGATCAGGTCGTAGTACTCGGCCTCGCTCACCGCCCGGCCCAGCTTCTGAATCTGCAGCAACTCGCCCTCGACCATCTGCTGGGTGAGGCCGATGAGATGGTCCAGCACGCGCAGATTCCGTTCGTCCAGGGCCACTTTGAAGGCCTGCATATAGAGCCAGTCGCCGGCCAGCACGCACTTCTCATTGCCCCATGTGGTGTTGGCCGAGGGCCGTCCGCGGCGGGTGTTGGCGCCGTCGATGATGTCGTCGTGGACCAGCGTCGCGGTGTGGACCATCTCCACCACCGCGCCCAGGCGGATGGCGCCTTGCCCCGTATAGCCGAGCGCATGAGCCGCCAATAACAGCAGCGTCGGCCGGATGCGCTTGCCCCCGCCCCCGCGCAGATATTCGGCAATCTCCGTGATGGTGCTGACGCCGGAGGCCGAGTCGCGCCCCAGCTCCTGCTCAATCGCCACGAGATCATCCCGCAGCAACTCGAAGACCTCTTTTGCCGTCGCTATCGCCAGTGTGCTCAAAGTGCTCCGGTTCCCATACTTGATTTCATTTCTTTGAAAAGAATACCGCGTGGGTTAAACCGGTCGCGGACAAATCCAAATGCAAACGAGCTTTGTAACAGGGCATGACTTCAGTCATGCCGTTATGGTTCAAAATGAATGCGGGCTTTAGCCCCCGATGGAAACCAATTTTGGGAAAGAATACAAATCTCGATCACTCAACCTTTTTTTGTTCTTGCAATTCCAAAAAAGTACGCAAGAAACAACATCGTCAAAGGCGTGTACAGCCATCCCAAAAAGTGTACGGTCAGGAAAAAGCCGACAGTGATTATGCCCCAAACGAAAGCCTTTAATCGGAATGGAATTTCGTTCTCAATTTCGTCACAATACTGCTTGAAAATCGCCAATCTTGTATTCATTGCGACATTCCCTCAGGGGCTAAAGCCCAGATTTCTATGGGCCATCTGGCGGCACGACTGAAGTCGTGCCCTGTTACAAAGCTTGTTCTTGAAAAACATATTCTGTAGCCTGTGAAGTCGTACCCTTTCAAATCAGCGACAGAACCTTTGATCCGCTAACCCCGCTAACCCCGCTAAATCCGCTAACTCCGCTAACACGCGCGCAGCGCGGCTAACCCCGCTTAATTCGTCCGATAGTTCGTAAACGTCAGCTCCACGCCCAGATCCTTGCCGCGAAGCAGAGCAATGATCGATTGCAGCTCGTCGCGGTCCTTGCTGGTGACGCGCACCGTGTCGCCCTGAATGCTGGCCTGCGCCTTCTTCTTCGAGTCCTTCACCAGCCGCACAATCTCCTTGGCCTTCTCGATAGGAATCCCCTGCTGCAGGGTGATCTTCTGGCGCACGCTCTTGCCCAGCGCCGGCTCCAGCTTGCCGTAGGTCAGATTCTTCAGTGAGACGCCGCGCTTGACCAGCTTCTGCCCCAGAATCTCCTTGACTGCCTCCAGGTGATACTCGCCGTCAGAGGCCAACTGAATCTCCTTGTCGCCTTCGGCCAGCTTCACCTCCGAGTGCGAGTCCTTCAGGTCGAAGCGCTGGCGAATCTCCTTGAGCGCCTGATCGATGGCGTTGCGAACCTCTTGAATCTCAACCTTGCTGACGATGTCGAAGGAATTTTCCTGAGCCATATTCTCTGATCCTCAAAGCCTTTTCTTCAAACCTTAAAAGGCTGCCGTACACAGTACCTGCTTTACAACAATAACCGTCCGAGACCGCCTAAGCCAAACAGCCGATTGAAATTTTTCGTCGTCGCCGCGGCGATCCGATGCACTTCCGCGCCTTGAAGCTCTGCCAGAGTTTTGGCGGTCAGCGCCACCCATGCCGGCTCATTGCGCTTGCCGCGGCTGGGAACCGGAGCCAGCCATGGCGCGTCGGTCTCTACCAGCAGCCCATCCAGAGGCAGCCGAGCCGCCACATCGCGCAACGGCTGCGCCTTGGGATAGGTCAGATTCCCGGCAAATGAAATCAGAAATCCCAAATCCAGCGAACGCCGGGCCTGCTCGTACCCGCCGCCAAAGCAGTGCATCACGCCGCCCAGCCCCGTCGCCCGCCAGTGTGCATCCAGAATCTCGAAGAGATCATCCCAGGCGTCGGTCTCGCCATCTTTCGGCCGGCAATGAATCAGGATCGGACGCTTGTGCGCGGCGGCAATCTCCAGTTGGCGAATCAGGCCCTCGTGTTGCACTTCATGGGCCGCGCCCTCATGGTAGTAATCCAGCCCAATCTCGCCACAGGCAATCACCTCCGGCTGGGCCAGCAAATTGTCTAACTTGGCCAGGACCGAGTCGTCGATCTCCGGCGCATTGTGCGGATAAACGCCTGCGCTGGCGTAGAGTTTTGGCAATCCGGCTCGTCCATTGAACTCCCGGCAGACGCCGAGCGCTCCATCCATGCCGTCTGCCTGCTCGCCAATGCCGATGGCGAGAATCGCGCCGACCCCAGCCTCGTATGCGCGACGCAGCATCGCCTCGCGGTCGCCGGCGTAGCGCGGGCTGTCCAGATGCGCGTGGGAATCGATCAGCAAAGCGGGCCTCCAGTTGGTTCAGTCCAAAGCAATCTCAGGCGGATGCAGCACACGCAGCCCGAGATGCGCCTCGAAGGCGTCGAAATCGCTGTCTTTGTGCAGCAGCTGATGGTCGTTCTCAATGCAATACGTGGCGATGATGCAGTCAATAGTGCTTCTAATGGTTATGCCCTTTCGCCGCAAAGATCGATAGTTTTCCGCCGATTGTATGGCTAGACGCATATCTCCGGCTTCAAATACAGGAAATTTCAACAACATATCGCAGGTTTTAAGGGCATCCTCGTTGTCTCGAAATCCTTGTAAAATTTCGCAGAGAATAAGGCTGGATAATCCGATATTTTTGTATCCTATGGCGAATTCCAGCCATAATGTCTGGGGATTGGCTTTGTCATTTAAGTAATCGATCCAGACAGAAGTATCGACAATCACCACGCGGCGCAGCCTTTCTTCTTACGAGACTTTTTTCTGTCTAGAGATCCATTCGGTGATCGTGGGCCTGCTTTGGCCTGTTTTCTCCATATCATCCTGCCAATTCATAAAACGGCCCTGACGCATCTCCTTCAGATTTCCTTCCCATTTCACTTTACCGCGTAACGTGCGAATGCCCTCCTGCGCCTTGAGCCGGACAGCCAGATGTAAACTTGCTTCGACCGCCGCACGCTTGGTTGTGGCTCCGGTTGCCTTCATCGCCTGCTTCATCAACTTGTCGTCGATCTCGATATTGGTCCGCATCGCCGCGCCTCCCGATGTGTAAGAATAGCACGATTTATGTGTATGGAGCGACAGGGATCCGGGAACGGAAAAACACGCTGGTTGAGGTTCGTGGTGCGTGGGAATCAATCAGCATCAGAGCCTCATTGAATCTACTTAAGCCGCGCCCCCAGCGGGACATCCTCCAGGAATCCAGCCAGCACCGGCGAGCCGCCTTCCAAAGACGCCGCCAGCAGCATTCCATTCGACTCGAGGCCGCGCATCTTGCGTGGAGCGAGGTTGGCGACGATGACGATCTTGCGGCCGATCAGCTTCTCCGGCTCGTAGTACTGCGCAATGCCGGCAAGAATCTGCCGCTTCTCGTAGCCCAGATCGACCTCCAGCCGCAGCAGCTTGTCGGCTTTGGGAACGCGCTCGGCGACGAGGATTTGCGCCACACGCAGATCGACCTTGATCACGTCGTCGATGGTAATCTGTGGCGAGGCCAACTCCGCTGGCGCAGGCGTCTGCGGTGTGGCGGGCGCTTGCACAGCGGAAGCAGCCAAAATCGCGGCAGCCTCCTGGGCCTTTGCCGCCGCGGCTACTGTCTCATAGGCCTGCGCTTCATCGCCGGCATCATCCACACCGACAGAATCAACCGGGACAGTATCCCAGGATTTTTGTTTTTCGGTTTCTTCGCTCACGATTTCCTCTTTTTTATTGGTCTTTGCATTCGGGGCTGAAGCCTCTTTCAATTCGGATGGCTTTACATGGTGAATAGATCCCCCGTCTTTCTCCACGGTTGCGCCGCTGGAGGCCGCTTCAACCACGCTCAAGCTGTTTTCTTCCTCGATCTTCTGCATCCGCTCCACCGCATCTTTTTCCGCGCGGGGGAAGAGCGGCGCAGGCTCACCAAACTTCGTTCCCGCCTGTATGCCTCCCCATGAAACTGAGGTAAGAAAAGCGCCCGCGGCGGCAGCCTTGATCTCGCCCTGTCCAAGCTGGCTCCAAACCTTTGCTGCCGACTCAGGAAGAATTGGATAGACCAGCGCGGTAATGATGCGAATCGCCTCGGCGGCCGTTGCCAGCACCCTCGCCTGCAACGCCACGTGTTCAGCCTCAGGCCGGTCCGCCGGACGCTTCCACGGCGCATTCGCAGTCAGGTAGCCATCTGTCTCCGCAACCAAATCCCACAGGCTTTTGAGCGCCTCGGAAAAATTCATCTCATCGAATGCCAGCTCAAATCCTGCAACCGTTCTCACCGCGCTTTCGCGCAACACGTCTTCTGCTGCGGTCGGCGCGCCAGCTTCCGGCACAATCCCGCCGAAGTACTTGTGCACCATATTCACAACACGGCTCACCAGGTTCCCGTAGCCGTTGGCCAGATCGCTGTTGTAACGCTGCACCAGCGCCTCAAAGCTGAATGTCCCATCCTGCCCAAAGGGAATCTCGCGCAGTAAATAGTAGCGCAACGCATCGGAGCCTAAAACGGTGTGAACCGTCTCGGCGCGCACAATGTTGCCCTTCGACTTCGACATCTTTCCCTGGTCGAAGAGCAGCCAGCCATTCGCCCGCACCGAGCGCGGCAGCGGAATCCCCGCAGCCATCAAGAATGCCGGCCAATAGACGCAATGGAAGCGGCTGATCTCCTTGCCGATCAGATGCAAATCCGCCGGCCAGAATTTTTCAAAGCGCGCCTTGTCCGCGGCGTCGTCGGAGCCGTAGCCCAGTGCTGTAATGTAGTTGGCCAGCGCATCCAGCCAGACGTAAATTACGTGGCGCTCATCGTCGGGTACGGGAATCCCCCAGGAAAAGCTCGTCCGGCTCACCGACAGATCCTTGAGGCCTCCGCGCACAAACGAGATCACCTCGCGGCGCGTCGACTCCGGCCCCATGAAGCCGGGATTCGCCTCGTAAAACTCCAGCAGCTTGCGCTCGAAGGCCGAGAGCTTGAAGAAATAATTCTCCTCGCTCACTGTCTCCGTCACGCGCCCGCAATCCGGGCAGACCGTTCCCGGCGGGCCATCGACATACGCCTCGTCGCTCACGCAATACTGGCCGGTATACGAGCCTTTGTAGATGAAGCCCCGGTCGCGCAGTGTGGCAAAGAGCTTCTGTACGCCGCGCTTGTGCCGCGCCTCCGTGGTGCGGATGAAGTCGTCGTAGCTCAGCCCCAGGCGATCCCACAGCCCGCGAAACTCGCCGGAGACTCTCGTGGCAAACTCCAGCGGAGTCTCTCCGGTTACCGCGGCAGAGCGCTCGATCTTCTGCCCGTGCTCGTCGGTCCCGGTCAGGAACCAGCTATCGATGCCCAGCGCCCGTTTTCTTCTGGCGATGGCGTCGCAGACGATCGTCGAGTAGGCGTGGCCGAGGTGAGGCCGCGCATTCACGTAGTAGATCGGCGTGGTCAGATAAAAACGCGATGAGCTGGATGCAGGATTCGTCATAGGTGGGTGCGCTTCCGCACTTCACCCTCGTCAGCATCCAGGGCGCAAGTGCCAGTTCCTCTCCATTTTACGGCATTTGCAGAAGATCACGCCGCGCAGCGGTGACTGGCTATTGAATTCTGAAGGCTACGACGATCTTGGAGGGGATTCGAGAGGGCGCGACAATCTCCAGGCCCTCCGGTTTCTGGCTCCAGATGAGTTTCTTGTTGCTGCCCAGCATCGTGACCGAGTGAACCGGCGCGGAGAGCAGACCTGCGCTGGTGCCCAGCGAAACGATGGTCAGATGCTGACCGGGCTGGGGCGGCTCCAGCGCGAAGGCATAAACCGCGCCGTCTTTGCCGACGGTAAAGCGAAAGTCCGCAGGTCCGAAGTGGAAGCCTGCCTGTTTTTGGCCGAGCGCGCCGCCAGGCAGCGTACGCAGCGTGCCGTCGGCTTCGGTAACGCCCTCACCCAGTTTGACCCATGCCTTGCTGCCGTAGATGCCTTGTCCATTGATCTTCATCCATGCGCCGACCTGGCGCAGCGTCTGAATGCATTCGGGATCGAGCGAGCCGTCGGGCTTCAGCGGGATATTGACGGCGTAGCTGCCGTCGCGGGAGACGATCTCCAGCATATAAAGAACGAGCGCGCGCGGGCTGTAGACGATGTCGGGCCGGTAGAACCAATCGCCGAGCGCATTTTCTCCGATCCATGGGCCATTGGTCATGATCGGCTTGGGGATGCGGCTCTCGACGGTGTTGACGACGCCGTTGGTGCCTGCATGGAATTTGACGATGCTGAAGGTGTCCACCTTGCCGCGGTTGGCCAGCGTGCGGTTGTAGTAATCGGCAATGACGCGCTGCATGGCGTCGCATTTGTAGCCGGTGCCGGTCTTGTCGCCGCTGAAGGGCTGGGTGGAGTCGCCGTCGGTATAGATGAAGTCGGGATCGTATTTGTTGATCACGTCCATGATGCGCAGCGCCCAGCGGGTCGTGTACCAGTGCGCGTAGTCGAGGTGATCCTGAAAGATGCCCTGCTCAGGGCGATACTTCACGTTGGCTACGTCCTTGTAGGCGCGCAGATTGATGCCGTAGAGCAGGCGCGGATCGTAGCCCTCCCACCACTTTCCCTTGCCGTCGGCGAGGGTGAGGCTGGCGGCATCATAGGGCACACCGGCTTTGGGGCCGGTCGTGTCCGAGCCGAAGGCAGGCTGATACCACCACCAACTGTACTCGTGGTGAAAGGCGACGCCATAGCGCATTCCGGCGGCGTGAGCTGCTTTGGACCACTCGCCGATCAGATCGCGCTTGGGTCCCATATTGACGGAATTCCAGGGCTGATAGGTCGAGTTCCAGTTGTCGAAGTTATCGTGATGCACGCCTTGTACGATCAGAAACCGTGCGCCGGCATTGTGATAAATCTTGACCAGCCTGGCCGGGTCGAGCTTGCTGGGATTCCAGGTGTGCAGAACATCCTTGTAGCCGGTCTCCGAGGGATGGCCGAAGTCGCGGATGTGGTTGGCGTAGGCTGGCGTTCCGGGCTGATAGATCTTCCTCGCGTACCAGTCGCCGCTCTGGCCCGCGGCCTGCGGACCGAAGTGAACCCAGAAGCCGAATTTGGCCTCGCGCAGCCAGGCCGGCTCACCGGGATAGTTTTTGGCAATGGAATCCCATGTCGGCTGGTAAGGGCCGTCGGCGATGGGAAAGTCCATCTTGACTTCCGGAAAGGTGGCCGGATCCTGCATGGTGATGGAGTCCGGCGGCTGGAGGGCGGGCAGGCCGGGAATCGGCGCGGGCTTGGGCATCTGCTGCGATTGCGCCGGGAAGGCTGTGCAGAGAAGAAGAGCGAAGGAGAGCGCGAGTGTGCTACGCAAGGAAGTCATGACTTAACGAGGCTAACGGATCGGTCTTCGCATTTGCAACCGATTCATATCTGAAACCCGATCGCCTCGCCAATTCTTCTCTTCAGCCGCCAAAGATCAGCCCCGCTTTTTTCCTCCGGGTCTGCCGCTGGGGCGCTTGCCGGAGGGTTTGGCTTTGTAGCCGGAGCTGGAGAAGCCGCCCGGCTTGGCATTGGAACGCGCGCCAGTGGTGGGTTTGCCTGCGCCGAAGCTGGGCTTGGGTTTCCAGCCGGAGCCGGTCTTTCTTTCAGTGAAAGGCTTGGAGCCGGGCTTGAGCGGTCTGCCGGGTTTGCTGCTGGAACGGGCGCCGCCGGGGCGGGGTTTGCCGCTACTGGTGGTGAAGGGACGCGGGAGAGCGCCTTCGCTGCGGAAGGGACGGCTTGCGGGAGGACGGCTGTAGCTGGGGCGGTCTGTTCCGGTGATCTCCTCGATGTGAAGATTAGGCGGGCGGACCGGGCCGAGATCATCGTCAAAATCGCGGACTGGAGCCTCACGGCGGGGCGGGGCGGAGCGCTTGAAGTCAGGGCCAGTGGAAGCCTTGAAACCAGGCTTGCCGGAAGGCTTGAAGTCAGGCCGCGTCGTGCGCTTGAATTCGGGCCGCGCCGGACGCTCCGGCTTCTTCCATGCGGGTTTCGCAGTGAAGGGGCGGTCTGTGCCGGTTGGAGCAAAGCGTGCGCGTGGAGGAGCGGGACGGTCGTCCTTCTTCCAGGCGGGGCGCGCCGGTGGACGCGCGGAGGAAGTCGCATTGGGCCGGTCAGAGCCAGGGTCAAAGCTGCGCCCAGAGGGCCGACTGGTCCCGAAGTTTGCCGGAGCGCCCTTGCCACTGCGGCGGGGCCGGTCATCTTCAGAGCGGGAGAAGCTGCGCACGGGATTGGGAGCGGAGGTTCGTCCCGCGGAGGGGCGGAATCCCTCCGCACCGGGCCGGGCCGGACGGAAGAGCTTGTTGGCAGCGCCGCTTGCAAAGGAGTCGGCAGCGCGGTTGGGGCGGCTGGGACGATCCGCGCCAAATTTCTTGGGGTGGAAGCCTGTCGGGCGGGGAGAAGTTGACCGGGGCGCGTCAGCCGGAGGAGCGGTGAAGGGAGTGGCTGGCCGCTGGCGGCCGCTGGGTTTGGGAAGGACCGTAGGCAGCAGGCCGGCGTCGAGGAGATTGCGGCGGCGGAGATCCTTGGATTTTGGCGTGCGCAGCTTGCCTTCGGCGGCCAGTCGCAATTGTTCCAGCTCACTCGGCTCCAACTCGCGCAGATTGCCCGGCTCCTGATCGAGAACCAGCGGACCGTAGCCAGTGCGGCGTATCTTTTCGACGAAGTGGCCGACCTCCTCGAACATCTTGCGCAGTTCGCGGTTGCGGCCCTCGATGAGAACCACTTCGTACCAGGGATTATCGCCCTGGCGGACCTGGCGAATGCGGGCCGGAGAGGTGCGAATGGTGCGGGAGCCGGGCTTTCCCAGAGCGATGCTGACGCCGCCGCGGAGAATGTCGAGTTCAGCTTCGGTGGGCTGGCCGGCGACCTTGACGAGGTAGGTTTTTTCCACGCCCGACGAGGCTTTGGTCAGCTTGTTGGCCAGTTCGCCGTCGTTGGTGACGACCAAGAGGCCTTCGCTCATGTAATCGAGGCGGCCAACGGGATAGAGTCGCTCCTTCATCTTGTCGAAGAATTGCATCACCGTGGGCCGGCCCTCAGGATCCTTGACGGTGGTGACGAAGCCTTTGGGCTTGTTGAGGACAAAATAACGGAGGCGCTCGGCGCCCTGCAGCAGCTTGCCATCGACGCGGATGTGGTCGCGGCCAGCGTCGGCTTTGGTGCCCAGCGTGGTGACGACCTTGCCATTAACCTGCACGCGGCCCTGCTCGATCATCCCCTCGGCGCTGCGGCGGCTGGCGACTCCAGCGGCAGCGAGAATCTTTTGCAGGCGCTCCAACTTGGCGGGAGGGCGGGGCTGGGGAGTGAACTCAGCTTCTGGGCCATCTTCATCTTCCAGGCTAATCGCGGCATCGGCCTTCGCGCTATCCCCGGAGCTTTCAACATCCTTTTCGGCAACCGCTTCTTCGATTGCCGAAACCTCGACTTCCGCTTCAAATGCAGCGCCGGAGGCCGCAACCGGTTCCTGGGCGGATTCAACCGCTATTGCATCAGGCTTGGGGGTTGCACTTTTCTTGGCCTTACTGGGCTTCTTGGTTTTGGGGTTCGTCTTTGGCGTCGTCATTGCTGGAATTCTCGGTTTCTGCCTGCTCGGTGGCGTGAGGCGCAGCAGGAGCGGCCTCTGCGGAGGGTGAGGGTTCGTTGCTGACCGCCGTCGCGGCGGTCCCAGTGGACTTTGTCTGCGAATTGATTTCTTCCGAGGGCGAGTCTTCCAGCTCTTCGCTGGCGGCTTCGTCGAACTCCGGACCGAGAGCGGGGTTGATCTTCTCTTCGGAGCCATCCGCGGCTTCCGGCTCCGGCTCCTCAAGTTCGACGGCGAGCTTCTCGAATTCATCCATGGAGGGCAGCTCGGAGACATCCTTGAGGCCAAAGCGGAGGAGGAACTCGCGGGTGGTTTTGTAAAGAATCGGGCGGCCAATGACCGGCTTGCGACCGGCGGTGGCGATCAGCTTGCGGGCGAGCAGAGAGCCGAAGACGCCGGAGGAATCGACACCGCGAATCTCGTTGACTTCGGGAGCGGTGACCGGCTGCTTGTAGGCGATGACGGCCAAAGTTTCCAGGGCGGGCAGCGAGAGGCGGAGCGCAGGTTTGAGGCTCTTGACAAAGAGACGCACCGCGTCGTGGCACTCCGGCTTGGTGGCCATGCGATAGCCGCCGGCGATCTCGCGTATCTCCACGCCGCGGTCATCAAGGGTGTAAGTGGCAATGATTTCGTCGAGCAGTTGACGGAGAATGGCGCGCACCTCGCGGTCGCGCAGACGGGCCTCGCGGCGGGCTTCAGCTTCGGCGCGGGCAGCGGCCTCTTCCGATGATGCGGAGTCGCTTGCCGCGGCCTCGGCCTCCACGGTCTCCGTGTCAGGATCAGGATTTGCCTCCCGGCTTACCTCCGGCGCGGCCTCATCGGCAGGCTCGGCAGCAGCAGCTGCTTCCAGCGGAAGGGAATGGGCCGCGTTCAGCTCAGCCTG
Organism: Occallatibacter sp.; assembly: GCA_049587335.1. Lineage (GTDB taxonomy): Bacteria > Acidobacteriota > Terriglobia > Terriglobales > Acidobacteriaceae > Telmatobacter. Next base: position 9,920 of record JBAVDS010000049.1, on the reverse strand, counting down.
CGGCGGCGCTTCCCGATAAGACAACTCCCCGTTCTCCAGGGGCAGGGGTTGATCGGCCTCGGCTGCCAGTTGGGCAGACGCGGCCTCCGACTGCGCCTTCCATTCGAGGGCGTCAGCGGCAAAGAGGACGGCGAGCTGGGCCAATGTGACCGGCTCCTCCGCGGCGTAGATAACAGCTTCCAGCTTGGCTTTCAGACTCATTCTGCAATAGGTTCCTTCGTTATGGTAACGGAAGAGAGGCGCTCCTGCTCGTGGAATGGGTTTTTATCGCAGGATGGAGCGAAAATACGTCGAGCGCGGGCGTGAACGGCAATGATTCGGAGCGAATCGCACCCATCGCGGCGAATGCGCCGGCAGTATTACGGGAAGGTTACAGATTTATGCAGCGCGGTGCGCACCGATGTTGAGTCAATCGAACGGCTTTTCCTGTTGAATTGCACATGGTTTCAACAGGAATTCATCAACGCAAGTGGCGCTTTCTCTTCAAGCTAGACAATTTCCACGGATTTGACTTGAATATCGCTGCATAGATTCGCTTTTTCTTCCCTCTTTTCATCGTTCTCCTTCCCCCGTAGTCTTTGCTTTCATTGCAGGAATTTAACCGGCGCCTTAGCCGGTCTTAGCCCCAGGCATCACCCACAAATTGGTCGTAAACGAAGTCAGCTGCTTGTGCATCGAATGCCAGGCTGCCCGATTGCAAAGCTGCCGCGTCCGCGTGGGCGAAGGCTGCGTGTACCGCATCGGGCCGCTTGGCTTGCCGGCAGAGAGCGGAGCCGTTTCCGGCTACAGCCTTGGAGATTTGTCGCGCCAGCCTGCCACCAGAGCGGGCAGAGGCGAAGTGTTCCCCCCGGCGAAAAAATTGCACCAAGGAGTTTATTTCAAGACCATGCGACCCAAGAAGATTATTCTCTGCGTAGACGACAACGAACAAGAGCTTTCCGTGCTTAAATTCATGCTGGCGACCAACGGATACCGAGTGGTTTCGGCCGCCAATGGACAGGATGCGATCGGCATCTTTACCGAGACTCCCGTGGACCTGGTATTGGCCGATTATGGCCTGCCGCAGATGAATGGCAGCCAACTGGTGGGGCGGCTGAAGGAGATAGCGGCTCATGTGCCGATGATCCTGCTGGGCGATCCGCAGCGGATGGCGGGCGAGATGCACGCCGCCGATGCCCTCCTGGCAAAGAAAAACTGCACGCCGCAGGAGCTGCTGGAGCGCATCAAAGTGATGAGCGCCCGCAAGCGCGGTCCGCGCAAGGGATCGCAGCGTATGGCTCCGGTGATGGAGCTGGCGCGGGCGTCGTAGCGGCTGGGAGCCGGGAGCGGACAAGCGCGTCCAGCCGTCTGCTCCGCTTTCTCCCCCAAGGACTTTGCAGTTTCGGGCCGTTGCCTGATCCCTATCTCCTGTTTCCTGGCTCTTGACACCCGGCGGGGGGATAGGCATACTCGCCAACAATGCCCGTTGGAGGATTTCTCCTCCTGCCAATGGGGGTTCGGATTCGTATGGACCTGATTGTGGTACGTCTTCTTTTTGTGGCTCTTCTTGCCGGGGTCTGCTTTTTTCTTCATCCGTTCGGCATGACAGGATGGGTGAGTGCGGGCGCGGGCGTAGGGACGGCCTGCGCGGTAATCGTCTTTGAGTTGCGGGTGCGCGCCCTGAGCCTGAAGCGGCTGATCGGCGCCGTTGCGGGCAGCGTTCTGGGCATCTTTGGAGCGGCGCTCTTCTGCATGGTGCTGCGCGGCGCGTTGCGTCCGGGCGAGACGATGGCGGCGCTGCAAATATTTGTCCTGCTGCTGATGACCTATGTCGGACTGCTGGTGGGCGCCAGTAAAGGCGATCTGCTGAGCACAGCGGCGCTGGGCACGATCTTCGCCGGCGAAAAACAGACCCGCCGCAGCGCCAAGGTGCTGGATACCAGTGTCATCATCGACGGTCGTATCGCCGACATTGCCGAGGCGGGCTTCATCGACGGCATGATGGTGGTGCCGGAGTTCGTGCTGCGCGAGTTGCAAACCGTAGCCGACTCGACCGACTCCAGCAAACGCCAGCGCGGACGCCGGGGCCTGGATATGCTGCAACGGATGCAATCCAACCCAGTCATTCAGGTGCAGATTGTCACCGACGACTTTCCCTCCGTCCGCGAGGTCGATATGAAGCTGCTGGAACTGGCCAAGAAGTGGGAGGCCAAGGTGGTGACCAACGACTTCAACCTGAACAAGGTGGCCCATCTGCATCACGTGGATGTGCTGAATATCAACGACCTGGCCAACGCGCTTCGCCCCGTGGTGCTGCCCGGCGAGAAGATGAGCGTGCTGATTCTCAAAGAGGGCAAGGAGTTCAATCAGGGCGTGGGCTACCTGGACGACGGGACGATGGTGGTGGTGGATCACGCGCGCAAACTGATCGGCAAGTCGGTCGAGATTTCCGTCACCAGCGTATTGCAGACCGCCAGCGGGAAGATGATCTTCGGCAAGATGGAGGAGAACGGCAAGGGTGGCGAGACGACGCGAGCTGGGGAGACGCACTGAGGTTCGCGGCGGGAGTTGTCACTGTGTGGTTTGAATATACGCATCCACGCGCAGCCCCACCGGCAAGCGCGCTCCAGGGTCGAGTTGTACGAGTGTCTCCAGGATTTTGGTGTCGGTTTTTTCCTTCGGCTCGTCGGTTTGCAGGTTCTTGTGGCCAAGTTGCCCGCCCACACGGATCACGTGTCCCCAGAACTTCTGGCCTTGGTATGCCGCGGCCGTCACATAGACCTTCTGGCCCTCGGCAACCCGGCTGACATCGGTCTCATCGACATCCACGCGAACACGCAGTCCGGCCATGTCGCCCATCGTGAAGACCGGATCCGGCGTCACGCTGGAGTTGGTGATGCTCTCGCCCGTCCGGTGATGCTTGCGCAAAATCGTTCCGTCGAAGGGTGCGCGCAGGAAGGTCTTCTCGTAGACAGCTTCATTGCCTGCCAGTTGCGCTTTCGCCATCTCCAGTTGCGCTTTGGCCGATGCAATATCCTCGTCGCGCTGCCGGTCGTCGATGAGATGGAAGTGCTGCTTTGCCGCTTCGAACTGTGCCTCGGCAACATTGAAGTCGCGCTGCGCGTGATCCATCTCCTCGCGTGAGATGATTCCGCCATCGAAGAGCTTCTGCCTGCGTTCCAGATCGCTCCGGGTATTGGCCGCAACGGTCTCGGCCTGCTGCATCGCGGCAAACGATTCCTTACGCTCCTGCGTTCTCGAGCCGTTGAGAATCTTGTCGTAGGCAGCCTGCGCCTGATGCACCTGCGCGCGGCTGGCTTCCACCTGCGCATAATAATCGTCGTTCACCAGAATCGCCAGCACCTGCGATTTTTTCACTTGCTGGCCTTCTTCGGCCAACACTTCCTTGAGTTTGCCGGCCAGCTCCGAGCCGATTTTTACGTCTTCCGAGTTCGGCTCGATCAGTCCCGGCCCGGCCACCACGGACTTAGTGATCAGAGGTTGATCCACCGCGGGCGCGGCAACCGCGGCGTGTTTGTCAGTGCGTGAGTGAAGCGCTACCGTGCCGACTGCGGCAAGGGCAATCGCGGCACCCACGAGAATCTGCCTCTTAGATAACCTGAGCGAAATCGTCATCGGTTTGACCTCCGAACTCCATGCATTCGCAAGAATGAAATCCAATCAATACAACCGCGCGATCGCTGCGGATTATGCCGCAGCCGCCACGCGTCCGTCTTCCAAGCGCACGATGCGGTCGGCGAACTCAGCTAGCCGGCTGTCGTGGGTTACAATCACCACCGCGCGATTCTGTTCGTGCGCCATGGAAGCCATCATGCCCATGATCGTCTTACCAGTGTGCGTATCCAGCGCCGCGGTCGGCTCATCGGCGAGCAAAACCTCGGGCGAACCGGCGATTGCGCGCGCAATCGCCACACGCTGCTTCTGGCCGCCGCTGATGTCGCTTGGAAACGAGTTGTACTTCTCCCCAAGCCCGACCTGCTCCAGCAAACTTCGCGCCTCGTCCTTTGCCTGCCGGCGATGCACGCCTTTCAGTTTCAGACTCAGCTCCACGTTCTCGCCCGCCGTCAGAGTGGGAAAGAGATTGAAGCCTTGAAAGACAAAGCCGATGTGCTGCAGCCGTACGGCCGGCAACTGCTTTTCGTTCATCGCCGTCACGTCTTTTCCCTCCAGCAGCACCTGCCCAGACGTTGGCCGCAAAATGCAGCCCATGATCGACAGCAGCGTAGTTTTGCCGCTGCCAGATGGTCCCATCATCAGCACCACCTCGCCACGGCTCACCGTGAGGTCCACACCCGCCAGAGCCAATGTTCCCGCCGCTCCCTCGGAGTATTGCTTGGTCACGCCACGTATTGTGATCGCCTCTGCCAAATGCGCCTCTCTGTCGTTGCTTCTCGATCAGCCTTTGAAGACCATTGCCGGATCGAGCGAGAATATCTTGTTGACGGAAACCACGGCCGCGGTCAGGCACATCCCCAGCGTCAGAAAAGCCATCATCACCGCCGTCTGCCAGGTGAGAACAATGTTCGCTCCGCCTTTGGCTGCTCCATGCACGACAAACAGGCTTACCGTCATTCCGATGGCGTAACCGAAGGCCGCGGCAATTGCCGCCTGCGTCATGATCACACCCAGCACGTAGCGGTTGGGCGCGCCCATCGCCTTCAGGGTTCCGTACTCGCGAATGTGATCCATGGTGGTTGCGTAGATCGTCTGCGCGACTACGGCCACGCCCACCACCAGACCCAGCACCGCGGCCATGAGCACCGCGACACCGGCGCCGGTGGTGAACATCCAGTAGTGACGCGTCATGGCGCTGAATTCAGCGGTCTCGAAGACGTCGTTGTCTGGAAGCCGTGCCTTCAGGTCCGCCTTCAGTTTCTTGATATCCACGCCGGGCGCAGCCTTTACCAGCACAAAGTTCGTCTCATCCTGCGAGAAGCCGGTGTAGTCCTGGGCGTTCTTGAATGTGGTAAACACATAGGGCGCCGTGGTGAAGGCGCGAATGCCATTTGTGAATCCCACCACGCGCGCGCGGTAGCCGAAGACCTCGGCGCGGTCATCGATGTTGTGTGCGGCGAGCTTGTCGGCATAGATGCGATCGACGATGACGGCGTTCGGCTGCTTGACCTGCTGCGCATCGCCGGCCACCATGCCCCACGGCTGTCCCAGAGGAACGTCGGGGTCATAACCGACAACGGCCACGGACTCCGACCGGCCATTCGGCTCCTTCCACACCGACCAACGCTCGATAAACTTTGCGGCCTGCGCCACGCCGGGCGTGGCCAGCACCTGATAGTACTTGCGCTCGTTGAAGTTGATCGCCTGATCGATGTAGGTCGTGTTCTTCGCCGTCACCCACAGGTCGGCTCCGGAGTGGTCGATCAGGCTCGACGTGCTCGAAGAAAACCCTTGAAAAAGCCCCCATTGCACGACCATCAGCACCACCGAGAAGGCGATGCCGGTCAGCGTAACAAACAGTCTTACCTTGTCGTGAAAGAGATTGCGTCTGGCAAGAGGCGGCATCAGAGCTTCTCCACAAACCACGCGCGCGACAGCGTATCGAGCATCGCCGCGGCGCGTTCTTCCAATGGCCGCCACGGCGTCCAATCACCGCAGCCCAAAATGATGTGCAGCGCAATCACTCCGTGCACTCCAGCCCATAGAGTTTGCGCAACCAGGTCGATGTTGGCATTCGCGTCACGCAGCCGGCCTTCGGCGGCGGCCATCTGCACCAGCAGCCGCAGCAGGGTGTATGCGTCGCTCTCCGGCTTGCCTTGCCTCTCCAGCCTCTCGGCCTCGTCGATATGCGCAGGAGCCGGCGTCATGAACATCAGACGGTAATGATTGGGATGGGAAATGGCAAATCGCAAATACTCCTCGCCGCACTTGCGCACCCCCTCGACCGGGTCGGCAATCTTCAGCGTGGCCTGCAAAGCGTCGGCCAACTGGCCAAAGTCTTCGTAGCAGAGCTCTTTGATCAGCGTTTCCTTGTCTTTGAAGTGCTGGTAGATCACCGTCGGGGAGTACTCAATCTTCTCGGCAATCCCCCGCACCGACACGCCCTCGTATCCGTGCCGAGCGAACAGTTCTCGCGCAGCGTCCAGAATCTTCGCCTGGACGGCATCCCGCTCCCGCTCTCGTCTCTCTTTGAGTCCCATGTCAAAAGGTTAACTACAAAAATAAATATAACACTGTTATTATTTGCGTCAATGTTATTTTTCGTATAGATGTTTCGGATCACGCGTTGGTATGAGGAGGAGACCGAATCTCCTTGTATCACTTAAGTGTGAGCAAGGAGAGATCTTCACTTTTTCCTGCAAACCAACTCGCCTTTTCCGATAGGGACGATCAGCGCGTCGACCGTCTCGTCCGCAAGCGCGCGATCAAGCGCGGGTTGCAAGTCAGCCTGATGACTGATGGCGTTGTCAGCGACAAGAAGGCCGCCCGGCACCAGGCGCGGGGCCAGCAACTCATAACAACGGTCGTAGATTTCTTTTTCGGCGTCGAGAAAGCAGAAGGCGATCTCTTTCAGGCCGGTCAGGCGGTCCAAAGCGTCGCCGTGAACAAACTCGACGACATCCCAGACGCCGGCCGCATCGAAGGTTTGGCGGGCGAGCGCGGCCTTCTCGGGCAAAATCTCGTAGGTCGTGATCTTTCTGCCGGTAGCCCGGCAGGCGAGAGCAAGCCACAGTGTGGAGTAGCCAGCGCTGGTTCCGATCTCGATGAAGCGGCCGGCCGGCGCGGATGCCGCGAGGATGGCGATGAATCTGCCGACTTCGGGTGGAATCTGGCGAAGCCGTTTCAGGCGTGGCGTTCCGTTGGAGCGATCCAGAGAGTCGATTCGCTCCAACTCGCGCATACGAGCCGACATTGCCTCGGGTATTCCGTGGAACATATTTCTCCTCAGTATTTTGCGACTTTGGAGTCGATCTCTTCGCTCCAGGCATTGATGCCTCCGGCGAGGTTGACGACGCGGGGAAAGCCTTGCTGCTGGAGGAATTCCGCGACGCGTTGCGAGCGCACGCCGTGGTGGCAGTGGACGATGATCTCGCGCTCGCGGTCGATTTCGGCGAGGCGCCTGGGAATTTCGTTCATCGGGATCAGCCTTCCGCCGATATGGGCAATTACATATTCGAAGGGTTCGCGGACGTCCAGAATATAAGGATTTTCGCCGGCATCGATGCGGCGCTTGAGTTCCTTGACGGTGATTTGGGGAATTCCATTCATCGAGTATTTCTCCTTGAATTCATGCTTCGTTCCAGCAGTCTGTTGATAAATATCTGTCTGCCGCATCCGGCAGAATGGCGACGATAACTGCCACCCGGCCCGCTGCGGCTTCTTCCTGAGCGATTTGCAGGCTGGCTGCAATAGCCGCACCAGATGTGGGGCCAACCAGCACTCCCTCCTCGCGGGCCAGGCGCTGGACCATCGCGCGGGCCGCTCCGGTTTCAATCTCGACGGCGCGGTCGGCGAGGTGCGGATTGTAAATCGGCGGCACGATGGCGGCGGTGCGGTGAATCAGTCCATCCAGACCGTGGACGGGCGAGTCGGGCCGCACGCTGATGGCCTTGAGCGGCGCATGGAAGCCCTTGAGGCGGCGCGCTGTGCCCATGAAGGTTCCTGTGGTGCCCAGGCCGGCGACAAAATGCGTGACAGTACCGGCAGTCTGCTCCCAAATCTCCGGGCCGGTGGTGTGGAAGTGAGCCAGCCAGTTGGCGTCGTTGGAGAACTGATCGACATAGCAAAAGCGCTGCGGATCGTTGCCTGCCAGCTCGCGGGCGCGGCGGATGGCTCCGTCGGTGCCTTCGGCGGGATCGGTCCAATCGACGACAGCGCCGAGGGCGGCGAGGATCCGTTTACGCTCAGCGGAGAGGCTGGAAGGGATGGCCAGATGAACGGGAAAGCCCAGCGCCGCGCCCAGCGAGGCATATGCGACGCCGGTGTTGCCGCCGGTGGCATCGAGCAGGGTCTTGCCGGGGGTGAGCAGCCTGCGGGCGATGGCGTCGCGGACGATGGCCGAGGCGGCCCGGTCCTTGACGCTGCCGCTGGGATTGCACCACTCGGCCTTGCCCAGCAGCGTGATGCCTGGCAGACCGCGAACCATTTGCTCCAGCCGCAGAAGCGGCGTGTTGCCGATCCGTTCCGGAAGCGAGGAGCCGGCTTTGATGGGGGTTTGATCTTTCATGGGCAATTGCAGTCGGTGCTCCGAGTGTGCGAGATTGGAGTATCGGCAGGCATACGCCGATCTCCCACCTACTATCCTCGCAGACGGGAAGGCGCCTTTGAGCCAGAAAAAGCATAATCCGAACTTCGATCAGACATTGGCGAGTCTGAAAACGCATCGTTTCGATCTTGCGCCATCGAAGGAAATCGCCGGAGGCGTTCTGGTGAGCAAGTACGGCGCGGGCGCGGTTTTGACCGCCGCGGAAGATCCGGCGGCGCCGGCGGCATTTGCCGTGCTGCCAGGAGTGCTGATCGGGGGCCGGGTGGCGCGGCTCGTCGACCGGGGCTACCAGAAATTCCTTCAAAGTTCTCAGCTTGAGCTTCCTGCCTCGGCCAGCCATCTGCATTCGATTCATCGCTTCAGCGAAGAACTGAAGCTGGTGACCGGCGCCAGCGATTTTTACAACGAGGCGTTGGGCACGACCAGCGATCTGTATCTCTATGACCGGCTGCTGGGGCGATGAACGAAGCCGGAGATGGAATCCGGCGCAGTTTACCGCGCGCGTGAGCGCTCCCGCTGCAACTCACGGTAAACCTCGCTTTTGGATTGGCCCATCTCGCGGGCAATCCGCTTGAGAGCCTCTTTTTCATCGATCGGAGTGGCGTGCCCGGATTCGGATTGCAGGCGCGCGATGCGCTCGGAGATCCGCTTTGGAGTGCTGTCTTCGGTTTCCTTCGCCAGCGGACGCGCTTCGACCAGCAGTGTGATCTCGCCGCGCACGCGATTGCGCCCGGCCAGTTCCCGATGGACCTCGGCGACGGTGCCGCGCAGAAACTCTTCGTGAATCTTGGTCATCTCGCGGGCGACGACGATGCGCAGATCGTAGTTCCAGACTCTTTCCAAATCCTCCAGCGTGCCCAGAATCCGGTGAGGGGCCTCGTAGAAGATCAGGGTGCGGGGAGTCTGTGAGCGTTGCACATCGGCGGCCAGCGCTTCGAGCCGGGTGCGGCGCGCTCCAGCCTTTTCCGGCAGAAAGCCGATAAAGTGAAACTCCCCGGAGGGCAGGCCTGAGGCCACCAGAGCGCTGAGCGCGGCGTTGGCGCCGGGGATGGGAATCACGGCGACGCCGGCGGCGATGGCCTGTGCAGTGAGCCATCCGCCGGGATCGCTGATGCCGGGCATTCCCGCGTCGGAGACGATGGCGATGCGTCCGCCGGCGGTGAGCGCTTCCATCAGTTCACCGGCGCGCTGATGCTCGTTGTGCTGATGGCAGCTTACGGTCGGAGTGGTGATCTGAAAATAATTGAGCAGCTTCTGTGTCTGGCGCGTGTCTTCGCAGGCGATCAGCTCCACGCCGCGAAGGACGCTGAGTGCGCGCAGCGTGATGTCGCCCAGATTGCCGATGGGCGTGGCGATCAGGTAAAGCCCCGGGGTGAGCGGAGTTTCTGGAGCGGTGAGTGTGGGCACGATCATTCTCCGGCTTCACTGCGAAGCTCTGCATTCTATCCTGCGGCATTGGCGATCAGTGAAACGATACTAGTGTCCTGAGTCAAAAGTTCGTTCAACAAAAAACTGTCATCCTGAGCGACCGTAGCGTACCGGGGTCCCCAGCGACAGGTCTTCGTCGCTGGGGTGGGTAGCGAAGGGAGTCGAAGGACCTGGGTTGCTTTTCGGTATACCTCTACAAACCTCAGATCCTTCGACTCACCACCCCCAGGCTGAAGAGAACGCCTGGGGCCCCGTTCGCTCAGGATGACAG
>JBAVDS010000048.1:0-116913 GCA_049587335.1 Occallatibacter sp. | reverse complement strand
GGCGTCGGCGGTGTTGACGCACCACGACGCCTCGGTTGTTTGGTGGACCGTACAAAGCGTAACCCTATAAGGTCCAGTTTACGGAGCGAAAAATCATACGGTAAGGCAATGGTTGGCGAAGATGGCTCGCGGGCAGGGTGCCGAGGCCGTAGGGTGCAGCACAGTCCATCTGAAACTTTCCTTCCTCAAAAACACGTGCCGTCACCTCTATTGCTCATGGTTGTCCACGGTTGGCGGTTGTCCTCCCTGACTGCCCTTTGATTTTGTGCCATGCGATGCATGGGAATGAGAATCAACTCCGCCCTGCGGAGTATCCTTGCGCGGAGCCGGACTTTCCTTGAACCCGCCAAACAAAATGAAGCTCGCAGAATCAGGCGGCTTTGACGGCAATGCGGGCGAAACGGGAATGAGGCTTGGGCTTGACGACTATCTCCACGTCCTGCCCGAGTGCCACGAGAAAGTGCATCAGGCGCTCGACGGAAAAGCCTTCCAGCTTGTAATGCAGGAGTGCAGAGACCTTGGGTTGGTTGATGCCGAGGGCGGTTGCAATCTCCGCCTGGGTGAGCCGCTGCCGCTCGACAATCAGGTTCAAGGCGGCTCCCAGCCGGGCCTTAGTGTCGAGTTCCGCCGCATCCGGCAGACCCATATCGGCAAAAACGTTGCCGCTGCTGCGGATGACCTGTTCTACGATGCCTTTAGCCATATCTTTCCTCGTAATCCCGCCGTGCTAGCTTCAAACGCTCTTTGACCAAAGCAACGTCGGATTGCCGGGTCGCAATTCCATGCGGCGATTTTTTCTGAAACGCGTGCAGGACATAGACGGCATTCGCAAGGCGAACGGTGTAGATCGCCCTGTACGTGTCTCCGTCATGGTCTTTGACGACCTCCAGAACTCCCGGCCCTTCGCCCTTCCAAGGTTTTGCCGACGGATGCTTCCCGCCATATTGAGCCGCGCTGAGAGCGAAACCGGCAGTGCGTTGAACCTCGGGTGGAAATCGAGTGATGTCCTTGAGTGACGAACCAATCCAGTAGAGAGGCTTTTCACCCGGTACAGGTTTCCGTGTCATTATTTATCCCACTTCTGGGATGCTCCGTCAAGCAAAAACCGTCATTTCACGAAAATGCCCATCGTTTCCCTGCATTTGAGTGTTGCTCAAGATGGCCTTGGCGCACAAGCAGTCGCATTCAGATTTAGATCGGCGGCAGCGTCGCCTGCTTGCGCCTACGCCACGGCCATGACCGGCCGTGCCTGATGCCCGCGTTGCCGTACCCTGTGACGACCGCCGCTAATCCCTGGCCGGATTTCTTTTCTCCCTCCCTCCCCACGGTTAGATTTGTTGTGGTTCATTCGGCTTTCCTCACTTCCATGCAATGAACCCACTACACTCTCCGGCGCATCTTTCGCGTAAACTTTTTTTGCAACAATCGTTTGCAGTGTGGTCTACCACGCTCATATACTAATGCTGTAAGATACATATCGACAAGGAAACCACATGCCTGCCGCAAAGAAAGCCACTGCCCGACCGAAGCGCAAAATCGTTTCTCCCGCAGAGACGCGCACTCAGCTCCGGCTCACCGTCGATTCCAAATTCACCAAGAGCCATTTCAGCCAGCTTTTTGCTGTGCTCAAAATCCGCAGAAAGAACGCCCTGGCCGAACACATCATCATGAGTTTCAAGAGTAAGGCCGCTCAAGCGCAGCTTGTTGCGTTCTACAATAACCAGTGGCTGAACATTCCATTTCAGAGTATCGACACCGCTTTCGTGTTTCCTTTGACCTTCGAGATCGCCGATGAGTTGGAAAGGGTTGGCGGAGAAATTCTCGGCGGGGTGAATCGGTCCAAGGCATTTCGTGTGATGGTGGCCTATTTTGCCTTCGTCCATAAACTCAAGACTCCGGTTCAATCCACATTCGCATAGTCTCGTCAGAGCATCTTGCTGACGGCGGCCGAATATCCGCAATCATGAGCTACCTGCCGCCTCTTTCCTGCTGGCGTTGGCGCGGATTCGCCAGACGTTGTAGAAGCCGCATGGCGTGTTGCATCTCCGGGTCCGTGAATTGGATGGAGATTCCTTGTTGCACCGCAACCTTCGTGACCATCCGCTTCCACTCCACGCTACCGTCACACGCAATGCGCGATCCGTATTTCTGAATGGCCATCTCCAATCCGAAGAGGACGGCGGCTCTATCCTGGTTGAGAACGGTGACGATGCGTCCGCGGTCGATGACGGATACTTGCCCGTTGAGTGCGTAGGACACGTCGCCGGTCTTGCGGTCAATTTTCCAGATGCGGGGCGCGGCGATCTGGTTGGCAAGGGCCTGTTGCTTTTGTTGGGCCGCAAGGCGTTGTTGCGCGAGGTCGGCCCAGTCTGTGCTGCTGTCATGATCGGGCGGTGGACCGATGTGCATCGCGTTCGCTTCCAGCCTTGCATCGAGCCGCCGCTGGTTTCGCTGATCCGCATAGCGCCAGCCACGCAATTGTGCCGCTGCCCGCGCATCACCCTCGGCGGCGCGTTCGGCAACCCATGTGCGCAGGTTTTTGGGAAATGCTTCTTGCCGCCGCTGTTGAACGGCCAGCTTCAGAGCGCGTGCTTCGAGAACAGATTGAGCCGCTGCCTGGGAAAGCAGGGCTTTCTTGTCTGGCCATAACAGCGCGGATGCGCGAATCTCTTTCTTCTTCTGTCTGAGCGACACCATGAGATGTTGACGCGCCTCTCTGCCCTCTGCTGTAAAGCCCTTGCATACTGCCCGTTGCTGGTTCCGGTGCTGGTTAAAATCGGCCATCAGAGAGCTACGTTCGGCGTGTCGCTGCGCTTTCCGTTCTTCCCTGAGTGCGCTATTACGAGCATCATGTTGAACGCTATGTTGTCTGACCTGTTGATCAGACTCATAGCCGGATGTTGAAGCGGGTGTCCACGGACCAAGAGCGGTTTCAGTAGCCTGACGATTGATCTTTCCTGCAAAATTATTGCGGAACATATCGGATGCCTTCACCCGGATGTTGTGGTCAATGGCAAGGACCGTATATCCGCCCGACTCACCTTTCTCAAGCCGGAGATGAGCCTTTGAGAGAAGGTGATGCAGGTCATCCCATGTTGCATTCCGTCGGGTAAGCAGCGTGCTTATGCGCGGAGCAATCTCTCGCCGCACATAGGTTTGGAATGATTCCTGATCCTGGAAATGTTCGAATTGTGCAGCGGCTCCAGTCGGATGTTGTTGGGCAGATCGAAGCGCAATGCGTTCTGATCGCAACATCGGTACGGCCTGTTTAGATTCCTCATCCCAGCGTGTCATGCCGGGCGTATGAGACCAACCATGCTTCGCTTCGAGGAAACGTGCAGCGGCATCGAGAGCGAGCCAGTTGCGATAAGTCGTGTGTGCCCTGAGAGTCTCCGGGTGAACCTTGTTGAGCATAATGTGTATATGAAAATGCTTTTTGTCGTCGTGCGCGACGATCATATATTGGTGGTCTCCGTATCCGAGTGCTTTCAGTGTGTGCAACGCTGCGTCTGTCCATTGTGGTCGAGTCGGAAGTTCTCCTGGCGGCCATGCCAGTTCATAGTGGCATAGCGCATCCTTGCAACGATCATTCAGAGACGCAACACCTTGCATTTCTCCTGCTGCCGTGTCGAAGCTCAGAAGATTCTCCGACATGACAACATCTCCTCGCAAAAGAAGTTCTCCGGTGTCGGCGTCACGCTCTTGCGTAAGGTATTCACGAAGCCGCTTGAAGCTGCTGGAGTGTTTGCGAGATGGTTGCATCTTGACGATCACGTTGACTTCACCTCGACGGTGTTGAGCGTTCTCACTGCGCTAAGAACAGCAGACAACGTTGAATTCAGTCCCTTCCGCAGACCTTCCTCATCCGGGAGACCTTTGATCTGTCTGAGCAGGTGCTTTTGAAGTCCACCGAGTCTTGCAAGTTCTCCTAAAGCCTTCTGGTCCATCTTTGAAACGATTCGCTTGTGAAGCGAAGTCCGTCGCATGTACTCGCTCATGGTCAGGCCTGCTCTCTTGGCCTGGTCCTTGATGATGGCTTTCTCTCCATCGGTGATTCTGATGAAGAGCCGACGTGTGGCGCCTTCAGTTCCCTTGGGTCTTGCCATTCACCGTTTAGCTTCCCGGCTTTTCGCTCTCAGATCCATTTCAGTTCGGTTTTCTGCCTGAGACGATAATACTATAAAACTACGTCAACTTACCGTAGAAATGTAATATACTTGCGTATGGTAACAAAGTGCGGTCATGAGGAGGCGAAGCGATGGGAACAGCGGGGCATCGTAAAGTGCAGGTGTTTTCTTCGGAGATTGTTGAGGATGCTCGTTTGTTGTTGACTCAGAAAACGTCAGAACCCGTGCCGCAACCCCATTCGTTCATGATGGGGGCGGTGATACGGACGCTCTTGCCTCTTCTCGTAGAGTTGCGGAGAAAAGGCTATTCATTGATCATGCTGACTCATCTTCTGGCGGAGACGGGGATAAAGATCAGTCCAACTGCTCTCTCAGGGTACATGGCGAAATTGAGTGGGCCAGTTGAGGAGGCTCCAGTAAGGGCACGGAGAGAGAGGCCGCAAGCGTCAACAAGCGCCGCGCAGACACATAGAACTTTTGCAATGAAGCCAGACGTTACGCTGGAGAGGCCCGCCGTATGAGTTGACAGATTGCACGTTCAAAGCGTCATGGGGATGCGAGGTGGGTATGGCGTCAAATGAGAGGCATCGCGAATCGATTACGGTTGCTGAGACTGCACATATGTTGCAGATCCCGATAATGCCAGAGCCGTTTGTGGATGCAACGCGGGCCGCAGAATGGTTAGGAATAACCTCCCGCCGCCTGCTTGAAATGGCTCGCGCAGGCCAGATTCCGGCTTATCCGTTGGGTGTTGGTTCCCGGAAGACCTGGCGGTTTCGGTTACAGGAGATCAGCACAGCAATCGCGCGCAAGAGGTAGAATCCTGTCCATTCTCTGCAAATTCGGGTGTATAGCGGGTCCAGACTCGGAGCGCTGCGGAAAAGTGTTTCCATTGTTGCCGGAATGAAGAATAATCGGATTCAGGCAGTCTCCAGCGCCACAAAGGAGACGATTTGAAATGGCGCAACGGGGATGGATTACCAAGCACGACCGCAAGAAGAAAGGATCAGTCTGGGTGTACCACTGGTACGTCATCAAGCCTGAAACCGGAAGGAAGGCCGAACACACCTGCGTGGTGGGTTCGGTTGCGAGCTTTCCGCGTGAAAAGGATGCATGGCTTGAGATTGACCGGAGGCACATCAAACCGCAACTCGACCGGGGTGCAATCCGCACTGGCCGCCTAACCTTCGGCGATCTTGCCGCCAGCTATATGCAGAACGGGATGAAGAAGCTGGCGGTGACAACCCGGTACACCGTGAAGCACTACCTGGACGACTACCTGCTACCCCGCTGGGGAAAGAGTGCTGCTCTGGACATTCAGCCGCTGGAAATCGAAGGATGGCTGAGTTCATTGCCGCGCTCCAATCCGACGAAGGACAAAATCCGTCGCATCATGTCCATCGTCTACACGCGAGCACAGAAGTACGGGCTTGTGCCGCGCAGCGACTCGTCCAATCCGGTGCGGTGGGTTGAGCAAACGGCGAAGTCCGGCTACAAACCAATCGTGCTGGACCCTGCTACCGCCGCCAAAATCTTCGAGGCATTATCGGGAGCCGAGCTTGCGCTCGCGGTTTTGGTTGCTGCCACGGGGATTCGCATCAGTGAGGCGATGGGCTTGAAATGGGAGGATGTTGACTACCAGAACAAGCAAATCAACCTTCGCCGGGTCTGGGTAAAGGACACAATCGTGGAGCGCCTCAAGACGGAGGACTCCGAGGCTCCCGTACCGCTCACCGATCTGCTGGCCAACTCTTTACGGGACTGGCAAAGGGAAACGGTGTACGGGCGGCCAAACGATTGGGTTTTCGCCAGCGCAAGAAACAAGGGGCGGACGCCTAGATCGAGCAGCGTTCTGACTGGGGACTATCTCCGTCCGGCAGCGATTGCCGCCGGGGTGAAACTCAAGAAGGGGCAACGGTTCGGTTTTCACAACTTCCGCCACGGGCTGGCAAGCTGGCTGGTGAACCAAGGGACGGATGTCAAGACGGTGCAGGGGCTTCTCCGCCACTCGAACGTCAAGACAACTCTTGGGCTGTACACGCACCAAGTGAATTCGTCGATGTTGGCTGCACAAGACTCGATGATGCGGGCGTTGCAGCCCGGATCGCAAACTGTTCAGTAGGGTATAGGGGACTAGAAAACGGAGGCAGGTGACGTTTTGCAGGTGAGAAACCGGAAGGACTTCCACGTAAGCTATTGATTTAATTGGTGGACCTGGTCGGGATCGAACCGACGACCTCTTCCATGCCATGGAAGCGCGCTCCCAAACTGCGCCACAGGCCCACTCTTTACGGGTTGCAACTGCTTTATTGTCTCCGCTCAGGCGGATTTCGTCAAACTCAGCTCCCCTCAATCCGCCTCTGGAGCTAAATCGGCTGCAAAAAATACCTGCGTGACCGGGAACACTGGAGGGGGCCTCCGGTGTCTAAGAGAATAGAGGGCGTGGGACATTGGCCGAGAAGCTAGTGTCCGTCTTCCGCGCACTCCTGGGCAGTATCAAATTTCAACGGCGCTTTTTCTGCCGTTGGGGCGAGTGGCCGCAACCGATACCGGAGTTATTCCGGTGTGAGCTGGCAAGAGCTGGCTTGCATTTGTTGCGGAAAGGTGGGAGGATTCTGAATTGCAGGCGGACCTCACCATGGGCATTCTTGCCAGCACGTTGACGTTCCAATCCGAGGAAGCGGCACTGATCGAGGAACTTCAGGCCGGTTCCGAGGAAGCGTTTGCGGAATTGATTGCGCGCTACCACCAACCCATTTACTCGCTGCTGGCACGCGCCGTCCAAGATCGTGCCGACGCCGCCGACCTCACCCAGGAAGTCTTTGTGAAGGTCTTCCGGGGCGTGGGAAAGTTTCACGGCGAATCGTCGCTGCGAACATGGATCTACCGGATTGCGTTGCATGAGGCATCGAATCAGCGTCGCTGGTGGACGCGCCACAAGCTGCCGGAGATCCCCATCGATCAGGAGACGGTCGATCACGAATCCGGACAACCCTTGCGGTTGAAGGAGATGCTGGTGGACCCCTCCGCATCTCCGTATGATTTGGCGATGCGCGAGGAGAACAGGGAGCGGGTTGAGGCGGCCTTGAGTCAGGTTCCGGAGCCTTATCGCACCACTCTGATCCTGCGCGACATTGAGGGTTTTGTTTACGAGGAAGTGGCGGAGATGCAAGGCGTGAATCTGGGAACGGTCAAGTCGCGGCTGGTGCGAGGGCGCGCAGCCTTGAAGGCGATTTTGTCCGCTCCGGCGCAGAAGGCCCCTTCTCACGAGCACACGGGATTCGAAATGCCCCTGAGAGAGGAGGCGCGATGAACGGCTGTAACGAAGTGCAGACACGGTTTACCGAGTACTTGGACGGACGCCTGAGCGGACGGGAGATGCAGGCCGTCGCCGCCCACATGGAGCACTGCCGGGAGTGTACCGGCGAGTGGAGGAGTTTCGAGAAGGCTCAGGCTACTTTAGCCGCTTTAGGCCCGGTGCCGGTGCCTGAGGATCTGCCTCTGCGCATCCGCGTAGCCATCAGTCATGAGCGGGCGCGCCGCAGCCAGAGCCTCTTCCACGGCTTCGATCTGGCCTGGAGAAATACCTTCGGTCCCTTCCTCTTCCGCGCTGCTGCCGGTTTTGCCTCCGCAGTCCTGTTGATGGGATCGATCGGCGCACTCATCAGTGTTTTCGCACAGCCTGAGGTCGCGCAGGCCACGGCCGACGAGCCGCTCGGCAATGTCACCGCTCCGCGCTTCCTTTACATCTCCAGCGTCGTCAACGGCAACCAGGTTGCCACGACCTCGGAGCCTGTGACCGTTGAGGCCTACATCAACCCCGCTGGAGAGGTCTACGACTATCGCATCATCTCCGGTCCCGTTGACGAAGCCACCCGCGCGCAGGTCGAGAACCTGCTCTTGTGGTATCGCTATGAACCGGCGCGCCGTTTCGGTCAGCCGATCTCCGGATTGGCCGTCGTCTCTTTCTCCGGTATTTCGGTCCGCGGATAACAAAGTTCCACGCCGCCTCTGCCGGATGCCTCTCCGCTTAGGCGTATGCGAGGAGTGTTTCGGAGTAGGCTGCTACGAACCGGCCTATTCTCCGTATTTGCATTCTTGTCCTCGAAAATCCTCTTAAACTATTGATTCTTATTGTTTTGTATCTCTAGCGCCGGAGTGGGAGCCCACTGCTGTTTCCCGTTTTGTTCCAACCTCGCAGACAAGTTGTACTATTTTGCTTCATTTTTCTCTTTCGGAAGGCTGACCGGGAGGACTAGGCTTTTCTTGCGCAATTTTGCGCCAGAAAAGGGGTACCAACATGAAGAAGACTCTGCTGATCGCCATCTCCGCGCTCGTCCTCAATGCCGCCGCCACCGTCGCTCTGGCTTCTCCCGGTCCGGGAATTCCGCATCCTCCGACCCATGATGGTGGATTGACAGCCATCTCCGCTCTGGCTTCTCCCGGTCCGGGAATTCCGCATCCTCCGACCCATGATGGTGGATTGACAGCGTCTATTTCGTAATCGCTCTGGCCCTGGCCGCTCAAAACGGAGAGAATAGTACCGCGAGGTCGAATGAACCTTTCGGCTGTTGATCTTTTTTTATGGGTAGCTAGCTTTCTAGGCAATGGCACGCTCTTCGCCATCCTCATCCATCGCCGCAGGTGGAAGGAGTTCCCTGTCTTCACTGCGCTCAATGGCTTTGAAGCGGCGATCAGCTTGGTGATTTTTCTGATCTACCAGCGCGGTTTGTGGCATTGGTATGAGCGTGTCTACTGGGTTTATGTATTGCTGGATTTCGCTCTGCAATTTGGCGTGATCTGGGAGGTTGCGCGGATTGTCATGCGGCCAACCGGAAGTTGGGTTCAGGATGCAAAGAAGAAGTTTATTCTGTGGAGCGCGGCAGGCATCCTGCTGGCCGCCGCGCTTCCTTGGCTGATCTCACCTCCAGCCCCCAGCCTGCTCGATCGTCTGGAATTGAGAGCTAACCTCTTCACCAGCCTGGTGATCTGCGAGCTGATCGCTGTCGTTACACGGACATCGAGAGATCTCGGTCTTGGCTGGCGTAACCATGTGATGGCGCTGGGGAATGGCTGGACGGCCTGGGCCGTGACTGCGATTCTTATCGATGGACTGCATAGTTACTTTGGTGCAACTCTCTATTTCAGCCAACTAGAGCACGTGAAAATGCTGGTCTATCTGGCTGCTCTTGGCTATTGGATGCTTCAATTTTGGATGGAAGAGCCTCAACGCCGTCCGATCTCGCCGGAGTTGAGCGCATATATCGAGGCGCTGCACCAAAAAATCAAAAATAATCTTGACACAATTCAAGCTCAAAGGTAACATTTCCTTCGATGACCATTGAGCTCTCCTATCTCGTACTTGGCGCGATGATCTGCGGCTTCGCCGGATGGGTCATTGCCGACCGGCGCTCCGCCCACAAGATGGCGCAGTTGGACTGGAAAGATCTTGTCGCCGGATTGTACCGGCTGGATATGGTTGAGTTGTCGGCCGTTGCGGTGGATTATCTGACGCCGCACCGAGGCCAGATCGATCTGGAGCCTAACGAGATTTGGGAGTTCCTCGGCGGATACGAAGGTTTGCGGAGAATGCGCGAAAACGCCGAGATCATGCTTGCGCTGGCTGCATATGCGCAGCGCTGGAACTTCGCCGAAGCCGTGATCGTGACTGAGCGCATGAGGCTGGATGCCGCCTCGCTGCGCCGCGCCGTGCGCCGCGTTGAGCTGGGCATGATTCCCTCCAGATTCATGCAGCGATTCCGTTTCACCCTCCCCCTCCATGCACAGGAGGCCTCGTCCGCCTACTATCTGATGCGCCAGCGTCTGCTCTCCCTTTACGAAACCAGCCATGCAGGCCGGTATTCGGCGCTCGCGGCCTCCCTGTAAGCCATTCCGAGCCGGGCCACTCCGTCTGACGCCGCTGCGCTATCCGATAACCCTGCCGATGCGTCTAGAATGAGACAGGGTTTGCCATGACGCTCAGAGTCCCTCGATCATTCGCTCTACTTTCTGCCGCAGTCTTTTGCCTTTGTGTCTGGCTTGCGCCCGCCGCAGTCAGCGCTCAATCCTCCGCAGGCAACTCCTCCAAAAGCCAAAGCTCTTCTTCCTCACCGGCAATCGTGCAGGAGAAGGCGCCTTCGCTGGTCGATCCCGCAGGCCCCACCATCTCGCTGGTCAGCGATGAGTCAGTCTTCACCATGGCCGCTGCGCTGAATGCCTGCGGCTACGACGAGGGGCTGGAGGATAGCGCGCCGGTCCGCAAACGGGTCCGTGACGAGATGAACCTGGCCCTGAGCAAGAGCGAGGACGCCCGCAACAAGCGCGATAAAGTCTGCCTCTACATTGCCCAGCACCGCATGACCGGCACCGAGCGCGACATTGCGCAATATATCTCGCTGGCCCTCTATCTGAGTCCGCCGCCGGAGCTGGAAACCACCGTCGATCTGACCCAGATGCCGCCCGACTCGACACAGGTAGTCGAGATTGTGCCCCTGCTGCGCGACTTTGCCGCCGCGTTGGACCTGCACGGCACCTGGCTGGGAGTTCATCGCATTTACGATGCCGAAGCCGATCAGTTGCATGATCCGCTGACCAAGATGATCGTCTCCACCAATCTTTATCTCAAGATGCCCGCCGAAACCTACAATGGGCGGCGCTTCATTGTGGTCATCGAGCCGCAGCTCTCGCCCAGCGTGGTCAATGCGCGCATCTACGGCACCGACTATGTGGTCGTGGTCTCTCCCAAGAGCGGCGCCATTCCCATGAACGATGTGCGTCACACCTATCTGCATTATGTGATTGAGCCGCTGCTGTATTCGCGCGCCAACGCCATTGACCGGATGCAGCCGATCTTGAAGGAGGTGCGCGAGGCGCCGATCGAGTTCCGCCTTCGTTCCGACACCGTACCCCTCTCGATCGAGTGCCTGATCAAGGCCATTGAGGCGCGCACCCTGGAGACCGGCATTCCCGAATACAAGATTCCAGCCAACATCGACCGCTCTGATCTGCCCCGCTACGAGCATGAACGCCAGCTATACCTGCAAAAGGTCGAGGCTGTCCGGGTTGCCGCCATGCACCACGACATGAATCAGGGATACGTGCTCACACAATACTTTTTTGAGCAGTTGATCCAGTTCGAGAAGGATCCCGCCAGCCTGCGCGACACCATCGGCGAGATGGTCTATAGCATGGACGTGGACGAACAGGTGCATCTTGCCCGCCAGATTGAATTCGACAAACAGACCGACGGCGATGTGCTGACCCGCAGCGCGCCGCGCAAGTTGACGGGGCTCGACCAGGCTGAGGCCCGCCTTGCCGCCGGCGATGCGGCAACGGCCAGCGCTATGGCCCGCCAGGAGCTTGCGGTGCACTCCGGCAACCCACCGTCCGCAGCCGATAGCGCGCGCGCCGAGTTCATCCTCGCCCGTGCCGCGATTCTCACCGGACACCCGGAGGAGGCCATCGATCGCTTCCAAAAGACATTGGCCACCAGTCAGGATCCCCGGCTGCTTTCCTGGTCGCATATTTACCTGGGCCGGATGCTGGACCTGGATTGCAAGCGCGATGAGGCCCTCGCCGAATATCAGGAGGCGCTGAAAACCCGCGACGGTCAGCAGGATACCCGTCTGGCTGCCGAGCGCGGAGTCAAGACCGCCTATGCCGTCCACGGCCACAGTTGCGACGAGGATGCCGGCGACCCCGCGCCCAACAAGCCCGATGCCGCTGCTCCACAGCCGGACAAACCCGAAGCCGCATGGCCCAATGGGAGCGAAAAACCCCAATGATTCCGCTCCGCGTTTGTCGCAGAGCGCAGAACGTCCAATAATAGGAGTGATGGGGTTTCATCTTAAGCGGGAAAAAGCGCTTTGAGAGAGTACTCCGTCAGAGCGTATCAACCGATTCGATCGAGGCGTATGTGGAAGCTGATCTTGCCGAGCTGGAAGCCGCACTGGGGCATTGTTTCATGCGCCCGGAGCTGTTGATACGCGCGCTGACGCACCGCTCCTTAGCCAACGAGCATGGGGCCGGCCAGCAGGAAACGGGCAAACGAACACCCAAAGATCAGATTCCGCTGAGCGCCAATCCATCCAACGAAACGACCGGCGACAATGAGCGGCTGGAGTTTCTCGGCGACGCCGTCCTCGGTCTGGTTGTGGCCGAGGCGCTCTTCCTGCTTCATCCGGAGTGGCACGAGGGCGAGTTGACCCGCGTCCGCGCACTGCTGGTCAGCCGCCAGCACATGGCCGAGGTGGCTGCGGCCATCGGTTTGGGCGGTTACCTGCGCCTCAGCCGCGGCGAAGACAAAAGCGGCCTCCGGCGCAAGACCACCGTGCTTTCGAACAGCATGGAGGCCGTGCTGGGCGCGCTCTTGCTGGATGGCGGTCTGGAGCCGGTCAGGAGTTTTGCCCGCCGCTGGGTCATCGGTGAGGCCGCCGAGCAGTTGGCCGAGGAGCTGCGTGCCGGAGCCGCGTTGGGCAACTACAAATCCGCGTTGCAGGAGCACTTGCAGGCGATGCGCGCCGGTTCGCCCGTCTATCGCGTCAAAAGCGAAAGCGGCCCCGACCACCGCAAGCGCTTTCTCGTCGAGGTCCGGTTGAAGACAGCCGAAGGTGAGCCAGGAAAGCAATTGGCTCGCGGCATGGGAAGCACCAAGAAGAACGCCGAACAGGATGCCGCGCGGCGGGCGCTGGAGCGGCTGACTGCGGCTGAGAATCTGCTCGCCTCCGCGGCCAGCACCATCGACAGCGACGGCGAGCAAAAGGCCGGTGCGCGATGAGCGATACACATCCCGGTCCCGCTTCGTTCCCGCTCTGGCTGGAGCAGGTGCGGCTGCATCTGCCCACGGTTCCCGAAGCTCTGGCCCGTCTGCTCTTGCTCCTGGTTGTGGCGCTCTTTCTCAATACTTTTTTGTTGCAGCCATACCTGATTCCCTCTGAGAGCATGGAGCGCACGCTGCTGGTGGGTGATTTCCTGCTGGTCAACAAACAGATTTATGCTCCGCCTGACCGCGTCTCCCGGTGGTTCATGCCCTATCGCGATGTGGTCCGCGGCGACATTGTCGTCTTCCACCATCCCCAGCACCCTTATGTCGTCAAGCGCGTCGTGGGCCTTCCCGGTGACCGGCTGCGCATCGTCAATGGCCACGTCGACGTGAACGGCAAGCCTCTCGACGAGCCTTATCTGGCCTTTGAGCCGCCGCGTGATCCGCTTCGCGTCAACATTCCCGCCCAGATTTATCCCGATCCCAACGTGGACACCGCCTGGTGGAAGCAGATGCAGAGCCTCACGCAGAACGGCCAACTGATCGTGCCCCCGGATGAGTACTTTGTCCTCGGTGACAACCGCAACAACAGCAAGGACTCCCGCTTCTGGGGCTTCGTGCCGCGCGGCGCCATCGTCGCCCGTCCGCTGGTGATCTACTTCTCGCTCACCCGCCCCTCCAGAACCGATGTGCAGAGAGCCGCGCTGCAAGCCTCGGATGATAGACTCGGACACGGCAGGGAACTCACGGCCCGGCTGCAGGGCTTTGCCCGATGGAAGCGCATCTTCCAGGTGGTGCATTAGTTCACACACACGAGCGACAGAATGACGAAGAAGAAGAGACAAACTCCCAAATCGCCGGCCGAGGCTCAGCCGGACGCAAACCCGGTCGATGAACGTGTGGAAGAGACTCCCTTCGAGGCTGTGGCCAGTATCTGCTCCATCCTTGTCATCGGTCTCTTCATCCTCACCTTTCTGGGGCAGAACTACGTCATTCCCTCCGGATCCATGGAGAATACGCTGCTGATCGGCGACCACCTGCTGGTGGACCGCATCACGCTGGCTCCGCCCACCAAGTGGATGCCTCTGATTCACTCCCGCGAGCCGCAACGGGGCGACATTGTGGTCTTTATCAAGCCCGTGCCCGATCCGGACGCCAATGGAAATCCGCAGTATCTCACGCTGGTCAAGCGCCTGATCGCCGTTCCTGGCGACCGCATCCATCTGCGCGACGGTGTCGTGATCCTCAACGGTGTCGCCCAGAGTCAGCCGCACGCCCAGCCGACAACGCCAGAAAATTATTCCACCTTCCTCGACGAGTTTCCCGCCGAAGCGCCTCCCGCAATCGGCCAGGTTCCCGATTCTTGGGCGATGATCGAACTTCCCAAAGACACCGTGAACGGAGACCTCGTGGTTCCTCCCGGCAAGTACTTCATGATGGGCGATAACCGCCACTACAGCCTCGATTCGCGCTACTGGGGCTTTGTGCCCAGAGAGAATATCATTGGCCGTCCGCTCTTCAACTATTGGTCTTTTGTTACCCCCGACGACCAGGGGGATAAGCTGGGGATCGGCAACGCTGTCGCCTGGATGGGCCACGTCGCGCTGCACTTCTTTTCCGATACCCGCTGGAGCCGGACCTTCCACCGGGTGAATTAGCGGTTGTTCGCCGTCAGCGGTCCTTGAAATGGACCGGCAACTGGGAATGAACAACCGGCAACTGAGAACTGACCATGATCGAAGACCCGCAACCCCGGCAACGCAACCGCAAACGGCTCTGGCTGATTCTGGCCGCGCTGGCGGCCCTTCTGGCAATCCTTATTGTGCCGCCCTTTTTAAGTGTCAGCCGCTACAAGGCCAGCATCACCCGGCTCATCTCCACTTCACTCGGCCGCCCCGTCCGCCTCTCCTCGGTCGAGGTGCGCCTACTGCCGCGGCCGGGTTTCGTACTCACCGATCTGACCGTCGAAGATGACCCCGCTTACGGCGCCGAGCCGGTTCTCCACGCCAACACCGTGACCGCCTCCATCCGCCTTCTCTCCCTGTGGCGCGGACGCCTGGAACTGGACACCATCAGTGTGGACGAAGCCAGTCTCAACCTGGTCCGCACTCCGCTGGGACGCTGGAACATCGATCCCTTGCTGCGTACCGCCAGTGTTCAGGCCCAATCGGCATCCGGCGAATCCACTGCTGGCAAAGCTGTCAAGCTGCCATATCTGGAAGCCACAAACTCCCGCATCAACATCAAAGACGGCGTGGAAAAGCTCCCTTACTCCCTGCTCAACGCCGAGATGTCCCTCTGGCAGGAGTCTGCCGGCGACTGGCGTGTCCGCCTGCGCGCGCAGCCGGTCCGGACCGACCTCAGCATCGAGGAGGCCGATACCGGCGTCGTCCGTCTGGAGGCGGAGTTCCATCAAGCGCCGCAACTGCGCCAGATGCCCACGCACCTTGACCTGGAATGGCGCGAAGCGCAGCTTGGCCAGCTTACCCGCCTGCTTCTCGGCGCCGATGCCGGCTGGAGAGGCGATCTGACCGGAGAACTGCATCTGGACGGCACCGCCGAGGCTGCCCAGATCAGAACCCGGCTTCGCGCCAGCCGCGTTCATCGCGCCGAGTTCGCCCCGGCGGCTCCCATGGACTTTGACGCCAACTGCACGATGGTGGCTCACTTCACTGTCCGCGCCATCGACAACATGGTTTGCGACTCTCCATTCGGCGATGGCCACGTTCACCTCACCGGAAATCTCTCCGGCGGCCAGTCCTCATCGGGCGCTTCGCCCGGCATCTCCGTTGAAATGGACAGAATTCCCGTCGCCCTCGGCCTGGATGCCTTGCGTACCGTGCGCAGCGGCCTGTCACCCAACCTGAAAGTTGCCGGTACGGTCAGCGGCAAGCTCACCTACGCTCCCGTCGCCGCTGTTGCCGCAGCTCTTCCGCAACTTCCCCTTCATTCTGCCCGCGCGCGCCAAGCCAAGACTCCGCCTCCTCCTCCCGGACCGCTCACCGGCAGCCTCACCGTTCAGGGCTTTGAACTCAGCGGCAGCGGCCTCAGCCAGCCGATTGTCATTCCCAAGCTACTTCTGGAGCCGGCGCCTGCAACTGTAAATCCCTCTCAGGACAGTTCTTCAGCTCTCGTCGCCGCAGTGGCCCTCCCTGCTGGCGCGCCCACACCGCTCAGCATCACGATGCGCTTGGCCGCCTCCGGCTATCAGGCTACGGTTCGCGGTCAGGCCTCCATCGCTCGCGCCAAAGAACTGGCGCACGTAGCCGGTCTCGGCGATGGACTGGACGCTCTGGCCGGCGAAGCCATCACCGTGGATCTTACCGCCGGTGGCCCCTGGATGCCGCCGCCCCCGAACCCTCTGGCCAGCGGCGGATTCGTCGAGACAGGCTCGCAGTCCCTCAGGTCATTCTTTGGTCCAGGCTACAGCTTCGCTGGAGTCGTCACTCTGCGTAACGCCAACTGGAAGGCCGACTATCTCACCAATGCGCTTCTCATCTCGCAGGCCACACTCCACCTCAGCCCGGAGCAGCTCCGCTGGGACCCGATCGTCTTCTCGTACGGTCCGGTGAAGGGAACGGCGATACTCATCTTCCCCGC
The DNA here is from genome assembly GCA_049587335.1 of Occallatibacter sp. Taxonomy (GTDB): domain Bacteria; phylum Acidobacteriota; class Terriglobia; order Terriglobales; family Acidobacteriaceae; genus Telmatobacter. Next base: position 100,425 of record JBAVDS010000048.1, on the reverse strand, counting down.
CGCTTGCGGTGAATCCCAATCCTGCTCGCCATACTTCCAACTCCAGTTCGGTGCGCTCGACGCCGCTGTTCTCCAGGCCGCTCTTCTCGGCGCGCATGAAAAAGGCACGCTGATCTCTACCCTCCTGGAACGTCTCCGCCCCACAGCTTCTCCTGTTTGGCCGCGCCTTGAAGGCACGGTCAAGGCTGAATCCCTCCTCCTCGGACCGGTCACTCTGCACAATTTCACCGCAACTCTCTCCACGATTCCCGACGGAGCCACGATCCCCGCCTTCAATGCCATTCTCTTCGGCGGCCTCGTCCAGGGCAGCGGAACTTACCGCCGCGCCGCCTCCGCAACGGACAAGCCTGCCTATGAGTTGGAAGGCCAGTTGACAGGGCTTAACCCTCCTGCCCTCGGTCAGTTGATCGGTCTGCGCACTTCGGGCGGCCTCTTCGACGGCAACGGCAAGATTGCGCTCTCCGGCTTCACCTCCGGAGACCTGGCCGCCTCGGCAAAAGGCTCGCTTCACTTCGAGTGGCAACATGGCTCCATCGCCGCCGCCTCCGGCTTCCTTCCTCCGGCGCTCGCCCGCTTTGATCGCTGGAGCGCCGATGCCGTCATCAATAACGGCGCGTTCACGCTCAACGAGAATCAGGTCAAGCTCGGTTTACGCTCGCAGTCCGTCCAGGCTTCGATTCCCCTCGCCATACCTCCCAAGATTGACTTTGCAGCCTCCAAACCCCTCCCGGCCAGGCGGTAATTCGCGGCGGCTGGCGACACGTGTACAGGTCCTAATGAAATCAAGCGCTTGCAAAGCAGTTCTGCCGCTGGCCCTCATTCTTCGCTACACTAGTGTCAGGAGTCCTCTTCTCCGGTTTTCGCGCCGCTTTACACGCGATAATCGACGGGCTGCGGTTCTTCTTTGAAAGACGAATGACCTTGATCTTCTCCAACTCCATATATCGTCACTGTCGATTGGCCCTGGCGCTGGGGCTTATGGGGCTGCTTTCCGCTCCGTTGGCCGCTCAGAGCGCATCGTCCTTTCAGGGCAGTGTGGCGCGCGGACAGCTCTCCGCCCAGCCAATCGATCTCTCGCTGGACGACGCGATCCAGCGCGGGCTTGATGCCAATCTGGGCGTCATCCTCAGCGGCGCGCAGGCGTCCGCAGCGCGCGGCGAACGGCTCAGTCAGTTGCAAGCGCTCCTGCCTTCGGTGGATTTTCATGGCGAGGAAGCCGTTATGCAGACCGACCTGCCCGCCGAGGGACTACGCATTCCCGGCTTTCCCAAGATCATCGGCCCCTTCGGATTTACCGATCTGCGCGCCTCGCTCAGTTGGTCGCTGATCGATGTGGCCTCACTGCGCAACTATCTCGCGGCGCGCCATAACTTTGCCGCCGCCTCGCTCTCGGCCCAGGATGCCCGCGAGATGGTGGTGCTGGTGGTTGGAAACGCCTACCTGCTTGTCCTGGCCGATGAGAGCCGCGTCACCAGCGTTGAAGCTCAGGTAGCCACGGCCAAGATCTCGCTCGATCAAGCCAGTGCCCGTCACCAGGCCGGAACCGCGCCCTTGCTCGATGAACTGCGCGCCCGCGTCGATTATCAATCCCTTCAGCAGCAGTCGATCGTTGCGCAGAACACTCTCGAAAAAGACAGGCTGGCTCTGGCGCGAACCATCGGGCTGCCCTTGGCGCAGAGCTTTACCCTCACTGACAAGCAGCCCTACGCGGCCTTCGATCAGATCGATGTGGACAAGGCCATCGGCGAAGCCCGCTTGAATCGCAAGGATCTGGCGGCGATGATCGAGCAGGCCAAAGCCGCTGAGGAGCAGCGCCAAGCGGCCACCGCCGAGCGCCTGCCCACCCTCAAATTCAACGGCGATTACGGCGACATCGGTCCCACCATCTCTCATTCGCATGGCACCGGCAACGCCTCCAGCACTGTGAGCCTTCCCCTCTTCAAGGAATTCGCATTGCGCGGCGAGGCCCAGCAGGCGCAGGCGCAGCTCGATACCGCACAGGCCCAGTTGAGCGATAAAAACGCGCAGGTTGACGCCGATGTGCGCGACGCCCTGCTGGACATTGCTTCAGCGCAAAAGCAGGTGGAAGTTGCCCAATCCAGCGTGGCCCTGGCATCGGAGGCGCTCAGCGAGGCGCAACAGCGTTATGCGAACGGCGTCAGCGACAATCTTGCCGTCAGTCAGGCCCAGCAATCCGTTGCCCAGGCCAACGATCAATTTGTGACCAGCCTCTACCGGCACAACCTCGCCAAGCTCAGTCTGGCGCGTGCGCTGGGTGCGGCCGGCAGTTATAAAAATTATCTGGGAGGAAAGTAAACGTGGCGGATTCAATCCCAACACCCGTTCCCACCGAGCCGGACGATCAGAGCGCGGGCGCGCAGCCGAACCCCCGCCGCAGAGGCATCATCGTAATCGTAATCGTGGTGCTCGCGCTGGTTGCTCTGGGCATTTGGTGGCGCTCCACTTATAGCGAAGACACCGATGACGCGCAGGTCAACGGCCATCTGATTCAAGTCAGCTCGCGCGTCGCCGGCCAGGTTCTCAAGGTCGATGTCGAGGAGAATCAGGTCGTCAAGGCCGGAGACGTGATTGCCGAACTCGATCCGGCGGATTATAAGGTTGCGGTGGAAAATGCTCAGGCCGCGCTTGCCAGCGCTCAGGCCAACGCCGCCGCAGCCAACGTGAATGTGCCCATCACAACAATCAACTCCGGCAGCAATCTGAGTTCGGCCGATGCCGGCCTCAGCGGCTCTCATGCCGCCGTCGAGCAGGCACGCCAGCAACTTTTGGCCGCGCAGGCCAGCGTCGTCCAGGCGCAGGCCAACAACGTCAAGGCCCAGGCCGACCTTGAACGCTATAAGCCCCTCGTCGAGAAGGACGTTATCAGCAAGCAGCAATTCGACGCCGCGGTGGCTGCCGCCGATGCGGCTGCCGCGCAACTCTCTGCCGCCCGAGATACCGAGCAGGCTGCGCAGGAAGGCGTGCGCGTGGCCAGTGAACGGGAGGCCCAGTCGGAGGCGCAGTTGAAATTCGCACAGACCGCGCCCCAGCAGATCGCAGCGCAATCTGCGCGCGCCAAGCAGGCGCAGGCGCAGGTGCTGGAAGCTCAGGCCAAACTCGATCAGGCCCTGCTCGATCTGAGCTATACCAAAATCGTCGCACCCACGGCCGGCATCATCACCCGCAAAAGCGTCGAGATCAACCAGAATGTCGCGCCAGGGCAGAATCTGCTCACACTCGTCTCGCTTGAAGGCCTGTGGGTGACCGCCAACTTCAAAGAGACGCAGTTGCAGCACATGGCCGCCGGCCAGCCGGTCGAGATCGAGGTCGACGCCACCGGCAAAACCTACCACGGCAAAGTGACCCAGATCGGCGGCGCCACCGGCTCCGTTCTCTCCCTCTTTCCGCCGGAGAACGCCACTGGCAACTATGTCAAAGTCGTCCAGCGCGTTCCCGTCCGCATCGACTTCAGTGACCTCGCCGGCGAGGATCCCAGCCACGAACTCCGGCCCGGTCTCTCCGTCGAGCCAAAGGTCAAAGTCAAGTAGGCCAGAAGTATCAGGGCACGGCTTTATTGAATCGGCAGGGAAGATTAGCAGTCTCTACAGTGGGAGCCGTGCGATGCGCCCTTGAATTGCATCATTCGCGTAATGGGAATAATCCTATAATCAGGAAACGAGTCCAGAAACGATATGCCCACGACGACGAACAAGGATTATTACGGCACGCTAGGCGTGAAGAAGACGGCCTCGGCGGAGGAGATCAGGAAGGCCTTCCGCAAGGCTGCGCGGCGCTATCATCCCGATGTGAATCCGGGCGACAAGCGCGCCGAGGAGAAGTTCAAGGAGATCTCCGAGGCCAACGACGTGCTGAGCGACGAGAAGAAGCGCAAGGTCTACGATCAGCTGGGCTTCTACTCGGACCAGATCGACCCTGCTACCGCCGAGGCTTATGCCCGGCAGGGCGCGGGACAAAGAACGCCTGTGGACTTTGGCGGCTTTGATTTCTCCGGCTTTCAGAGCGGTCCGGGAGTGCATCCGGGGCAGCAGGCGGGATCGGGTTCCGCTTCCTGGGGCAGCTTCAAGGATATTTTTTCCGGCATCTTCTCCGGAGCGCAGCAGCCACAGCAGGCGCGTGGACCGCAGCCGGGAACGGATCTGGAGTATCAGGCCACGGTGGACTTCTGGACTGCAATCCGCGGCGGTCAGGCCCGTCTGGAGGTGCATCGCCAGGAGAGTTGTCCAACCTGTCACGGGCAGACCTCGACCGGCGGCCCCATACAGTGCACCGAGTGCAATGGCACCGGCCAGGTCACGCAGATGGGCGGGCGGATGAAGTTCAACATCTCCTGTCCCGTCTGCAATGGCACCGGACGCACCGCCAGCACCTGCGCCACCTGTCACGGCGAAGGCGTGCTCAGCCGCACGGAATCGGTGGAGTTCCGCATCAAGGCGGGAACGCGCGACGGCCAGCGGATTCGCTTGCAGGGGAAGGGAAACGCCGGATTGAATGGCGGCCCGGCCGGCGATCTGTTTTTGATTGTGCGGACAGGGACGCATCCGGTCTTCACGCGGGTGGGCGACGATATTCACCTGACGGTTCCGGTGACGGTTCCGGAGGCTTCACTGGGAGCCAAGGTGGACGTGCCTACGATCGATGGCCGGGCGCAGTTGAAGATTCCTCCCGGCACTCAGAGCGGCCAGAAGTTGCGGTTGCGCGAGCGCGGCGTGGAGAATGCGCAGCATCCTGGGACGCGCGGCGATCAGATCGTGACCGTCGATGTGCAGGTGCCGACCCTCGGCGACGAGCGCAGCCGCGAGATCATGCGCGAGCTGGCCAAGCTGAACAATCAGGACCCGCGCGTTGCGCTCTTTGAAAAGCTGTAGGCGAATCCATCAAGCGGGATTCGCCGGTGTTACCAGCACCTTCTGCGGAGCATCGACCGTCGCGCCGGGGACTTTGAGCTTCAGATCCAGTATTTCCACCTTCGGCTTGGAGCCGGAAGCTCCATCGAAGCGGAGTTCATACTGGCTGTCGAAGCGGCGGACGATGTCGCTGAAGTACGGCGAGAAAGAGACGGGATTGCCCATGCCGATCCAATAGCTCTTGCCGCCCGTGGCCTCGGTCACCTCGGAGAGCAGGTTCTGGCCGGCATAGTTCGCATAAAGGGTCTGGCTGGCGATGCCCTGATTCATCCAGTAGATCGAATAAACGACAAGATTTGCCCGCACCGAATCGCTGATCGCGGCATGGACATACGGATCCTCCGGATCGTAGCGCATCTCGTAGTAATCCACACCGTCTGTCACCATGACCACTTCGCGCCGCGCCTGACTGTCCGTGGAGGGCCAGTGCCGGGCCAGGTCGGAGAGGCAGAAGTATGGACTGGCGGAGGAGCCGGGCGTACCTTGCGGCACGTGAAAACCGCGCAGCACCTGATCGTGGTCGGACGTCAGCTCTCCGGAAAAGACGGCTCGCCCATATTTCATGTAAGCGATGGCAGCCTTGGCGTTTGGCGGCAGGCTGCGGATGAACTGCTTGATCTCTCCAAACTGATTTCCCAGACTGCTGATTGCCGAATCATCGATCAGCAATACCACTTCCAGGTTGTCATCGGGAATCTTGTAGCGCTCCCATTTGGTGATCCTGGCGTCTTTGCCATCGACCTTCACCGACAGATCCTGCTGGTTGGCGGATGAGCTTGCCTGGTCTGAATGACGGGCGAGAACCGTCACGACGACCCGTCCCTGCCCACTCTGCGCCCCTGCCGTCCCCGCCGCCAGCATAGCCAGCAGCACGGCCCAAAGTGCCATTCTCCGATTCCTCATACTCTTCCCTCCCTTCGAGGGATTTGCGCGCATTACAGCGATTGCAACGCGGTTTCTAGCGATTCCATTCTATCCCGTCTCTAGGCTGTATCGACCTATACTGACGCTGTCGTGCCAGTATAGGTCGATACAGCCTACGCCGTTAGATGTGCGAAGAAGGGAAAGGTCACGGCGTAAATCATCTTCCAGCGATGAGCTGGGAGGATTCCGGCGAGTGAGCATGGTTTGCAACTCCTGTCCGCTCATTGCCGGTATGATTTGCGGGTTGCACGCGGTTGCGCATAAAATCTCCCTCACGCAAAGGAGAAAGAATGAACCGCCGCGATTTTTCCCGTATGCTTCCCATGCTGCTGGCAGCGCCAACGCTCACGTCCGAGGCCCAAGCGCACTCCGCGCAGCAGGCCGTCACCGCCGCCCCCGCTCCCCTTCCCAAGCTGGCTTCGGGCCGCTACGCCTGGGGCGAGGCTTATGGAAGCCAGCGCCCGGCGCGCACCTCGCATCGCTTTCTGATCGGAATGCTGCCGGACAACATCCGCCTGGAGGCGCACGTCACCATGCTTGCACCGGGCGCACCCGCCGAGCCGATCGAGCACCACAAACACTCCGAGATGTGGTTTGTGCGCGAAGGCTCCGTCACGCTGATGACGGCAGGCGTTACGCGCACGATGAAGGCTGGCGATATGGGCCTGTGCATTGCCGGGGATGACCACTACGTGAGCAACGCCAGCCAGACCGAGCCTGCATCCTACTTCGTTGTAACCGCCGGACCGCCGGAGTAGACGGCGGCCTGATCCTTTTGAATTGTTACATTTGTGTTAATATCGAAGCTCAAGGAGCCGGTTCCCTATCGCCGGATCTATCCCCATGAATCTGTATCTAATGCGTCACGCGAATGCCGGATTGTCCCGTGGAAATCCCGTTATTGACGCCAAGCGCGCCCTCATCAAGGAGGGCAAGGAACAATGCGTGCTGATGGCGCGGACGCTGGCCGCGCTCAAGGTGCAGGTGGACTTGATCGTCTCCAGTCCTCTGAAGCGCGCTCTGCAAACCGCTCAGTATGTGGGCACGGAACTGGGCTACGATGCGCGGGTGGAGATCAGCTCGGCTCTGGCTCCGGAGGCCGATTACGCCGACTTTCAGAAGATGCTGGCCCACTACTCCGGCTATGACGGCGTGCTGGCGGTGGGCCACAATCCCAACGTCTTCCAGTTTCTCGGACGGCTGATCACCGGCAACGGCGGCGCGGCCATCCGCATGAGAAAAGGCTCGGTGGCGCGCATCGATCTGGACCGCCATCCGCCGCTTTTGCAGTGGCTGATCGATCCCCGCTCGGCGCGTGCCATTTACGCCAGTATGCAGAAGAGCTCGCGCCCGAAGACCTCGAAGAAGTAGCCGGCCTCCTTGCGCAGCGACCACAACTCCAGCTCCGCCCCCGTTCTGCCCGGCTCGACTTCGAGATAAACTCGCTTGGGATAGAGCTTGGCGGCAACGCGCAGCACGTCGCTGGCGCGATCCTGATTAAGCGCAACGGCCAGGCGCAGCAGCACCACGGCTCGATTCACGTGCGGGTGCTCGGCGGCGGGAATGTTGCGCAGTGCGCGGTCTCCAGGCTGCGGACGGCTTTTACCCAGGTAGCGCGCAATCGCCGAGACCAGCGTCCTCTGCACCGGCGTGTAGCCGTAGATCTCCGAACTGGAGATGATGTACTGCGTATGCCGGTGATGGCCCTGGTGGTTGATGAACTTGCCGGTGTCGCGCAGCATGGCGGCGGCGCTCAGCCAGCTTTCGTACTCCGGCGGCAACTGGTGCAGCGATTGCAGTTCGCGATAAAGCTGGATCGCATGAGCGCGCACCGGTTCAGCCTGCTTGGGATCGACGCCGTAGCGCCGCGCGGTGGCCAGAACGCTCTCCCAACGCTGGTTCTCGAACTCGCGGTGAGCCGTGGCGCGTGCGTCCTGCTCGGCGAGCATCTGGGCGAGAATGCCGTCGTTCAGCCCCAGCGGCGAATAGCGGAAGCCCTCCAGCGCAAAGCTTTCCAACAGTTCGGCGAAGACCAGCGCCCCCGCCACAACGATCTCCGCGCGGCGCGGTCCGATCCCCTGCACGGCAATGCGGTCGTCGAGAGTCATCCGCGCTAGCTTCGCGGCCAGCCGGCGCACCGCGCGCGTAGAAGCCATCTCCGGAAGAGCGGACCGCCGCTTGCTCAACGCCAATGCTTGGACCGGCTTGCCGGCTGTTTTTTTTGCCGATTTGCCTTTGCCTTCGCTGCCCAGGGCCGCGATTGCTTCGCTCAGCGCCGCCGCCGTCCCTGATGTGGCAATCACCTGCGTGACCGCGCCCGGCTGAATCCTCTGGCGGGCGAGACGCAGTTCACGAGCGATCAACCGCTGCATGCGCGCCAGTCCATCAGCCGGGGCCGGATCGCCCTGCAAAAACTCCCTGGTCAGACGCACCGCACCCAGCGGCAGGCTGACCGTCTCCTGAATATGCCTGTGTACAGAGAGCGTGATCTCGCAGCTTCCGCCGCCCAGGTCGATCAGCAGCGCACGTCCGGCGGCGGCGCGCTCATCCTCTGAACCGCCTCCTATCCCCATCACGCCGAGATGGATCAGGCGGCCCTCCTCCAGTCCGGAGATGATCTCCAGATTCCAGCCGGTTTCGGCCTTGACCCAGGCCTGAAAGGCAGTTCCGTTGCGGGCGTCGCGCATCGCCGAGGTCGCCACAGCGCGAATCCGGTCCGCGCCGTGCATCTGCACCGCCCGCTGAAAGCGCTTCAACGCCTGCAGCGTCGCCATCATCGCCTCCGGGGAGATCAGCCCGGTTTCAAAGACGCCGGTCCCCAGCCGTGTTACCTCGCGGTCCTCGTGCAGCGTCTTCAACTGGTGGGCGACGACTTTGGCGATCTTCAACCGGCACGAGTTGGAACCGATATCGATTGCGGCAAAGGTGGGCATAAAGAGGCTTTACTCCGTACAATGGAAAATAACTCTGCGGCCAAGATACACGACCGGGCCTATCCGGCGCAGCAGACGCAAGCGGCGGCCAGGGCTTGGAATGTAGACCGGAAGGGATCCTTGTTCCGGCGCTTGGCCCTCGCCTTCCAGTGCAGCACAGCGAAGACGGCATGCGAAAGTTGCCGTCCCCGCCCGCTTCATGCCGTTCTGATCGATCGAAATGCCATAACGGAGTCTTTGGTAGAAAAATCAATCTGGAGTGAAATCTTTGTTCAGCACTTTTCAGCAAGCAAGGAAAACCATGAGAAGCATTTGCAGGAAACTTTCTCTTTCAGCCAGCCTATTCGCCGCCATCCTTATCAGCCCCGCAGCCCACGCAACCGAGAACGGCGGTTCCGCTTATCCGGTCGGCGCGGAGACCGTTCTGCAGGGCTTTGCGCCCGCGCCCCATGCGACGAACCTCGCCACCTTCACCCTCCTCATCACGGCAAATGAGGTCGATGACGCCAACGGCCATCCCGCTCCGATCGACTTCAAATTGAGGGTCTTCGGCAACGCGGTGAAGATCGAACACAACTGGGGCATTCCGGTTTTCGGCGGCATGTTGGAGAGCACCGCGGCGGTTCCTGTTCTTTATGAGCAGGTGCGCGAAGGGGCTACTCCGGCCACGTCAGAAAAAATCACCCAGTTCGGCTTGAGCAACTGTATGCTGGTTCCGTTTGGAGTCGCCTATCACAAGGGAAACTGGCACGGCTTTTACCAGGTCGATTTCTATCCGCCGGGCGCGCCTTACTCCACGGCTGCGGGCAAACTCAACACCGGCCAGCATAACTTCGCCCTCTCGCCGGTGGGAGCCGTGACCTACTTGTCCGACAAGGAAAAGTGGGAGGCCAGCTCCAAGGTGGACTACATCGTAAACTTCAAGGACGGAGCCACCAATTATCGCAGCGGTAACGAACTGACCTGGGAGTACACCGCGATGCGCGCCGTCTCGAAAAAGGCGGCATTGGGATTTAACGGCTATCTCTATCAACAGGTCACCGGCGATCAGAAGAATGGCTTGGCGGTACTGGGCGGCGACAAGGGCCGCGACCTGGCCCTCGGTCCGGAGTTCCGCTACTTTTTCGGCAAACACAGCGCTTTTGCAGTGAAGTACTTCCGCGACACGCTGGTCGAAAACAAGCCCCGCTGCAATGGCTTCTGGTTTGAAACCGGCTTTCCCCTCAACTTTGGCAAAAAGAAGTAAGCGATGCCGCTTCCTCGCCCGCGCACTTCCATCGAGCCGCACGGGTAGGGCGGTTACTCATGCACGGTCACCGAGATCGTCGCGCTCTTGGATGCGAGTGGAAGAGTGTCCGATGTGGCCATCACTGTATACGTATAAGTGCCCGGAGTCATCGCGAGGCCGCCGTGGCCGATGCAACCGGTCAATCCTGTCATTGCTCCCAAACCGGCTGCCGCAAGGACGATCATCGCCAGCCACCGGTTCACTCTCTTCCGCATCCCGATGCCCAGCACAGCCGCCAATGCAACGGCGGCAAGGGGCTGCCGGTTTGGTTTCCTTCCCGGTTGGGGCGATCCCTGGCGAGTCATAGACATCTCACTCAACCACGGAGGATAGAAGTTCAAACTGCCGCTCACCGTTCCGTTCGCGGGTACAGTCAAATACTGGGGAGTATTGGCGCAACTGGGCAGCACAAGTTCGGGAAAAAGCACGGGGTTCGGGCCGATGCACACCACCCCCACCTGCCCGGTAAATCCGTTGACCGAGGTCAATGTAAAACCGGCCGTGCTGCTGCCCTGATCGGAGATACTCACGTTGCTGGCCGTCAGCGTAAAGCTCTGCGCGACGCCCGATGCCGGCCAGGCCAGAAGTACAAGACAGGGAAACAACAATAAACAGGGAAGGGTTGAAACGCGGTAAATCTTCACGGAGAACTCCTGGCGGCAAGAAACAGCCACTTTGTCACTTATTTTATCTGTCTGTGCCTGCCACAGTGAATTCAAGCACGACCGGCTCGACAAACTCGATTGCCGCTCGTTTGGATTGGCCGGTCCAAGGGGGTGTCTCACCATTGCAAACAGGCTGTCCATGCTGCTGCTATCCTATCTCTTGATTGTTTCTTCCGCGATGACAGAACAGACCTTCGATCACCCGCGAAAATCCCCCTCCGCGCTTGCTGCCTGGGCGCTCCTGGCGGTGATCTTTGCCACCGTGCAATTTGCCTCGCTCTTCACTCCTCCGCTCTTGGACGACGCCGACTCCAGCCACGCCCAGGCCGCGCAGCATATGGCCGAAAGCGGCGACTGGGTGACGCTCAAGGTGGACGGCTTGCGCTATCTGGAAAAACCGCCTCTGCCTTACTGGCTGGACGCGGGGCTTTACCGGATCGTCGGACAGAATGCCTTTGCGACGCATCTGCCCAACTCGCTGGCAATGCTGGGCTGCGCTTTGCTCGGCTGGCTCTGGGCGGGGCGCGCCTGGGGCCGGCGCGCAGGCTTCTATGCCGCGCTGGGCATTCTCACCGCAGTCGGGCCATTTCTCTTCTCCCGTTTCGCCATTCCCGAAGCGCTGCTCAGCTTGCTTCTTCTGCTGGCGCTCTACTGCCTGCTAACCGGCTTCGAGTCGGCGCGCCCGCTGCGCTTCTACGCGATGTGGGCGGCGCTGGCGCTGGCCGTGCTGACCAAAGGGCTGATCGCGCCGATCTTCTTTGCTGCAGCGGCGATTCCATTTTTGTATATCAGCGGCCTGGGCCGCGCCTGGAGACGGCTGAAGCCGGTAACGGGCCTGCTGCTTTTTCTGGCCATCGCCGCGCCCTGGCATATCTTGGCCGGCCTCGCCAATCCTGGCCAGGGAAATCCCGTCGGCAACCATCCCACGCCTGGCAACGTGCACGGTTTCTACTACTTCTATTTCCTCAACGAGCACGTCTACCGCTTTCTGGGCCAGCGCTTTCCCCACGACTACAACCGGCTGCCGTTCGTCTGGTACTGGCTGCTGCACCTGGTCTGGCTCTTTCCCTGGAGCCTCTTTCTGCCCGCCCTGCTGGCGGCTGCCTGGAAGACCCGGCGCAGTTGGCTTCACTTCTTTCATGAGGAACGCGGCAGGGCGGCGGAGATTCTGGCCGGGAGCGGCGCGGACGAGAGCGATACAGGTGGCCTTGCCCGCCATCACTTTCGAGTCCACACAATCTGGCTGCTGAGCCTTTTTTCAGTCTTTATTCTGCTCTTCTTTTCACTTTCGACCAATCAGGAGTACTACACCTTTCCGGTGTGGCCGCCGCTGCTGATTCTGATTGCCGGCGTGCTGGCCGGCATCGAGGAAAATCGCAACGCAATCGGCCATCCAAGCAGCCACAAGCCGCTGATCTCAACGGCATGGCTGACGGGCGCGCAGGCCATCTTCGCCGTGGTCGGCGTGCTGGCTGCTGCGGCTTTGGGCTGGGGACTGTGGGAGGCGCGCGAGCTGCCCTTCGTTGCCGACATCGGCACCCTGCTGGCACATCGCGGGGTGGGCGACTACACGCTCTCGATGTCGCATCTCTTCGACCTGACCGGCCCATCCTTTGCTGCCTTGCGCCTGCCGGCCGTGCTGGCCGCCGCGGTGCTGCTGGTGGGACCGGCGGCAGGCTGGCTGCTGCGGCTGCGGGGCAAACACATCGCCGCCACGGTCAGCGTGGCCCTCACCGCCTCGCTCTTTCTGATTGCCGCACACATCGCCTTTGCCCGCTTTGAACCTATGCTCAGCTCCAAGCAATTGGCAGAGACCATTCTGCGTGAGGGCGCGCCCACTGACACCTTCATCATTTATGGCGATCAATCGGACGCCTCCTCGGTAACTTTTTACGCGCACGAGTTTCTGCGCAAGCCCACGCTTCTGGTGGGCCAAGCCTGCTCACCCTACGGAATTGGCTCTTCGATGGTCTGGGGTTCCTGTTATTCCGACGCGCCGAAGGTCTTTGTCAGCGAAGAGGAGTTGTCGAGGATCTGGGGCCAGGGTGAACGGAAGTGGCTCTTCGCACAGGATGTGAACCAGTCGAAGGCCGAGCAACTGCTCAGCGGACGCCTCTATCCCGTGCAATCGATCGCCGACAAGACGCTCTGGACCGACCGGCCTCTCCCCGGCCCACCGCAATGATTGCCGACGTTCTTGTCGCCGGAGCCGGATTTGCCGGCGCGGTCATCGCCGAGCGGCTGGCCAGCGCCGGCCGTTCGGTTCTAGTCATCGACCGCCGCGATCACATTGCGGGCAACGCCTACGACCACCCCGATGCTCACAATCTTCTCGTCCATCGCTACGGCCCGCATCTCTTCCACACCAACTCCGACGCCGTCTTCGAATACCTTTCGCGCTTTACCGGGTGGCGCGCCTATGAGCATCGCGTCAAGGTCTCGCTCGACGGCAAGCTCTATCCGCTGCCCATCAATCAAGAGACCATCAATCAACTTTATGGCTTGAATCTCGATGAGGCTGGCGTCGAAGCATTCCTGGCTTCGGTCCGCGAAAATCGCAGCCCGGTGCTGACCAGCGAGGATGTGGTCCTGAATGCCGTGGGCCGCGAACTCTGCGACAAGATCTTCCGCGGCTACACCCGCAAGCAGTGGAATCTCGATCTCAGCGAACTCAATCCCAATGTGCTCGCCCGCATTCCCACCCGCACCAATCGCGATGACCGCTACTTTACCGACAAGCATCAGGCCATGCCCGCCGAAGGCTACACACGCCTCTTCGAGCGTCTGCTTGCCCATCCCCGCATTCACGTTGAAACCGGCGTGGATTTCGCATCCATTCGCGAACGCGTCACTCCCCGTCTCACAGTTTTCACGGGCCGCATCGACGAGTACTTCGGCTTTCGCCTCGGAGTTCTGCCCTACCGTTCGATTCGCTTCGAGCACCAGCATCTTGCGGAGGTCGAGCAATTTCAGCCCGTCGCCACAGTCAACTTCCCCAACGACCACGATTACACCCGCATCACCGAGTTCAAGCACATCACCGGCCAGCGCAACAGCGGAACTTCGATTGTGAAGGAGTTTCCCACAGACGAGGGGGAACCGTATTATCCGGTGCCGCGCCCGGCGAATCAAGAGCTTTACCGCCGCTATCAAGAGCTGGCCGCCAGTGAGACGAGGACAATTTTCCTGGGCCGACTTGCGCAGTATCGCTATTACAACATGGACCAGGCGGCAGCGGCGGCGTTGAAAGCCGCTGCCGAGGTCATCGGCGCATAGATTGCTTTGGGATAGAAAGTCTCTTGTTACAAAGCGCGTGGCTTGGTTGCCGCCGCCGCGGAGCCTGGCAGCCGTATCGTTCCGCCCGACTCCAGCTCGAAGATTCTGCCGTGCCAATGCAGCTTGTTATCGGCATAGCTGGCCGCCCAAAGCAGAAAACCGATCAGATCGCGCAGTGGATAAAGAAAGCTCAGCACCACCGACTCCCGGCTATGCACCACCATGCCGCCCACGACCATGGAATGCACAATCTTGAGTAGCACTGTGAATCCCAGCAGCGCCGCGCCCAGCCACACATGGTGCGCCAGCACTCCGCCGATCAGCCCCAGAACTCCGAAGGGAACTGCAAAGGTCAGCGCCGTTCCCAGGTGCCCCATCGGCCGCGAAAATCGCGTACTCCGCATCCAACTTAATTGATGCTCAATCGACTTCCAGAAGCCGGAGCGCAGAATCAGGTGTTCGACGACATGATCGGAGAGAGCCACGCTCTCGCCGGCCTCCGCCACCTGGTAGCCCAGCATATAGTCATCCGCCGCGTAGCCGCCCAGGCTCTTAAAGCCTCCGATGCGCGCGAGCGACGACTTGCGCACCGCCGAGGAGGGGCCCAGCGTGAAGCGAATGCCCTCCAGCATCTCGGCCACCAGAACGCCGCTGGTCATCTCCACCGACATTCCCAGCGCCTCCAGCCTCTCGCCAAAGCCGCCGTCGATGGGAATGCCGCGATAGAGGCTGAATGCCGCGCCCACTTTTGAATTTTTGAAGGGCGCCACCATCTCCCGCAGATAATCGGGCTTTACGGGAATGTCGGCATCGGTGGCTACCAGCAGATCGTGCCGCGCAGCCTCTGCCATCAGATGCATCGAATAGCAGCGCGCGTTCATCCACGGAGGCTCGCCGGAGTGGAGAATCGTCACCGCAATCCGCGGGTAGCGCCCGGCCAGCTTGCGCGCTACCGCCAGACCTGCATCATCCGCCCGGCGTGCGCAGAAGATCAGCTCGTAATCGGGGTAATCCAGCTTGAAATAGCCCTCCAGGCATTCTTCCAGGTAGGCTGGCGAGCCATGCAGCGGCTTGAGAATACTGACCGGAGGTGTAAAATCGCTGTTTTGCTTCCTTCTTCGCTCTCTGGCCGTCAGATATTTTGAAGTTGCGAGCAGGGCCATCATGGTAAAGATCGTGGAGGTCAGGATTCCGGCTGCACTGATGGACAACAATATATAGGCCACGATAACGGCTCCTTTGCCGCATTACATTGCCAAACAGAACTCTGAGGCTAACTCTATCGGATGAGGAACTCGCTGTCTACCCAAAGCGGGACAACCAGGATTTCATCTTCCCGAAGCGCTGGCTCAATCGCAACAATCTGCGGAATCGAAGAAATTGTTTTTACTCTCATAGTAGAATCACGGTGTTGCGCGCACTCTTTTTCACGTTGCCGTCACTTCTCCAACTGCTCCGGGAATGCCATCCCAAGATCGGAGCCTGAGGTAAAAGCGCTGCTATGACCATCGATAACGTTTTCGTATTCGCTCTCGCTGCCGTTGCAGTTTTTGGTGTAATCACCTCGACGATCTACAGTCTGATGGTTGCCGCCGGGGTGGTGCGCTTCCGCTGGCGCGCGGCATCTGCGCGTAGACGCACACAGGCCCGCGCCTTTCTGCCTCCGGTCAGTGTGTTGAAGCCGCTGCACGGAAGCGAGCCGGATCTGGAAGAGAAGCTGGCCAGCTTTTTTGAACAGGATTATCCGGAGTTCGAGATTCTTTTTTGCGCGCGCCACAACTCCGATGCCGGATTGCTGGCGGCGCGCCGCGTGGCCGCCCGCTATCCGCGGATCAAGACACGCTTCCTCACCTGCGGCGAGCCTCTCTGGCAGAATGCGCGCACCTTTTCGCTGGAAATCATGCGCCGCGAGGCGCGCTATCCCATCCTGGTGACGGCAGACAGCGACGTGCGCGTCGGCCCCGGTTATCTGGCCGCGGTGGTCGAACCGCTCAGCGACCCCCGCGTCGGCATGGTCACCTGTCTCTACCGCGGCGTCACACGCCACGGACTCTGGGCGCAACTGGAGGCGATGGGAATGTCGGTGGAGATGACCAGCGGCGTTCTGGTGGCTGAGATGCTCGAAGGCATGAAGTTCGCGCTAGGCCCATCGATGGTGATGCGCCAGAGCACCATTGAAAAGATCGGCGGCTTCGAGAAGGCTGCCGAGTATTACGCCGATGACTTTGTACTGGGAAACTGGACGGCAAAGGCCGGAGAGATCGTGGCGCTCTCCACGTACGTCATCGAGCACCATGTCTTGAACGCCACTTTCAAGGGCACCGCGGCGCATCAGCAGGATTGGGCAACCAGCACCCGTTTTTCGCGGCCGATGGGCCATCCCGGTACGGTGCTGACCTACGCGATTCCCTACGGCTTGCTGGGGTTGGCTGTTCTGGGCTCCGCCGGCTATTTCGCCCTGGGCATGGCGCTTCTGGCCTTCACCATTCTCGATCGCGTGCTGCTCTGCCTGCTGGTAGCCGGCGGCGTGGCCGGCGACGGGGAAGCCCTCCGCAAAGCATGGCTCTATCCCTTGCGCGACTTGATGGGCTTCTGTTTCTGGGTGAAGAGCTATCTAGGCTCAAGTCACATCTGCTATCACGGCTATCCCTTCGAGCTGCTTCCGGAGGGAAAGATGCGCAAGATCCTCGAAGAGCCGCAGGAGACAGCCCCGGCTCAATAGGCGAAACTACGGCCTGCGCTGCGCAGCGACCTTCGCCACCACCGCCGGTTTGCGCAGAGGCACAATCGCCGCCGAACCCGGCGCGGCTGCTTGAAAGCGCGAGAGCATTTCGGTGCGCACGTACTCGACAAAGCTCTGCATCTGCCGGTTCATCTCTTCCATGCGCTCGCGCATCTGCAGGATGATGGCGATGCCGGCGATATTCACGCCCAGATCGCGCGCCAGATTCAGGATGAACTCCAGCCGCTCCAGATCCTCGTCGGTGTAAAGCCGGGTGTTGCCCTCGGTGCGCGACGGCAGCAGCAGCCCCTCGCGCTCATAGAGGCGCAGTGTTTGCGGGTGAATCTCATACATCTCGGCCACCGCCGAGATCATGTACGCGCCTTTGGTTTTGCGTTTTGCCGCCATCGATTTCTTTCAGGATACTCCGCCAAGTTGATTGTAGGACGATCAAAGACGTGTGAGCAATCCCCTGGCGCAAGAGGATTCATCATTTTCTGGCTTCAAAGAGCCTGAGTTGGGGCGACCAGCCCGACAAACAATCCCACTTCCAGACTTCTGCAAAGACTTGTTCGTTGCATCTGCCTCTGAATCCAATTTTCTTGCCGAATCCATTAGCCGTTCAGTTGGCTGGCCTGCGTCTGTGCGCGACTGTCGCTCCGGTAACATTTAGAATGGAGTGGATCGAAAAAATGCCTCGCGCCGGCCCGCCGGCGGGAAAGTTCGCACTCATTCCTATGCATCGCTGGTCCAAGCTCTTTATTCCCACCCTCCGCGAGGCCCCGGCAGACGCCGAAGTGGCCAGCCACAAGTTTCTCATCCGTTCCGGCTACATCCGCCAGATGGGCGCAGGCCTCTACAACTACCTCTTCCTTGCCCAGCGCTCGATCAACAAGATCGTCGCCATTGTGCGCGAAGAGATGGACCAGATCGGCCAGGAGTTTTATCTGCCCGCATTGCTGCCCAAAGAACCCTGGGAGCAAAGCGGCCGCTGGACGGGCATGGGCGACAATATGTTCCGCCTGAAGGATCGCAAGGGCGCCGAACTCTGCCTGGGAATGACCCACGAAGAGATCATGACCGTGATCGCCCGCAGTGAGCTGCGCAGCTACAAGCAGTTGCCGCAGATCTGGTATCAGATACAGACCAAATTCCGCGACGAGCCGAGGCCGAAGTCGGGCCTGCTGCGTGTGCGCCAATTCACGATGAAGGATGCATACTCCTTCGATATCGATAAGGCGGGGTTGGACAAGAGCTTTGATCTGCATGATGCGGTTTATCGCAAGATTTTTTCACGCTGCGGGCTGAAGTTCGTCGCCGTTGAGGCGGATTCGGGATCGATGGGCGGCTCGCAGTCGCAGGAGTTCATGTGTTACACCGACGCCGGCGAAGATCTTATCGCAAGCTGCCCGGTCTGCGGCTATGCGGCGAATACGGAGAAGGCTACGTCGAAGCTGGAGCCGGTTACCGAATTAGAACCGACGGGCGACGGCAAGCCGGAGGAGATTCACACACCCAACTGTGCCTCTATCGCTGAAGTCGCTGCCTTCTTCAAAATGGCTGAAGCCTCCGACATCAAGTGTGTGGCGTATATGGCGCTCAAGCACGGAGTCAATGGAAAGCCCGACTCTTGGCACGGGGTCGCGGCCTTCTTGCGCGGAGATCACCAAGTCAACGAAACGAAATTGCTGGGTGCAATTGGAGGAGCGGAACTGCGCACGATGCAGGCCGATGAGCTTCAGCAGTTCTTTAACGCGCCTGCCGGTTTCCTCGGTCCAATTGGCCTCAAGCCCAGCGCCAATCCGCTCGAAGACGGAATCACCGTCGTCGTGGACAGTTCCCTCGAAGGCCGCAAGAACATGGTCGCCGGAGCCAACAAGCTCGACTACCATCTGCGCAACGTCACTCCGGGGCGGGATTTTTCATGGACGCTCAGCGCCGACATTCGCACCGTCAACGAAGGCGAAGGCTGCCCAAAGAACCCTTGCACCAAGCTGAACTGCGACCACCGCGAAGGGTGCGTCAAGAAGGCCTGCGCGGGCAAGCTGGTCGTCGGCAAAGCCGTCGAGATCGGCCACATCTTCAAGCTGGGCTATAAGTATTCCGAGTCGATGGGCGCGCGCGTGCTCGACCCCAACGGCAAGGAAGTGACGCCGATCATGGGCAGCTACGGCATCGGCATCGAGCGGATTTTGACCGCAGCCGTCGAGCAATCGAATGACAAAAATGGCTTCTGGCTGCCGGCTTCGATTGCGCCTTTCACGGTCGTCGTCACGGTGACGAATATGACCGATGCGCTGCTGAAAGAGACCGGCGAAAAGCTGGCCGCGGAGTTGGAAGCCGCGGGCCTCGACGTGCTGCTTGATGACAGAGACGAGCGTGCCGGCGTCAAATTCAAGGATGCCGATCTGATCGGCATTCCCTATCGCATCAACGTCGGCAAGAAGGCCGCTGAGGGCAAGGTCGAGTTGGTTACCCGCGCAACCTCAACCAGCATCGATGTGGAGTTGACGGAAGTTTTGGCGCTGGTCAAAGAGCGGATCGCGGAAGATGGGCTGCTGGGAGCTGTCGGAGCGTAACGGAAACTCATCCCTGGCAACGGGTGACTGACAACTGTTTCAAGGAGTGGCGATGGCGTTGAAGATCAGGTTTCATCTACCTACGGGAAAGCACCCCTGGGCCACGCTGCTGATGCGCGTCGGAGTGATCGGGGTTGCAGCCGTGGCGCTGGCATGCATCTCTGTCTTCGGCTATTTCTACATCAAGTATCAGCACGTGGTTGACGACCGCCTCAAGCAGCCGATCTTTGCCAACACCGCCAAGATCTATGCCGCGCCGCGCGAGGTCCGTCCCGGGCAGAAGCTCACCATTCACCTGATCGCCAATGAACTGCACGAGGCCGGTTACACGGCGGAGGGCGCCGCGCCGGCTTCACCCCTGGGAAGCTACGCGGAGGGGGGGCAGACGATCGCCGTGCATCCCGGTCCGCAGTCCTTTCACTCGCAGGATGGCGCAGTGATTCGCGTCAGCGGCGGTGTTGTGCAGTCGATCGCCGACGATCACGGAGAGACGCTTTCCAGTTACGAACTCGAACCGCAGCTGATTACCGGCCTGAGCGACGACGCCAACCGCACCAAGCGCCGCCTGCTCACCTATAACGAGATTCCCCAGACCGTGATCAGCGCGGTGCTGGCCATCGAGGACCGCCGCTTCTTTGAGCACGGCGGCATCAACTACTTCAGCATGATCAGCTGGGGATGGCACGATCTGATTGGCGATCGCAAGCATCGCGGCGGCGCCTCTACGCTGACCATGCAACTGGCAAAGCTGCTGATAGTCGCCGATACGCATACCATTCAGTACAAGATTTCTCAGATTGTCGTTGCGCTACAGCTTGAGCACCGCTTCAACAAGCAGCAGATCTTCGAGATGTACGCCAATCAGGTTCCGCTCGGCCAGCGCGGCAGCTTCTCGATCGATGGCTTCGGCGAGGGCAGCGAGGCCTTCTTCGGCAAAGACGTCAGCAAGCTCGATCTGGCCGATTGCGCGCTGCTGGCGGGCATGATTCAAAGTCCCAGCCGGCTGAATCCATTCCGCCATGCCGACCGCGCCATCGAGCGCCGGAACCTGGTTCTGGATTCGATGGTCGAGACCGGCGCGATTACCAAGGAGCAGGCCGAGCAGGCCAAGGCTGAGCCGCTGCACCTGGCGCCGGGCAGCGTGGATGCCAGCGAAGCGCCATACTTCGTCGATCTGGTTCACGATCAACTGGTGCAGAAGCTGGGCGACCGCGACTTCAACCGCGAGGGTTTGCGCATCTACACCTCGCTCGATCCCGACTTGCAGCGAGTTGCCACCGAGGCGGTCGAATCCACCATTCATCTCATCGACGAGCAGGTGGACAAGAAGCACGCCCGCGAGAAGAAGCGCGGCGAGAGCTACCCCTATCCGCAGGTGGCGCTGGTGGCGCTCAATCCGCACACCGGGCAGGTGCTGGCGGTGGTGGGCGGGCGCAACTATGGCGCATCGCAGTTGAACCACGCCGTGGCCATGCGGCCCACCGGCTCCATCTTCAAGCCCTTCGTCTATGCCGCCGCCTTTGCCACTGCCGCCGAAGGTACAATTCTTCCCGGTCAGACCAAGCTCTTTTCGCCGGTCACCATGCTGAGCGACGATCAGACCACCTACGACGTTGGCGGCCAGACCTATACGCCACGCAACTATGAAGGCGAGTACTACGGCCAACTGACCGCCCGTTATGCCCTGATGCGATCAGACAACAACGCCACCATCAGCCTGGCCGGGATGGTTGGCTTCGACCGCGTGGCTGCACTGGCCCGCGACGCCGGCATCAAGAGCGCGCGCGGCACTCCCGCAATGGCCATCGGCGCCTATGACGCTTCGCCACTCGATATGGCCGGAGCTTACACCGTCTTCGCCAACAACGGCCTTCGCCAGGACCCCTGGATGCTGGCCAGCGTCCGCACTCCCACCGGCGACATCATCACCGACTATTCGTCCACTTACAAGCAGGTCCTCGATCCCCGCGTCGCCTATCTCACCACCAGCCTCATGCAAAATGTCCTGCAAGGGGATGGAACCGGCGCCGGCGTGCGCGGCATGGGATTCTATGCTCCCGCGGCGGGCAAAACCGGCACCGACCACGACGCATGGTTTGCCGGCTACACCACCAACCTGCTCTGCATCGTCTGGGTCGGCAACGACGACTACAGCGACATCAAGATGCAAGGCGCTCAGGCCGCCGCTCCCATCTGGGCGGCATTCATGAAGCGCGCCATTCAATTGCCGCAATACTCCGACACCCACGAATTCACACCCTCGGAAGGTGTGCAGATCGTCCAGATCGACAAGGCGACCAATCTGCTGAGCGACGCTAGCTGCCCAGAAAGTTACTCCGCTGCCTTCCTGGATGGAACCGCGCCAATGGAGACCTGCGACCACCCCGCCGAACACCGCAACCTGATGCAGAAGATCTTCGGCCTGAACAAGGGTGGATTTTGAAGCGGACCGTCTGTCAAGTCGCGTCTCCGCCCGCCCGCCGCGAAGCTCTCGGTCCGTGATATAGTTTCTGCGGAGAATTCTATGACTCTCGGAGAGTTTTTAGGCAAGCAGTTTATCAATGTCATTGAGTGGAACGAGCCGGCGGAAGGCATCCTTGCCTATCGTTATCCGATGCGCGATCTGGAGATCAAGAACGGCGGCCAGCTCACCGTAAGCGAGTCACAGATGGCCGCCTTCGTCAACGAAGGAAAGATCGCCGACATCTTTGGTCCCGGCCTGCACAAGCTCAATACCCGCAATCTACCCTTGCTCACCGATCTGATGAACTGGGACAAGGCCTTTGAATCTCCATTCAAATCCGAGGTCTATTTTTTCTCTACACGTCTGCAGACCGGCCAGAAGTGGGGCACGGCCACGCCCATCACCATCCGCGACAAGGAGTTTGGCGCCGTCCGCCTGCGCTGCTACGGCATCTACTCCTATCGCATCGCCGATCCGCGCATTTTCTACAACCAGATCAGCGGCACCCGCGATCAATATCTCGCCGCCGAACTCGAAGGCCAGTTGCGCGAAACCATCATTGGCAGCATGACCGAGGTCTTTGCTGCGAGCGATCTCTCCTTCCTCGACATGGCCGCCAACCACACCGTTCTCAGCGATAAGATTGTCGCGCAATTGAAGCCGTCCTTCGCCAAATTCGGCATAGAACTCGATCAGTTCGTCGTCGAAAATGTCTCGCTCCCAGAAGAACTGCAAAAGGTCTTCGACCAGCGCATTGGCATGAATATGGTGGGCGATCTGGGCCGCTACACATTGTATGCGGCGGCGGAATCTCTGGATCTTTCCGCGGCCAATACCAGCGGCGCTGCCGGCATGGGCATGGGTCTCGGCGCCGGCGCGGCGGTGGCGCAGGTGCTCTCCAACGCGCTCAAGCCATCGATGAATGCGCCCGGCGCAATTCCTTCGCAGCCGATTGCGGCTCCGGTGTTGATTGGCGCTACGGCGGGCGCCGATGCAGCCGAAGCCGAGGCCGTCAAGTTCTGCATCGAATGTGGAAAGTCCATTCCTCAACGCGCAAAGTTCTGCGCAGAATGCGGAAAGCCCCAATGAACTGTCCCTCCTGCGGCGCTCCCATGCGGCTCAAACCGGATATGGAGAGCTACAAGTGCGACTACTGCCAGAGCACGTATTTTCCGGAGAAGAACGACGACGGCGTTCGCGTTCTCGATGAGCAGAGTGGACAGGATTGCCCGCTCTGCAAGCTGCCTCTCATGCACGCCGTTCTCGGCAAGGTTCGCATCATCTACTGCACCGGCTGCAACGGAATGCTGATTGCAATGGCGGCGCTGGAAGGCCTGGTCGAAGATTTGCGGAGCGCGCACGGTACAGGAGCCAAGCTGGCCGCTCCCGACAAAGAAGATTTGCAGCGCAAGATCAACTGCCCCGTCTGCCACCGTCTCATGGACGCGCACTTCTACGGCGGGCCGGGTAACGCTGTCATCGACTCCTGCGAAGAGTGCTCGCTCATCTGGATGGATCGCGGCGTGCTGATGCGCATCGCCCATGCTCCCGACGCCCCCCAGCAATCTGAGCCGTCATTTTCAGAAGATTCCGGTCCCCAGCCAGAGCAGGATTGGAATCCCATGGGAAATCGAACCGTTAGCGACGCAATCGTCGATGACGTCATCGATTCATTGTTCAGATAAGAATCGCAAAATAGCAATTAAGGAGCGATGGGGCTTACGCGGTGCTGAAAGTAGTTGACAGTGCTGTAGTCGGGCCGTCCGCTTCTGTCTGTGAAGTGTGTAAACGCCTCCACGCGCAGCCGCCCATCGGTTTCCCGTGAGATCGTAAGTTCTACATTGGAGAATGAATTGAATTTCTTCGCCACCAGCTTGCTGATTTCCGATGAATTGACGCTCTCAGCAAAGCTCTTCGCCTTGATGACGCCCCAGTTGCAGGCCGTAGGATGACAGGCGCCGTAGGGGTGGATCTCTTTTCCTGCGATGATAACCTCGACAATCCCTCTCGTATTGGGATCGATATTCACCCAGTCGCCGTCCAGGCGGCTATCTGGCGAGTCCTTCGCACGAGCGCGAGCTGAGTTGAAGGCTCCAAGAACGATGGCTGTGATTGCAACGGAAATCAGTATACTGCGTGAAAACAATTCATGAAAAGACCGGTTCATAGCTACCTATCTCCTATGCCAGAAATCTTGCTCCCGATGAATCCAAACGAATTGTATCGCAGAAGTAGTTATCGACTATAATCCTGCTGCAAAAGTTTCGCGGACAATGGAAAAATAAAGTCTGAACAATGCTCTGCTCATGCCCTGCGCAGCGGCTTGTTCATCGGGACCACCTGCACCGTGGCGTCGCGCACCTCGCTGAGGAAGCGGTTGATGATGGAGCCGTGCAGAAAAATATCCCAGCGCGAACGCACCGACTGCCCGAAGACCACGTGCGAGATATTCTCCTGCTGCGCATAGCGGATCAGTGCGTCTGAGACGTTGCGGTCGGAAAGCGAGACCACCTGAGCGCCCAGCTCGCGGGCCATGCGCTGATACTCTTCCAGGCGATGAAAGGCCTCCGGATCGCCATGTCCCTTGTCGTCGTCGGGACGAGTGACGTAGACGGCGTACCAGTTGGTCGCCAGCCGCCCGGCGATGCGCGCGCCGATGCGCAGGAGCCGCTCCGTGCCCGGGCGCGTGCTCAAGCAGACCATCACCTTCTCCGGAATCGGCGCCTGTTCCAATCCCTGCGTGCGGCGATAGGCTGAGGCTTGGTTGCCCACCTGTTCGGCGGTGGTGCGCAGCGAAAGCTCCCGCAGCATATTCAGGTTGCCCTTGCGGAAGAAGTTGGCCAGCGATTGCTCAACCTTGTCGGGCGCGTAGATCTTTCCCTGGCGCAGGCGCGAACGCAGCTCGTCTACCGTTACGTCCACGTTGACCACTTCGTTGGCGCGCTTGAGAAAGTTGTCCGGCACCGTCTCGCGGATCACCGTATTGGCCGATCGGTTGACCGCGTCATTCAGCGTCTCCAGATGCTGAATGTTCACTGCCGTCATCACATTGATGCCGGCGTCCAGCAGTTCCAGCACATCTTCGTAGCGCTTGCGGTTCTTGCTGCCGGGAACGTTGGTGTGGGCCAGCTCATCCACCACTACCGTATGCGGATGGCGAAAGAGAATCGCGTCCACATCCATCTCTTTCAGCGTCACGCCGCGATAGGGAATCTCGCGCTGCGGCACAACCTCCAGATCGCGGATGCGCGCCTCGGTATCCTTGCGGCCGTGCGTCTCCACCAGGCCGATCACCACATCGATGTCCTGCTGATGCTTCATCAGGTAGGCATCGTTCAGCATATGGTAGGTCTTGCCCACCCCCGGCGCCGCTCCGATATAGACCCGGAGCTTGGCTGCCTCCTGCTTGCGTTCCAGAAGGATCTCGGCCATCAGCCCACCTCCACGGGATGGCGGACCGCGGTAACAGCCGCTACAGGAAGCGTAAAGTGGAAGGTGGTTCCGTGGCCCAGACGGCTCTCCACGGCAATCTGTCCGCCCAGGGACTCCACCAGCCGGCGTCCCAGCGCCAATCCCAATCCGGAGCCTCGCTCGGAGAAGGTGCTGAAGCGGTCAAAAATTGTTCCCAGCCGCTCGGCCTCGATGCCGCGCCCCGTGTCGCGCACCGTGAACTGCACAAAGTCCTTGATCTCTTCGGCAGCCAGCAGAATCTCGCCATCCGGCGGCGTGTAGCGAATCGCGTTCGACATCAGGTTGTCCAGGATCGAGCGGACCGCTCGCCGGTCGGCCTGCACCAGCGCCACATCGGCATAGGCCCGGACCTCGACGCGGATGTGCTTCTGCGCCGCCTCGTCGCAGTAATGATCGCGGGTCTCGTTCAGCGCCTGCAAGGGCCGTATGCCTTCCAGCGTGAACTCGCGCCGCCCCGCATCCAGCTCGGCCACTTCGATCAGATCGCTCATCAGATCGTCCAGCTTGGCGCTCTCACCGCTGGCCGCGGCTACCAGCTCCGCCTGCAGCGGCAGCAGCTCGCCGCCAAAGCCCTGGCCCAGCGCGTACAGGCCGCGCCGCAACTGCAACAGCGGATCGCGCAGCTTGCGGCTGGCCACGCTGATGAACTGCGTCTTGAAGCGGTCCGAGTCCTGCAGGCTGGTCACGTCTTCAAGCGTCGTCACCGTGCCCAGCAGACGTCCCTCGCTGTCGCGCATCGGCGTGGTGCGCAGGCGATAGTTCCGCTCCCGCTCGCCGATCCGCATCGGCAGCATCGCCGCGTCGTCCTCGGTCGTCACCGGCTTCTGCATCGCAATCGCGTCGCGGATGGCGCTCAGAATCTTGTCGCCGCCCGGTGCATGGGTCAGGGCCATGCGGTCTGTCGCAGCCTCGCCCAGCAGCTCCGCCGCCGCCTGATTCACCTTCAGCAGTTGGCCCCTGCCGTCGGTCACAATGATCGGCTCAAAGATCGATTGCAGCACCGCGTCGGAGAGTTGAAACTCCATCTGGCGGCGGCCCGCCTCGGTATCCCGCAACTCGCGCAGCCGCACCGCAATCCGGTTCAGCTCGCTGGCAATCACGCCCAGGCTGTCCCGGCTGCTCCACTCCACGCGGTGCTCCAGGTTGCCCTGCGCAATCTTCCGCACATCCTTCGCCAGCAGCCGGATGGGCCGCAGCACAATGAAGATCGTCCCCGCCGCAACCACCACCGCCGCCGCCAAAAAGAGATAGGCAAGCCTCGACTCCCCGGCTGCCGCCAGGGCCTTGTGCGTGGCCAGCACCAGCCCCGCCATCAGGCCGGCAAGCACCACGCAGCCGAGTATCAGTCGTCGAGTCAGGTTGAGCATCGTCCGGTCTCCGCGCCGGTGAAACAGGGATCAGTCGTCAGAAATGGCGAACAACCCCGGCGACTATCAAAATTATGCTGTGATGCAACAACAAAAATGCAGGACTTCAGCCCTTGAAGAAATAGAGCTGATATCTCAAAACTAACATGAAAGATTGCGTCCATTGTACCGGCAGCTTCTGAACACCGATCGCGGAAACTGCTTCATGGAATTCTACAGACGGCCAGCTTGTCGTTATGCCACCGGCAATCCAGCCCCGCCGGCTGCGGATAGGAAACCAGCGTCCAGTTGACGCCGAACTCCGCCTTCAACCGCTCGAAATCCGCAAGTTGAATATGGCTCCAGCCCGGGCACGTGAGCAACCCCGGGTTGCAACCCTGGGCTTCTACCTGTCGCGCCCATACTGGACCTATCTCAGGGATCAGTGTTACTACTGCCGTGTCTTTGATGTTGTCGGCTAATTGGCTACGCTCGGCCAGCGCACGAAAGCTCTGATAGTCCTCGCCAGACACCGCCATGTAATTGGGATCGAGGACAAAGAAGGCGTCAGTCGGCGTGTTCTGGCGAATCCATGCGAAGGCTTGTTCCCAGGGATTGGACGAGGTCATTCCCGGCAGTTCCAGATGTTCGCTGCTGGCAAATATCATCTCTTGAGAAGCGAAGATACCTCCATTGATGGCCAGGAGAAAAACCGCCCAGCGCCAGACGCTCGCCTTGAGCAGATACTTGCCTGCCAGACAGCCTGCAATCAGGGTCAAAAAGAAATAGATCAAATGGAGAAAGCGCATCGGCTGAAGCGGAGTGAGCCGAACCAGGGATGGAACGCCCAACATTACCATCGCCAAAGTCATCTGGAAAACGCCATAACAGAGGATGGCAAGAGCAAAGCGCGCGAGCAGATTCTCGCCGCGCTTGCGCGCGATGCGCCAGAGCAGCCAGAAGAGGAACAGAGGCGCCAGTGCGCCCAGCCACTCATACCACTCCCAGCGAAAGAGAAAGAAGTAGGTGTGCCGCTCCACCACCTCGCGCCATGTCGGAGTTGGCGGCTCGAAGACCCAGCCCAGAGGAACAAAACCCAAGACCAAAGAACGGTCTTCGGCCCTTGACCATCCGCGCAGCCAGCCAGGTACAGATTCCAGCATCGCGACGGTCAGGAAGAAGCAAAAGGAGATGCCAAAGACGGCCATGATGGGATGCATCAACAAGGCCAGCAGTAGAAGAGGAATTGCCTGCCAGCTTTTGCCCGACAGTATGCGCGAAACCGCCAGCAGGATGAAGCCTGTGGCGAGAGCGCGCGGATGCAGATGCTGATCCACCAGATAGAGCGCCGTTCCGGCTACCGGTAAGGTAAACATGGCCGTGACCAGTGCAACTCCGGCCCACTGCGCTCGCTCTTCCGGGAAGAGTCTCCGCGCAATGCTCCAGCATCCGAAGACGATCAGCGCAATCGCCGCGAACTGCCAGAGCAGCATCATGCAATCCACTGAAATGCCGGTCCAACGGACAGAATCGGCAACCCACTTATCAAAGAAAGTGGCTTGCATTTGGAGCCGGAAAAAATGGGGGTCATGGGGGTAAAGCGCTGGATTCAGGTTGGCTTTCACCGCAGTCAGATAGATGCCGCCGTCCTCGAATGCGGGATGGTAGCCCATCACAGCCATGCCCAGCGCGGTGAAAAGCAGAATCAGAGAAATGTGGAGAGAAAAGGAGCGCCTCAACCGGATAAACCCCGTATACTCTAGCTCAGAATGTCGCCAGCAGAGATAGATTCATCCTACACGCCGGCCAGCGGCGCGGCAAAGCGTTCCCAGCCGGTGGCATCAGCCCAATCGCGCTCCAACGAGAAGCTGGCGCTGGTCATTCCCACGCTGCGCGAGGCGAAGAATCTGCCCGGCCTGCTCGACCACATCCGCTCCGTCCTCGATCCCGTCGGCATCGATTACGAGATCATCGTCGTCGATGACGACAGCCGCGACGGCACCGAGGAGATCGTCACCGCTCTTGGCCATTCCGATCCCCGCGTGCGCCTCTTGATTCGCAAGGGCGAGCGCGGCCTCTCCGGCGCGATTCTCTACGGCTGGCGTCAGACCGATGCCGGAATTCTCGGCGTGATGGACGCCGACTTGCAGCACCCTCCGGAGCTGCTGCCCGCCCTGATTGCCGCCATCCAGGCCGGCAACGATCTGGCCATCGGCAGCCGCTACACGGCGGGCGGCCAATTGGGCAACTGGAATCCGGTGCGGAAGTTTCTCTCCACGGCTGCCGTCTGGGCCACATGGCCGATTCAGCGCTCCGGCGTGCGCGCCAAAGACCCGATGACCGGATTCTTCCTGCTCCGGCGCGAGTGCATCGACGGCATCAAATTCCAGCCCAGTGGCTTCAAGTTGCTCTTGGAGATTCTCGTCCGCGGACGCCTCCGCTCGGTCAAGGAACTTCCGTTGGCCTTCGGTCTCCGCGCCCAGGGCGCCAGCAAAGCCAACTTCAAAGTCGGATGGGATTACGCCAAGTTGCTGGTGCGCCTCTATGCGGACCGCTTCGGGCGCCGGAGTTGAAGCAGCATGGCGTTTGAACTCCCTTCCCGCATGGTTGCCCGCATCGGCCTCAGGCCGCGCTCCCTGTTTCTGATCTTCTTTTGCGCTGCGGTTCTGTTCTGGACGGCGGCGATGCCCTTGCGGCGCGCCTTCCTCTTCTCCGAACTCGATTACAACGAGGGATGGAATCTCTATAACGCCCAGAAAGTAGCGCTGCACCAGCCGCTTTATCCCGTCGCTTATGGCTGGACGACCGTCAATTATCCCGCGCTCTCCTTTCATCTGGTGGCATTTCTGGGCCGATTCACCTCGGAATACCTTTTTACCGCGCGCATTCTCTCGCTCGCCGGACTTTCGCTGAGCGCGCTCTTTACCGGATTGATTGTCTGGATGACGACGCGATCCCGCGCCGCCGCGTGGCTCTCCGGCGCATTTCTTGTGGCCTGGTTCTCTGCCGCCGCTGACAGTTATGTCGGGATGGACGATCCGCAGATGCTGGCTCAGGCCTTCTTCCTGGCGGGCATCTACGTTTATCTGCGCGGCAACCGGCGCGGCTGGGCGCTGGAGGCGGCTGCCCTGCTCTTTGTCGTGGGCGGAAATATCAAGCACAACCTGATTGAATTTCCCATCGCCGTGCTCCTCGATCTGCTCATCTGTTCGCCACGCAAGGCCCTTCGCTTTGCCCTCGGCGGCGGAATGATGGCTGCATTTTCCATCCTTCTGACCCGACAGATCGACGGGGCGGCGTACGTCTCCTGTATGCTGGCGCCGCGCAGCTACTCGGCAATGGATGGCATCAACGCGATACTGTATCTGCCCGAATACTCTCCCTTGCCGGTGCTGGCGGCTCTCGTGGCGGCCTTCCTCTGCTGGAGCGATTCTGAGCGGCGCGTGCTGACGCTCTTGCTCGGCTGCGCGCTCCTGGTCGATACGGTCTTCTGCGGCGGAAGCGGAGTGGACATCAACGGATTCTTCGGCTCGATGCTGGCGATGACCTCGCTCTGCGGAGTCTTTGCGGCGGAGAGCGCCAGTTGGCGGATCGGCCGCTTCAGCCTTCGGTCGCCCTTGTCTGCCTGCGTGATTCTTTTCCTGGGGCTGGCCGCGCCGATGATCCACTCCGGCAACGCCCGTCCGGATCAGGTGCTTGCGGAGGATCGCCAGGCGGCCAGCCGCTTTGCCGTCGAGATCGCCTACCTGCGCGAGCAGCCTGGCCCGGCTCTCTGCGAGAGTTTGTTGCGCTGCGCCTATGCCGGCAAGCCCTATCTCTACGATCCCTTCAATGCAACGCGATTGATCGGCCAGGGCAAGCTGGACCCCGGCGAGATGATCGAACGAATCAAGAATCATGCCTTCTGCGCTATCCAGATGTACAACAATGTTGACCAGAAGCTCGCCGATCCAGAACCACAGATGAGCTTTACCATTCCCATTCTGCAGGCCATCAACCAGTATTACCGTCCCGGCCTAGAGAACGAGGATGGCGTCATCTATCTTCCCAGGAACCAGGACAAGCCCATGCATCCGCAATGACATTGTTGCGCGGCCATTTACTCGCGCCTGCTTCTCCACTGCCGCACCAGATCTTCCGCCGCTCCGGCCCATTCCGGAAACTCGAACTCGAAGCCCGCATCGAGCAGCCGTCCGGGAACTGCGCGGCAGCTTTGCAACACCAGCTCAGCTTCGGTGCGCATAATGATTGCGCCGAGCTTGATCGCCGGCGATGGCGCGGGCAGACCGTTGGGCACATCCCACGCCCAGCGCAGCGCCGCCATGAACTCGCGATTCGTCAGCGGCGCGGGCGCGGCAATGTTGAACGCTCCCTCCTGATCCTCGCGGTCCAGTAAAAACTCCACCGCGCGCGCATAGTCGGCCTCGTGAATCCAGCAGACGAACTGCCGTCCGCTGCCCTGCGTGCCGCCCAAACCAAGCCGTACCAGATTTGACAGCACGCCAAAGGCGCTGCCCGCCACAGGAGAGAGAACCACGGCGCTGCGTAGAGCCACCTTGCGGGTACTCGGCGTCTTGGCCGCAAAGAAGACCTCTTCCCAATCTCTGGCCACACGCGCGGAAAACCCTCGGCGGTCGGCCCATGGTTTGTTGGAAGGATTTTCTACCAAGTCAAAAGTCGCTTCTTCTACCGGCAGGTCCACTCCCTCCGCATCCGTAGCACGAGGATTGATCGTCGCCGCCGAAGCGTTCATCCAGATACGCGGCGGCGTGCTCAGCCCGGCAATCACCTGGCCTAGCAGTTGTGTGCTTCGAATGCGCGACTCGTAAATCTCTTGCCGGTTGGCTGCGTTATAGCGGCAGTTCACGCTGCGTCCGGCCAGGTTGATGCAGGCGTCGGCGCCCTCCAGGTATTCAGTCCAGGGGCCAGGATTCACGCCATCCCAATGCACCGTCTGCCAGGGCGCGGTATAGGGTCCGCGTGTCAGCACTGTCACTTGGTGGCCCCGCTGCTGAAAGTGGCGCGCCAGCATTTCTCCCACTTGGCCGCTGCCGCCCGGCAGGACGATGCGAAGCGGGCGCGGAGTGTGCGGAGTTACAGCAGCAACAATGCCCATGAATTCAGCTTACGGCTTCTCAACCGTAGATGCACCGCTATTTCCGATCCACGATCCCCACCGGAGTGAGCGCCGCCGTCCAGTCGGCGGGCGAATCCACCAGCAGATCCGGAGGGTAAGCGGCCAGACTCTCCGGCGCAAGGCCGAAGGTGCAGCCCACGCACCATGCTCCGGCATTGCGCGCCACTTCCACGTCCACCTGGCTGTCGCCGATCATCACCGTCTCCGCGGGCCGCGCATTCGCCTCGGCCATCAGCGCCATCAGGCCCTGCGGATCGGGTTTCTTGGTGGAAAAACTGTTGCCGCCATAGATATTCAGGAAGTAGGGAGCCAGACCCAGCGCTGCGCAAATCTCCCGCGCCGGGCGCACCGGCTTGTTGGTCAGCACAGCCATCAAGCGCGCCGGCCCATTCTCCGCGTCGTGCAATTGCTTCAGAGCGGCCAGCGCCTCCAGAACTCCCTCGTAGGCGTAGGTGGTGTCCAGCTTGTGCTCGCGGTAGTAGACGAGAAAGAACTCGTAGGCCTTTGCCAGTTGCGCCTCGTCCACAGCAATCGCATCCGGATCTGATTCCGGCCCAAAGAGCGCCCGCCGCATCAGCATGATGGCGCCGTCGCCAATGTAGCCGGCAACCACCGCATCCGGCAGCGGCTCCCGTCCAAGATGAGCCAGCGTCGCATTCACGCTGTTGCACAAGTCCTGCGCCGAGTCGATCAGCGTGCCATCCAGATCGAAGACCAGCAGTTTCAGTTGTTCAACGGGGATCGGGCGAAGAATGCGAACCATACTTCCAGTGTAAAAGATGCAGCAGTCAGGCATCCGCTACAGCCGGAAACTGACTGCTGTTCGCTCTACTCAATGCACACGAATGTCGCCCGAACCCGTCTCGACGCGCACCGCCGGTCCGCCGCCGTTGATCTTGCCGGAGACGTGGTGGTGGTCCGAGGAGCCGTTGGTCATCATTTCATGGTTGGTATGGATATTGCCCGATCCGGTCGAGGCCTCCAGCGTGATCGCCGCATTGCCGGTCCCAAGATCGATATTGCCGGAGCCGGCCACCAGCTTCCAATCGCCCGTCGGCACTCCGCTCACCTCGATGTCGCCTGATCCCGTCCCCGCGCGCAATCCGCCGCGCAGATTGCGCAGCTCCAGGTTGCCTGAGCCGGTGCTCGCCTTCACATAACCCTCCCCTGTCTGCTCTGCTTCGATGTTGCCCGATCCGCTTCCCACGGAGAATCCTCCGTGCAGGCCGATGGCGCGAATGTTGCCGGAGCCGGTGGAAATCTTCGCGTTCTCGCCCACCCCGTCCACCGTAATGTCTCCCGAACCGGATGCGGCTTCGAGAAACGCATTCTCCGGTGCCTGAATTTCATAATCGATGCTGATGTTATGAAGGTTTTCGTTGTG
This sequence comes from Occallatibacter sp., assembly GCA_049587335.1. Lineage (GTDB taxonomy): Bacteria > Acidobacteriota > Terriglobia > Terriglobales > Acidobacteriaceae > Telmatobacter. Next base: position 67,311 of record JBAVDS010000048.1, on the reverse strand, counting down.
GCCGCCGATGCGGATGATGTTGCCGGTCTGCTCGATGGGCGGATGAGCTGCAATCTCCTTGACCCGCTCCTCGCTGCCGCCCCATCCGGATTTCACCCTTCCGAAGATATGCACCTGGCTGTCCGCGCCGCGAGCGATGTGAATGTTGCCCGAGCCGGTCGCCACCGAAAGCTCCACGTGCCCGCTCGCCGAGAGCGTGCGCTCAAAGGTCGCCTCCGCACCCAGCGCCGGAAGCGCCGCCAGCGCCAGAGCCGCTGCTGCAATCCAAAGTCTCTTCATCCTGCTCCCTTCTCATAAGCAGGGACTAAAACCTGGTCCCCTGGTCCCTCGTTCCCGGTCCCCTGGTCCCTCGTCCCTGTCTTTACTGCTGCAACACCACCGGATCGCCTTCCTTCAATCCGCTCAGAATCTCGGTGACCGCGCCATTCGACAGGCCCACCGTAACCGGCACCTTGCGTTTGCCTTCCTTCTGTTTCTTGTCGGGAATCTCCACGCTTGCCTTCTTCTGGTTGTCATAGATCACGGCATTCTCCGGCACCATCAGGACGCCTTTGTGCTCGTCCAGTAGGATCTCCGCATTCGCCGTCATGTTGGCCTTCAACTCCCCGCCCGGATTGTCGATGGAGACGCGCACCTCGAAGGTGGTCACGTTGTCCTTCTCCACGCCCATCGGGGATATCTTGGTCACTTTGCCCTGGAAGACGCGGTCGCGGAAGCTCTCCACCTTGATGCGCGCCGGCTGGTTCAGGTAAACGTGCGCAATATCCGCTTCATCCACCTTGCCATCCACATAAACCTGCGTGGTGTCGCCCTCGGTCATCACCAGTGTCGCCGTCGAGCCTAGCACCAGAATCGAGCTGACCGCATCGCCGATTTCAACATCCCGCGACAAAATCACGCCATCCATCGGCGCCACAATCGTGGTATACCCCAACTGTTCCTCCAGTTGCTGGAGGCCGGCCTGGGCCTGCTGCACCTGTGCCCGCGCCTGCTTCAAGCGCGCTGTGTCCACGCCAATCTGCGCCTTGGAGTTGTCGCGCCGGGTCAGCGCCGCCAGGTAATCCTTGTTGGCGTCGTCCAGCGCCTGCCGGCTTACGATGCCTTCCTTCTGCATCTCCAGATTGCGGTCCAGCGTGGTCTTGTACATCGGAAGGTCGGGAGCCGCGGCATTCACTTTATCCTGCTCGATATTGGCTTCGTAGGTCGCCACATTGGCCTCGGCGGCGGAAAGCTGCGCCCGCTGCGCAGCCACCTGCGCCACAATCTCCTGCTGATCGAGCTGCGCCAGTTGCTGGCCCTTCTGGACCTTGTTGTTGATGTCCACGTAGAGCTTTTCCACGATGCCGGAGGCCTTCGACTTGACCTCGACTTTGGTAATCGGCTGAATCTTTCCCGTCGCCACCACCGAGCGCGCCACATCTCCGCGCGTCACTTTGGCCAGCCGGTTGGGATCGATCGACGAGCCTGATGCAATGTGCATCAGCAGGATACCCAGCACCGCCACCACCAGAACCGCACCCAAACCCAGCCATATCCAGAATCGCTTCTTTTTACGCGTCGCCGCCACTCGATCCTCCCTAAAACCTTCGCTTTCAAATCATACGCAGCAGGCTGCCCTCTGGTTCCAGCGCGGCGGCTGAGGCCTCTTCCGCGCTGACTCGCCCCCCAGACAGATGCTATCCTCACATCCGGGATGCACGGACTTACACTGCTCCAATTTGTCGCCGTCGGACTGCTCATTTTGGCCAACGCCTTCTTTGTGGCAGCCGAGTTCGCCCTGGTTTCCATCCGCGACACGCGCATCGAACAGTTGCTCTCCGCCGCCGTTCCCGGCGCCCGCGCCGTACGCCGCCTGCAGCGCGATCTGGATGATTTTTTGCCGGCTGTCCAGCTTGGCGTCACCCTCTGCTCACTGGCCCTGGGCTGGATCGGCGAACCCTTTGCCGCCGCCATTCTCATGGGCTGGATCGGCGCGCTGCCCCTCGCCCCAGCCCATCTGCTGCTCTATGCCCACATCGCCGCCGTCGCGCTGGGCTTCGGCCTCATCACCTATTTTCACGTGGTGGTGGGTGAACTGGTTCCCAAGTCGCTGGCCCTGCGCCGCGCCGAGGCCTTGGCCGTTGCCGTTGCCCCCCCCATGCTGGTCTTCATGGCCATCGCCCGCCCCGCAGTGCGTTTGCTCAAAGGCTCGGCTGCCATCATTCTGCGCGGCTTCGATATTCCCATGACCGAGCGGGCGCAGGTCCATTCTCCGGAGGAACTCAAACTGATTGCCACTGCCGCCCGCCGCATGGGCGTGCTGCCGCGCTTTCAGGAGACGCTCATCCACCGTGCCCTGGAGTTGCACGACGTGCCGGTCCGCGAGATCATGACGCCCCGCCAGAAGATCTTCTCGCTACCCTCGAATCTCTCCATTGAAGCGGCCAGCGCCCAGGTCATCGAGCGCCTCCACTCCCGCGTCCCCGTCTACGACGAAGCGCGCGGCCCTGAGCACATCGTCGGCGTCGTCTACTCCAAAGATCTTGCCCGCCTCATCTTCTTTCGCTCGACCACCTCCTTTACCGGCCTCCATCTCCGTCAGGTCATGCGCGATGTGCTGGTTGTTCCGGAGACCAAGACCGTCCTCGACCTGATCCGCGACTTCCAGCAGCGCCGCCGCCAGATGGCGATCGTGGTGGACGAATACGGTTCCACGGTCGGCTTGGTGACTACTGAGGATGCCGTCGAACAGCTCACCGGCGAGCTGGAAGATGAATTCGATTCGCCCGATCTGCCCGTCCTTGCCGCAGCCGGCGGCGCGCTGCTGATGGATGGCGGCGTCAACCTCCGCGATCTGGAAACCCAGATGCAATGGAAGTTGCCGCGCGACGGTGGCGTGGAGACGCTGGCCGGCTTCCTGCTCATGCGCCTCGGCCACATCCCCAGCGTTGGCGAATTCATTGTGTATGAAGGCCGGCGCTTGACGGTTGCGGAGATGGAGCTGCGCCGCATCGCCAAAATTCGCGTAGAACCGGTCGAAGATCCGGCGCCGGAGAGCGCGAATCCCTGACCGGCAGCCGCTCTGCGCAACTTGATACGCTAGACTGAGAGCCAGGCTCTTGCCCGCGAAACGGAGTCGCCCCATGCCCACGTTTGAAGATTCTCTCAAAAAGCTGGAAACCATCGTCGATCAACTGGAGAAGGGCGATCTGGCCCTCGAAGATTCCCTCAAGCTCTTCGAGGAGGGCGTGAGCCTCTCCGCCTCATGCAAGCAGCAGTTGGACGCCGCCGAGGGCAAGGTGCAGATGCTCGTCAAACAGCGTGACGGATCGCTCAAGCCGGAGCCATTCCTGACTGAAAAGCCGTTTTAAGGCTTGCTCTCCGGCGCTTCCGTAATGTACTCATCGCCGACGCGCGCCACCAGCAGCTTGCGCCGGTCGTCCAGCAGCTTCAACTGGTTGGTCAGCTCGATAAACTCTTTCTTCTGCGCAGCGGTCAGCGGAGTGGCGGCAGTATTCAACTTGCTCAGTTCGTCGAGCTTCGCTTGCAGCCGCGGAATCTCCCGATCCATCAGGATTGGTCGAATCATTGCCGTCTTCGCGCGTCCGGCGGCAATCTCGTTGCGGTTGTTCTCGCTCCACGCGGGTAGAACGCCCACGTGGCCCAGCTCAACCCTTACCCCAGCCGGTCCGTAGTCTTTGCGCACGGCTGAGAAGAGGCCGATCATCTCGTCGCGTGGATCGCCGTCCTTGTCCGGCATCAGCCCGTCCACATAATTGCGCGACTGATTCGAGAGAAAATTTCCCAGCGAATAAAAGATCACCGTATCGCGTCCGTCGGCGGTGCGGTAAGTCTCCACCGGCTGCAAGACGTGGGGATGGTGGCCGACGATCACCGAGGCTCCAGCTTCCAGCATCTTGTGGGCGGTGTCCACATCTTCAGGACGCGGGGCGGGCGCGTACTCCGTGCCCCAGTGAATCGAGACCACCAGAAAATCGCATTGCGCGCGCGCTTTACCGATCGCGTCCAGCACACCGGCCTCGTCCATTCCCGGAGCGCCGCCGGATTCGCCGGGATAAGGAAAGAAGTTCACGTGCGGCTGATCGTCCTTGTCGGGATTGCGATTGCCGTTGAGCCAGCGCGTCATCCCCAGCCAGCCCACCTTGATGCCGTTGGCTTCGGTGATGACCGGTTGCCAGGAGGCTTGCGCCGTGTCGCCCGAACCGGCAAAGAGCATCCCTTGCGCGCGCAGATGCTCACGCGTCTCGGCAAAGCCCGCCCAGCCCTGATCCATCGCATGGTTGTTGGCGAATGAGACGATCTTGATGCCGTTGGCCTTGAGCGCATCGACCAGCGCAACCGGCGCGTCGAACATGAATGGCTTGGAGCCGCGTGAGTGCGCCGGAGCTACCGGCGTCTCCAGATTCACAAAGCCGAAGTCGGCGCTCTTGAAGACATCGCTCACATCCGAGAAGAGCGCGCTCCAGCCTGCCGCGCCCTCGCCGCCTGCCGCCGCCGCGGCGCGCACCGGCTCATGCGGTATCACGTCTCCGGCCACGGCAAAGCTCACCTTCGCCAGCTCGTGGGGATAGGGCGCTTGAGCCGCCGCAGAGTGGCTGCCGTGAGAGCCAAAGTAGAGCGCCGCACCGAGCGCCGCAACGGCAAGCAGCACCGCGCCCACTCTCAGCCGCCAGGGTTCGCTGAGCGCGACCGCAAGCATTGCCCTGAATCCCGCTCCCGACCGCTCTCCGCTCTCCGCCCTATTTGCCCGCATCGGCCCGCACTCCTTCTCGCCTGCAAGATGCAATGCAATCAGCATACAGCGCCGGCGAAGAAGGATGGAGCGGGCGATGCGCTTCCCGGAGACAAAACCGCCTGCGCCCCGCTTCTCTCAGCCATCAAAGCCGGGGCGCACTCAAGCCCGGTTTACTGATCGTTTCCTTTCACCAATTCCGTGGAAACAGCCGTCAGGTAGCCATACAAACCTTGCGCACCGTGATCGGGACCGGCGGTAAAGTAGAGTTCCGCGGCTGGCGCGCCGGCGGAGTTGTAGTTGTTGCCGGTGTTGCCGGGAGCGATGGCCCAGATTCCGTTGATGGCCAGCGGAGCTCCGGTTGCATCTTCCAGAAGTCCGTCGTAGCGGCCCGAAGCCAGGTCGTAGGCGGCGATATAGCCGCTCGCCTGAGTCGTTCCTCCGCCGGCAAACTGGCCGATCAGCAGGTCGTGGCTATAGCGCCCAAAGTCATCGGGAGCCAATGCCACTCCCCACGGAGCATTCAGCCACCAGCCATGTTCCAGGCGCTTCAGCAATCTGCCCTCCGAGGTAAAAATATCCACAAAGCCCCGGCCCGGACCGTCGGTTTCAACCAATTCTCCCTTTTCATGCAGCGCATAGGTCACCACGATATCGTTGCCGATGGCCTGCACGTTGAAGGGAACATAGCCGCGCGGCAGCCAGTCGTCATCGAAGCGCTCTTCGCCAAAGTCCACATGATTGAATGCGCTGTCGTAGACATCCACGCGTCCCTTGGTGAAGTTGGCGGCGTAGAGGTAAAGATTGGCGCCGATATATGCGCTGGTCAGGCCGGTAAAGCTGGAGCCGTCGGTGGTTTTCACCGTGGCGAGCGCGCCCGCCGATGAATTCCAGCCCACAATCAGCCCATCCAGGGTCGAAAACAGAAAGAGTGCCGGTTTGCCCCCGGTGAGCAGAAAGCTGGTCGCGTTGCCGTTATAGATCGTCCCGGTCGGAGTTCCCAGATTGCCCGTGACGGCGGGCGGAATCGTGACCACAAGCCCCTCTTTGACGCCGGCTCCGGTATAGAGCGTGCTCAGCCCGGTTGCGTTATCCGAGACCCACCAGGGAGTTCCGGAGCCGCGGCTGAGTCCCCAGGGATTGATAAGATCGGGATCGGTAACGGGTGCAACTCCCGTCTCGCTGGAGACGAGATTGGTTTGTGTGTAGTGCTGTCCAAACGCGGCAGCTCCCGCCAGGGACAACGCGATGACTGTCCCGGCCATCCGACGCAGAAATACCCTCATGTGAGACCTCCGTGATGCGGTAGTGCCTACCTGCCTCCGGATCTCTCTGGTCGCCTGGGGTCACACTGGCTGCCCGCTTCGACGCAAAGATGGGGATTCCATGCGCAGATAGGGGTTGACGAGGGAGTTTTGAACTCCGAGGTGGATTCTACTCCCGATCGGCTGGCAGTTGCATCCATCTTTTGTTAAAACTTGTCGCAATTCTCGTCTCCAGCGGGGCGGCCCGTCGCTGCAAAGTAAGATTTGAGCGCTGCCGGCTGACTGCGCGTCTACTCTATGAAGACAAACTGTTACGGTAAGCGCGGGCGGAAACTGGTAACCTGAATCCTGAGAAGATTTACCGGGAAGAGCCGGAGCAACTCGCCCGGCGGGCAGAGGCATGGCGGAGTTCGTAATCAAATTGGCCGACGAGCGCGGTCGCGTGCAGGAGCAAGTGCAGTCGGCGGCCACTGCCGAAGAGCTGCGGGCGCGCTTTATCCATGCCGGCTATCATGTCTTTTCCGTCAAGGCCCGCGGCGGTTTGGGCGGTTTCAAGCTCGGCAAGGTCAAGCTGGAGCCTTTTCTGATCTTCAATCAGCAGTTCCTGACGCTGATCCGCGCCGGTTTGCCGATCCTCGGCTCCATCCAGATGCTGGCCAAGAACCAGAAGAACGCCCACTTCGCCGCGCAGTTGGACGACGTGGCCGCGCGAGTCAAGACCGGCGATTCATTATCTTCGGCCTTTGAGGCGCAGAGCGGCTTTCCCATCATGTTCACTACCACGCTGCTGGCCGGCGAGCGCAGCGGCAACTTGCAGGAGGTTCTGGAACGGTATGTCACCTTCCAGCGGGTCTCGCTGACCTTTCGCAAGAAGCTGGTCGCCTCGCTGATCTATCCCTGCGTGCTGCTCACGCTGGTTTGCGGGCTGATGTTCTTCATGTTTGTCTTCGTCATTCCGCAATTCGGCGAACTGTACGACCAGATGGGCGCCAAGCTGCCGGATCTGACTCTGGACCTGCTTGCCTTCGGAAAATTCCTGCACCATTACGTTCTCTGGATTCTTGCTTTCGTTGCTGGAGCCGGATTTGGCTTCCATCGTTTTTCGATCACCGAGCGGGGCCGCGATTTTGTCGATGGTTTCCGCATCAAGCTGCCGGTTCTGGGCAAGATATGGCTCAAATACCAGGTGGCGCTCTTTGCGCGCACGCTCTCCACGCTGTTAACCGGCGGATTGCCGCTGGTGCCGTCACTGGAGACCGCGGCCCGCTCCATCAGCTCGCGGCGCGTCTCGAAGGCGGTGATGACTTCCATCACCACGGTCCGCGAGGGGCGCAGTCTGGCCGACGCGCTGATCCAGACCGAAGTCTTTCCCGATCTGGCCGCCGAAATGATCTCGGTGGGTGAGCAGACCGGCGCGCTGCCGCAGATGCTCAACTCCGTCTCGGAGTTCTTCGAGGAGGATGTGGCGACGGCTCTCACCGCGGCGCTGGCGCTGATCGAGCCGGCGATTCTGATCGTCATGGGAGTTGTGGTGGTCTTCATTCTTATCTCGCTGTATCTGCCCATCTTCTCGTTGGGCCAGGCGAGCGGAGGTCAGGGGTAAAGCATGGCTGACGCGACATTGCATTCGCTGACCGATGGATCGCTATCGACTGGGCCTCTGCCGGGTTCTCCGGAGGAGCGCGCCCAGGCTGAACTGCTCGCCGCGCGCTACCACGCCGAGTTCGTCGATCTGAAAAACTTCAAAATCCAGCACGATCTGCTCCGCACCGTTCCCGTCGAGCTGATGTTCCGCTACAACTTCGTGCCCATCGAGCAGTTGGACGACGCGCTGGTGATCGCCGTCAGCGACCCCTCCCGGCTGATGGTCCTGGATGAGATCGCCGGTCTGCTTGCGCATCGCATCCTGCCCCGCGTCGCTACTCTCTCGCAGATTACCGACCTGCTCAAGAAGACCGAGCAGTCCCAGCGCGTGCTCGACGAGGCCAGCGAGGGGCTTACCTTCGACGTGCTCACCGGCGACGAGAACTCGGAAGAGAATATCTCCATCGAGAAGCTGACCTCGGAAGAGGACATCAGCCCCATCATCCGCCTGGTGGATACGACCATCTTCACCGCTCTCGAACGCCGGGCTTCGGATATTCACATCGAGACCTATGACGACTCGGTACACGTGAAGTACCGCATCGACGGTGTCTTGCAGGAGGCCATGGCCCCCATCGCCCGCGAGCACCACTCCACCATTCTCTCCCGCATCAAGATCATGAGCGAGCTGGACATCGCCGAGCGCCGCGTTCCCCAGGATGGGCGCTTCCGCGTGCGTTACAAGACCCGCCTGATCGACTTCCGCGTCTCCATCATGCCCACGATCTACGGCGAAAACGCTGTGCTGCGCGTGCTCGACAAAGAGTCAATGAGCGAGAAGTTTCACAAACTTACGCTCGATGTGGTGGGCTTTGCCGAGGAGGATCTCAAGCGCTTCCGCCGCTACATCCGTGAACCCTACGGCATGGTGCTGGTCACCGGACCCACCGGCTCCGGCAAGACCACTACCCTCTACGCCGCATTGAATGAGATCAAGAGCGACGAAGACAAGATCATCACCATCGAGGACCCGGTCGAGTACCAGATTCGCGGCATCACGCAGATTCCCGTCAATGAGAAAAAGGGCCTGACCTTCGCGCGCGGCCTGAGGTCGATTCTGCGCCACGATCCGGACAAGATTCTGGTGGGCGAAATCCGCGACAATGAAACCGCGCAGATCGCCATCAACTCGGCCTTGACGGGCCATCTCGTCTTCACCACCGTCCACGCCAACAATGTGGTGGACGTGCTGGGACGCTTTGTGAATATGGGCGTCGAGGTCTACAACTTCGTCTCCGCGCTCAACTGCATCCTGGCGCAGAGGCTGGTGCGCACCATCTGCGAGCACTGCGCGCATACCGTCGCTTATAGCGACGCGGAGCTTCTGTCGTGCGGCATGGACCCGGCGGAGTGGCGCGGCTTTGAATTCCGCGAAGGCCTGGGATGCATGGAGTGCGGCGGCACCGGCTACCGGGGCCGTACCGCGATTCATGAGCTGCTCGACCTGACCGACCCCATTCGTGAATTGATTTTGGAAAAGAAGCCCACCTCCGAGGTGCGCAAGCTGGCGCAGAAGGAAGGCATGAGCTTTCTGCGCGAGTCGGCGATCGACCGCGTTCGCCGCGGCCTGACCACGCTCAAAGAGATCAACAAGGTTACCTTTATCGAGGCGTCAAGATAGTGAATTCGATTCTCAGCAAGGCCAAGCTCGCTTCCCAGATCGGCGCTCGTCCGCCGGCGGCCGTGGAGTTGTCGCCGCAGGGTGTGCTGGCTGCGGCGACGCCGGCAGCGGGTCAGCCGCCCGTTTACGCCTTCCAGCCGCTCCCCGATGGTGCGCTTATCCCCAGCATCGTCGATCCGAATCTGCGCGCGCCAGAGGTGGTGGCCAATGCCATCCGTACCGCGCTGGGGCAGGTCGCGCCGCGCTCCCGCTCGCTTACCCTGGTCTTGCCCGATACCCTCGTCCGCGTCTTCGTGCTGGACTTCGACTCCTTTCCCGCCAAGCCTGCTGAAGCCATTCCCATCCTCCGCTTCCGCCTGCGCAAGATGGTCCCTTTCGATGTCGAGCACGCCGGAGTGAGTTACCAGGCTCTGATCGAGAGCAAGACCGAGTGCAGGGTGCTGGCCGCTGTCTTGCCTGCGCCCGTGCTCGCCGAGTACGAGGCGGTGGCCCGCATGGCTGGCTTTGAGCCGGGAGCGGTGCTGCCCACAAGCCTTGCGGCGCTGGGAGCCGTGGAGTCGGACGATCCCGTTCTGACCGCCAATCTGGGCGCGTTGGCGCTCACCACTGCCATTACGCATGGACAGGATCTGCTGCTCTATCGGACCCTCGATCTGCCCGAAGAGCCGGCGCTGCGTCTGCGGGAGGTGCAGCGCGGCGTTGCCGTGGCCGCTGCTTACTTTGAAGACAAGCTGGGCTTTCGTCCCCAGCTTTTGTATTGTGCCGGAATCGGTGCTGGCGGAGCCGGCGCGGCGGAGGATTTCGCGCAGTGGATCGATGACCCCGAACTCGCCGTAGCCGACCTTGCGCCGCGGCCTGAAACCGGAGCCGCAACCCCTCTCGGCAATGTGGTCAGCCTGGCTGGAGTGATGGGCGCGCTGGCGGGAGCAAGCTGATGCGGATTACCCTCAATCTCGCCACCCGTCCTTACGCCGATCTTGGACCGGCGCTCAAGCGCCTGCGCATTGCGATGGCCGTCCTGCTTGTCCTTGCCGCCGGCTTCATCTTGGGGCTGCACGCCCTTCACCAGAAGGCCGAGGAGGCGCGGGCTACCGAAGAGCGCGTTCAGAACAGGATCGACGCCATCAAACGCGAGCGCCAGGGCTACCAGCAGATGATGAGCGAACCGGCCAATGTGCAGTTGCTCAGCCAGGTTACGGCGCTCAACCAGTTGATCGACGAAAAGACCTTCTCCTGGACGCTGGCGATGGAGGATCTGGAGACCGTGCTCCCCGCCGGGGTGCAGGTAACCAGCCTCGATCCCTCCCGCGACACCAAGACCGGCGTCATCACCCTCAAGCTGCGCGTGGTCGGCGCGCGCGACCGTGCCGACGATCTGGTGCAGAATCTCGAACACTCCCGGCACTTCATGATGCCTCACATCGTCAGCGAAAGCTCAGAGGCAACGGCAGGAGCCAACCAGCGGCTGGAACCAGTCAGCGCCTCCAGCCGCTTCAACTTCGAGTTGCAGGCCGCGTACAATCCGGTGGCGCCAGACGAGCGCCGGAAGGAAGAAAGGCAGAAAAAGGAGAAGCAGGCAGCCGATGGTGATCGAGCTGCCAAAGACTCCTTGCCCGCGCGGCGAGTGGCCGCACTTACGGCGTTGCCGCTGTCTCCCGCCGTCGCGCGGCACGCGCCCTTTCGCCCGCCCAGCGCTCCACCTCGGCAGCCAGCCGCAGTCTTTCCTCAGCCGAATCAACCACCTAATCCCAATCCCCATCGCGCGCCGATTTCGGGAGGTCCACGATGAGCACTCCTAAACCCTCTCCCTGGCGTGAACGCCTCACCTCTCCGCTTACCTGGCACTACGCGGCCTTTATTCTGCTGCTGCTTGTGGTCATCGGCCTTGCCATTCGCTTTGGCCTGGACTGGACGGCAACCAACGGCAGTTCGGCGGTCGCACTGGCCGGCAAGCAGGTGCAGTTGCGAGCGCTCGACCTGCAAACAGCGCCCTTGCGTGGCCTGGACAAGCGCGTCGCGGAGACTCGCGTCCAGATGGGGGAGTTTTACGCCAAGCGCATCCCGCCCAACTACTCGTCGATTGACCGCCGCATCGGTGAACTCGGCGTCAACTCCGGAGTGCGGCTGAGCAGGCTGACCTACGCCCAGGGCAAGCCCGGCTCCGACTTGACGGAGATTTATCTCGACGCCGGCATCACCGGAGATTATGCGCAGATCATGCGCTTCGTGAATAGTCTGGAACGCAATTCCACATTCTTCGTAATTCGTGGACTGACGCTGACCGGCCAGCAGAGCGGCTCGGTGAATCTGACTCTGCAAGTCTCCACCTGGCTCAGACCGGCCGACGCGGCGGCCAGCGGTTTGCCGTCCGCAGCGCCGCGCAATTCTGCGCCCAACAACCCCGCTGCGCCGATCGTCATCCCCAATGCGCCGGTCAAGGAGGGTGAATAATCATGGCCATGCGCTTGGGTACGGATAAAAAGTGGCAGGTCTACCTGGTGAGTGGCTTCCTTGTCGCGGCTGTCCTGGGGATCGCTTATGAGGTCAAGGATTTCGTTTTTACCAGCGCGCCGGCAGTTGTGCCTCCGGTGACTGCGCCTCCGGCCCTTCACGCCTCCAGCGCTTCAGGGCAGTCGGCCCCATCGGGAGCCGAGGCCATTCAGCTCTCCAACGCCGGCATCGACCCCACCCTGCATCTGGACAGGCTGGCATGGAGCGAAGATGTCGAGTACCAGGGTACGGGAAGGAATATCTTCTCCGTCGATTCGGCACCTGTGCATATCGAAAATCCGGTTGCGGGAGCGCGGCCCGGCCAAGCCAGCGTGAGTGGAACTCCGGTGCCTCCGGCAAAGCCTCAGCCTCCCGCCATCGACCTGAAATACTTCGGCTACACGCAGGACAAGGACAAGACCATGCACGCATTTTTTGTGCAAGGAGAGGATATTTTTGTCGCCCGCAGCGGTGAGATCATCGATCACCGTTACAAGGTGGGATTGATTCTGCCCACCCGGACCGAGGTGACCGATCTGGGCTATAACAATACGCAAACGCTGCCGCTGCAGGCAAACTAGCCGAGTGGAAACAGTCGCTCCAATCCGCCGCGCCAAACCCTCTGAAGAGGGTTATATGCTGGTTGCGGTCATCTTCCTGGTGGCGCTGTTGACCATCTCGCTGGCCATCGCCCTTCCCAGAATGTCAAAGGCCATCCAGCGCGACCGCGAACTGGAGACGATGCAGCGCGGCAAGCAGTACATTCGTGCCATCAAAATGTACTACAAGAAATTCGGAGCCTATCCTCCCAACGTCGATGCGCTCGTCAAAGGCACCAATAACATCCGCTTCCTGCGAAAAAAGTATGCCGATCCGACCACCGGCAAGGAGGATTGGAAGCCGGTTCTCCTCGGCCAGAACAAGGCTCCTACGGCGATGGGCTTCTTCGGTCAGCCGCTGATGGGTTCGACGATGGCAGGGGTAGGACCCGGCGGCGCAAACACTCCCTCCGGCCCCGGCGGCCTCAGCTCGCAATCGCAGTCGACCAACTTCGGCACGCAGTCCACAAACATTCCCGGCTCCGCCAATGGCGGATTTGGCGGCAATGGCGGACCTGGTGCCAACAGCGGACCTGGCGGCAACAGCGGTGACAATTCCAGCTCCCCCAATGGAGGCGCTACCAGTGGCGGCACAGACAGCGGAAGCGGCGGAAGCGGGAGTAGCAGCAATGGCAGCGGCAGCACCGATAGCTTGACCGGACAGACCTTCGGCGGATTGGGCATCATCGGTTTCTCGCCCAACAGTCCCAAGAAATCCATCATGATCTACAAGACCAAAGATCATTACAACGAGTGGGAGTTTGTCTTTGATCCGCGTGCCGAGCAGCTGATGATGATGGGTGGCACGACTGGCCTCAGCTCACAACAGAATTCGCAACAAAATCCGGCGCAGAATTCCACTCCAGGCTCCAATTCCACTCCCAGTTTCAACCCCAGTCCCCCCCCGAATACACCGCCTAATTCGCCATTCTCGCAATAGCAGCGGCAGCTCCACGGCCCACTACTGCCTGTAAGATGGAAGCATGGTGATTGAGAGCTTCCCCGTCGGCCCACTGGCCTGTAACTGTGTGATTCTGGGCGATGAAGAAGCCGGCGAGGCCGTGGTCATCGATCCCGGCGACGAGGCGGAGCGCATCGACAGCCGGCTCACCCAGCTCGGCCTCAGCCTCAAACAGATCCTGCTCACTCATGCGCATATCGACCACGTCGGCGGCGCGCTCGCACTCAAGCGCCTCACCGGCGCACCGATTCTGCTCCACCAAGACGATCTGCCGCTGCTGGCCATGATGAAGGTGCAGGCTGGATGGGTCGGCATCGCGCCGCCGGAAACCGCTCCGCCCGATGGCTTTCTCAGAGATGGTGAATACGTCGGTCTTGCCCGCTATCCCGCCCAGGTGCTGCACACTCCCGGACACTCGCAAGGCTCGGTCTGCTTCCATATCGCCGCGCTGCGGCTGCTCATCGCCGGCGACACGCTCTTTGCGGGCAGCATTGGCCGCACCGATCTGCCCGGCGGCGATTCTGATCAGATCATCGAATCGATCCGCCGGCGTCTCCTCCCGCTGCCCGGCGAAACCCGCGTCCTCCCCGGCCACGGCCCAGAGACCTCGATCGGCGAAGAGCGCAAATCCAACCCCTTCCTGCGCGGGCTATAGAGTCTGTTATCTTTTACATCCTCTTGAACGTCTAATGCATCGACGCCGCCGCGCGCGAACACTCATAACCGGCTCAAATCCCGTATGCTGTTGAGTTAGGGGGTCACTTTCATCATGCGTTCCTTTACCTCTGATTTGCGCAGAGCTTCGCTGACATTGCTGATTCCTGCATTTGCGCTCTTGGCGCTGCTTCCGCTGAGCCATGCCCAAAGCGCGCCGCCCGCACCGCCTGCTGCCGGTCAGCCGCCCGACCAGACAGCGCCCGACTCCGGCGGTCCCAGCGCCGATACCGGCGTCATCGCGCTGCCCAAAAAGAAAGAGAACCCCGACAACACCCCGCCGCCCGCGCCCGCTCTTCCTAAAATCAAGAATCCGGAGGAGATGCCCAACATTTCTCTGCGCGTCGATGTCCCGGAGGTCACTGTCGATGTGGGCGTGCTCCTGGAAAAGACCCACCAGTTCGTTCCCAATCTCCAGCCAGGTAACTTCCGCGTCTATGAGGATGGCGTCCAGCAGAAAGTCATCGGCTTCAAGCGCACTGAAGCTCCCATCACCGCTCTGCTGCTCTGCGAGTTTGCCGCCACCAACTACCACTTTGTCTACGATATGCGCAACGCCGCCTACGCCTTTGCCAACCAGTTGCGCCCCCAGGACTACGTGGCCTTGATGACCTTCGATATGCGCCCCCAGATTGTCACGGATTTTACCCAAGACAAGCGCCAGTTCCTGGAGGCCGTCAATTCGCTCACCATCCCCGGCTTCCGCGAAACCAACCTCTTCGACGCTCTCTACGAGGCCGAAGACCGCCTCAGCCGCATCGAGGGCCGCAAGTACATCATCCTCATCGCCAGCGGCCGCGACAGCTTTTCCAAGCTCACCCTCGACAAGATCCTCCAAAAGGTCAAGTCCACCCCGGACGTGACCATCTTCACCGTTTCCACCGGCGGCGCCCTGCGCGCCATGACCGAAGGCATGGGGGGAATGAGAGGCTCGATGCGCGACATCGACTATCTCCAGGGCGACAACGAGATGCAGAACTTCGCCAAGCTCACCGGCGGCGTCTGGTTCTCTCCGCGCTTTGAAGCCGAGATGCCGGAGATATTTCAGAACATCAACTCCACCATCCGCTCCAAGTACCGGCTGATCTACCACCCCAGCAATACCAAACAGGACGGCAGCTATCGCAAACTGCGCGTGGAACTGGTCGATGCCGAGGGGAATCCCCTGCGTATGGAGGATGAGAAGCACAAGCCGCTCAAATACGACATCATCGCCCGCGACGGTTACCGCGCCCAGCAGCAGGTCGAGTAGCCGCCCCATCCCGATCCGCTGCCATCAAAATTCTGCTTGCGAAAACCGGGGCTGTAGGTGGATGATTCCATTGCCATTCTTTTACCGTCTCGGCGGTTTCGTATCGAAGGGCAGAAATTATCTGCGCCGGCGGAAATTGATGGGATTTTGTCATACCCCAGTAAGGAGGGCTTTCCATGAAGAGAATCGTACCCGTAATCTTGTTGTTATCCCTTGCGGCGCCGGCCTTCGCCTCGACGCACAAAGATACCTTCAACGTTCCCTGCAAAACGCTGTGGACCGCGCTCAAAGACACACTCAGGAACTCCGGCAAGTACGGCATCATTGCCATCGATAACGAGGAAATGACGGCCTCCTATAATATCGGCGGCAATCTTACTGGAAAGCGCATCAACTCCGCGGTTCTCAACAACATGAACAATGGGAGTAGCTGCGAGTTGCAGGTTCAGACCGCCTTTTCCGGATTGGTGAACAACGATTACGGCGACTTCAAGAAACGGGTCGATGCATCGCTGGCCAAGCTCAAGGACAATCCCGCAGCCCCCGAAACCCCGGCGGCAGCGGCCAGCTCTCCGGCTCCCGCAGCTCAAGCTCAAGCCTCGTTGGCCATTGACTCCACTCCGGCTGGGGCAGATGTGGAGATTGACGGCGCATTCGTCGGCAATACCCCCTCCACAGTCACCGTCGCCCCCGGCAGCCACAAAGTGGCCGTCAAGAAAAGCGGCTTTACCGACTGGACCAAGACCCTCAACGTCTCCGGAGGCACGATCCACCTCAATGCCGAACTGGAGCCGGCGCCGCCCAAGCAGTAGCTTTTTTCTTACTGCGGAAATCAGTGTTTGGTGCGGCAGGAAATCTCCGGGCACAACTTCAGGCTTTGTGCCCCGCGTGCCCCGGGTCCCGCTTCTGGGACCTGGGATCGCAAAAATCCCAACAGGTGTAAAGTTCCATCGCTGCGGCACAATGTGTCGGGGCACGGCTTCAGTTTCGCGCCACAAAACGCTATGTATCAAGGCACGGCTTCAGCCGTGCCAAAAAGCCGCAAAAAGAACCCGGGCTTCAGCCCCTGCGGGGTCGAAGGCGGCTGCGATCTCGCCCTTGCGTGAACGGGAGGCGAGTGAAGCGACTTGCGAAAGCCAGGTCTTTGGGTGGATGATTCCATTGTTATTCTTTGACACTGGTAGCAGTTGTGAACTGTAAGGAGAAGACTCGTGCGCAAATGCATACTCGCAGTTGTATTCTTGGCAATCTGCCCTCTACTCGTTGCCCAGCAGGCTTTGAACAATGACTCGGTTATCAAGATGGTCAAGGCCGGTTTGTCCGACGATCTGATCGTCACCACCATCAATGGCTCAACCGGAACCTTTGATACCTCGGCTGACGGGATCATTGCCCTCAAAACTGCCGGCGTCAGCGACCGCGTTGTTTCGGCGATCGTCACAAAGGTCGCGGCGGCCGCCCAGCCGGCACCTCCTCCGGTTCCCCCGCTGGCGCCGATGGCTGCCGCTCCCGCGCAAGCCGCCTCTGACCCGGACGATCCCGCCTCGCCCCATGATCCTGGCGTCTATATGTTGGCCGCCGGACCGGATGGAAAGATGAAGATGCTTTTCATCGACCGGGCTGGCGCGGGCCGCGAGAAGACAGCGAATGTCATGGGAGCCGCTTTTTCTTATGGGATCGCCAAAGCTAAGATTAAGGCGGAGATTCCCGGTGCCCACGCGCCCATCCGGACAAAGGAAGCCAGACCCATCTTTTATATGTTCTTTCCTTCGTCCAGCGTGCTGGGCGGATTCGGTGGCAACGACGTGATCACCAGCCCCTCGCAGTTCTCCCTGCTTTCCGTCGAGGAAAAGAAGGATCACCGCGAAACGGCCGTTGCCAAGATGGGCTTTGGCAGCGCCAGTGCGGGCACGGACGACAAGAGAATGGTTTTGTTCACAACGGACCGCATTCGCAATGGCGTCTATAAGATCACCCCGAACGCCGATCTGGTCTCCGGCGAGTATGCGTTTATCGCGTCTTCCGGAATGGGCGGTCCCGCAACCACTCATACGGTCGTCATCTATGATTTCGGCATTGACAGGTAGTTGACGTTTTTGCCTCGGTTACTTAATTTAAACCTCGACAGGCCCGCTCCTCAGTTCAGACGGGCCTGTCGTCGTTTTTTGGTCAAAGACACCTGCCTCCTTGCCCTTGCGTGAACGGGACGCGAGTAAGGCCACTTGCGAAAAACAGAACCAAGGTTGATGATTCTGTTGCCATTCTTTTACCGCCTCGGTGGTTTTTGAATTGTAAGGAGAAGACTCGTGCGCAGAAATCCTATAGCGGTACTGCTTTTGACAGTTTGTCCTTTACTCGTTGCTCAGCAGCCACAGCCTGTTCCTGAAGCACCTGCCGCAGCGGCTCAAGCCGCGCCATCATCCCCGCCTCCTCCCCATACTCTGCTGGACGGCACACCGGTGAAACTGCGGCTCAGTGAAACAATCTCCTCTGCGAATACGAAGGTGGGGCAAGAGATCCCCTTCGAGGTCGTTGAAGATGTGAGCGTGGATGGAGTGGCGGTTCTTCCCAAAGGCGCAACTGCTATCGCCACGGTCACTGAAACAGAACACAAGAGGAGCATGGGGCGCGCCGGTAAGTTGAATATTGCGATCAGTTACGCCCGGCTCAAGGATCAAGAGAAGGTTGCCTTGCGAGCGACGCAAGAAAACAAAGGCGGAGGACACGTCGGCGCTATGACCGGAGCCATGGTGGCCACATCCATCGTCTTTTTTCCTGCCGCGCCGCTGTTTCTTTTTATTCACGGTAAGGACATCTCTATCCCCCAGGGGACGGAGATCACTGCCTTTGTTGAAGGCGATATGCACTTGAACATGGCTAACTTTGCCGATGCCCCGGCAACTCCAGCACTAGCTCAAGCAACCGCAACACCGGCCGCTCCCACTCAAGCCTCGCTGGTCATCGACTCCACACCGACAGGAGCCGACGTAGAAATTGACGGCGCATTCGTCGGCAACACGCCATCCACGGTCACCGTCGCCTTCGGAAGCCATAAAGTTGCTGTCAAGAAAAAAGGCTTCCTCGATTGGACCAAGACTCTCAATGTCTCCGGAGGCACGGTGCACCTCAATGTGGAGTTGGAGCAGGGGGTAGTCAACCAGTAATTCCAGCAGTTGCAAGCGAACGCATCCCAGCAGCACCCAAGATGATAGGGTATTCCTGACGGCACTGATGAACAGACGCACGCGCAGAACGCTCTGGACGGTGGCCGCGGTCCTGCTCTTGCTGGCCGTGGCCATCTTTCTGCGCTCCAAGGCTCCGCCGGAGGCGGCGCGACTGCTGCCGGAGTCCGACGGCATCCTTTATTTCGACTTCAAACCCATTCGCACCTTCTTTCATAAGGATTTGAAGCCGCCGCGGCGCGCTGCCGAGTACCAGCAGTTCATCGACGCGATTGGCATCGACCCCGAACGCGACCTCGACGAAGCGGCCATTGCGCTGCACCGCATGAGCGATCCCAACGGGCCGAACGGGCCAGTCGCCTATTCGATGGTGCTGGTGGGCAAGATTACCGGCAAGAAGCTCAACGCATGGCTCGACACCCACGCCGTCAGCCGCGAATCCTACGCCGGACACACGATCTACTCGATCCCTTCCGAGGGCCGTACCGTGCGCGTCGCGCAGATCGGCTACAACATGGTGGCCGTCTCCAACTACCCCGCGCCGGAGATGATTCACTCCATGCTGGACCGCCATTCCACGGCCGCATGGCCCTTTGCCGGCTCCACGCTGCTGCGCCAGCACTACAGCGATCTTCCTCTGCTTTCGCTGGCCTGGGGCGTCGGCCAGATCGGCCTGCCGTTCTCGGATGGCTGCGGCGGAGGATCTGGCGAATCGAGCGGGGGCAATCATGAGAGCCAGATCGGCCTGCCCGTGCCCAAGAGCTGCACGATCAGTATTTTAGGACTCTCTCTGCCGCTGGAGGCGGATTCGACGATCATTGCCAGTCTTGGCTGGACCGGAGCGCTGAAGATTCAGGAGATTGCGCCCAGTGAAGCGGTGGCCGAGCGCCAGGCCTCCGCGCTGGGTACGCTGATTGCGCTGGCCCGTGGATTTACGCTGCCGCTGGCCGATAACGCCACCAACAATGGCCTCAAAGAGCTTCTGACTACGGCCGAGGTGACCCGCAAGCGCGACCGCGTGATCGTGACGGCAACCCTGGACCGCTCGCTCTTCAGCGGCATTGCCGCCAGCGTGAACGCGCCCATTGATTCCTCTTCCAGTCCGGCAACGTCCAAGTAGAGAGTGAAGAAGCGGTGCGGGGGGTGCGTCCTTTCCTTCCATTCCCGCGTCCATTGATCGATAGAACCGCTTTCCCCGCGGAGGTTTCATGATCTTTCCCGCTCGCCCTTCCAGGGCTGTGGCCCTGATTTGCGCGCTTGGCTTTCTGGCCTGCCTCCTTCTACAGATTGAAGATAGGCCGGCGAGAGCCTCGCATCGATCCCCGGTGCTCACAGGCCAGGCAGCCTTTACCGACGCAGCCCACGAGCAGCCCGGAGTCCGCCGGCATCTGACGGTGGCCGACCTGCCCGCTCCGGCGCCGCAAGAGTCGGTCGACAACGGCCCCACCGTCGTTCCCCGGCCCGATGGCGTGCTGCCGATCGCTCCCAAAGGCTTCAAGGTAGAGCTGTATGCCAGCAACCTCGACAATCCCCGTCTCCTGCGCACCGCTCCCAACGGCGATCTCTTTCTGGCCGAGAGCGCATCGGGCAAGATCAAGGTCTTTCGCGGCGCTGCTCCGGATGGCAAGGCCGCGATCGTCTCGATCTTTGCCGAGGGCCTGCACCAGCCCTTTGGCATCGCCTTTTATCCCGCCGGAGCGAATCCGGAATGGGTCTACATCGGCGATACCGACGGAATTCTGCGCTTCCCGTACAAGAATGGCGACCTGATTGCGCGTGGCCCATCCCAGCATCTGGCCGATCTGCCCGGCGGCGGACGTCTACGCGGCGGCGGCCACTGGACACGCGACCTGGTCTTCTCCAAAGACGGCTCCAAGCTCTTTGCTTCCGTAGGTTCGCACTCCAACGTGGACGACTCCGACACCCATCCGGAGGAGTTTCACCGCGCCGATGTGCTGGAGTTCACCCCTGACGGCAAGTTCGTGAAGGTCTATGCCTGGGGGTTGCGCAACTGCGTCGGTGAGGCCATCAACCCCATCACCGGAGAACTCTGGTGTTCAACCAATGAACGCGATGGACTGGGCAACAATCTGGTTCCCGATTACATTACGCATGTGCAGGAAGATGGTTTTTATGGCTGGCCCTGGTTTTACATGGGCGGCGCGGGCGGCGGCATTCAGGACCCGCGCCACTCCGGCAAGCATGCGGAGCTGCAATCCAAAGTCATCACGCCCGATATCCTTTTGAATCCTCATTTTGCCTCGCTGGAAATGCTTTTCTACGAGGGATCGGAGTTTCCCTCGCGTTTCAAAGGCAGCGCCTTCGCCGCCGAGCACGGCTCCTGGAACCGGGCGCAGCGGGCGGGCTATGAGGTTATCCTCCTGCCCATGAGAAATGGCCATGCGACTGGCGAGTACGAGGACTTTCTCACTGGATTTGTTCTGCCGGACGGCCGGGTCTGGGGCCGTCCGGTGGGCGTGACGGAGGCCAGGGATGGTTCCCTGTTTGTCTCCGACGACGGTTCACGCTCGATCTGGCACGTCCGTTATGTGGGTGGAAGCTAAGGGCGTGGGTGTTGGCCGCTCTCTTCAGATCAGCTCGGTGCGGCCGGTCAAACCCAGCTCCTTCACGATCTTGCCTACATCCTGGGAGTGGTCGCGATGGGCGATCAGGAGCGCGTCGGCCGTGTCCACAATGACCAGATTCTCCACGCCCACCAGCGCCACAAACTTGCGAGGGCTGTAGACGTAGTTATTGGCGGCGTCCAGTGCCATGTGGCCGGCGGTCTCCGCCACATTGGCTTCGACATCGCCGCGCAACCGGGTATCGAGCTGATATTCGTAGAGCGAGGCCCAGGAGCCTAGATCATTCCAGGTGAACTCCGCCGGAATGCAATACAGGTGGGAGAGATGTTCGCCTTTGGCCGAGCGCGGCTCCAGCACGGCATAATCCACTGAGATGTTCTCGCACTTGGGGTAGGCTTCACGGAAGACCTCGTCGAATTCCGGTGTGCCGTAGGCGGCGGCGATGGCTTCCAGAAGCGGAGCGGTCTCCGGGAGGTGTTCGCGGACGGCATTGGCCAGCGTCCGCGCCGACCAGAGAAACATCCCTGAGTTCCAGAAGTAGTTGCCGGCGGCGACAAACTCTTCAGCCTTGTTCTGGTTGGGCTTCTCGATGAAGCGGCGCACGTGCAGCGCGGCATCGTCGCGGGTATATTCGGTGGTTTCGATATAGCCGTATCCGGTTTCGGCGCAAGTCGGCTCAATGCCCAGCACCACGATATTGTCTCCGGCGGCGGCCACGGCGATGCCCTTTTGCAATGCCTTGAGAAAGCGCGGTTCGTCGGCGATTACGTGGTCCGAGGGAAAGACGCCCAGCACCGCATCGGGATTCTGGCGCTCGATCAGGAAGGCTGCCAAGCCGCAGGCCGGGGCGGTATTGCGCGCCACCGGCTCTTCGATGATCTGCGCGGCGGGCACGCCCTTCAACTGCTCGGATATCTC
This sequence comes from Occallatibacter sp., assembly GCA_049587335.1. GTDB lineage: Bacteria > Acidobacteriota > Terriglobia > Terriglobales > Acidobacteriaceae > Telmatobacter. The sequence goes on along the minus strand of JBAVDS010000048.1, from coordinate 45,348 downwards.
GTGGGCCAGATACTCGTTGGTGATGACCCAGGCTTTGCCGTTGGCGGCCAGCGGCTTCAGCCGCTCGACGGTCTGCTGAATCATGGAGCGTTCGCCATCCAGGGCAAGAACCTGCTTGGCATGAGCGCGGCGGGAGCGGGGCCAGAAGCGTGTGCCGCTGCCTCCGGCAAGAATCACAGGGCGAAAATCAATCGTCTTAGACATTGAAGACACATCCTAACGGAGAGAGACCGGGTTTGCACAGGGAATGAGCGGGTTATTGTGGGAAGCCGTCCCATCTACTGAAAAAGATGGGAGTTCATACAAATTAACTGAGTATAGCGCGATGCTTTCAAGCCGCGCTACCGTTGAGAATCGCCCTAGTCGGTCTCTGGGCGCTGGAAAGGCTTGGTCAGATAGAGGCGGGCCTCGTTGAGCGCGCCCTGGGTATTGTCGTTGGTTTGCACGGCAAGCCGGTACTCATTGACGGCGCGGTCGCGCTGGCCGGTGACATCGAAGATCTTTCCGATGGCGATGTGGCTCCATACCTCGGTCCAGCGCGGCTCGCCGTCTCCGCGCAGGGCATCGCGGTAGGCGTTGACGCTGGCCTGGTAGTTGCGCTGGGTAAAGAGCAGCTCGCCGATGCGGAAGTTGGCCAGTGAACTCTGCGAGTTGGCTTCCAGGGCCTTCTGGTATTCGCCAAGCGCGCCGGTCAAGTCTCCCTGAGCCGCCAGTTGCTGTCCCTTCAGAATAGCGACGCGCACCAGCATGTCGGGGGTGGACTTGAGCACCCAATTCTGCGGATCGATCAGGATGCGGCGGGGACGTCCGAAGGTATCGACGACGAACTGCGTCTGGGTGCCGACGATCTCGATCTTCTTGTTGACCGTCTTGCCGTCGGTTTCGATGCGCAACTCGACGGGCATACGAAAGAGGTCGAGGTCCTGCTCGATTTCGCCGATCGTACGGAAGCCTTTGTTGTTGCCCAGCCGGTAGACGGCGTATTTGTTATTGAACTGCGGCGCGCCGGTGCCGTCCACCCACTGCGAAAAGAAGGCGGTCAGCTCCTGCTGGCTCTGCGCATCAGCCACCTTCTCGAACTCGGATGCGCGGATCGAGCCGTTGGCATACTGGCTGAGTGCGCCCTTGAGGGTATCCAGGAAGGCCTTGTCGCCAATCTCCCAGCGCAGCATATGGAAGATCATCGCGCCCTTTTCCAGGGTCATCGACTGGAACTCCGGCGAAAAGGGACTGAGCCGGCCAACGCTCGACAGGGGGATGGTGTCGTAGGCCAGCGCTCCCGCGGAGATGTCCGGCAGTGCCGCCTGAAGCGCGCTGTTGCCGCTCTCCTCTTCGAGATACATCAACTCGCCGTAACGGGCCATGCCGTTGGTGATCCAGGCGTCATTCAATGTGCGCGGGCTGACCTCCAGACCCCACCACTGGTGGGCGATGGTGTTAGCCAGCAGGCGCACGCTGGACTTGTCTCCGACCCGCGCGCCCTGAATCGCCGCCAGCTCTGGAGCCCAAACCGCGGGCAATGTGCCGTCGGGCATTTCCACCACGTTCAAACGGCTGCTCGCCAGCGCGCCGAAGCTGTCGGTAAAGAAGTCGAACTCCTTGGCGGCCGTCTGCGCCAACTGGTTGGCGGATTGCTGATGGCCGATGGTGAGATACACCTTGGCGCTGCCGAATGAGACCGGGTTGACGTAGCGTCCTGCGATCACCGTGCCGGGGAATCCCGGCTTGCTCCAGTTGAAGTCATACTGGTCGCCGGCTTTGCCGTTTGCCAGGGTTACGGGCTTCGATGCGCCGGTGCTGCCGCTGGCGAAGACGCGCATTCCCTGGGGCACACGGATATGCAGCTCCATCGTGAATCGGCCGGTCATGTAGCCGGTCGTGGGAAACCAGCGCGCGGGATAAAGCAGAAAGCTGATCGGCTCCTGAATCGCCGCCAGCTTCAACCCTTCGATGGGTCCGTCGTCGTTGCCTGTGATCGTGCCCTCATACGCAAAGCTCCAGTGGGCCGCCTGACCCTGCACAAAGGGCGAGGCCGGAGCGATGCGCACCGAGCCATCGGGCAGACGCTCACCGGTGAGCAGCGCGCCGGAGTCGTCGGAGATTTTGGAGATTTTGAGCGCCGGATGAAGGCCGAAGGTGACCGATTCGGCATCGGCCGGAGCTGTGAAACTGACCGCTGCCGTGGCCGCCAGATGGTGCGTGGCCGTGTCGATCTCGGCGTCGATGACATAGCCGGTCACATCAAGCGTGGGCTTCTCCGAGCGCTGGGCAAAGAGCGGCGCGGTAATCATCAGCACACAGGCCAACGGCAAAATCAAATCCATTCGACGCATCGCAATCATCCTCTCATCATCCGGTCAGATGATGGTATGTCTCGCGCAGATTGACGTTCATTCAACCTCTGCTGAAGCCAGTGTTTTGTAACAGGGTACGATATGAGCCGTGCCGTAGCTGGGGATGTTCAGACCTTGGAATCCGTCAAGCTCAGAGTCTCCATCGTAATCTCCGCCACACGGTCGATCGCGCCGCCTTCCGACTGCCTGCCCAGCAGCTCCCGCACCCGCTGAAGCTCCTCCATCATGGACTGACGGGGAGGGCCATCCGGTAGCAGCGGCGCAATCTGTTGGACGATTTTTTCTGCCGTGAAGTCGCTTTGAATCAACTCCGGGGCCACGCGCTTGCCAGCGATCAGGTTGGCCATCGCCACGTGCGGCACCTTGACCACCCGCTTGGCGATGGCATAGGTCAGCGCCGAGACGCGATAGACGACGACGAAGGGATTGCCGATCAAGGCCGCCTCCACCGTGGCCGTGCCGCTGGCGACGATCGAAGCGCGGGCGTGCAAGAGCACTGCACGGGCACCGCCCGCGGCACCTCCGGAGCGGCCACCCGCGCCTTCGGCGCCCAGGTCATCAATCAGGTGTAGCGTCAGGCCAGCGCCGTGGGCGGCAACCAGCCGCCGTACCTCCGTCCGCTGCGCCTCATTCAACGTTGGCGCAAGAGGCACCATGAACTCAAATGTAGCTTTGTCATCCTGAGCGGAGTGTAGCTGAGTCGAAGGACCTGCATTACCGTCGCCGGAGTTGCCAAAGAAACTCACCAACTCTCTCGCCGCCTGTAATATCGTCGGCAGATGATCGCGAATCTCTTTCGGGCGGCTGCCAGGGAGCAGGCCAATCCATGTCTTCGACGGATCGAGGCCGTTTTGCGAGGCAAATTCTTCGCGGCGGATCGACGGCAGCGGCAGCTCGGCCAGCGGATGGCCGACAAACTCAGCTTCCACGCCGCGCTCGCGATAGTAGGACTCCTCGAAGGGAAAGATCACCAGCATTCTGTCAACGTACTTCTGAACCAGTCGGATGCGGTGCTTCTTCCAGGCCCACAACTGGGGACTGACGAAGAAGATCACGGGAACGCCCAGGCGGTGGAACTCCCGCGCCAGACGGAAGTGAATCTCCGGAAAGTCGATGAGAACTGCGACCGAGGGCGGCGCTTGGCGAATCGCCCGCTTCAGCTTGCGAAACTCGCGCCAGATGCGCGGCAGGTGCAGGACGACCTCGGTCAGCCCCATCACCGCCATATCTTCCGAGCGGACGATGCATTTCAGACCGGCAGTGGCCATGCGCGCGCCGCCCATCCCAACGAAGCTGGCCCTCGCGCCGGAGGTTGCGAGCCGTTCTTTCAGTGCGGCGACGAGCAGCGCGCCATAGTGCTCGCCGCTGGCCTCGCCTGCCGAGATGAAGATCGTGCTGGACATTGTTGAGTCTGCGGGGCCGGTTGGCCGCTGGTGACCATCATAGCGGGTCGGTCTTTGCGGCCAAACTTTGGTTTCGAGCTGGCGTGATCGCTGTCACTGAGCGCCAAACGAGAGCGCCCTAAACTCGGTATATGGTTATCGATATGAATTTATCGAATGCGTTGCCGATCCAGCGCCCTGAGGCGCCATCGATTCCGCAGCCTAGCCTGAAGCGCCTGCCCCAGTACCACCACTACCTGGTCGATCTGGAGGCGATGGGAGTCAATCAGGTTTCATGTAGCGCAATTGGGCGGGACCTCAGCCTGGTTCCAGTACAAGTCCGTAAGGATCTGCAATATACAGGGATCATTGGCCGCCCCAAGACGGGTTATTCCGTCAGTGAACTGATTATGGCCATCGAGACCTTTTTGGGCTGGAACAACGTGAACGAGGCTTTTCTGGTGGGTGTGGGAAACCTCGGCACCGCGCTGCTGGGCCATGAACGCTTCTCTCAGTTCGGGCTGCGGATCGTAGCCGCCTTTGACACCGACCCGACCAAGATTGGCCAATGGATTCACGAAAAGGCTGTGCTCTCTCTCGACAAGCTCGCCGATCTAGCCCCGCGCATGAGCATTCATCTGGGGATCATCACCACCCCCGCCCAGGTGGCGCAGGCGGTAGCCGATGAGATGGTGAAGGGCGGTATTCAGGCGATCTGGAATTTTGCTCCCGTCAAGCTGAAAGTTCCCGAACAGATCATTGTGCATAACGAAGATCTATACAACTCGCTGGCCTCGCTTTCCTGGAAGCTGGCCCGGCGATTCCGTGTACCGATTCAAGAGAAGGAGGCTGTTTAGATGGCGTCGATGCCTATTGCCGTTGATCGCGCGGAGAAATTCGAGAAGGTAGTCAGTATTCTCGATCGTCACTCCCGCCGCCCCTCCGGATTGATTCCGATCCTGCAGGCGATTCAACACGAATATCAGTATCTGCCGGAAGAGGTGCTCACATATGTGGCGACCTCGCTGGATGTTCCACCGGCGCGCGTCTTCGGCGTGGCCACCTTCTATGCGCACTTTGCGTTGGAGCCGAAGGGCAAGCACGTGATTCGCATCTGCGACGGCACGGCCTGCCATGTGAAGCAGTCCATCCCCGTGCTGAACGCATTGCATCAGAAGCTGGGCACGAGCGAGAAGAACAAGACCACCGCCGATATGCTCTTCACTATTGAGACGGTGGCCTGCCTGGGCGCTTGCGGATTGGCGCCGGTCGTCGTGATTGACGAACAAGTCTACGGTCAGATCACTCCGGAGCGCGCCGTGGCGCTGGTGGATGAGATCAAAGCCCAGGAGGCGATGCCAACCGCTTCCGCTGCTGAGCAGCTCTCAGCCGAGGAGCGCCATGTCTAAGGCGGAAGTTCTCACATTCACCCCTGGAAATGGGAATGGAATTTCAACGCACGCGCAAGTGCGCCGGGTGATTCTCTGCGCCGGAACCGGATGCATGGCCAACGGCGCGATGAAGGTTTATGAACAGTTCAAGAGCGAGATCGCAAGCGCCGGTCTGCGCGTGATTCTCGAACTGCGCGCCGAAGCCGCCGGCGATGAAATTCGCCTCTCCAAGAGCGGCTGCCAGGGCTTTTGCCAGATGGGACCGCTGGTCTCCGTGGTGCCCGACGGCATTCTCTACACAAAAGTGCGGGCCGAGGACGTTGCCGAGATTGTGCGGGAAACGCTTACTAGCGGCCAGGTTGTGGAACGGCTTCTTTACAAGGATCCGGCGACACGACAGAGCTGCCGCGGCCTGGAGGACAATCCTTTTTATGCGCGCCAGGATCGTCTGGTGCTGAGCGAATGCGGATTCCTCGATCCCGAAGATATTCACGAATATATGCTGCACGGCGGTTATCGAGCGGCGAAGAAGGCCTTTGTCGAGATGACACCCGAAGAGATTTGCAAGACGATTCTCGACTCCGGCCTGCGCGGGCGCGGCGGCGGCGGCTTTCCCACAGGACGCAAGTGGGAAGCAGCGCGCATTCAGAACTCGACCAAGAAATACGTGATCTGCAACGGCGACGAAGGCGACCCCGGCGCATTCATGAATCGCTCCGTGATGGAGGGCAATCCGCACAGCGTGATTGAAGGCCTGATGATTGCGGCGCGCGCGATCGGCGCCAATGAGACGCTGGTCTATGTCCGCGCCGAATATCCGCTGGCCGTCGAGCGTATGCGCCACGCCGTGGCTGCCGCCGAGCAAGAAGGCATTCTCGGCAAGAACGTCTTCGGCACCGGCCTCTCAATGAAGTGCGAAGTGATGGAAGGCGCGGGCGCATTTGTCTGCGGCGAAGAGACGGCCATGATCGCCTCCATCGAAGGCCAGCGCGGAATGCCGCGGCCCAAGCCGCCCTTTCCCGCGCAGAGCGGACTGTGGGGCAAGCCGACGATCATCAACAACGTCGAGACGCTGGCTCATGTCTCTCGCATTCTCAACGTCGGTCCGGATGTTTTCAAGAGCATCGGAACACCAGACTCGCCCGGCACCAAGACCTTCGCACTCACCGGCCATGTCTCCAACACTGGTTTGGTCGAAGTTCCCTTCGGCACCACGCTGCGCGAGATCGTCTACAACATCGGCGGCGGCGTCACCGACGACGCAGGAAAGATTTGGAAGACCGGCTTCAAGGCCGTGCAGATCGGCGGCCCATCCGGTGGATGCCTGACCGAAGATCATCTCGACTTGCCGCTCGCTTATGAGTCTCTGCGCTCCGTGGGCGCCATGGTCGGCTCCGGTGGTCTGGTGGCGATGAACCAAGGCACCTGCATGGTGAGCATTGCGCGCTTCTTCATGGAGTTCACACAGCGCGAATCCTGCGGCAAGTGTGTACTCTGCCGGGAGGGAACGCGGCAACTGCTCGCGCTATTGGACGACGTGATTGAAGGCCGCGCCGATCAGAATACGCTCGACCTGCTGGAGAAATTGGGACACGCGGTGCAGGTTGGCTCGCTCTGCGGCCTGGGAAAGACGGCGCCGAATCCAGTGCTCTCCACCATGCGCTACTTTCGCGAGGAGTACGAAGAGCACGTCTTTGAGAAGCGCTGCCGGACGGGCCGCTGCAAGGCGCTGTTGAGTCCAGAAATCAATCAGGTCAAATGCAAGGGCTGCGGAGTTTGCATCAAAGCCTGCCCCACCGGAGCCATCAGCGGCGAAAAGAAACAGCCGCACAGCATCAATCCGGAGCTCTGCATCAAGTGCGGCGCCTGCGCCACAGCCTGCAAAATTCACGCGGTCGAGGGGATATAACCAGATGAACAAGCTCACGCAGCCAACTTTGACGATTGATGGAAAGACAGTCGCGATCGAAGGCGAGCGCAACCTGCTCGAACTGGTTCGCAAGGCCAACATTGATTTGCCCACGTTTTGCTATCACTCTGAACTCAGCGTCTACGGCGCCTGCCGCCTGTGCCTGGTACAGATTGAAGGGCGCGGGATTCAGGGCGCGTGTTCCACGCCCGCAGAGCCGGGTCTGAAGGTTCTGACCACAACGCCGGAGATTCGTGAGATTCGCAAGATCGCGGTGGAATTGCTGCTGGCCAATCACGACCAGAGCTGCCCGACTTGCTCGCGCAGCGCCAACTGCCAGTTGCAGAGTCTCGCATTGCGCCTGGGAGTCAAGAAGGTGCGCTTCAAAAGCGTGCATCAGCCGGTGCCGCTCGATGAGTCTTCTCCATCTCTGGTTCGCGATCCAAACAAGTGTGTGCTCTGCGGCGACTGCGTGCGTATGTGCTCGGAGATTCAGGGTATCGGCGCAATCGACTTCGCGCATCGCGGCCACGAGGTCAGCGTGCAGCCCGCCTTTGGCAAACTGCTCGGCGAAGTTGAATGCGTCAACTGCGGCCAATGCGCCAGCGTCTGTCCCGTGGGCGCGCTCACTGTGAAGTCCGAGGTCGATCGGGTCTGGGATCTGCTCGCCGATCCCAAGAAGACGGTCATTGTGCAGATCGCGCCGGCCGTGCGCGTTGGCCTGGGCGAGTGCTTCGGCATGAAGCCGGGAGAGATCACCACCGGACGCATCGTTGCCGCGCTCAAGCAGCTTGGCTTCGACCAGATCTACGACACATCCTATGCCGCCGATCTCACCGTGATCGAGGAAGGCTCCGAGTTTCTGGAGCGCAAGACACAAGGCGGAACGCTGCCGATGTTTACCTCCTGCTGCCCCGGTTGGGTGAAGTACGCGGAGCAGTATTTCCCTGAGCTACTGCCCAACCTCTCCACCTGCCGCTCTCCGCAGGCGATGTTCGGCTCACTCTTGAAGGCCATGCTGCCGGAAGAGTTGAAGATCGAGCGCAAGGATCTGAAGGTCGTAGCCATCATGCCCTGTACGGCAAAGAAATTCGAGGCGCAGCGACCGGAGATGGGTGTCAATGGCGATCCGGATGTTGATTATGTTCTGACCACGCAGGAGCTGGCGCAGATGATTCAATCCGCCGGCATACTCTTCGATACGTTGCAGCCAGAGTCCTTCGATATGCCCTTCGGCTTCTACACCGGCGCGGGAGTCATCTTCGGAAACTCCGGCGGCGTGATGGAAGCGGTTCTGCGCTATGCGGCAGAAAAAGTTACAGGCAAGAAGCTGGACAACGTTGAATTCCAGCAAGTGCGCGGCGATTCCGGCCTGCGCGAAGCCACCATCACCATCGATGGCACGGAACTCAAACTGGCGATTGTGCATGGGCTTCGCAACGCGCGCGTGGTTGCTGAGCAGGTGAGGGCAGGGAAGAGCCATTACGACGTGATTGAAGTGATGGCCTGTCCCGGCGGCTGCATCGGTGGTGCAGGGCAGCCGGTGAGCACTTCACGCGATGCGCGCGCGCTCAGAACCAAGGGCCTCTATCATGCCGACAAGATGCTGCAACTGCATAAGTCCCAGGACAACGTCTTCATCACCGAGTGCTACGCGAAGTTCCTCGGCGATATTGGCGGAGAGAAGGCGCATCATCTGCTGCATACCAGTTATCAGAGCCGCCGCCGCATCGCGGATGAATCGCTTCCGCTGACACAGTCCACGGGAGAAGACAAGGTCAAGGTCAGCGTCTGCCTGGGAACGAACTGTTTCTTGAAAGGATCGCAGGAAGTACTGAATGGCGTGCTGCGCCACGCAGAGCAAAGCGGATTGGAAGGCCGCCTCGATGTGCGTGCAGGATTCTGCTTCGAGAAATGCGAGTGCGGTCCTACCGTAATGATCGACGGCGAACACATTCCTCACTGCACCGCCGCAAAAGCAGTGGAAGTCATCGACAGCCGGATTGAGAACGACAACCCGGAACAGGCAGCCAGCGCGGATCGAGGAAGCATCGGCGCCAACTGAGGGTTCGGAACAGGAGATCTCATGATTACGCACGAGCAAGCGGAGTTTATCAATGAGCAAGCGATAGAAGGCATACTGGCGCGCAGCCTGCGCCCGGGAGCAACACGAGTTCGTGAACTGCTGGCCAAGGCGCGGGAGATGCGCGGGCTTTCCACGGACGAGGTTGCTTGCCTCTCCTACGTCGAAAATCCGGAGTTGCTGGCTGAAATCTTCTCTACCGCGAAGCAGATCAAAGAGGATATCTACGGATCCCGCCTGGTCTTTTTTGCGCCCCTCTATATCTCCAACCGCTGCATGAACGAATGTACCTACTGCGCTTTTCGCGCGACCAATGCAACTCTCAAGCGGCGCACGCTCACGCAGCAAGAGATTGCCGAGGAGACTCGCATCATCATTCGCCAGGGACACAAGCGGGTGTTGATGGTGGCTGGAGAGGCTCTGCCGCCGCAGGGTTTTCAATACATTCTTGACAGCATTGCAACCATTTACGACACGCGGATCGGCCCCGGCGAAATCCGTCGCGTCAATGTGAATCTGGCCCCGCAAACGACGGAGCGTTTCCGCCAGCTTAAAGATGCGGAGATCGGAACCTTTCAGCTATTCCAGGAAACCTATCATCGCCCTACCTATGCCGCAGTGCATTTGAAGGGCGCCAAGCGCGACTACGATTGGCGCGCAACGGCCTTTGACAGGGCGATGGAAGCGGGCATCGACGATGTGGGCATGGGCGTCCTCTTCGGACTCTACGATTGGCGCTTCGAGATCATCGCCATGATGCAGCACATTCGCCATCTGGAAGAGAGCTTTGGAGTCGGCCCGCATACCATCAGCTTTCCGCGCATGGAGCCGGCTGTGGGATCCGACATCGCTTCCCAGCCACCTCATCCGGTCAGCGATGCGGATTTCCTGAAGATGATCGCGATCATGCGACTCGCCGTGCCTTATACGGGAATGATCATGTCGACACGCGAAGGAGCGGATGTGCGCCGCGCGACATTCGAGGTTGGCATCTCGCAAATCTCAGCCGGCAGCCGGACCGATCCTGGCGGATACAAGGACGGTGAAGGCGATCCCAACGGCAGCCAGTTTCAACTCGGCGATCATCGCTCAGTCGAAGAAGTCGTGAGCGATGTTGTCTCACTGGGATACTTGCCTTCCTTCTGCACGGCTTGTTATCGCCTGGGCCGCACCGGACAGGATTTCATGGATATTGCCAAACCGGGAGAGATCAAGTACCACTGTCATCCCAACGCGCTTTCCACTTTTCAAGAGTACCTTTGCGACTACGCCGGCCCACAGGCAAAATCCGCCGGAGAAAAACTTATTTCGATCGAGTTGCAACAGATGGATGGTCAACAAACCGCTTGCGCGCTGCCTATGTTGAACAAGGTTCGCAGCGGCCAACGCGACATTTTTGTATAGGAAGAAAAAAGGAGATCACGATGATACGGGCAACTTCAAAGGGATTTCGGCTGCACATCGGCTTCTTCGGACGCCGCAACGTTGGCAAATCAAGCCTGCTGAATGCGATGACCCAGCAGAAGGTTTCGATCGTCTCGGATGTGGCGGGCACAACCACCGATCCGGTCGAGAAGCCGATGGAACTGTTGCCCATCGGACCGGTGCTATTTATCGATACGGCTGGAGTCGATGACGTGGGAGCGCTGGGTGCGCAGCGCATCGAGAAGACGCGCAAGGTCATCGAGCGCACTGACATCGGCGTGCTCGTAATCGAGTCGGGCATATGGACTGATTTCGAGGAGAAGCTGCTGGCTGAACTCCGCGCGCAGAAGATTCCCGTTCTGGTTGCCTTGAACAAGACGGATCTGCAACGTCCCATGACAGAGCACTTGATCCGATTCGAGCAGGAGAACCTCCCCTATGTAAAACTCGTTGCAACCACTGGAGTCGGAATGGACAAATTCCGCGCTAGGCTCCAGGAGATTGCGCCGGCGGAATCCGTTGAGCCTCCAACACTCTTGCGCGACTTGATCAAGCCAGAAGAAACGGCAGTGCTCGTCATGCCCATCGACAAGGAAGCGCCCAAGGGCCGCATCAAGCAATTGCAGGCGCAATCCATTCGTGAATTGCTCGACGGCGAATGCTCATGCGTTGTGGTGAAAGACGCCGGATTGCAGAGAACACTCGACAATCTGAAGACACTTCCCAGCATTGTCATCACCGATGCGCAGGTCTTCGAGCAGGTCGCTCGCATCACACCCGATTCCATCCCGCTGACGGCATTTTCCATTCTGCTCTCGCGTTTGAAGGGTGATCTGATTGCGCAGACGAGGGCTGCCGTTGCAGTGGATTTGCTCAAGCCCGGCGACAAGGTGCTGGTCGCTGAATCCTGCACACACCATCCGATCGAGGAAGATATTGGTCGAGTGAAGATTCCCCGTTGGCTGGAGCGCTACGTTGGCGGCAAGCTCGATTTCACCACGGTGAAGGGCCACGATTTTCCTGAAGACCTATCGCCTTACAAGCTCGTAATTCATTGCGGCGCCTGTATGTGGAATCGTCAGGAGATGCTCCATCGCATTCACGAGTGTCAGCGTCAAGCTGTGCCTATCACCAATTACGGCTTGGTAATTGCCTATGCGCTTGGCATTCTGGAACGCGCTCTTGAGCCTTTTCCTGAGGCTCTGGCAGCCTACAGGCAAGCACGGGAAGAGCATCTCGAACTGCTTGCGGCCAGAGATGCCGCTCGCCTCAATGAAAGCAACATGGCACTTGTCAACTAACCATGACCGCTCTGACCAAAGTCGATCTGCTTGGATGGCTCCGTGAGAGCCATCCATCCCGCCTGCAGGAGTTGTACGAACAGGCCGATGCCGTGCGCCGGGAGCAGGTCGGGGACGCGGTTCATCTGCGCGGATTGATCGAAGTCTCCAGTCATTGCGAGCGTCAATGCATGTACTGCGGACTGCGGCAGGGCAATCGCGCCTTGCCGCGTTATCGCATGACCAGAGAAGAAATCTTCGATTGCGTCCGTCAGGCCGAAAGACTTGGCTATGGAACCGTCGTGATGCAGGCCGGCGAGGACGATCAACTCACAGCCGCATGGATTGCGGAGATTGTGCGCTGGATCAAGCGCGAAACGGCGCTGGCTGTAACGTTGAGTCTCGGTGAGCGCCGCATGGAGGAGTTGCGTTTATGGCGCGCAGCGGGCGCGGACCGTTATCTGCTTCGTTTTGAAACTTCGGATGAAAATCTCTTTCGCATCATTCACCCGCGCCGCTTTCCCGGACGTCCCGATCGCTTGACGCTGCTGCGAAAATTAAAGAGCCTCGGCTACGAAGCCGGTGGCGGCGTCATGGTTGGCATTCCCGGACAATCCTTCGAGAGCCTTGCCGATGACATACTTGCATTCCGCGCCCTCGATCTCGACATGATCGGCATCGGTCCCTACATTGCGCACGCCGCAACGCCGCTCGGCTCCGGTGCGCTTCGTCCCCGGATTGACTCCTCCGAGCAGGTTGCGAGCAATGAAGAGATGGTCTACAAGATGATCGCGCTGACGCGCATTGTCTGTCCCACGGCCAACATTCCCAGCACGACGGCGCTGGCCACGATCAACAAGGCCAATGGACGAAAGCGCGGCCTCAACGTCGGCGCGAATGTAGTGATGCCGAATTTGACTCCGGTAAAATACCGCAGCCTCTATGAGATTTATCCCGCCAAGGCCTGCATCGAGGAGAGCGCCGTCGATTGCAATCAATGCCTGCGCGGCCAAATCTTTTCACTCGGCCGCTTTGCGGGACAGGGACAGGGAGGACGGGGAACGATGGAGACTCTCGCCAGCGTATTGCCGGATGCTTCCTCTCGACTGGTGCATTTGCAGGAGAATTGAGGTGAACCATGCCGCACGATAACGACGTTGTAGAAATCGTGGTTTGCCTGGGAAGTTCCTGCTTCGCCCGCGGAAACTCCGATAACCTCGCAATCATCAATCAGTATGTGCAGAGCCACGGATTGAATGCTTCCGTGCGCCTCACCGGCCGGCTCTGTCAGGATCAGTGCAAGCAAGGGCCAAATCTGATGATTGGCGGAGAGCTTTACCACGGCGTCACCGCGGCCAGGTTGCGCGAAATTCTGCAAGAGCCGGGCCGTCTGCTGCGAGGTGACCATGGAACGGCTTAATCCCATCTACACGCAGGAGCGCGAGTGTCAGGATTGCCACAAATGCATCCGCGAGTGCCCGGTCAAGGCAATCCGTGTCGAGGATGGCTATGCGCGCGTAGTGCCCGATCTGTGCATCATGTGCGGCAACTGCGTGCTGGCTTGCCCGAACAGCGCCAAGCGCGTGCGCGACGATCTGCCTACGGTGAAAGCTCTTTTGACCAGCGGGCGTAAGGTCATTGTCTCGCTGGCTCCTTCCTTCGTCGCGCAGTTTTCCGGCGTGCGTCCGGTTCAGTTGATTCATGCTCTCAAGAAACTTGGATTCTTCGCCGTATCGGAAACCGCGCTGGGCGCGCAGCAGGTCTCGGCCAGCATCCACTCGCTGATGCTGAGCGAGCCGAAGCAGATCTGGATATCATCCGCTTGTCCCGTGGTCGTGGATTTCATTGGGAAATATCATTCCGAGTGCCAGCCGCACATCTTCAGTGTTCTGTCGCCTTTGTTGACGCATTGCAAGATGCTGCGCGCGCAATACGGAGAAGGCATTGCAATTGTCTTCATCGGGCCTTGCATTGCCAAGAAGAAGGAGGCCGAACAGCATCCTGAGCTTCTTGACGCGGTGCTCACCTTCGAGGATCTGGATCATTGGCTGACAGAGGAAAACATTCATCTTGACGAGATTGCGGAAACCGCCGAGGACCGCTTTCAGCCGGAGCCGGCCGAAGAAGGCGCGCTCTATCCGATCGACGGTGGAATGGTTCCAGATGCCGATGGCAGCCGGGCAGTCAGCCGTTCGCAGTTCATGTCTTTTTCTGGAATTTCAAATGTCGAACAGGCTTTGAAGGGCATCTCCGAGTGGAAGCCCGGTCACAATATCTTTTTTGAATTGACCGCCTGCGCCGGTTCCTGCGTGAACGGCCCCAAGGCTGCGCGCAACACATCGGTCGCCCGCCGCCGCTATGACATCGTCCACTACGCAAAGCCGGGCGCTGGACTGCCGCGCAAACTGGCGCTGGGAATCGACGGGAGCTACTCCGCATCTCCCGTCGCGCGCAACGAGTACAGCGAAATGCAATTGCGGGATGCGCTGCGGACTGTGGGCAAGTACTCTGCCGACGATGAACTGAATTGCGGCGGCTGCGGATACGACTCCTGCCGCGATTTCGCGCACGCCTTGATTGCCAAGAATGCCGAGCGCATGATGTGCGCCACCTATACCCGCAGGTTGGCGCAGAAAAAGGCCAATGCGCTTCTGCAGAAAATGCCCTCCGCGGTTGTCATTGTCGACGAAGATTTGAAGATCATCGAGAGCAATGCAAATTTTGTGCGCCTCTTCTCCGAAGATCCCGATGACTCCGCAAATCTTGAAGGCAGTGCGCTGAGCGCCGTAATTCCCTTCTCCTATTTGTTTCGCCGCGTGCTTGAATCTGGCGAAGACATTGTCGGCCATGACATCCGTTACCAGCGCAGCATTCTGAATACCAGCATCTTTACCATCGAGCCGCATTCGGTGATGTGCGGCATCTTTCAGGACATCACCAAACCCATCTTTCAGAAGGAACAGATCATCGGGCGCGCCCGCGAGGTGATTCAGAAGAACCTGAAGACCGTGCAGCAGATTGCCTTTCTCCTCGGTGAAAACGCGGCCGATTCGGAGATCATCCTCAACTCCATCGTTCGCTCCTTCAGTCCTGAAGAAGTTGACGGCAACGATTCCGGTGCGCAGCAATGAGCAGCGCAGAGAGCTTTATCGAAGTCGATTCCTGCCAGCGGGCCAAGCACGGCCAGTTGATCTCCGGCGATGTCTTTCTCACCCAGCAGGTCAAGCAGGAAGGCCGCATTGTTTCGGTTCTCTCCGACGGACTGGGCAGCGGCGTGAAAGCCAGCGTGCTGGCCAGCATGACGGCGAGCATGGCGTTGAAGTTCGCGGCCAGCGCCATGGACATACGCGAGTCGGCGGAGATCATCATGGACACGCTGCCCATTTGCAGTGTGCGCAAGATCAGCTATTCCACCTTTACCGTTGTCGATATGGCCAGCACCGGCGAGACCCGCATCATCGAACATGGCAACCCGCCCTTCCTGCTGGTCCGCCCTTACGGCGAGTTGAGCGTTGCCAAGACCGAAGTTCGCCCCAAGCGCTGGCAGGACCGCGTCATCAGCTTCTCGAACTTCGACGCACAGCGTGAAGATCGCATTGTCTTTTTCTCCGATGGCATCACCCAGGCGGGCATGGGCGAGTTTCGCACCCCCTTCGGATGGGGATTGGAAAGCGTGGACAAATTTGTCCGTGAAAAGATCGATCGCTATCCCTATATTTCCGCCCGCGAACTCTCACGCCTTCTGGTCGCAAAAGCCGAAGAGGTTGACGGCCTCAGCGCCAAGGACGACATTACCTGCGGCGTGGTCTACTTTCGCAGTCCCCGTCAGTTGCTGGTGATGACCGGCGCCCCCTTCAATCGCGCCCACGACCATGATCTTGCCAATATGGCCGAACATACCGCCGGACGCAAGGTCATCTGCGGCGGTACGACGGCGAATATCGTCTCGCGCCTGTTGAATCGCCCGATTCAGATCGATATGCGCCAGCAAGTTCATTCGAAGGTTCCTCCCTCCGCCCGCATGGAAGGCTTCGAACTGGTGACGGAAGGAACGCTCACATTGGGCGAGGTCCTTCGCCTGCTCGAAGAGGGATTTGCTCCCGAGGAGATGAGGTCAAATCCCGCCGTGCGCCTTGCCACCATGTTGCTCGACAGCGACATTGTGAAGTTCGCCGTTGGCACCAGGATCAATGAAGCGCATCAGGATCCCAACATTCCCGTCGAACTCGATCTCCGTCGCAATATCGTGAAGCGAATCGCTCAACTGCTGGAGAGCAAATACCTGAAGCGGGTTCTCATCCAGTACCTCTGAAAAGACTGCCAGTGCGCCGCCGCCTCAGGCATTGGAAAGAGCACGGCGGGCGGCGCGGACCTCGGCGGCCAGCACTTCAAGAATCTTCAGCGAGAGCATCGGGTTGGATTGCATCATGCCGGTGAACTGATTGCGGGGAATGAAGCTGATTCGCGCACCATCGCGGGCGACAGCGGTCAGTGTGTAGGGCGCATCCCCGATCAGTCCCGGCAGGCCCAGAATCGAGCCAGCGCAGACTTGGATCTTCATCACTTCCTTGCCATTCGGCGAGGTCATCGTGAGGGTGATTTCACCGTGAGTCAGAATATGGAGTCCCTGCGGTTCATCTCCCTGAGTAAATAGAACGCGGTCACCACAGCAGGAGATTGCGGTGGAACGCTTTTCCAATGCATGAATCAGCTCTGGATCGGCGACGAATGCGGATGAGTCTAGTTTCATGTGCAGCCTCCTTCGAGGAAATTGGGGAATCAAAATGCGAGAAGGAGCCTTGCGGCTATGAGGCTATGGTTGCATCGATAGATATATGTGGAGGTGATGTACATCACATATCGATGGTTAAGATCGATCCGATCCATCCTATGCAGCCATCTCAACCACGATTCCGGCGAGGATTGTTGAACACATTGGATTTACACCGGAGCTTGCGCCAGTTGGTCTACGAAAAAGCAGCGACTGAGGCGGCATGGAGGATCATGGCTCACACCTTGTATCCTTGAAGTTGAGAAAAAGGTTATCGCTGATGAGCCAGACATTGAAAGCAGTACGCGGGACGCGGGATCTGTTGCCGCCGGAGACGGCGCTTTGGAACCGGATTGAGGCGACGGCGCGGGCGGTCTTTGCGCGCTACAACTTCGGCGAGATTCGCACCCCGGTCTTCGAGGACACCGGCCTCTTTGCCCGTGGCGTGGGCGAGGAGACCGACATCGTCTCCAAGGAGATGTTTTCGTGGTCTGACGGTGAACGGTTCGACCAAAGCAAGCTCATCAATATCTGGAAACAGAATTATGTGGACCAGTTACGGCATCAATCACCCAATATCCTTCTAAATCCTCACCCAGGTGTTGAATTGAGAGTGATACGAGACTCTAATCGCGCCTTCCCCCCACCCCCTTTTGAATTTGTTGCCTTCCGTCCAACGATCTCTGCCGAGGCCATTAAAACGCTCAGCAAGGCTAAGGATAAAGAAGTCGCTAACGGCACGAAGCCGGAGGTGCTCCAGCTAAGACTCGTGGTCCCGACAACGGCTGCTGACAATGAATGGATTGCGCGGAACGACGTACAGATCGAGAAGCTGGATGGGCAATTTTTCTCTTCTTCGCAGTCCCTCACCCTCCGTCCCGAGAATACAGCCGGAGTAGTACGCGCATACATTGAAAACAAGCTGGGCGAGAGCGGGCTGCTGCAAAAGCTCTACTATATCGGTCCGCAGTTCCGGCGGGAGCGGCCGCAGAAGGGGCGCTACCGGCAGTTCTCACAGATTGGCGCCGAGGTGATTGGGCCGCCCAGCGCGGGGAGCGAGTCGCCGTTGCGCGACGCGGAGGTGCTGGAGATGCTGGCCACGCTGCTGGATGAGTTGGGCATCAAAGGATGGACGCTGCACCTGAATTCTGTCGGATCCTCCGCGGACCGCGCTCGCTACAATGAAGCTCTTCGGGCCGCTCTCGTTCCCGTCGTTGCACAAATGTGTCCGGATTGTCAGCGGCGGGCGGAGACCAATCCGCTGCGGGTACTGGATTGCAAGGTTCCGGCAGATCAGCCGATTATTGAGACGCTGCCGATGATTGCCGACTCACTCGACGAGGAATCGAAGAAGCATTTTGCGGCAGTCACCGAGGCGCTGGATGCGGCGGGTGTGCCGTATACGCGGAATCATCGGCTGGTGCGCGGCCTGGACTACTACACGCGAACGACCTTTGAGTTTACGCATGGCGGATTGGGCGCGCAGAATGCTCTCTTGGGCGGCGGGCGCTACGACGGCCTGAGCGAGATGCTGGGCGGGCCGCGCGCGCCGGGAATCGGCTTCGCCATCGGCGAGGACCGGCTTGTGCTGACCTTGCTGGCGCAGCAGGAAGGCGAGTCCGTTGCGGCCAAGGCGGATGCGTTTATTGCTCCGCTGGGGGAGACGCTGAACGCCGCCGCGCTCAGCCTGGCCCGCGAGTTGCGCCATCAGGGATTGTGGATCGAGTTGGGCGAGGGCAGCTTCCGGCTGAAAAAATCCTTCGACGCGGCGGAAAAGACGGCCCGCCAGATCGTGATTCTGGGCGAGGATGAGCTTCAATCCGGTATTCTTACGGTGAAGAACTTCTCGACCGGAGTACAGAGCAAGGTTCCTCGCGCTGAGTTGGCTGCTTTTTTGTCTGAAGCTTCAAGCAAATAAATGGAGAGTGGTTATCATGATCCCCTTGATTCGCAAGAAGAACGTCTCCTGTTTGTTGGCTTGGTCTGTCGCATTGACATTCAGCAGTCAGGTAGCGATGGCTCAAAATTTGGCTCCATCCTCGGTTCAAACGGGAACCGAGACGCAAGCCGCTCAGCCGGAGGTATCGCCAAAGCAAGACTTCAAGGCGCCAATCACGGTCCTTGAAGAGTCGCTTTTGCGTGTGTGGACGACTGACTCGCTCGATAGCAAACGCTTGAAACACGGTACGCCACTGGTGTTTATCGTGAGTGAGGACGTGGTCGTCGGAGATGCGCTGGCCATACCGCGCGGCGCGACAGTGCATGGGCTTGTAACCGAATCCAAGAAAGCAGGCAGATTGACCGGAAGTCCAGGCCTGACTCTGGAGTTGGTTTCGCTTGATCTTGGCGGACGAAGCTATCCGCTTTATACCCACCCATTCAAGGTTACTGGTATGAGTAAGACAGAACCTACAGAGAAAAAAGTTGTCCGAGGCGCATTCGTAGGCGGGATCGTCGGTAGTTCTGTTAGTGGCGTTAGCACGACGAAAGGCCTTGTCACTTCAAACGGAAGCAGCAGGGTTGCGGGCATGGCAACAGGCGCTGGGGTTGGCGCAGGTGTCGGCACAGTGGTTGCAGCGGCATCACCTGGGCCAACGATATGGATACCATCCGAGTCCCAACTGGATTTCTTTCTGGCGTCTCCGATTACGGTCGCGCCGGTAAGCGCCAAAGAGGCGGCACGTCTGGCACAAGGGCTCCGTTCAGGTGGTCCAACCCTTTATTTGCGCGACGAAACTCCCTAATTCAGCAAAGAAACAAGTAGCACGCCCACCGCAAAGACAATTCAGTAAAGTCAGACAGACAAAGGATATGAGCAGTGCTTGATTTCTTAGGTAATCTCGAACGGACGCATCACTGCGGCGATCTTCGCGTCGCGCAGGCTGGACAAACTGTCGTACTCATGGGCTGGGTCAACCGGCGGCGCGATCACGGCAACCTGATCTTTCTCGATCTGCGCGACCGCAGCGGCATCAGCCAGATTGTACTGGACAAGGAACTGACGCCGGACGGCCACGCCAAGGGCGAACAGGTGCGGCCGGAGTACGTTGTGGCCGCGGTAGGCAAGGTGCGGCTGCGCTCGGCTGAGACCGTCAACCCCAAGATGCCGACCGGCGAGATCGAGATCGAGACAACCGAGCTGTTGGTCTTGAACGACACGCGCCTTGCGCCCTTTTCGCCTTCGGAAGAGGCGATACAAAACGAAGAGGTCCGCCTCAAGTACCGCTACGTGGATCTGCGCCGCCCGGAGATGCAGCACAACTTCCGCCTGCGCCACGACATTACGATCGCCATCCGCGACAACCTGAGCCAGCAGGGCTTTCTGGAGATTGAAACGCCGATCCTGACCAAGAGCACGCCCGAAGGCGCACGGGATTTTCTGGTACCCAGCCGTGTGCATCCCGGCGAGTTTTATGCGCTGCCGCAGTCGCCGCAGATATTCAAACAGATTCTGATGATCTCCGGCTTCGATAAATACTTTCAGATCGCGCGCTGCTTTCGCGATGAAGACCTGCGCGCCGACCGCCAGCTTGAGTTTACGCAGGTCGATTTGGAGATGAGCTTTCCGCGCCAGGAGACGG
This sequence comes from Occallatibacter sp., assembly GCA_049587335.1. Taxonomy (GTDB): domain Bacteria; phylum Acidobacteriota; class Terriglobia; order Terriglobales; family Acidobacteriaceae; genus Telmatobacter. The sequence continues at coordinate 25,172 of JBAVDS010000048.1, read as the reverse complement.
TCTTCGGCGTGGTGGAACGGTTCATGGCGGCGGGCTTTGCGGCGGCTGGCGTTACACTGCCCACGCCGTTCAAGAAGATCACCTACGACGAATCGATGCGGCAGTTCGGCAGCGACAAGCCGGATCTGCGCTTGCCGGGATTGATCGATGTCCGTGGGGCATTCACAGATGAAAATCTGATCGCGTTGCAGATCGATCCGGCGCTGCCGGTGGTGGCTCTGCGCATTCCGAATGTAGGCGAACTGAGCCGCAAGGAGCGCGAAGACAATCATCCCCTCTTCGATTTGAAGAAGGGCGCAAAGTTTATCGATGACTTCAAGCGACTGGCCAAGGGATTTCCGGAAGCTGCCATCAAGGTGCGCGAGTTAGCCGGAGCCTCGGAGGCCGACTTTGTCATCATTGTCGCTGGCGATCCGGCCCATCCGGTCAAAGCCAGTGATACAAAATTCGAAGGCCGTCTGAGCGAACGCGAGATCAACGTCTACTCGGCAGCGGGCAACTTCCGCACTGAGCTGGCGAAGAAGTACGCCGAGAGGCATGGCGCCTTCGCGGTCACTGAAAAAGTCGTGGCCGACGCTGCCGCGCGAAATGCCGCCACTCAATCCATTGACGGTGCGCAAGCCTTCCAGCCGATCTGGATCACCGACTTTCCCATGTTCGAGTACGACGCGGCGCTCGGCAAGTGGATGCCGGCGCACCATCCTTTCACGGCTCCGCACGAGGCGGATATGAAGAATCTGGTGAGTGATCCGGCCAGCGTGCGCGCGAACTGCTATGACCTGGCGATGAATGGGCTGGAGCTGGGATCGGGATCGATCCGCATCCATAGAAAAGATGTCCAGCAGCAGATCTTCCAGTCGCTCGGTATCAGTGATGAAGAGGCGCACGCGCGCTTCGGCTTTTTCCTGGACGCGCTGGAGTACGGTACTCCACCCCACGGCGGCATCGCCCTCGGTTTGGACCGTATCGTGATGCTATTGGCCGGAGCGGCCAGTCTGCGTGAGGTGATCGCCTTCCCGAAATCGGCGAAAGCCATCGACCTGATGGTGGACGCTCCAACCACGGTCAGCGATCAGCAGTTGAAGGAATTGCATATCCGCGTGGCGCTGAAGAGTTAGGGCGCATCGACCTAGCGCGGCCAATTGCGCTACCCAAGAATTGTGCTGTAGCATCTTCGGGAGGTGTCCGGTGCCTTCTGTTTCTACTCGCGCTTTCTTTTCTTTGCTCACCTGCCTTGTATTTGGATTACTCTCGGCGCAGCTTTGCGCCCAGCAATCGGCGGTTGCGCCCTGGCAGGCGCCGCATTTTTCTCTTGATCCGAAGGCGCTGTATACGGCTGCCTCGGCGGTGAGCGCGCCAGAGGGCGCGAATGTGGCTCTGCTTGAGGATGATGACAGCTACAGCTTCGACGAGGCTGGACGTGTCTCTCATGTGGGATATACGGTCTATAAGGTGCTGAATCAAAAAGGCGCCGAGGGTTGGGATTCGATTGCAGTGGGATGGGCGCCCTGGCATGAGCTTCGGCCTGAGATCCACGTGCGCGTGATTGCGCCGGATTTCTCCGTGCATACTCTCGATCAGAAAACCATCACCGAGGAGCCGGCCCGCGGCGGCGAGTACAAGACCTACAGCGACGACAAGACGCTGCACGCGCCCTTTCCCGCCATCGCCCCCGGTGTCGTCGTCGAAGAAGAGTACATTACGCGGGAGAGTGCGCCGTTTTTTGCCTCTGGCTATGTGGGCTGGATAACTCTGGGGCGGGATCAGGCTCCCGTTCAGCACAGCCGCATCACCTTTGAGGCGCCGCAGGCTCTGCCGCTGCGCACTGGCACGCTGCTCTTGCAGGATGTGAAGCCGGAGCGCACTGAAGCCAATGGCAGAGTGACGCTCGTCTTCGACTGCGGACGCATTGAAGGCGTTGAACCGCGCGATCCCTATCTGCCTCCCGATGTGGCCCGGCTTCCGGAGATTCGCTTCTCCACCGGGGCATCGTGGCAGACGATGGCCACTGAGTACAGCAAGATCGTGGACGCCAAAGCGAATCCCGCCGCGGTGCAGGCGCTTGTGGACAAGCTGATCGCCGGCAAATCCGGAATCGCCGAAAAAGAAGCCGCCATTCTGAATTATCTGGACAATGAGGTGCGCTACACCGGCATCGAGTTCGACGAAGCGGCGATTGTGCCTCAGGATCCGGTCGAAGTGCTTGCCAAAAAGTACGGCGATTGCAAGGACAAGGCCACACTGCTGGCCGCCATGCTGCGGGCCGCCGGGATTCCTGCCTATGTGGCGCTGCTCAATGCTGGTTCGCGCATGGACGTGCCGGCCGATCTGCCGGGCATGGGCCTCTTCGATCACGCCATCGTCTACGTGCCGGGAACGCCTGCGCAGTGGATCGACGCCACCGACCGCTATGCGCGCCTGGGTCAACTGCCGATCGACGATCAGGGCCGGCTGGCAATGATCGTGCGCCCGGAGACGACTGGCCTGGTAAAGACGCCCGAATCCACTTCGAAGGATAATGTTCTGTTTGAATACCGCGACATGGTTCTGAGCGACAACGGTCCGGCCACTGTCACCGAAAGAAGCCAGCCACAGGGAGTCTTCGAGTCGCGCTACCGTTCTACCTTTGCCGATCAGCCCGACAAGGACACCAGGGAGAGCCTCACCAATTACGTGAAAGGGCAATACGTTGCCGATTCGCTCGCCAGCGTGGAGCGCAGCGATCCGGCTGACATTTCTCGGCAGTTTGAATTGAAGCTGGTCTCCGAGAAGGCAAAGCGGGGCTACACCGATCTGGACAACGCCGTGGCGGCGATTCGTTTGGACGCGCTCTTCCAGCGCCTGCCCGATGAGCTGAAGCGCAAGGACGACGCGGATGAGAAGAAGAAACAAGACGATAAGGACAAGCCCAAGAAGCCGCGCACGGACGATTGGTGGCTGAACGAGCCCTCCAGTGTCGAATGGCAATACCGGATCGTGCCTCCGGCAGGATTTGTTCCCAAGGAACTGCCCAAGGATGCGGCGATTCAGGTGGGACCGGCTCTGCTGACAGAGAGCTTCTCGACAGAAAAGGATGGCGTGATTGGCGCGCATTTTGTCTTCGATGTGGTGAAGCGGCGCTACACCGTGGCCGAGGCTACCGAGCTGCGCAACAAGGTCGCGGAAGTGATTGCCGGTCCGGCGCTTCTGGTCACCTTCGAGCCGCAGGCGGAAGTCTACCTGCATGAAGGCAAGGTGAAGGAGGCGCTGGCCGCGTATCGCGGTCTGGTTGCCCTCCATCCCAATGAAGCCGTGCACCACCTGCAAGTGGCCAAGGTGCTGCTGGAGGCGGGAATGGGCGAGGCGGCGCGCGCCGAAGCGCGTCAGGCCGTCAAGCTCGATCCCAGCTCCGCGCTGGCGGAAAAGGTTCTCGCACAGATTCTCAAGCACGATCTGGTGGGCCGCAACCTGCGCGCGGGCAGCGATATGACGGGCGCAGCCGAGGCCTATCGCGCCGCCATCCAACTGGACTCCGACGACAGCGACACCCAGGCCGAGTTGGCCATCCTGCTGGAGTACGACCCGGCGGGACGGCGCGATGCGCGGCTGTCGAGGATGAAAGAGGCGGTTGCCGAATATCAGAAGCTGGGCCAGGACAAGCTGAATGATCTGGGCCTGGCCAATAACCTCGCCTTCGCTCTCTTCTATAGAGGCGATGCTGCCGGCGCCATCAAGGCCGCGCAGGCGCTGAACCCGCAGCCCAAGCCGCTGCTGGCGGCCAGCGAGGCCGTCCTGCACGGCAGCAAGTCCGGATTGGACGAGGCCAACAAACTCTCCAGCGACGAGGCGGCCTTCAAAGAAACCGCGCGCACCGCCGGCGAAATGCTGATGGACTTCCGCCAGTATCCGCTGGCTGCCGATTTCCTTCAGGCGGGAGCGGCCGGCGACAATGCTGCGCAGACCATGGGACTGGCGACCGTGCTGCGCACCGCCCAGCACCACGAGGATCTGCACTTCGCCAACACGCCCGTCGATCTGGTCAAGCACGCCTTCCTGCTCACCATGGATCCGGAGTTGACTGAGGCCAAGCTGGAGGCAGTCTCCAGCCGCAATGCACTCAAGGTCCTGAAAAACACCGATGCCGACGAGATGAAAGAGACGCTGCAGGCAGGCAAGAAGATGAATAGCTGGCTGGCCCGCGACGACAGCTCCCTGGACGTGGAGGTCGATCTGCGCCTGCAAGAGTGCGATCCCAAAGGCGAAGGCGGCGACGATGTCGGCTATCGTGAGAAGATTCAGATTCCCGGCGGCATCAACATCACCTACTTTGTGGTCAAGGAAGATGGGCAGTACAAGCTGCTGGACGCCGCGGAAAAACCCGACGCCATGGCTCTGGAGATGCTGGACCGTATCGCCTCCGGTGACCTGAAAGGCGCCAAGGCGCTGCTCGACTGGCTGCGCGAGGACTCGCATCTCGAAGGCGGTGACGATCCGCTGGGCGGGGCAACCTTCCCGCGCTTCTGGATCAAGGGAGAGGCCCCTGATGCGCGCAAGATGAAGCTGGCCGCCGCGGCCATCATGGTCGGCTCCAAGCCGACGGCGGCTCAGGGCATCGCAATCCTTGCCGATGCGCTCAAAGATGCCTCCGGTGAGCGTGAGCGCACCAACATCCAACTGGCTTTGGCGGACGGTTACTCGCTCCAGGACAACTTTGCCAAGCTCCTGGAGGCCTCTTCGGCGCTGCTCGCGCAGGAGCCGGAGTCAAGGCAGGCTTTCATCTACAACGTGCAGGCGCTCATGGGGCTGCAACGCTTCGACGAGGCCATCGCCCTGGCCGACAAACGCCTCAAGCTGCTGGACGCCGATCCGGATGCGCTGCTGATGAAGATGGAGATCGAGGCCAATCGCGGCGATTTTACCGCCGCCCGCGCCTGGGCGCAAAAGCTCATCGATTTGGGCAAAGAGGACGCCGGGCTGCTGAACAACATCGCCTGGTACGCGCTCTTTACCGGCAAGGTGGATCAGGCCGACATCGATACAGCCATCAAATCCACGCAACTGGCCAAAGATGATCCCTCGATCCTGCACACGCTGGCCTGCCTCTATGCCGAAGAGGGAAAGACCAAGGAAGCGCACGACCTGCTGCTGCGCGGCATGGACGACATGAATCTGGACGAGCCGAACGACGCCTACTGGTTTGCCTTTGGGCGCATCGCCGAGCAGTATGGCGAGCGTGAAATCGCCCTCGCCGACTATCGCAAGCTGGAGAAGCCCAAGCAGCCGCTGGCCATTCCCACCTCCACTTGGCGGCTGGCGCAAATCCGGCTCAAGGCAATGGGAGCGGAGGGCGGTGACTCCGCCAAATAGGCAGCAGAGGCGGCAGCCTCCGGTCGCAGTTTGTGGACATTTCGTATGGGCTGTTCGATAATGAAGGGGGAGGAAAATATGGGATATGTATTGCAAAGAGGCAGTTCCAAGTGCGTAGGAACAGCGCGTACCAACGATGGCGCCAAATCATCGCGAAAGGTGCTGCCGAAGCTGCCGCCTGCCGTCAGGATTCCCCGCCCAGCTTCACAATGTAATTTGCCCAAGCAATAACATTGATCGAAAGGAGCTGTTCCCATGCCGGGTACACTTCTCGCTTTACAAGTCTTTCTTATTCTTCTGCCCGGCTTCTCCGCAGCATATATTGTTCAGGCGTTGGCTACCCGCCGTTCGCAGTCGGATCTTGAGCGTGTAATAGAAGCTATAGTTTTTAGCTTCATTATCTATGTCTGTTATGTTCCGTTGAATAGTGGAAAGCTCCCGTTTCATATTCAAAGTGACCCTGCGAGCAAGGGGAACGACACTGTGCAATGGGTACCTGCTCAGTTAACTTGGCTCGCAGTTGTCACTGCTGTTTTTTCCTTGATAGTTGTTTCCTATATTCGATTCGACGCGAATCAACTGTTTCGCTTGTTCCGTTTGAGCGAGCGCACCACTCGAAATTCAATTTGGAATGACATTTTTGAGAGTGAAGCCATCGATGGCCAACCCATTCAAGTTGAAATGACAGATGGCATGAGTGTGCTGGGCAATTTGCTCTACTACTCTGATGTCGCCGAAGACGCTTCACTGTATCTCACGGAAGCATCCTGGGTGGATGCAAACGGCAATACTACTTCGATTCCAGGCCCCGGCATCCTGTTGACCAAATTGAGCGGAATTCGTTCCGTAAGCCTCCTGAATCCAGCCGACGATTCATCATCAAAGGAAATCGCTTCCGAGATGAAGGAACTGCCGATGGAAGAGTCGCGCAATTCCTTCGGCACTTCGCGTTAAAATCATAGACAATATGTCCGCCGCCACGCTGTCGCCAGAAATGATTGCCAAGTACGAGCCTGTCATCGGTCTCGAAGTTCATGTGCAACTGCTCACCGCCACCAAGGCCTTCTGCGGTTGCGCCAATCGATTCGGATCGGCGCCGAACAGCAACGTCTGCCCGGTCTGTCTGGCGCTGCCTGGAGCTCTGCCGGTGCTCAACAAGCAGGCTGTCGAGTTTGCCGCGCTGGCTTCGCTCGCCATCAACTGCCAGGTGCGCGAGCGCTCTATCTTCGCCCGCAAGAACTACTTCTATCCCGATCTGCCCAAGGGCTACCAGATCTCGCAGTTTGACAAGCCTATCGCCGAGCATGGCTGGATCGACGTGCCTACAGCGGCTGGAAGTACGAAGCGCCTCGGCATTACCCGTCTGCACATGGAAGAGGACGCCGGCAAGAGCATTCACGACGGCCTGGCCGACTCTGCCAACCACACCTCGCTCGACCTGAACCGCTGCGGCACGCCGCTGGCTGAGATCGTCTCCGAGCCAGATATGCGCACCCCGGACGAGGCCTTCGAATACCTGACGCGCCTCAAGGAAATCCTGCTCTACTGCGGCGTCTCCGACTGCAACATGGAGGAGGGTTCGCTGCGTTGCGATGCCAATGTCAGCGTCCGTCCCCGCGGCCAGGAAAAATTCGGCACCAAAGTCGAAGTCAAAAACGTCAACAGCTTCCGCTTCGTTCGCTTGGCTCTTGAGTACGAGATTGAACGCCAGATCGAGCTGATCGAAGGCGGCGGGCAAGTGAGGCAGGAGAGCCGTCTTTGGAATGCCGCCGAGGGACGCACCTACTCGATGCGCTCCAAAGAGCAGGCTCACGACTACCGTTACTTTCCCGAGCCGGATCTGCCGCCGCTGGTGCTGACCCGCGAAGATATCGAGCGTCTGAGAGCGTCGCTCCCTGAACTCCCCGAAGCCCGCCGCGCCCGCATGGTCGCCGAGTACGAGATCAACCCCAAGGACGCCTTCACGCTGACTGCCGAGCGCGCCTTTGCCGACCGATTCGAGGCCGCCGCGCGCACTGCGCGCAATCCCCGCCGCGTTGCCAATCTGCTGCTCAGTGAGGTCGGTGGACGCCTGAAGGCGCTCGGCCTTGAGCAGGAGCAATCACCGGTCTCGATGGCGGGCATTGTTCAGGCTGCCGATCTGCTCGACGAGGGCAAGATCAGCTCCAAGCAACTCAAGCAGCTCTTCGATCTCTGCTTTGAAAAGGGTGAGGATTTCGCGGTGGTCTATGAGCGCGAAAAGCCGCAGCAGATCACGGATTCATCCGCCATCGAAGCCCTGATCGACGAAGTCATCGCCGCCAATCCCAAGCAGGTGGAGCAGTACCGCGCCGGCAAGAAGACCATGGCCGGCTTCTTCGTCGGCCAAGTGATGAAGGCGAGTAAAGGCCAGGCCAACCCCGCGCTACTCAATGAACTGGTGACGAAAAAACTGGAAGGGTAGTCCCCCGGAATCTCAAATCTCCGGGGGTGTAATTCTACTTCAGCTTGAGATCGGTTTCGATCTCCTTGCGCGCATCCCAGGAGCTGATCGACTTGACGGCGCTCTTTTTGCCGTCCTTCTCCGCCCACAGCTCATGATCCTCGGCCATATTCACCTCGGCAAAGCGGAAGCGGCCTTTGGCAGCCGATGTAAAACTGCGAATATTCTTGGACTTCAAATCCTTGAGAAAGACCGTTGCGCCAACCACCGGGACGGAGTCGGCGTCCACCACGGCGCCTGTCACCACGCGATAACCCAGATTCTGCGCCTCGGCCGCCAACGGCTGCCATAGCGATCCCTTCTGCCCATTCCACGCCCCTTGCGGCGCCAACCCGGCCGCCAGAAGGGCAAAGACCGCTCCAGCCGCCAATTTCGTCCGGTTCACCTTCACTCTTCCTCCTCATCCTCGTCGAGCAGATCCTCGTCGTCGTCCAGGTCCTCGCTCATCCGCACCAGCTCCAGCGGTTCCAAGCCGACCACCTCATACTCCGTTCCACACTCATCGCAGACGACGACGTCGCCTTCTTCCACTTCGTCCATTTCGATATCAAGATTATTCTCGCATTCAGGGCAGCTCGGCATGACAGCCTCCTCTCTCTCCAAAGAATTTCATATTGCAGGATGACAGAACTTTGCGGTGTGACTCAGGCTATTCTGTGCAAGAACCCTCCCTCAGGTCAAGAGCAGTTCCCTATTACAAAAGAATATGCCTCAAATTTCCGCTCCGTCCAGCGCGCATTGACCCTCCCAAGGCAGCCTCAAATGGGAATCCCACACAATTTCGGGCGTTTGCCGGCCTCGCTTCTAAAATCTTCGATGACACTCGCCTCCTCTACGGTTTAACCTGAGACAGACGATGCGAAGCCCCGGCTCCATTCCGTTCGCCTTCCCCGCCTTTCATGGCGCCACCCGCCGCCTGATTCTCTGGAACCTGGCCGCATTCTTTCTTTTGCTGATCGTCAGGCTCGCGATTCCGCAGCCTGCAATCCCCTTCGATCTCCGCTTCGGCTTTGTTCCCAGTCTTTTCCTGAACGGCGCATTCTGGCAGCCTCTTACCTACAGCCTCGTCCATCCGACCATACTGGGCACTCTCTTCGAACTGCTCTCGCTCTGGTTCCTGGCGGGCTTCCTGGAGAACTACCATGACTCCGGCTGGCTCACCGGCCTCTATGCAGCTTCGGTGCTCGGAACCGCCGCCGCCGCAACGGCTATCTACGCCTGCGCTCACGGGTTGGGTTTTGCGCCCGCTGAAGTTTCGCTCACCGGCTGCTTCGGCGGCATCTTCGGACTGCTGATCGCCATCGGCGCGCTCTACGGCGATACGCAGTTCATGCTCTTTCCCCTGCCCATCGGCATCAAGGCCCGCTATCTGGCGGCTATCTACGCGCTAATCGCTATCGCCATGCTCTTCGGCGACCAGAAGGTTTATGCCTTCGCCCAATTGGGAGGCGCGCTGGCCGGTCTTGCCTTTATCCGCCTGGCCCCGCGCCGCGGCTTCTCCATCGGTCTCAGCGAGCTGTGGTACGGAATGCGCAACCGCTACTACCGCTGGAAGCGCCGCCGCGCCGCCCGCAAATTCGAGGTCTATATGCGCTCCCAGGGCCGCACCATTCACTTCGACGGGAATGGCCGTCCCATCGACGACGACCCCAACGACAAAAGCCGCTGGAACTGATAGGAGCAAGCATCAAAGGTGCCGGAGCGGGCTTGTTCCCTACCACGGAAGCGGCTGACCCAGATGGAAGAATCCTCCGCTCGGTCCGTCGTCAGGCAGAGTGGCCAATGCGGCGCTGGTCTTGCCGCCCTCGCTTAATTCCATCGGCGCCTGCGCGCCGCCCATATCGGTTTTCACCCAGCCGGGATGCGCCGAGTTGACTTTGATCTTCGTCTCGCGCAATTCATAGGCCAGATGCACTGTGAAGGCGTTCAGCGCCGTCTTCGAAGCATCGTAGGCGAAGGACTTGGCGTGATAGATGGGCGAGTTGGGGTCCGCCTGTAGCGTTAGCGATCCCAGAATGCTCGACAGGTTCACGATGCGTCCCGCATCGCTCTTCTTCAGCAGCGGCAGCAGCGCCTCGGTCAGCGCCACCTGCGCAAAGAAGTTGGTCTCGAAGACCTTGTGCAGCAACTCCAGAGGAATCTCGCCAGCCGAGTGGTCCGGACCGCTGCCGGGGAATGTGCCTCCGGCGATTCCAGCGTTATTCACCAGAATGTCCAGCCGTCCGTACTTCGAGTTGAAGTAGTCGAAGGCGGCCTGCGCATCGCCAGCCTTTGTAATGTCGAAACGGAGCAAGTCGGCATCCACGCCGGCTGCGCGCAGCTTGGCGACGGCCTCTTCGCCCTGCGCCAGATCGCGCGACCCAATGACGATTTTTGCGCCGGTATTCTTCAGATCAAGAGCTGTTTGAAAGCCGAGTCCGCGGTTTCCGCCGGTGATGAATGCGATTTTCTGAGACATGAGCGATGCTTCTCCTATGAGCTTTTGGATTCCGCAAGGCGGAACAAGGTGCATGAACTTTTCCACGCTTACATTGCGCATTCTCCTGCATCATAACAGCGCGCTCACAACTGTCAGAAATCCTTTCCGATACAATACCTAACATCAAGGAGGTTGTATGCGTAGAATTCTTCTCGCCGTACTCGCCCTGTTCTGCACCGCTCCGCTCATTGCGCAGGGTGCGCCGCCCCAGGGCAGCACCGACCAGCCGTACACCGTTGAGTACTACTACAAGTGCCAATGGGGCCACCAGAAGGAGTTTTACGACCTGTTCATCAAGAACCACTACCCCCTGCTCCAGAAGATTCAAGCCACCGGCCGCATCCTCTCCATCAAGATCGAATCGCCCGCCTATCACACCTCGGAGGAGTTGCGCTGGGACTATCGCGTGACTATTCGTTATAAGAACTCGACCGTCGCCACTACCGCCAATCCCGACGAGGAGGTTTTCATCAAAGAGCTGTGGCCGGATCAGGAGACATACAAAAAGGAAGAGCAGAGGCGCTTCGAAATTCTGCTCGGACACATCGATCTGCCGGTCACTGACATCACTCCTGCGAAATAGTGGAAGATCGATCGGGACTTATACGACCATTGTTGATTGAAGAGGACGGAGGAAGCATGGGCCTTCGCTGCGCGGGATTGCGATTCGTTCACTCTTCCCTTACAGCGCCGGCAAGAGCATCCGCAGCAGCAGAAAGCCGCCCACTCCGGCAAAGAAGACCAGCGCCATGCGAATCCCCGGCTCGCGATTGACTTCCGGCACAAGGTCTGTGGCCGCCACATAAAGAGCTACGCCAGCCGAAACCGGCAATCCATATGGCAGCCAGCTCGGCACCAACTGAATCACCAGCACTCCGGCCAACGTCGCTCCCGCCAACACCACGGCAGAATAAAGAGCGGAGCTCCGCGAGCGTCCGCTGGCCAGCATCACCGAGGCCATCGTGAAGCCCTCCGGCGCCTTGTGCAGCAGAATCGCCAGAAAAATCAGCCATCCCAGCCAGCCCGAGACCAGAAAGCCGGAGCCGATGGCCACGCCGTCAAAGAGCGCGTGCAGGCTCAGCCCCGCCATCACCGAGTTGCCCGTATGCCTGCTGACAAATTCGCCGTGATGCGTCTCTTCGCCAAAGTGGAAGTGCGCGTTGATGGTGTGCTCCAGCAGATGCACCACGCAGTAGCCGGCCATAATGAGCACAGGACCCAGCGCGGGATTCAGCTTCAGCCCCTCCGGCACCATCTCCAGCACCGCCGTAGCCATCAAAAAGCCCGCGCCGAGCGCGACAAAGTAGCGCAGGTAGCGCTCGACGCCGCGGGCCCGCACCAGCACAAATCCGCCTGCCACATCTGCCAGTGCCGCAATCGTTCCGAGAATGAGAGAGAGCTTCAGCAAAGATTCATTCCTTTGTGTCCTTCATAGAGGATCGGCCAATATCCTTCCAGGTCTGCAAGCTTTCGTAAACCGGAAATCTCCATTCCCCTTCGAGAATATCCAATGAATACATCTCCAGAATGGAGAGTTTTCCTTGATCCTGGAAAAGGAGAATGCCCATCTTCTTGCCTTCGGGAGTCTTAGCAAGAACATCAGAAATAACCCTAAAAGAACACGTGCCTGATGGAGCCTCATTCTCCACGTGCAATGAAATGCTCGGACATCCGCAATCACATCAGGGCGTAGCACGAATCTTCTCCACTTGCGGAGCAAAGGTCTTAGCTCCCGGCAAACCGTGTTCCAGGAGCCAATTCAGCAACGCTAATTCTTCCGTTGTGAGTGGTCGAAGTGTCGAGATTTCTTTGTCTTCCACACAACCTGCCATTCTCGCAACAACCTTTACCCGCTATGCCGGATATGCATCACGTCCCCATCCTGCACCACGTACTCCTTGCCCTCCAGGCGCAGCGTGCCTTTGCTGCGCGCGGCGGCCTCGGAGCCGGCGGCCAAGAGCGCGTCCCAGCGAATCGTCTCGGCGCGAATGAAGTGGTGTTCGAGATCAGAGTGAATCGCCCCCGCTCCTTGCGGCGCTTTCGATCCCGCAGGAATCGTCCAGGCGCGGCACTCGTCCTCGCCCGCGGTGAAGAAGCTGATCAGCCCCTGCAACTCGTAGCTCTTGCGAATCAGCCGCACCAGCCCGCTCTCATGCAGACCGTAGCTGCCCAGAAACTCCGCCGCTTCCTCGTCATCCATCTCGGCAAGCTCTGCCTCCACCTTGCCGCAGATCGCCGTCGCTCCGGCGTTGGGCCGCGCCGCAACTTCATCGAGTTTGAAGCGGCTCACAGCGGCTTCGAGATCATCGCCCAGCGTCATGCTTTCGCCGATATTCAGCACATAGAGAATCGGCTTCTGCGACAGGAACATGAAGCCCCGGATCAGCTTCTTTTCCTCGTTGGTCATCTCCAGTTCACGCAGCGGAATCTCTTTTTCCAGAGCCTCTTTTGAACACAAAAGCAGCGCCTGTTCATGCTCCAGTTCGCTGGTGCGCCCCTTTTTCAAATCCTTTTCCAGCCGCTCCAGCCGCTTTTCCACCTGCGTCAGGTCGCTGATCATCAGATCGAACTCGACGCTCTTGATGTCGCGCAGCGGATCGATCGGCCCCACATGAGCAATCGATTCCTCTTCGAAGGCTCTGAGCACGTGAATCAGCGCGTCGACGTTACGCAGACTTGTGAGGAATGCCGTCTCCTTCAGCGCCTCCTGCCCAATCGCCGCCACATCCACATACTCGACCGTCGCGTATGTCGTCTTCTTCGGTGAGTAAAGCGCCGACAGTTTGTCCAGCCGCTCGTCCGGAACCCGCGCCACGCCGATATGCTCCTGACGGCTGAAGCCCCGCTCTTCCAGCTTGGCCTTGGTCAGAATCTTGAACAACGATGTCTTGCCCACCTGAGGCAGGCCGATAATACCAGTCTTCATGCACGTCCCATCGCGCTCCCGGCAAGTCGATTTGCGCGCACAGGAGCCTCTTCGATGATACAGGATGAGAGATCGGCGATCAGTAATCAGGGAACAAGGAATAGGGAACAGCAAACAGAAAAATCTATCTTAACCAATCAACCTGGGTGTCCCATGTATTTCGCGTTCTGTGCGGAATGGGTGGGAGTCTACAAACCTGATCCAGCAACTATTCCCTGTTCCCTGCATTTCCCCGTCTCCGCCCGTGCCACCATGACCACAGTCGCCAGCCCCAGCAGCAGAACAGCTTCTTCTACGTACACGCTGCGTTTGTGCAGTTTCTCGAAGTCCACGCGGCTGGAATTGTCGACGCTCGCAGCGTCAATGGCTCCGCCCGCGGCAATACGATCCCGCTCCATAGCCGGAAGAATGCCGAACTGCGAGTAGACCGTGAGACCGATCATCACCGCCAGCAGCGCCATCGGCGCAAGCACCGCGCGTGGCTTGTAAATGCCCAATGCCGGAGCACGCGCCAGCAGAACCAGCGCCACTCCACCGCAGGCCAGCCCCATGCCATGCAGAATGCGCAGCAGATGGCCGACAATCGCGCCGGCCATGTGTGTATCGGGCTGTAACGCTTTGAATGTGACGGCCGCAACGACGGGAAAGAAGATCTCCGCGCCCAGCCAGACAATGAGCGCGAGAGAAAGCACGGTGCGGAAGAGAGTCTTCATTGCGGAAAAATACCAGGAGTTCGGGAGATATTATGCATCGAGCGCAAGGATTTGATGTGCGATTTGCCTAAAATCCGGCATTCGCATCTCAACCTCCTCATCCGAAAATGGACCGAACCATTTTGTCCATTCGATGCGAATGATTTCTGTAAGACGTTCTTCAGTGAGTTCGTTCTCGCCGAGGCGCGATATAGCGTAGATCAAACTGCGCGCTTCAGGCTCATATTCATCTTTCGGCGCGCCCAGTTGAATCAGCGCCTCGATATCTGCCGCTCTCAGCACCTCTTCGATTTTTGTATTCGTCAAGCCCATCTCTGTTCTGATCCCTACGAACTGCGCTTCAACGCCCGCTTCAATACAACCTCCAGCGCAGCCTTCAACTCCGCATACTCCGCCGCTGTCAGCGTACCGGCAATCTTCTCGCTCTCCAACGCAAACAGTTCTTCCTTCAGCGCATTCAGCAGCGCCGCGTTCCTCTCCGCGGGAGCCGCTACTGCCTGCGCCACGCCAGTATTCGCCGTCAAACCCGGCGCCGGTTTGCGCAGCAGAAACGCCGCCGCTACTACGAGCAGCAGCGCCACTCCGCCCAGAATCCAACCCTTGTATTTGCTCAGCGGATCAGGCGTGTTGATCGGCGTACCAATGCCGCCGCCGGGTCCTGTGCCTGGAGCGTTCGCTTCCTGACCGCCGCTTTCCTGTCCCCCGCCCTGTTGGCTGTTCTGTCCGCCCTGGTCGTCGCGCGGCAACGATCCGCTGCCGGAGACCGTAAACCCAAGTGGCTTGCCGGGAACCGCATCCTTGATCAGAAAAGTCTGAATCGCCGGGTTCTGCGGAACGGGCACATAAACGACTCCCGCTGCAGCGCTGAAGACGATACTCTTGGGCAGACGCACCGCAAAAAACTGCACCGGCATCAGAACCTTCGGATCGAAGCTGTACTTGCCGCTATAAGTGAGATGATAGCGAAGCTCAAAGAGCGTCTGATTCCCTCCTTCATCCGGCTGGATGGGAACGTTGAATGTGAAGTGGCCCTTCTCTGCCAACGGACGCGGCATCGCCGTGGTGGGAAGGCCGTTGGGCCGGGTTGCCTCCGCTCCGTCCAGCACGGCTTCAGGCGGCAGCACGAATTCAAAAGTGTTGCTGCTGAATTGCGTGCGCCGCGGCGAGCTGGTGTTGTGAACAAGATAGTGTTCGGTAATATCGAGCTGGCCGTTCTCCGCTTCCACGTCGACAATCTCCTGCTCGGTCGAGACTCCATCGACCCTGGCCGCAACGTCATACACCGCGATGTCCCCAGGAGCGTTTCCCTGCGGCGCGGCGATAAAGTAATCGGCGCCCTGATGTGTCACGCGCACCAATGCAGGGCCGTTGCCCGTCCTGTTTAACGAATAATGTCCGCGCTCGTCGCTCGTTGCGCGGGCCGTCTCCTTCATCCCCGCCTGCGGATCAACCAGCACAACCGTGTCGCCCGCGGATGGCTTGCCAGTCGTCTTGTCAGTCACCGTGCCGGTGAGGTTGGCGGCCTGCGCCCTTGCGCCTGCGAGCAGAAAGCCCAGCGTAACCATGCGAAAAATCATCGGAGTCAATTTCATCGTCGAAAAAACCTCTTGGAACTCGCTCTCAATTCCTGAGTATTAAATTTTTGTATAACAGATACTGTTGGGTGCCCCATCTTTCACACTCATTGCGAAGGGTGGAAAACTACAAACACCAACCAGCGAATCTCAACCTCTCTGCAACTGCTCAATCTCGCTCATCAACAGCGCCGTCTCATTCTCAAGCTGCGACCGCTGTGCAACGAAATCCTCTTCAGGATACTTGCCTGCCTTGAACTCGAAGTTCAAATCGCGCAGATTCTCGTACAACTGTTCCTTGCGCTCCAATAGAAAATCCAGCCGCGTCTTCTCGCGCTGCTGGGCAAAGACATTCTCCGGCCAGAAGGTATAAACGAAGAGCGCCAACAACAGCAGCAGCCCGGCTATCATCCCCTGTGTCTCCGTCATAACGCAGTAACCTCCAGAAACTTTTCCTCAGTCCCTAGTCCCCATCCGTCTCGCGGCGAATCATTTCCTTCAGCGCATCCATCGCCGGATCGCCAGCCGGAGCCTCGCTCTGCATCTTGCCAATCGACCATCGCCGCACTAGCAGAATCGTTCCCAGGAGCGCCGCCGCAAAGACCGCGAAGGGCGCAATCCACGCCACCAGATCGAAGCCCTCTTTGCTGGGAGCGGCCAGTACCACTGCGCCGTACTTGGCAACGAATCCCTTCAGAATCTCATCATCACTCTTGCCTGCTGCGATGCCGGCGCGCAATTCGTCCAGCTCGCCCGCCGAGTTGGGGCAGCCCACATGATTGCACTCGCCTAAAATCTCAGCGCAGCCGCAGGTGCACATCAGCCGGTGGCTTAAATCGCTGAAGCGGTCGCTCGGCCCCGCTGCTCCCACTGAGAAGCAAACGGCCACAGCCAGCGTCAGAGCCTGTATGGCATTTGTCCAAAAATTAAGACGCAACGGTGTCGCCTCCCCTCTGCGTCGCCGGCTTCAAGTTCGGAACCAGCGCGATCAGCGTGCCGATGACCATCACCGCAACCCCTGCCCAAATCCAGCCCACCAGCGGATTCAGAAATGCCTTGATGATCGGCTGGCCGCTATCCGGATTCGTTCCCTCATACACCACATACAAATCCCAGGGAAGAGTGGAATGAATCGCCACCATCGTCTGCGGCTGTTCGCTGGCCAGATAGACGCGCCTCTCCGGTGTCATTTGGAACTCGTTTCGGCCTCCGCGGTAGACATCCAGCCGCGCATATTCGGAGTTGTAGTTATCGTTGGAATCCTCCGTCGCGCCCACATTCACCAGCGTGTATGGGCCGATCTCGATCTTGTCGTTCAGCGCCATCTCGCGTTCCACATTGCGATTGAAGGCCGCTCCCGCCAGGCCAATGACCACGATCACTACGCCGATGTGGATAAGATAGCCGCCATAGCGCCGCGTGTTGCGGTGAATCAGCAAATACATTGCCGAGAAATAATTCCGTCCGCTCTGCCTGGCAATCACTGCCGCTCCGCGCAGAAACTCCGAGAGTATCGCCGTCATCACCGCCGCCGAAAGCGCAAAGGCCACCAGCGCGTAAAAGTGACCCTGATCGAATACGCCGTCCTTCCACGGTCGCACGCCCACGGCGAGGCAGACAATCACCGTAACCCACAATGCTATCGATGGCAGCACAAAGTTGCGGCGAATAGCGCGCAGCGATGTCGCACGCCAGGGCAGCAGCGGCCCCACCCCCGTTAGAAATAGCAGAAACAATCCAATCGGCACAGCTACGGCGTTGTACCAGGGCGCGCCCACCGTGACTTTACTGCCTTGCACATACTCGCTCAGAATCGGAAAGAGCGTACCCCAAAGAATCACGAAGCAGGCTGCAAGCAGAACGAGATTGTTGAAGAGGAAGCTCGATTCGCGGCTCACCAGCGACTCCAGATGCTGCTCGCTCTTCAGATGGCTGCGCTGCAAGATATATGTGAAGATGCAGACCGCCAGCACTATCCCCATGAAGACCACGAACCACGTCCCAATCGACGATTGCGCAAAGGCGTGAACCGAGCTGACCAGTCCCGCGCGCGTTAGCAGCGTGCCCAGCAGCGTCAGCAGGAATGTGGTGAAGATCAGCCACACATTCCAGCTCTTCATCATGCCCTTCTTCTCCTGCATCATTACCGAGTGCAGAAAGGCCGTCCCGGTCAGCCAGGGCATGAAGCTGGCGTTCTCCACCGGGTCCCAGCCCCAGTAGCCGCCCCAGCCCAGCACCGCGTAGGCCCAATGCATTCCCAGGAAGATGCCGCAGGTTAAAAACATCCACGTCACCATCGTCCAGATGCGCGTGATCTTGATCCACTTCTCGCCCGGATAGCGCATCATCAGCGCGCCCAGCGCAAAGGCGAAGGGCACCGAAAATCCCACGTAGCCCAGGTAGAGCATCGGCGGATGAATCACCATCTCCGGATACTGGAGCAGGGGATTCAACCCGTTGCCGTCATCGGGAATCGCGCCCTTCAGCAGCGCAAAGGGCGGTGCGGCAAAGTTCAGCACCAGCAGAAAAAACACCTGAATTCCCGCCAGAATCGCGCCGGCATAAGCGTAGAGCTTCACATCCTGCTTGTGCGTCAGCCGCAGTACAAATCCATAGGCTCCCAGCAGCCAAGCCCATAAGAGCAGCGAACCCTCCTGGCCACTCCAAAGCGCGGAGAATTTGTACGCCGCCGGCAGCGCGCGGTTCGAGTGCTCCATGATGTAGGTGATGGAAAAATCGTTGGTGAAGACCGACCAGATCAGCGCAAAGGCCGCCGCCGTCACGGCCCAGAAGCCGGCAATCCCCGCCCGCCGCGCCGTATCCGCCAGCCGCTCAGGCGAAATAGCCGACGGCTGCCCCGTGGCAATCATCCACAGAGCCACGGCTCCTGCCAGTAGATTCCACGCGGCCAGCGCCAACGCGATCACTAATGCAAAACTGCCAAACGATGCCATCGGGACTCCGAATCAATTCTGGGACGATTCTCGCACATGGGCTGGGAGCCAAACGGCCTCCCAGCAAGGCAATACCCCATTCATCATAGTCGCTCCCGGCGTGATCTGCCTCACACTTTGGTCGGAGAACAGAGCGAATCGCACTGGTAAGCTCCTGAAGAATCAGCGCACGCCCCACTCCCACATCCCAAAGCTGGTGCTCTTGTCCACTGGGTGACCCAACTGCCGCGCCAGCAGCAGCATTTGTCCGCGATGGTGGGCTTCATGCGCAATCAGGTACGCTACAAAGGCCCAGGCATCCGGCTTGAATCCGGAGACCTTCCCGCTTCCATTCAAGATAGGCTCCAGCCAATCCCGGATCGCCGCGCCGCTCGCCTCCAGCGCCTTCTTTGCCTCGGCAATCGTCGCCGTCTTCTCCAGTGGCGCGGGCAGCGTCTTTACCCCCGCAGCCTTCAGCCACATCAGCCGCACGCTGTGTATATGGCTGAACAGCGCAGCCAGAGTCCGGCCCTTGCCGCCTGGCGGCGGCGCACTCCAAACCTCAGCGGGCAGCGCAGCCAGCAGGTAAAGATGTATGCGATTGTGAATTACGAACGAGCGCAGAACTGCATCGGCTGGGGAGAGAGCAGCTTCCTTTTCCGGCACTGGGCAGCCTCCAGGGGGACTTTCTCATTGAGATGGTGAAGCCACCGCCTTCGATCCAATTAAAATGCCCTCTTTTTCCAACAAAACCTCCTTCCACAACAGCACCTTGACGCTATGGAGAAGGCGCTCGGCATCGTAGAACTTGAACATACTTATGCCGCTCGCATCCTCGTCTACTGCTTGCCGATCTGCTTTGTTACACTTGTTCTGCACTGCATTTCTTGCAGAGAATGAGAGCTAGATGCATGAGCAGGTCGCGACTAGATGGTTTGTATCTGTTGGCATTGGGAATCGCAACCTTTCTTTTATTTGGATTTGCCTTGAGATTTGTTGCTGTGGACTCGATGCGAGATTTCAAAGATGTCTATCATGGCACTCGCTGCCTGTTCCACCATTGCGATCCATACAACCAGAGTGAGTTAATTCGTTTTTATCAGACAGAGCCAGGGGAATCTGGATCGGATAGCATCCAGCGCCGCCAGGCTGAGACGCTGTATGTAAACTTGCCGCCTACATTCCTCCTTGTCGCTCCGTTTGCCATCTTGCCTTTGGGACTTGCCTCCGCTATCTGGATGCTTCTTACCGCCGCAAGCATCATCCTGGCTGCCGTCCTGACATTGGATCTGGGAGCGGACTACGCGCCCATCATCTCCGGCGGCCTGATTGCTCTCTTGCTAGCCAATAGCGCAGTCGTCCTCGCAAACGGCAACCCGGCTGGAATTGTTATTGGCCTTTGTGTTATCGCTGTCTGGTCATTCCTCAAGGAGCGATTTGTGTTGGCCGGCATCCTCTGCCTGTCCGTTAGCCTTGCAATGAAACCCCATGACGCGGGCCTTATTTGGCTCTTCTTTCTGTTTGCAGGACGCGTCTATCGCAAACGCGCCCTGCAAACCCTCGCCGTAACTCTTGTACTAGCTCTGGCAGCCACGCTGTGGGTCTCGCGCGTTGCGCCCAATTGGATGCCGGAGTTGCGCTCCAATCTCGCGGAGATTTCGGCACACGGCGGCAACAACGACCCCGGCCCCGCAGGCCTGACAAGCAAGAGCAGAACTCCGGAGGTCATCACCGATCTGCAAGCGGCAGTAAGCGTCTTCCGGGACGATCCCCGTCTCTATGATTCGGTCAGCTATGTTGTCTGCGGAACGCTTCTGCTCGTGTGGTCCATTGCCGCATTCCAATCACGCCCTTCGCCGACTCTCACTTGCTTTGCGCTTGCGGCGGTCGCGCCTCTCGCCATGCTTGTTATCTATCATCGGGCTTATGACGCGAAGCTCTTGTTGCTCACTGTTCCCGCATCTGCCATCCTCTGGGCCGAAGGCGGCAGGATTGCGAGAGTTGCACTTCTGGTGTGCATGGCAACACTTGTCTTTACCGGAGAGATTCCGTTAGCGATTCTCTTCTCTCTCACCAAGAAACTGCATCCTGACAATACGAGCGTCTTCGGTAAGATAGAGACAGTCGCACTGATGCGGCTAGCCCCGATGTTCTTGCTGGTCATGAGCATCGTCTACCTTTGGATCTACGTGCGTCGCACTCACGCCGAGAGCACGGCAACGGAGCCATAGCCTCTCACCCGAACAAAAACTCCTTCTCCCGCAGTTCCTTGATCGCATCCCTCAGCTTGGCTGCCCGCTCGAACTCGAACTTCTTCGCCGCCTCGCGCATCTCCGTCTCCAGCTTCGCAATGTAACTGTCCAACTCCTCCTGCGTGGCAAACTCCGGCAGCGCCTGCGTCTCTTCCTCGCTCACCTCGCCATACTCGGCCTTCATGATCTCCGCCAGCCCCATGTCCATCGTGTTGATGATCGACTGCGGCGTAATTCCGTTCTCTTCGTTGTATGCTCGCTGCACCGTTCGCCGCCGGTCCGTCTCGCCGATCGCCCGCCGCATCGAGTCGGTCATCTTGTCCGCGTAGAGAATCGCGCGCCCCTCGATATGCCGTGCAGCCCTGCCCATCGTCTGTATCAGCGAACCTGCGGAGCGCAGAAAGCCCTCCTTGTCCGCATCCAGAATCGCCACCAGCGAAACCTCTGGCAGGTCCAGCCCCTCGCGCAGTAAGTTGATCCCGATCAGCACATCGAACTCGCCCTTGCGCAGACCAGCCAGCAGCTTCACCCGCTCCAACGTTTCGATTTCCGAGTGCATATACCGGCAGCGCACGCCCACCTCCGTGTAGTAGCCCGCCAGATCCTCAGCCATCCGCTTCGTCAGCGTTGTCACCAGCACCCGTTCGCCGCGCTTCGCCCGGTCACGAATCTCGCCCAGCAGATCGTCGATCTGCCCCTTCACCGGACGAATCTCCACCTCCGGGTCGACAAGCCCTGTAGGGCGAATCACCTGCTCCACCACAACTCCGGCTGACTTGGTCAGTTCATACGGCCCCGGCGTTGCCGAGACATAGATCGCCTGATGCACACGCGTCTCAAACTCCTCGAACTTCAGCGGACGGTTGTCCATCGCCGAGGGAAGCCGAAATCCGTAATCCACCAAATTCTGTTTCCGGCTCCGGTCGCCAAACCACATCCCATGCACCTGCGGAATCGTTGCGTGGCTCTCGTCCACAAAGAGCAGAAAATCCCGCGGAAAATAATCCAGCAGCGTCGGCGGAGCCTCGCCTGGCAGCCGTCCGCTGAAGTGTCGTGAGTAATTCTCAATCCCGTGGCAGTAGCCCATCGACTTGATCATCTCCAGGTCGTAGCGCGTCCGCTGGTGAATCCGCTGCGCCTCCACCATCCGCCCCTGCGCCTCCAGTTCCGGCACCCACGCATTCAGCTCCGTCACAATCGAATCGATGGCCTCGGCCTTGCGCTCCGGCTGCACCACATAGTGGCTCTTGGGATAGATTGGCAGCCGCGCATACTTCTGCTTTACCGTCCCGAATAAAGGATCGATCTGCGACAAGCTCTCTATCTCATCGCCGAATAACTCAATCCGGTAAGCCGTCTCGTCATACGTCGGATAAACTTCGATGATGTCGCCTCGCACGCGAAATGTTCCGCGCCGGAACTCCACGTCATTCCGCTCGTAGAGTATCTCCACCAATCGCCGCGTAATATCCTTGCGGCTGATCCGCTGCCCTTTTTCCAGCAGCAGAAGCATCCCATAGTAGGCCTCCGGCGAGCCGAGTCCATAGATGCAGCTCACTGAACTGACAATGATCGCGTCCCTCCGCTCGAAGAGCGAGCGCGTTGCCGAAAGCCGCAGTTTATCCAGCTCTTCGTTGACTGTCGCTTCCTTTTCGATATATAAGTCGCCGGCGGGAATATAAGCCTCCGGCTGGTAATAGTCGTAGTAACTTACAAAGTATTCCACGGCATTATTCGGAAAGAACTGCTTGAACTCGTGATAAAGCTGGGCCGCAAGAGTTTTATTGTGCGCCAGGATCAGCGCCGGACGGTTCGACTCCTCAATCACCTTCGCCATGGTGAAGGTCTTGCCCGACCCCGTCACTCCCAGCAAGACTTGATGCTGCTCCCCGGCCGCGAGACCGCCCATCAACGCCTCAATCGCCCTCGGCTGATCTCCCCTCGGCTTATAACTCGTCACCAGTTGAAAGTCCATGCGGCGATTATACCTTAAAGGCGAAGAATAGGCGAAATGGTCCGAGAGTGGAGATTATCACCTTTACGTAATGGACCTCGAAATGAAATGTTTTGTCGGGAGAATTATTTGCTTGACATTGTAAAAGCAGAGGAATCGGCGATGCAGCCTGCAGGCCATTCAGAGAGTGCGCCACAACATCTTGATTGGGACGAAGAAGATTCGGTCCCTCCAAGCGAACACGCAGATCGACCGAACCCGCATGGCAGGCCGCGACGGCTTGCAACTCTCTCTGAAAGGCTTGGCCCTGAAGATTGGGATCGTCCGCATAAACGCGCACTTGAAGCATCTGCCCAACCTTCTCTTCGAGCGACAGCGCGGCGTGAGGCGCAACGGCACGCTGCGCGGTGGCATTTGCACAAAGCCAGAAGGCGCAGACAGCGCCAAAGTTCGCAAGAAGACGATTCTCCCACATCTCCATCATCCTCCTGCGATTGGGACACTTGGTTTTCAAAATCTCAACAAACCTATAATGTTGGGTGCCCCATCCATTTCACGTTTTTTGTGAAATGGGTGGGAAACGTGAAACTCAATCCTTCAAGAACACAAAAACGGACTGTTGAGGTTCATGGTCTCCCACTCATCCACGATAAAACTGTGAAAAGGATGGGGCACAGTGGTTCTCGGTTATTTCATGATCGGGCCACCTGCCACGGACTCAAGCTCCTGCTCGAAGACGCCGAACGCTCCTTCCCGCATCAACAACGCCTGTCTGCGATAACAACTGAAAGCCAAAAAGTGAAAACAGCCGCATTGCTGGTAACGGACAAGTTTCGTCATGACGAAAGAATTCTACACCCTGTCCGAGGTTCGTGGTTCCCACCCTTTCCACGATAAAACTGTGAAAAGGATGGGGCACCCACTATTGTAAGAAGGTTAGGATTCCGAAAAACAAGGGTGCGCCACGCAATATAAAAGGGCGCCCCTTTCGTGTAAGCTGCGGTTGCTGTGCTGAGCAGTCAACCAAAGCCAACAGGGAGGAACACCCAGATGAATAGTGTGCGATATGTCGGGCTGGATGTCCATCGGGACACGATTTCAGCGGCGGTGCTGAACGAGGGCGGCCGCCTGATCCAGCAATCCATTCTGGCCACGCGGGCCGCGGCGATATTGGAGTTCATTGGCGGAATGCGCGGTACTTTGCATGTGACCTTCGAAGAGGGAACGCATTCGGCATGGCTTTACGATCTTCTGGTGCGGCGCGTGGCCCGGCTGGTGGTATGCAACCCGCGCATGAACGCGCTAATGAAGTCGGGCAACAAGAGCGATGCGATCGACGCGCGCAAACTAGCCGAGCTGTTACGCGCCGATATGTTATCCCCTGTCTATCACGGCGAAAAAAGCGCGATGGATGTGCAACATTTGTCGCGGAGTTATAGCCTACTGACGGAAGACACAACGCGCGTAATGGCACGCATCAAGGCGGTCTTTCGCGGACAGGCGATAAGTTGCGCTGGCCAGAAGTTATATGGCCACAAACACCGCGACGAGTATCTGGCGCAGCTCGGCACTTGCGCTTTGAGGCGCCGCGCCGAGTTGCTCTATGAGGAGTTGGAGGCCTTGCAGAAACTGCGCCGCCAGGCCAAGCACGAAATGATTGTGGAGTGCCGCAAATATCCGGAGACGAAGCTGCTCAGTTCGGTTCCATTTCTCGGCCCGGTGCGCTCAGCAGTGCTGATTGGGCGTGTGCAGACACCGCACCGCTTCCGCACCAAGCGCCAGTTCTGGGCTTACTGCGGGCTGGCGCTGGAGATGCGCGATAGCGGCGAATACCGCATGGTTGACGGACAAGTGGAACGCAAAAAACGGCCGGCGCAGATTCGCGGCCTGAATTGGAACCACAACCATGAGCTGAAGAATCTGTTCAAGGCCGCGGCAACAACAGCCAGCTTTTCCAGTGGAGTGTTTCGAGAGTTTTATCTTGGGCTGCTAAAGAAAAATATGCAGCCGGAGATGGCGCGGCTGACACTGGCGCGCAAGATCGCCGCCATCGCGCTGAAGATCTGGAAGAAAGGAGAAGCGTTCGACGCGGAACAAGTGAAGCTACAAGCAGCTTGAGCGCATGGTTACTCGTTGGAGAGCGGAGTGATCGCGAACGTCCAACGGCAACTGAGCGCTCGGGTGCGAGGATGAGTATCCTGGGCGGGTTTAGGCAATCAGTCTCAAGGGCCACCGTATGCCTCCTCGGACAACCCAAAAAAGCCATAGGCCACGAGTCTCAGATAGAACCATGGTTGGCAATTGCCAGCGCGCTGCTTGCAAGCGCACAGAAAGCCGCCGGAAGAACGCGAACAAAGATGACGCCAAGAACCTCCCGCGAGAGCGAGAAAGAAAACCGTGCCCGGGCAAAGTGTATCAGCGCTGCCAACAGGGGCTGGATGTCAGAAAAATATCCTCTCCCGGCAGGTCAGGAGAAGTGTTTTTACTTGACATCCCCTTTTATAGAACCCGCC
>JBAVDS010000047.1:0-60065 GCA_049587335.1 Occallatibacter sp. | reverse complement strand
TCGCAGCTAAGTCGGTTGACACCGCCGCCGGCGCTGCCGGCTTTGGACTCTGCTGGGCCCAACCTATGGACCCAGCTAACATACTTGCGCTCACAAGGAGCACCCTTCCGCATTTCGATATGCGCATCGTAAGTTCTCCTTGTTATTGAACGTTCAGTGTAAGGTTGGAGGAATGCATAAGCGTGCCGGAAGTGGCTGTCACGTCCACGGTGTAACTCTGCGGGACCGAAGCAAAGAAACCGTTGTTTGCACAGCCGCTTATTCCGGTCATGGCAACCGCGCCCGCGCCAAGCAGCAACAATACCGTCAGCAGCCGCCCCAAACGCTTTCCCGACTTACGAAGACGCCCTGCGAAGGGCAAGAACAGAAGAGCCAACGCGAAGGGAACGAAGCCGGATGTCCGATGCCCGTCCGCGTTAGTCTGCGCAGCGGCCTGGGCCGGCAGTTCCGTTTGAATCGTCAGCGTCACCGTCGTCGCGCCTGCCCCGGAAGCGATTGCCGCCGAGGGTGAGAAGCTGTAAGTGTAGTTCGCTGGCAAGCCGGTGAGATTAAGGTTAATTGCCGCCGGGAAAGTTGTCCCGCCCACCGGTGTCACCGTGATACTGTAAGTACCCACCTTGCCGGGAGTCACAGTAATTGCCGCATCCTGCGCTGCAATCGTGAAATCGATTACCGTTTCGGAGATGCCCGCGGAGCTGCTCGCAGCGTAGTTAGCATCACCCGAATAGACTGCGGTGATGTTATGCGAGCCACTGGCTAGAGGAGCCGAGGCAGAGTCAACAACGCAACTCGCCAGATTGCCGGTCACGGGCACGTTGGTGCAACCTGCCGAAATAGCCGCACTGCCATCATTGAAGGTGACTGTGCCTGTCGGCCCAGAGTTGAATGACGCAGAGAGCGTGATTGCATTCTGAGTAAAGACCGGGTTAGCGCTGCTGATTGCTCCGACCAATACTGTCGCTTTGCCGATCGCAATGGATTGCGTTGCAGTGCCAGCCGCATAGTTGCTGTTGGCCGCCTGATTAGCAGTGATGGTTACCGTGCCTGCGCCGGTGATGGTAAGTAGGTTGCTGACGCTGAGTGTTGCCGGACCGCTCACCGAGAAGGTGACGGGATTGTCCGAAGCTCCGCCGGTGGCGCTGATCTGATAAGTGAGATTGGCGGCATAAGTGGCCGTGGCTGGCAGGCTGTCCGTGAAATGGATGGTCTGCGAAGCCGCGCTGATCTGGATGCTCTGCGTAATAGCAGGCGCCGCCGAATAACCACCATTGCCTGTCTGATTGGCGGTGATGGTGATTGTGCCAACTCCAGTAATATTCAGCACATTGCCAATCAAGGTAGCAGCGCCCGGTGTAGAACTCGCGGCAAGGCTGAAGGTAACGGGATTGCCGGAAGCTCCGCCGGTAGCGCTTAACGTGTAAACCTGGCCGGTGCTATAGATGGCCGTGGCAGGCAGACTGTCAGTAAAGTTGATGGTCTGAGTAGCCGCGCTGATCTGGATGCTCTGCGTTGCAGCAGTAGCCGCCGAGAAACCGGAACTGGCCGCCTGGTTAGCCGTGACAGTAACCGTGCCCGCGCCGGTGATGGTGAGCAGGTTGCTGACGTTGAGTGTTGCCGGACCGCTTACCGAGAAGGTGACGGGATTGCCGGAAGCTCCGCCGGTGGCGCTGATCTGATAAGTGAGATTGGCTGCATAAGTGGCCGTGGCTGGCAGGGTGTCCGTGAAGTTGATGGTCTGAGTAGCCGCGCTGATCTGGATGCTCTGCGTTGCAGCAGTAGCCGCCGAATAACTGCCATTGCCAGCCTGATTAGCAGTGACGGTAACCGTGCCCGCGCCGGTGATGGTGAGCAGGTTGCTGACGCTGAGTGTTGCTGGGCCGCTCACCGAGAAGGTAACGGGATTGCCGGAAGCTCCGCCACTGGCGCTGATCTGGTAAGTGAGATTCGCAGCATAAGTGGCCGTGGCGGGCAGGGTGTCAGTAAAGTTGATGGTCTGCAACCCCTGAGTCTCAGTTCCCATGACATAAATCTTATGCATGCTTCCCGCGTGGTTGAGAGCATTGTCGCTCAGAACCACGTCCTCATTGTTCAGCGCAATGGAGGGATTGCCATTGAGTGCTGCCGTCGGCGAGAAATCAACGGTCAGTGTGCAACTCTGGTTTGCATTCAGCACCGTGCTCGACGTGCAGTCGGTCGCAACCGAGCCGCCCTCTGGGAAATCGGCAGGATAGCTGACCGCTGAAACACTCAACTGCGCATTTCCGATGTTTGTGACGGTTACCGTCTGCGGGCTGTCTGTACTGGTGGCGCCAATTTCAGTAGAAGCAAAAGTCAGTGTCGGAGTATCGAAGAAGTCCTCCACCACAACCCTCGCATTTTTGAAATCGGCGATATAGAGGGTGCCGAAGATATCTGCCGCAACGCCATAAGGCTGATTCAGGCCGTTGGTTGCAACCGTGCTCTGTGTGAAACCGCCCAGCGCGGCCGTCTCTTTCACCACTTCATTCTGTTGTGGGAGGGATATATAAAGGTTGCCGTGTCCATCCACGGTGATCCCTGCGGGACGAGTCAGTGTGTCCAGAATCGACGTTTGTGTATAGCCGCTTGCAGACGGAGTCAACTTCACTATGTCGTTATTGCCCCACTCGGCGATGTAGACGATGCCGCTGGCATCCACCGCAATCCCTTGAGGATTGGCCAGCCCAGTGGCGATCGTGCTCTGAGTGTAGTTTCCCGCAGTCAGCGTTTCCTTGAGCACCTGCGAGTTGCTGTTATCGACGATGTAGAGATTGCCGCTGCCGTCGACTGCGATTGCCTGCGGAAAACCGAGTCCGGTGGTTGGCACCACGCTCTGGGTGTATCCGGCTACGCGCCCATAGGGCGTCTCCTTGAGCACCCGGTTATTGCTGCCATCGGTAATATAGACATCGCCATTGCCATCGATCGCAATGCCAGTGGGACCGCTCAGCCCCGTGCCGATCAGTGTGCCGGAATTGGGAGCTTCGCCCATCGCAAATTTCCACACCTGACTGCCTTGATAATCTGCTACATAGATATAGCCCGCCACATCCGCAGTGACGCCGATGGGTTCATTGAGCCCACCACTGCTGGCGCTCTGGAAGCCGGGGAGGAAGCTGATCTGCGGCCCCGATCCGGTCCCTTGCAGATAGCCTGCCGCGATGGTGGCATTGCCGTTGAGATTAAGGCTAGCCGAGCCATCGCGGGTTCCGGAATATGCAGGTGCAAAGGTTACATCTACGGTGCAGGTTTGGCCGGCGCTGTAGGTCAATACGTTCCCATTTGCGTTGCAGCTTCCCGTGCCGGTTGTGACAAACTCTTTGTAACTGGTCAGATCGTTCTGCATTCCCACATTTACATAGACGGTGCCACCTGCATCGAAGTCAAACAAGATCGAAGCCACCGGGCTCGTTGCTCCGATAGCGACGGTTCCGAAGTTCCAGCCCGTCAAAGAATCCTTGACGATCCGATTATTCGACGTGTCGGCAATATAGAGGTTGTCGTTGGCGTCAACTGCGACACCCATCGGGCTGTTCAGAATCACATCGGCAACCACGGAGACTGGGCCGTTGAATTCCAGAACATTGTTGGCGCCAAAATTAGCGACAAAAACCTTGCCGCTCGCATCGACAGCAACCCCATTGGGATTACTCAACCCGAACGTGCTGTCATAATAGGTATCCTCTAAATAGGAGCCATTTGATTGCGGCACCATAATAAACAGCGAGCTGGCTTCGGCATCTGCAATATAGACATCGCCGGAGGCATCCACTGCAATCCCGATCGGTTCCAACATCCCGGTGGCATTTGACGCGGTCGCGACTGACGTTTCGGTGTACTGCGTGAAATTCGCGTTGGGCGTCTCCTTCAACACCACATCCAATAAGGCATCGGAGATATAGAGGCTGCCATTCGCATCGAGCGCAATTCCGTAGGGCGCAGTCAGCGAGGTCGTTGTTATGACTCCATAAGCCGCATAGGAGCCATTCGATTGCGGCACCATCCTCTTCACAAATCCCGTGCCAATATCGGCGATATAGACATTGCCGTTCTTGTCTACCGCAAGCCCTTCGGGCGTACTCAGTCCTGGGCTGTTGCTATCCCCGACGACGCTCTGCACGTAGCTTCCATCCGATTGCAGCGTCTCCTTCAATACCCGCGAGTGATCGCTGTCGGAGATATAGACATTACCACTTGCATCCACTGCGGTATAGGTGGGTGAGCTGATTCCTGTGGCAAAGAGAGATTGCATGGCTCCGGCGAAGTGCGCTGCCGCCTGGGCCGATGCCCTGGCGCTGAAGAGGGCGCAAAAGGCGATAAGCAAGACGGTAGAGAACCGGCCGAAGCCAGCCCTTTTGGTTGGGCCGCCGGACGCATTCTCTGCCCGAGTGCAGGGAATCGCGGATCGCGACGGACTTTCAGACAGAATGATGGGCAGACTGGGATCATGAGTTAGAAATGGCATTTGAGAACTCCTCTATGTCGTTTGCGCTTTGCGGAACAACGAGTGTATTGCTGCGTTCATGAATGGGGGATGTGAGAACAAATCCGATGCTTTCCAATAAAGTTCGAAGCTACGGAATGGCAAGAATCCGTCCCTTCGTTGAAACGCTCTCGGCCTCCGGTTGGCGGTTGTAAAGCTGGAAAATGCATTTCGGCATCAGCGCCACGCCCCGATTCCAGAGAGACCGCTTCTCTTCTTCACACCAGGACTGCGGAAAATGGAAGAATAAAGGCTCATTCCCTTCAAAGAATTTTTTGAAGTGCGCAAACCGGTATGGATGAGGGTGGGAGAAATGCGCCAAATAGGCATTAGAATCAACACCAAAGACCTTTATAGACCGAGACGGTCGTGAAAAGCTCATACAGGCTAGGCTCGTCGGAGTACGAGTAAGAAATTCATTGAATATGGGACGAAAAATAACCGCAGCTCCTTCGACTCCCCGCGCTGCGCTCCAGTCGCTTGGGATGACAGGATTTTCGGAAACCGAAGGATTAGGGCTGAAAGAGCTTCTCGCGGACGAGTATTGTTGACCGCCGATGAAATAGGCTATGATCTCTATGATCCGAATCAGCGCAATCTGGACGCGGGTAGCCCGGCCGATTCGAGCCGTGAAACGGTTGCGGATTTGACGGATTTGTCATTGGGAACCGTCGCCGTCACCACCTTAATCGTCAATGGGCGAATCCTTCTGGACCAGCCTGCCGTTGCGGAAGAAGGACGATCATTTTTTCGCAGTTGCGCATGAAGCCGATCTGTAAATCTCATCGTGAGTCCAACCGTTTTTACTAGGAACTCTATGTCACGGTTAAATCCATACGTTGTTTTGCTGACCCTCATCGCTACGCTGGGGGGATTGCTTTTTGGATACGACACGGCCGTCATCAACGGCGCGGTCGACAGTCTGAAGGCCTATTTCATCGATCCGCGCTTTACGGATCTGACCAACCCCGCCCAGATCAACGCGGCCAATACGTTGCTGGGCTTTGTGACTTCCAGCGCGCTGATCGGCTGCATCATCGGCGGTCTGGCCGGCGGCTGGGTGAGCACGCATATCGGGCGCAAGCGCGGATTGGTCATTGCCGCCGTGCTATTCCTGCTCTCGGCACTGGGCGCCGCCGCGCCGGAGTTTCCCTTTGCTCCCATTGGCCACGGCGGACCTGGTTTCATGGTTGGCTTTATCATCTACCGCATACTAGGCGGCATTGGCGTGGGCCTTGCTTCGATGCTTTCGCCGATGTACATTGCCGAGATTGCGCCGCCCAAGGTGCGCGGAAATCTGGTGGCGTGGAACCAGTTCGCCATCATCTTCGGCATGCTGGTGATCTACTTCGTCAACTTCGGCATCTCCAAAACCGGCAGCGGCGATGCATGGCTGAACACCATCGGCTGGCGCTATATGTTTCTCTCTGGCGTCATTCCTGCCGGCCTTTTTCTTCTACTGCTCTTTTTGGTGCCGGAGACGCCGCGCTTTCTGATGTTGAAGGGCAATGAAGAAGGCGCGCGGGCGGTGCTGGCCAAGCTTGTGACGCCGGAGGAGCGCGAGCAGGAACTCTCCGAAATTCGCGCCTCACTCAGCGAGCATCACACCGGCGAACTGCTTTCCTTTGGCGCAATGCTGATCTTCATCGGCGTCATGCTTTCGGTCTTTCAGCAATTCGTCGGCATCAATGTGGTGCTCTACTATGCGACGGATATCTTCAAGGGCATGGGCATGAGCACCAACGCCTCGCTTTTCCAGACGATTATCGTGGGCGCGGTCAATTTGACCTTCACCACGGTGGCCATCTTTACCGTGGACCACTTTGGACGCAAGCCGCTGCAGATCATCGGCGCGCTGGTGATGGCAGCGAGCATGATTGCCCTGGGCACGAGCCTCTGTGTGGGCGGCAAGGGAATGATCGCGCTGGTGGCGATGCTGGTCTATACCGCCGGCTTTGCAGTCTCCTGGGGTCCGGTGACCTGGGTGCTGCTCAGCGAGATCTTCCCCAATCAGATTCGCGGCAAGGCCATGGCCGTGGCCGTCGCCATGCAGTGGATAGCCAATTTCGTAGTCAGTCAAACCTTTCCGATTCTCGATAAGAATCCCTACCTGGTGGAGCATTTCAAGCACGGCTTCGCCTATTGGATCTACGGCGGAATGAGCGTGCTGGCCGCCTTGTTCATGTGGAGATTTGTGCCGGAGACCAAAGGCCGCTCGCTGGAGCAGATGGAAAAATTGTGGCACGCGTCGGCCAAGTAGGTTCGCAAGCTGAGTTTCTGGGTTGATCTACAAGAATGAAGATGGCATGACCCTTCAGAACTGAAGGGTCATGCTTGCATAACCCGATCTTCCCCGCCCCGTCAGCGGCTTGATCTGGCTCATCCACATACTGGCCATATAGTCATCGAAATTCACTCCCCCCAGCGGCAGTTCATACTCTTTGTTGAAGAGATTATCGACTGCCACATTCGCATGAAAATGATTGCGCCGATAGCTCCCGTGCAGATTGGCAAGCGCGTACCCCGGCGTCGATTGTTCGAAGCGATGGGGATCGACCTGCGACTTGCGATCCACGGCCTGCACGCCGAAGCCAGCCATCCATCCCTTCATCTCTTCGTCGAAGGCCACGCGCACATTGAGCGGCATCATCTGGTAGAGAGGGGTTTGTGAATCAAGCCTCTCGCCATGCAGCCATCCGGCAACGCCGCTGATCTTGCCCAGCCCGTAGCTGGAGTTCTTCCAGATGGCAGCGTTCCCGGAGAGATCGCCTCCATAAATCCGGGCGTTGTGATTGGCAAATTGCAGTTGAGCGAAGGTACTCATCCCGTACATCGTTGTGCCGAGCGTATCCACATCGATGTAATCCTGAATTTGAGTCTCATAGGGCGTGACCTTGATCTCCCACTCATTGCGCGCTGGGTCGTGCCAGGCTGCCGTGCCGCTGAAGGTGTGGGCAATCTCCGGCTTGAGGCCGACGTTACCCACGTAGTAGTTGCCGTCGCCAAACCAGCCGATCATGCCGCTGGCCATCATATTCGTGGACCAGGCGTAGCGCTCGTAGAGGTTGGGCGCGCGAGTCTTGCGGGCGTAGCCGAATTCGTAAGTACTGTTCGTGTTCGGCTGGTAGCGCACCAATGCAGTGGCATCGAGGTCAGCGTTGGTGTGGGCGCGATTGGCAGCATTGAAGGCGTCGGCATCCATGTCATACATATCCGAATAGCCTTGCACCGGGCCTGCGTTCGTCCAGACCGTATCATTGCGCAAACCGATGAGCGTACTCCATTGCGCTTTCCACTTGCTGGCCAACTCGGCAAAGGTTCCGAGGCGGATGCGGCGGCCATCGTTGATGTTGACGAAGGTGTTCGGACCCATCATCGGCGCCGTGCCGGGAACCGCAGGCCAGCGATCATCGAGAACAAAGCGATGCAACTCGTTGCCTAAACGTAGCGTGTGGCGTTCAGCCAACTGGCGATCGAGCTTGACGGAGTAGCCGAGATCCCGTCCGTGGGTGTTCATCGGCATATTCATGGGCATCGGAAAAGTGGATTTGTCGTGACCAATGTTCATCGAGTGCCAGGTATTTTGCCAGAAAACGTGTGTGTCGAGCACAATGCGGTCGAAGTTTCTTCGGTAATGCAAGTTGAGCGACTCCGCATAGTTGCGCACCAGGTCCATCTGCGCGTTGACAAAGCCCTCGTAGGGCGTGTGATGCAGGCTGGCTTCGAGAATAACTAAGTTGCTTTTATCATGCCCGGCCAGAGTTATCGTGTGATCCGTCGTCTGAGAGTAAGTAGATGTAACTTTGTGGCCACTGCCGTCGAAGTAGTCGTCATTTGTGGCCCACGAACCGGAGTATCCGATGCCGAGAGTTCGGTTGGCCACCCATACAGAGAATGCGCCGCCATAGTTCTCGCCGTTGCTGCGATAGTACCCAGTGGAGGCAGTCTCCTCATGCAACCGCTCGCCTGCACCGGCGAAGACCGGGTCGGCGGAATCGACGACAATCGTACCGCCGAGGCTGTCGCCGCCTATGCTGACCGGCGTAATGCCTGCCATCACGGTGACCTCGTCCGCGTGAGATGGAGCGATATAAGAGAGCGGCGGGTTCATATGGTTAGAACAGGCTGAAGAGACCGTCATGCCGTCCACAACTAACTTGGTGCGCTCATCCCCCATGCCGTGAAGATATGGGATGCTGGCCAGTTGGCCGTTTTCGCGCAGGCTAACTCCGGGCGCGTCTCCCACCAACTCAGCTGCATTGCGGCTACGCGCCTGGTCGTCCGAGTCCACTTTATGCATGGTTGCAGCGGAGGGTACGATAGCGGAGCCGCTTACTTCTACAAAGGCCTGCACCGGCGCGATCTTCAGAGCCACATCGGCGGATGTTTCAGCGCCAGAGGTAACTTTCAGATCACGAAAGACTGCAATCTCGAAGCCACTAGCGGTGACGGTGAGTTGATAGCTTCCGATCGGAAGCTCGCTGAAGACAAACCGCCCCTGATAATCAGTTTTTGTCGATCTCTTGTCGCGCGTGATGATGGTTTTGAGTTCAACCTTCGCATTGGGAACGACGGCGCCAGAGGGGTCCTTCAGGACTCCGGCGATACGCCCGGAGACAACAGGGATTGCGTCAGTACTCGGGATTTTTTGAGCATGAATAATGTTTGTCTGCCAGCACAGGCAAACGGCTGGCAACAACGCCAGCAAAAACTTGGTTTTCATTCCCTCTCCTCTTGCTTGTAGACACAGATGAACGAGAGTGGCCGAACCGCTCTCACGTTAAAACACCACGGGTTGTCAGGCGAGAGGAGGACCGCGCTTTGGATGGCTGGGGAGAGAGGAGATGCGGCAATGCGCCTCGGTTTGCGGTGCGCAGGAGAGATAGCGGATACCCTCCGCGTAAAATTGCTTTCCTGCTTCCGCCTTGTAGCTCAAGGGAGGAACGGCGCAGGCACTGGCTGGAAGACAGGGACATTTTTCCGAGACGGAGGTAAAGCTATTCTCTTTATCGCCGCGACGCTCCATGCTGCGCATCATGCAGTGATGCTTGCCGTTCCTGCGGCAGCACGGCGGGAGATTGGCATCCGCCTCCGAGGCAAGGAGCGGCGCAATCAGCGTCAAGCTGAAGGTCAGCATCAGGGCAATTGAGACGATGCGGCGCATAACCAGGCACCAATCTAACCCAGGCGGCTCCCGGCCCAGTGTGTCTGTCAGCACACAATGATCACAACTGGGCTGGAGTCGCAATCTGAGGAAAATCACAGACAAAATCCCAGTAGCACGGAAAAATAATTGGTATGATGGTAGCAGCGGCAGACGCGAGAAGGAGATCAACTCGCGCTGCCTGCGCAAAGGATTTTATCGATGGGAGCAGCCGCCGCAACGCCCGAAGCGAGTTCGCGCCAGAAGCGCTTTCCGCTGCGCGAATTGCTTGGCATCTTCAACGATTCGGCCTGCCATCTGCGAAGCAAGGTCATCGGTATCTACGGAATCCTGCTCCTCTTCAATGCATCCGCATGGATCTGGGCCGTGGTAGCCTTTCGGCATTATCCGGTGCTGCTGGGCACCGCACTGCTCGCCTACAGCTTTGGTTTGCGTCATGCTGTCGATGCCGACCATATTGCAGCCATCGACAATGTGACGCGCAAATTGATGCAGCAGGGCAAGCGTCCTGTAGCTGTCGGTCTCCTGTTTTCACTGGGGCATTCGACGATTGTGGTGCTTGGATCGGCGGCCATTGCCGCAACGGCTATGGCGCTGCAACATCGCATGGATGCTGCCCGCGCCATTGGCGGAGTGATTGGAACTCTGGTATCGACACTGTTTCTTTTTGCCATCGCCATCGCCAATCTGATCGTACTGCGCTCGATATACAGAGCATTTGTGCGAGTCCGCGGCGGTGCGCCCTACGTTGAAGAAGATTTCGATTTGCTGCTTGCCGATCGCGGCTTTCTCTCGCGGCTCTTTCGGCCGATGTTCGATCTGATTAAGCGCAGTTGGCATATGTATCCGCTGGGCTTTCTGTTCGGCCTGGGCTTCGATACGGCAACGGAGATCGGCTTGCTCGGCATCTCGGCGGCAGAGGCCTCGAAGGGGCTTTCATTGTGGTCGATTCTGGTCTTTCCCGTACTCTTCGCCGCCGGTATGTCGCTGATCGATACGACCGATAACATCCTTATGCTTGGCGCCTATGGATGGGCCTTCATCAAACCGGTGCGCAAGCTTTATTACAACTTGACGATCACCTTCGTATCGGTGCTGGTGGCCCTGATTGTTGGTGGCATCGAGGCTTTGGGATTGCTGGCCGATCACTTCCATCTGAAGGGCATCGTCTGGACTGAGGTGCAGAGGCTCAACGGCAACTTTGGCGTGCTTGGCTACTGCATCGTCGGGCTCTTCGCGCTGAGCTGGATCGTCTCCCTGATGATTTACAAATGGCAACGGCTGGATGAGATTGAAGTGCGGTCCTGACTATATTCCACAAATGAAAGAACGTGCAGCGGCCGTTCGCTCAGGCATACAATCAGGAGTGATTGCAGGAGTGTGTATGGGGATATTGAGTAGAATCGGCGTTGCGCTGGATTCCGATCTTCTTAAACAGTTCGATCATTGGATGAGCAGGCGCGGCTACACCAACCGCTCAGAGGCATTCCGGGATTTGATTCGCGACCGTCTGGTGGGTGAGCGGACCTCGTCTCCAAATGCCGTCGTTGTAGGCACCGTGACGCTCATCTATGACCATCATGCGCACGGCGTCGGCGAAAAGCTGACGGAGTTGCAGCATGAGCATCATGAGCTTGTCGTCTCGACCAGCCATGCGCATCTCGATCACGATTCCTGCCTGGAGGTGCTGATCGTGCATGGCAAGTCGGCAGTAGTGGAAGAGTTTGCCAGCAAGCTGATCGCGCTGAAAGGCGTGCAGCATGGACGGCTGGTGAAGACCGTCCCCGCGCAGGTGTTGGCCTCACCGGCGGAGAAGGGACACAAACATCCGCATTCGCACAAGAATTGATCTGAAACAATAGACAAGAAAGTGACCGGGAAACATTTGCTTCCCGGCCATTTTTCTTGTTCTGAAAACTTTATTTTCCGTTCAACTTACCAAAGCGATTGGTTAGATTAACGCAGACATAGTACAGCATTTGTCAAAAGCATCTTCCCAGCGAAAATCGAAACAGAAACGGTTCGGTAGGGTGATTCACACGTCCGAATGCCGCCGCAGTTGTCGGAGCGATTTGGTAGGTATACGCATAGTCAATGTCGGCATCTTTACGGTTTAGCATATTCAACATTTCGGTTGTAACGTGCCACTTCTTGTTGAATTGATACCCCAAATCTCCATTCAGCAACACCGTTTGACTCGACTGAAACAGTCCATCCGAGGTCAAAGGGCGCGGACCAAAGTAGCGCAGGCGCAAACTCGACGAAAAGCCTTTGTAGTCGTGCACTGAGACGCCCGATGAAATCACCACCTTGACCGCTTCGGGCACAAGCTTTCCGCCAGGACCGCTCTCCTGCCAGTTGACGGTGCCATACTGAGTGCCGTTGACCGACAGCGCTGCCTTGACCACGCTCTGTGCAGCGTCGTCGGGATCGATTTGCGTGAACTGTGCTCTGGAGTTGGCAATATCAAAATCGACGGCCAGATGTTCTGTCGGCGTGTAGTAATTCGCCCATTCAAGTCCGTAGCGGTTGCTCGACTGTTCCGAAGCAGAGGTGCCTCCGGTGTCGCCATCCTGCATCAACTCCGAATTACTGCGGAGATACCAGAGCGAAAGGGTGCTCTGCAGATGAGGAACAGCCGCAGTGCGTACGCCCATCTCACCGCCTTTGGTCTGGACCAGAGGAGTGATCGTCTTATTGGAGGTATTCGGGTAGGGATTGTCCGGGGATACCGGCTCTATCGTTTGCGTTGCGCCGCGCCCGTCGTTGGAGTGAAAACTGAATCCACCTTGCAAATAGAATTCAGTATTCGACCAGGGGCCGAAGATCAAACTTGCTTTGGGACTGGGAAGGAACTTGGTGGACGAGCCGGAATTGGCCGCATTCACATCAGCCGAGTAAGCAAGGCTGGTGACGACGAATTTTTCCTGATCGCCGCGCAGCGCCAGGACCGAGCGAAATTTGCTTGCCCACTGGATTTTGTTTTCCACGTACGCACTGCCGATGGTGTCGGTAAAGTTATCCCGTTCCGTGGTCGCCGGTAGTGTGGGGCAGGTGGTGTTGGGAACCGTGGTCGTGTCAGTAGTTCCATCGGGCAAAGTAAGGTCAAGAGTGATATTGGAGTTGGGGATGGTAATGCACGTGAGGCCACTGATACTCCCGGCGGGGAAGAAGCTGGCGCCGGTGGCGGAATAATCAGTTTTGGTTGTGCGCACGCGATTTACCGAGCGATATAGTCCGTTGTTGATCCAATCGTTTCGGAGTTGCAGTCCGAAGGTATTGGACATCTTGCGGCCAAACCATTTGCTGAAGACCGTGTAGTGTGCGTCAAGCCCACCTACCCAGCGCCTATCCTGCTGTTCGAACTGGTCGCCCCTGTTGTGCTCCACGAGGTAATAAGTGAAATCGGAAAATAAATCCATATCATAATAAAACACATAGGCCGCGATTCTCGACTCGGAGTTTTCGTCTTGGTGGTGCCATTCTCCCTGTACGCTATAACGCTGGCTGTGGCCGCCGTCCGTAGGGTTCAGTGTGCCGAAGAAGCCCACGACGGATTGTGCTGCAACAGGAATTTGATCGCTCGAGTTCCATTTTCCGTGATATGCATGGGCCGTAGCACTGAAACCATCAGCGTCGTCGCCCTGGCTGTAAGTCAGCAGGCCGTTGATCTTGTTGAAACCATCCGGATGCACCCATGGACCATCGTAGTAATACTCTTCCCCGCCGTATAGCAGATTTCCCTTGCCGAGCTTTTGCGATGCGCCGAAAACTGCGCGCCCATAGGTATGCGTGCCGCCTTCTACTTTGAAGAAATTTTGTGGCAGCGTCTTGGCAAACTCAATATGGGCATTGGCCGCAGAGCTGAAGTTACCCACATTCGCGTAGTAAGGGCCTTTCTCGAAATCCACCCGCTGCACAAACTCCGGAATGACTGTGTTCATGTCTGAGTAGCCCTCGCCATGCGCATGCGAGGGAAGGTTCAGCGGCATATCGTCGAGAAAAATCGCAATATCCGTGCCGTGATCGAGATTGAAGCCGCGCAGAAAATACTGGTTGGCCTTGCCGCCGCCGGCGTGTTGCGTGATGATAAGACCGGGAACCGTCTCCAAGACTTCTCCCGAACGAAGGATCGGACGATCCTGAATCTCCTTTGCGCCAACCGTACCCTGAGAGCCGGATTCGGCAATACCGATCAGGTCGTCCTCGCGGCCCTGCACATTGACGGTAGTGCTCACGGCGCTCACTACCAGTGGAATGCGCAGTGGGGCCAGTGTCCCGGTGCTTCCAATGGTGACCAGGATTTCTCTAGTTGCAAAACCGGGATTCATGACAACGAGCCGATAATTGCCGACCGCTAGTCCTGAAAAAACGAAGGAGCCATCCGCGACTGAATGTGCCGTTTTTAGAACAGCACCGTTCATGCTCAGAATATGCACGTCCGCTCCGGCAATCACCGCACCGGAGGTATCAACAACCGTTCCCGAGAGCTGCGACGGAGCCTTATCACTCGCGGCAACCGGGTGTCCCTGCGGGTCCAGAATGTTGCCTGTGAAGGAAATCTGCTGGGCGGAAAGCAGGCAAGGCGACAGCGATAAAAATGAAATTGCCAGCTTCTTCAGGAACATATTTGGATTATTTCACGCGTAGCACGTTTTTCATACTAGTATGTGACATAAATTTATTGAATTCGTATGCCAAGCGGGCCGTTTATGCTTCTTGGCGATTGCAAAGATACTTTTTCAATCTTGGATAATTCAAACGATTTTTTGCAGGAAGCCGTCCAAAAACGATATGAGAACATCTAAGAAAGCGATACCGGCTCTGATTCTCGAGGGCAAAAAGCCTTCGCTCACGCGACCAGATCGCCTTCAGGTTGACTCGCCATGAAGAGACTCATTGTTATCTTCCTCTTTTTCGCCGTTCGGCTGCTCTGCCAGACGAATCAAGGAGAACTGCGCCTGAAGGTGACTGATCCAGCCGGGCGGGGCGTGAAAACCGTGGTTCAGATCGTCAGCAGTGCAAATCAATACCAGAGTCTTCTCGCCACCAGCGATCAGGGTTTCCTGGATGTACAGCATCTTCCCTTCGGCATCTACCAGATCGAAATCAAGCAACCGGGATTTGCGGCTGAATCCGAGTCGATCGAAATCCACTCGTCGCTGCCGGCCTCAGTGAAGCTCCAACTTCAACTGCCGTCGGTGAATGAATCGATCACCGTGCGCGCGGCTGACACCCTCAGCAATCCGGATGGGGCCGGTTCCGTCAACCGGCTCGGCGCGGAGTTTATTGAAGACCGGCTGAGTTCAGTTCCAGGCCGCGATCTTCAGGATTTGGTAAATTCACAGCCCGGCTGGCTCTATGAAGGCAATGCGGTGCTGCATCCTCGCGGCTCGGAGTATCAGACGCAATTTGTCGTGGATGGCATACCGCTGACGGACAACCGCTCTCCGAGCTTCGGACCGGTGATTGAAGGGGATGATGTCGAATCAATAAGTATTTATACCGCCGGCATTCCCGCCGAGTATGGCAGGAAGATGGGCGGCGTCGTTGAAGTGAACACTTTGCAAGATTCTCAGACGGGCCTTCACGGCCAAGCCGTTCTCTCCGCAGGCAGCTTCGATTCGGCCGGCGCATTCGGGAAGGGACAGTACCTATGGGGCAAGAACACACTAGGCGGCAGCGCAAACGGGAGCAGGACAGATCGCTACTTGAATCCCGTGGTTCCAGAGAATGATTCGAATACAGGTACAGTGGGCGATTTTTCCGCGGATTATGCGCGCGAACTGACGCC
This sequence comes from Occallatibacter sp., assembly GCA_049587335.1. Classification (GTDB taxonomy): domain Bacteria; phylum Acidobacteriota; class Terriglobia; order Terriglobales; family Acidobacteriaceae; genus Telmatobacter. The sequence goes on along the minus strand of JBAVDS010000047.1, from coordinate 44,606 downwards.
GAGCGATCGAGTTCGATTGATTGCGCGGCATGAACTGGCACGCTATGACATTCCCAATGAGATTGTGCAGCAGACTGCAGGGCAGCGCCAAAATGCCGACAACGATGAAACTCTGGGAACCGCTTCTTACGAGCATATCTTCTCTCCCAGAGCTACTGGCGATCTGCGCGGGATGGTGCGCGGCAATGCAAATGACTTTTACTCCAATCCGGAATCGACCCCGATTCTCGTTTTGCAGCACAACTGGTTTCGCGAGGGGTACTTCAAAGCCAGCGCGACCGTCGATCTTGGCCGGAATGAGTGGAAGGCCGGCGTCGAGTCGGACAATATCTTTCTGAATGAGATGTTGAAGTACGATATTACCGATCCCACACAATTCGACCCCAGCTCACAGCCAACGTTTGCATACCAGGCAAATCGCCCTGATCTGGAGCAATCGGTCTTTGTGCAGGATCTGATCCGGCTGCACAATTGGACGATCAATGCCGGCTTGCGCTGGGACCACTATCAACTGCTTCTCAACCGGCAGGCCCTCGAACCGCGCCTTGCTATTTCTCATAACTTTCAAAAATCCGGCACGGTTCTGCACTTCTCCTATGACCGTATATTCCAGACGCCGTCCTTCGAGAACATTCTGCTGTCAAGCTCGCCCGCTGTCGCGAGCATCGATCCCAAGGGCTTTCTGAATCTACCCGTTCAACCTTCGCAGGGCGATTACTACGAAGCCGGCTTGAGCCAGGTTTTTTTTGGACATCTGAAACTGGGAAGCAATTACTTCAGAAGAGTCGTGGATAACTATGCCGATGACAGTCAGATATTCAACACCACGATCAGCTTTCCGATCTCCTTTCGCAAGGCGATTCTTTACGGCGCCGAAGGGAAGATCGAGATTCCCGACTGGCATCATTTCTCCGGCTTTGGAAGTTACTCGTATATCGTCGGCAACGCCTGGTTTCCGGTGACCGGCGGATTGTTCTTCGGCTCCAATGCCAGTCAGGCGGCTTCTCAACTGACAGGGCACACGCCGGACTCGCAGGACCAGCGGAATAGTTTTCGCGGACGCATACGCTACCAGGCAACATCGCGCATCTGGGCCGCATTCGGCGTGCAATACGATTCGGGCCTGCCCTTTGACTTCGACGGCGTACCTGCTACGGTGCTTGCCGAGTATGGCCAGCAAGTTCTGAATCGCATCAACTTCGCGCGCGGACGAATCGATCCGGTCTTTCAGGCGAATGCTTCCGTGGGCGCGGAGATCTATAGTTCCAGACGCATGATGATTCGCTTGCAGGTGGATGGACAAAATCTGAATAACGTTCTGGATGTGATCGATTTCGGCGGACTATTTTCCGGCAATGCCATTGGGCCGTCCAGAAGCTTTGCCTTGCGCATCACAAACTCCTTCTGAGAAGCTTCAGCAGCTTCCTTCAAGTGCCTGCCGAGAGCGATCCAAACAGCCGCGGCAGGCACTTGAAGATTCTTTGAACCTTTGTCAGAACTTCAGCACTCCGGCGTTGTCGGCGACAGTTGTTCCACCCGCGGTGATGGTCACTTGGCCTCCTGATTTGCTTACGGTGTATCCAGCGTTCGGCTTCAATCCAGCAACATAATTCGTGGTTACGGACGAGGGTTCAGAGTAGCCAGTGCTGGCGAAGCCGGCGGTTTGCGTGTCGTCATGAATGAACATCAGCGCGGTTGAGCCCACCACAGCGCCATCAAAGACGGTGCCACTCGATGAGGTGATGCTGCTGACTGCGAGCGGCGTTCCTCCCTCGTCAACGCCCTCGAGCACGTGCAGAAAGCGCGCATCATCGGGCTTGCTGGTGTCTTCGACGGTCATGACATATTGTGTTGGCTCCAGTTCGGCGGTTTGAATGCAGTAAAAGTCTCCATCTGGGCAGGTCAGGGGGTTGTTGGATTGGGCGATGCCGGCAATGCTCGTGGTGATTGAAGCATTCTCCGGTAGGAGCGTATTGATATATAGCTTCTGTCCGTCTGCCATGGTTTCGACCGCGGTCTGCCCGCTGATCGACGGATTAGTGACCAAGCTCAGGTTGTAGCGCTTGAAGAGGCCGGGATCTGCCGAGGTCGCCCGGTCATAGGTGACGATGAAGTCACTATTGATGAAGAAGATGTTGCGCTGGGCGCGGGTAATCGCCACAGCATTGTCCATAGCCACCCAAATTTCGGGGGCGTTATAGAGGTCGGTCATTTCAGTAGAAGCATAGACATAACTGTTGCTGCCGCTGCCGCCGTTGCTCACAACCGTGGATGGGTCACCATTTTCGACGTACTCGAATTGGCTGCCAATGGGCCACTCCGGTCCTACGAAATTCTGGTTCGGAGCAAAAAGCGGAGGGTAGCCGAGTGGATCGGTAACGTAGTTTTTGAGCGTCAGTGTGTTGAGGAAGTAGGAAGTGTAACCGCCGCCAGCGTCGCCGGCGTAGTTAGTCATCTCCTTGGTGAGCCACTCGCCTTTGCGGTAGAGTCCGAACTCGCCGCAATTGGCGTTCATGTGATTGATCCCCATCCAATTGGCGTGATAGTCGAAGACTGTCTCGGATGGAGTCCAATCGCTGCGTGCCAGGATCCTTGCCAGACCCGGATCGTAAAAGAACGTCGGGTAAGCGGGGCGGGGATCGGTGGGGGCTGCAGCACTCGGATCCAGGAGCAACATATACTCTATTCCCAAGCTCCCACCGCCCCAGCCACTGATATCCGTTATCCCATGCTCGACTTGATTGGGAAGATTTGCACCTGGAATTACATCGAGTGCGAACCAGAGGGCTTCATTCTGGTGTGTTGTCAAGCCCTGTTCGTTTTCCAGTTGGCTGATCTGCTGAAAGACACCAAAATCGTCCGGCGTAACGTAGGTCCGCAACATATCACCGTAGCTGGCATACCGATAGAATTCGAGGCCGTCTCCCGTCGTGTTGCCCTGCCCAGGAGCTGGAGGATACGCTGTGGGGGTAATATCGGCGAGAGTGCCTTTCACGAAGCGATCCCAGAACGGCGCGTTGACCATTTTGATCTGCGGACCGGTGTAGCTGGCAAAGTCAGAATTGTTAAAGCCGGCGGTTTGTATGGCAAGCATTTGTGATGCAAGGTTTGCGATGGATCCCATCCCATACATGAAACCCTCGGCGGGCATACCCCCGGAAGTCAGACCGAATTCCGCTCCAGAGGAATTATCAGGAATGCCAAGATCGCTGACGACGGTCGCCGGATCGCCAAACATCGAATACTCCTGATAGAGCCATGCGCCGAAGTAATCGGTGAGGTAGCTGCGCAGGGAATTGCCCAATTGTGAGGCCGGCTGCGAGGGATCGACCGGCGGGTCGTCCGCTGGGTCCATCACCATCGCCATGAGCATAAGGTTTTCCGCGTGTGAAATGTAATAGTTGTTCGCAGCCGTGCGATAGCCTGAGTAGGCCTGATATTGGTTGCCCGGCACCAATTGCAGGTCGTTGACGACGCCCACTGGCGCAGGATGATCGCCGCCGGATATATCGGCATTCATACACTGGTTGGCCCAGTCCATGAATGCAGTGCGAATCGTCGCCTTGTCAGCCGTGGTCAGGATGTTGTTCCCATTGGCATCCTTGGCGTCGTAGATCCAATCCACAATCAGCGGCCAGTCAGCGCCACTCCAACGCCCCGTGTCGCCAATGTTATATTTCGGGTCGCGGAATGGAGCTCCTGGCTGATCTCCTTGCGCCACCAGATTCATCACGTACATGGTCAGGTTGCGAGCTTTCTGAGCATCATCGATGCGCGCCGCCTGATTTGGATTGATGAGCGAGTCGAAGGCAAAAACTAGAGCATCGCCGGCCGTGGAACTGCCAGTGTTCACTCCACCACTATCGGGCCAGTTAGGGTTAGGCTGGCCGCCCGGAAAGAACTGCGTGTTGTAATCGCTCTGCGCATCCTGCACCAAGACCACCCATCCCTGTTCATAGACTGGATTCGAACTGGTGGCCCTTTTCTGGAGTAGTGTCACATCCGCCGGTGTTAGCAGTAACCGGGGATGTGTGGCGATCGGGAAAGGAACGGGAGGATATGTCACGCCAGCAGGAATGATGGTGACTGTGGCCGTTGCCGAGACCGTTGGATCAGCGACGCTTGTCGCGGTTACTCCATCGGTGCCCAAGTTCTTATCTGTGACAGTAGCCGTGTTGCCGTTTACAGTCATGATGTTGGCTGGACAACTACTGATGCCATAGCACGAGATGGTCCAGGTGACTGCCGTATTGGACGAGCCGGTGACGGTTGCCGTGAACTGCTTCGAACCGCCGGACTGCATATACGCCACAGCCGGCGTAATAAAGACATTCACTGTGCCAGGAACAGCAATACTCACGACAGTTTGCGCAATCTTGGTGCTATCCGCGACGCTGGTTGCGAAGAGGGTACAGTTTCCCGCAACCGCGGGTGCTGTATAAGTGACGGCAACGCCTGAAGCGCTGGTTGCGCTTGAGAAAGAGCCGCAAGTGGCGCTCCAGTTGACCGAGGTGCTTTGCGAGCCGGTTGTGCCGGTCACGGTCGCGGTAAAGCTCTGTTTCGCGCTGGCATTCAGACTGGCGCTGGTTGGAGAGATGGAGACAGCGATGTTGCCAGCCGAGATGGTGTAAGTAGCCGAAGCTGTTGCGGGAGCGGCAGTAGTGGTGGCTGCCGCATAGACGCTCAGCGTCTCGGTCGTGCTGACGCTGATGGGGGCGCTATACACAGTCGAAGCGGTGGTCGGCGTGCTGCCGTCGGTTGTGTAGTATAGGGGCGAGCCAGTGACAGAGTCGCTGATGGTCACCTGCTTGGCGGAAGAATATGTTCCCGCAGGAGGAGAGAAGGTGATGAGTTGCGTCGCGCTGTAAACAGAGAAGCTCTGCGCAACCATGGGGGCTGCCTGATAGTTGTTCCCGGAATTCGGATCGAATCCGCCCGCTTGTGTTGCTTGAATGGTGCAAGTGCCAGCAGTGAGGAAAGTGGCCGTTAGACCGGAGACCGTGCAAACACTGCTCGTGGTCGATGAGAAAGCAACCGCAAATCCGGAGCTTGCTGTGGCCGCCAAAGTCAGCGGCGTACCCACCTTCTGAGGGCCGGGATCGGCAAAGTCGATAGACTGCAATTCGCCGATAACGGTAATGTTGAATGTCTGTGTGGCCGGTGCATAGTTAGCGTTGCCCGCCACGGTTGCTTGAATCGTGCAGGTGCCAAGTTCTGTATACCTCCACCCGCCGTAGCCTCCGCAGATGGTTTGAGTCAGTGAGACTGCATTGACCGGCAAGCCGGACGATGAAGAGAAATTCGTTACCATTTGTGTATTTGTATATGCGGGGAGTTCCGCAGTCATTGTAATGGTTTGCGGCAAGTTGGCTGCGCCGGAGACGGAAACGTTGCGCGATACCGGCGTGGCGGCTGGAATCGAGCTGCCGTTTCCTGACTGAGATGCCGTAATGGTGCAGGTGCCCTGTTGGAGAAACTGTACGGCCGAGTTGAAGACCGTGCAAGTCGCAGGAGTGGTTGTCGCAAAGCTGACCGGCAGACCGGAGCTGGCCGTGGCCACCAGATTGAGCGGCGTGCCCACGACTTGGGCAGGGGGCTGGGCAAAGGTGATGACGTTGGAAGATGTGGTATAGACGGTGAAGCTCTGCGCGACCATCGTTGCCGCAGCGTAAGTACTGTTGCCCGCCTGATTCGCGTCAATGGTGCAGGTGCCAGCAGCGAGAAATGTCGCTGTCGAGCCGCTTACCGTGCAGACGCTGGCCGTGGTCGAGGTAAAGCTGACCGGCAGGCCGGAGCTGGCCGTGGCCGCAAGCGTCAGCGGCTTTCCGACAGACTGCGCTCCCGGATTAGCAAACGTAATCGTCTGCGATGTCAGATTCACGGTGAAGCTCTGCGCGACCATCGCGGCGGCTGCGTACACGCTATTGCCAGCCTGATTCGCGTCAATGGTGCAGGTGCCAGCGGCGAGAAAGGTAGCCGTCGTACCGGAGACCGTGCAGACGCTGGCCGTGGTCGAGGTAAAGCTGACCGGCAGACCGGAGCTGGCCGTGGCTTTGAGCGTGAGCGGAGTGCCAACTGTCTGCGCGCCCGGATTGGCAAAGGTAATCGTCTGCGATGTCAGATTCACGGTGAAGCTCTGCGCGACCATCGTTGCCGCAGCGTAAGTACTGTTGCCAGCCTGATTCGCGTCAATGGTGCAGGTGCCAGCGGCGAGAAAGGTCGCTGTCGAGCCGGAGACCGTGCAGACGCTAGCCGTGGTCGAGGTAAAGCTGACCGGCAGGCCGGAGCTGGCCGTGGCCTTGAGCGTGAGCGGAGTGCCCACCGTCTGCGCGCCCGGATTGGCAAACGTAATCGTCTGCGATGCCAGATTCACAGTGAAGCTCTGCGCGACCATCGCGGCGGCTGCGTACACGCTGTTGCCAGCCTGATTCGCGTCAATGGTGCAGGTGCCAGCGGCGAGGAAGGTAGCCGTCGTACCGGAGACCGTGCAGACGCTGGCCGTGGTCGAGGTAAAGCTGACCAGCAGGCCGGAGCTGGCCGTGGCCGCAAGCGTCAGCGGCTTTCCGACAGACTGCGCTCCCGGATTGGCAAAGGTGATGGTCTGCGATTCGGGATTGGAGCCGCCTTTGTGACCTTGAAAGGAATACTCGTTGCATCCGGTCGAAGCGATGGCCAATCCAGCAACAATCAGAGTGCAAACGCCACGAGCAATGGAAGAGTGCAAATTCATTTTTTTCTCCTGCCGAATCCGTATGATTTTGTCTTCAACCCAGGCAGGCGAGTTCAGAATCGTGATTCGGCTCGCTGACAACCGCAGGAAGTTTTCGTGCTCATAATCTCAATCAATCTTGCTGGTGACGAATGGCAACGCTGCGCCTTCGAATTGCAAGAATCAGAAGGCCGGAAACCATTGGCTGAATAGAATGCGAGAAACGCGGTAAAAACGTCTCATCGATTTTGAAGATTTTTTTGGTGGCCGCCCCAAGAAGGAAATTCCGGCCACCTGCGGTGGGGCAGACGGCGCCTGCGCGCCATGGGGTTCGTGGATTCCCCGGTCGCAAAGGCGGGACCTGGGAATCCTGCCTTAAAGGTGAGCGCATTTATCTTGGAGGCTTAATTCGCAGCGATTACCAGGAGTGTCGCGTCATCCTGAAATTGTGCGCCGCAAAAGGCCGTGACCCTCGCTAGCAGCAGGCTATTCAACCCCTTTGCGGAGAGTGTGCTGTTGGCCGTTGCGAATGTTGCGATGCTGGTTTCTTCAAACTCCTGCCCGAGCGCATCCGACGCTTCCGTAATGCCGTCGGTAAACAGAAACAAGCGGTCCCCTGCCCTCAACTCGACGGTGGAGTCTTCGTAGCTCCAGCCGGGGAAAACGCCCAGCACAGCGCCGCCTTCCTCATGCGCCCGTATGGACCCGCCGGAGAGCAGAATGGGGTAAGGATGCCCCGCGTTGCAATGCCGGAAGGTACGCGTTTCACCATCGAGGACTCCGTAGAGGAAGGAAACGAACTTTCCCGCCGCAATGTTGTCGCAGAGAAGCCGATTGACTTTGCCGCAGAGCTGGGCAGGGCCTTCCGCGTCGCTGGCAAAGGCGCGCACCGCGGCTTGCACATTGGCCATCAGCAGAGCGGCAGATACACCTTTTCCGACCACGTCGGCAATGCAGATTCCCAGCTTGTGCTCACCGAGCCGTAGCACATCGTAGTAATCTCCGCCCACCGTGCTGGCGGGTTGCCACGCTGCCGCGACCTCGAATCCCGGAATCTGGGGAATTTCTCTGGGAAGCAGCGACTGCTGTATCTCGCGGGCGCGCGCCAATTCCTGATCCTGCATCTCAAGCCGGATAGTGCTACGTTCCACCGAATGCTGGAGCTCGGCATTGCGTTGCTCCAGCCGCTCTTTCGTGGTGTGGTACAAAAACGAGGGAACACCGAAGGCGAAAGTAATCACGAACGAGAACTTCCATCCAGAGATAATCAGGTAGGAAAGCGTTAACCGAGCCGGTAAAGAAATCAACCACACAACTACGCTCGTAATGAGGTAAATTGGGACGGTCAGGACAATAAGTAGAGACACAAAAATCAGCAGATTGTAAGGAAATGGCCTCTCAGCATAAAGAAAATCCAACCAAACTATCGCGGGCGAGAGGAGATTTCCTATGCAAAGCGTATACACCAAAATTATGGCCGGATTGGTCCGCTGTCCAATGGCCCAGAGAATGGCGGCAATGACTGCCGACATGGCGATGTAAACGAGCTGCTGCCGGAAGAGACGAGCCAAAGATGGAACGTTCACATCTACACCACCGCAGTGTCTGAAACCCTGTTGAGCTACACGATCATTCTAACCGGAATCTCCTTTTTGGGGGCCGATTCCAGAAAACTGTATCGCTCCTGCGGCGGATTGCAAGGCCCAAAGAACATTGGCGCTCTAAGTATCGGCGTCTGCGATGGAGAGCCTGCGGATTTGCTGCCGTCTTCGCCTCCAGCGCTTGATCAGTCGCAACGTATTCGGGATCCTTCTTCCACAGTATGTAGGATTCTTCGGCGGGGATGAATTTGGTCTTCATTTGTCGAGAGGCTGGGCGTCAAGCGCGACCTTCATCTCCTCTTTGAGGAAGCCGACAGAGCACCGCATGGAAGTGGTAATGGAAAATTCAGCCACCTGCGGTGTGGCAGACGGCGCTTGCGCGCCATAGCGTTCGTGGATTCCCCGGTCCCAAGTTCGGGACCAGGGGCGCCCAGCGGAGCCAAGCTGGCCGTGGTGCAAAACGGCAAGCTGGTCAAGGCGACCATTCCGCTTCCTGGCGGCGAGACGGCGGTCTATAATGCGAGTGGGTTGAACTTCATACGGCACAAGGACTGGCTGGGATCGAGCCGCTTGGCGACGACGTGGACGCATGGCTTCTACGCGAAGGAGGCCTACGCGCCCTTCGGCGAGAGCTACAACGAGGCCGGAACCCCCGACCGATCCTTCACCGGCCAGGACCAGGACACCGTCCCCGGCGTCTACGACTACCTCTTCCGCAAATACGATCCGGCAGCGGGACGCTGGCTCTCGCCCGACCCATCCGGGTGGAAGGCTGTCAGCCAGAGCTATCCGCAATCACTAAATAGGTATGCATATGTGCAAAACAATCCATTGAGTTTGATTGATGCGGATGGGTTGGATTGTGTGTACTTTAACAATGATGGCAATTCTGTCGAGAGCATTGACCAAAATAGTAATGAATCTGAGTGCGGGACAAATGGGGGGGATTGGGTAGAAGGCAACACTACAATTAGCTGGATCGGATATGATGAAAATACTGACGTATTCAACATTGGAAGCATTGACGAAGATCAACAGACAGTATATTTCACTCAGGCAAATGCTCCCGATGCTTCTTTTTTTGGGTGTTCAGGTAACTGTGCTAGCGATCCAAGCGAAATGGATTTTGATTCGCTTCTATCACAACTATCTCCGACAGGAAAATCTGTAGGGGACTTGCTTAATTGGATGTCTAGCCAGAAATCAGTCGCAGGTCCAGGGACTATGGGACCGACTCCTTGGTGGGCACAACTAGCGACAGGAACAAATTGGGCTGGCCCTGGAGGTTACGGAATTCCAACTGGAACTGATGATTGGGCTGCTGTTGCTCACGATTTTCAGTACGCAGCGACACACAATACCTATCCAAACCCATCTGATCCTAATTACCCCGGAGGTCCACAATTACAACAAATTAATCAGCAACTATGTAATAACGTTGGTGATGGTACACCTTTATATCTAATGACTAGAGTTATCTTTAATGGAACATGGGGTTGCCGGTAAGTATTAATCTCTGAACAATAGGAGGTTCTATGTCGGGTTGGTCCGTTTGTGCGATTTTACTGCGATGCTTCGCTGGTTTATTAAGTATCATTGTGTCGCTCATTGGTTGTTGCGAATTCATTTGGGGATATAATCCCCATGTACCGAATCTTATAGTTCTGCTCTACTTTGTAGTGCCGATGATGGAATTTATGGCATTTATAATTTCATTAAAGCTAGGTCGTGTTCACACTAACTGAGGTATAATGGGTTAGTGGAGATAACTGGGGAGCAATACGAAATAATCAAGGATAGCCTGCCAATTCAGCGCGGGAACGTGAAACTTCAGAACCTCGAAGTGCTCAATGCGATTCTGTTTGTTGCCGAACAAGGCTGTAAATGGCGCGGCCTTCCGCCCCGGTTCGGCAAATGGCACAGCGTCTATACACGCATGAATCGCTGGGCCAAGAACGGCGTACTGGACCGTGTCTTCGAGAAGTTGCAAACCGAGCAGATCGTGCGGATCAAGATTGAAGCCTTCTCGCTTGATTCCACCTCGGTCAAGGTCCATCCCGATGGCACAGGCGCATTAAAAAAAACGGCCCACAAGCCATTGGCAAGTCTCGCGGTGGATGGAACACCAAGATTCATATGGTTGCCGCGGATGCTCGAACGGCTGTAGTCTTCGCCCTGTCGCCTGGCAACGCTCATGATGCGCCTGAGGGCCGCTCGTTGTTGGAACAGCTTGGCCCCATGCCGGAAGGACTCCCCATGCTGATGGACAAGGCTTACGAGGGCAATGAAACGCGGCAACTGGTACTTGATCTTGGCATGATTCCAGTGGTCCCGCCCAAGTCCAACCGGCTTGATCCATGGGAATACGACCGTGAACTCTACAAAAAGCGCAACGAAGTCGAACGACTCTTTCGCAGGTTGAAAGGATTCCGCCGCATCTTCTCAAGATTCGAGAAACTCGACGTCATCTTCCTCGCCTTTATCAATTTTGTCCTGATCGTCGAAGCTCTTAGATAGTGTGAACACGCCCTAGCTCAGCCGGCTGAACTTCACCAGCAACTTTTCAAATTCCACAGTACCCAGGCCGCGTTCTGCCGACATCTGCAGGTATGGCATTTGCACGGAATCGAGGTTCCAATATGCTTTGGCCGCATAAGCGTCGATGGCTACCGGATCGGTTCCGGCAACCAGGGTCTTCTTCAACGCGACATCTTCCAGATTTCCGCCCGTGGGTCCGTTGCGCAGCAGAACGCGGTAGCAATCCAATACCGTGAGCGTGGGCAGCATGAAGTTGGCTAGATCCACAAGGCTCTGGTGAATCTGCTGATGCAGGCGATTGCGCTCGCCGCCCAAAATTCCATACCAGTTCTTCATTCCCAGCGTTGCGCCGGTCAGTACATGGTGTTTGGCGACAGGCACGTTGATGATCTTGTCGGCTTCGAGAAAAGGTGTGAAGACCGGCCATGTCTTGAGCACCACGCCGCCCATATCCACTTCACGGAACAACTCAGGATCGGGCAGAATAATCTCGGCGTGTTCGGCAAGCGCGGCTGCCTGGATGCCGGAGCGGTGAAAGCAGCGGCGCGGTTCATTGCAACTGACATCCGTGACAATGACGCGCTTGGCCCCGGCCTGCCAACACTGGCGCACGATTTCAGCAACCACATCGGGATTGGTGTTGGCGGCCTGCTCTGGAATACGGTCCCAGGCGATGTTCGGCTTGATGACCACAACATCCTGACGGCTGACAAAGCGGCTGATTCCGCCCAGATTCTCGAAGGCCTGAGCAACCAGCGCCCTCGGCTCGCCGCCCTGTACAACCGTCATCGCAGGCAGTTGGAAATCGTAGGCGATGCGATGATCGCGGCGCGCTTGCACAGCCTGTGCAGGAACCGGCTTGAAGCTATGCTCGCTCAGCCAGACGGCAGCGCCTGCCGCACCTGCCGCCGCTCCGCCCACGCGCAGCAGTTGCAGCATAGCTTCGCGGCGCGTAAGGCCTTGCGGCTGGTTCGCACTCTCTTCCGGCTTGCGATCTGTCTCTTCAGCCATGATCGTCCTCGTGGTCAAACTTCCAGCAAGTGAATGCGCTGCGGATCGTTGGTGCCCAGATTGTGCGCGTTGTCGGCAGCAGTGGCAATGTAGCGCGGTGGCCGGTTCGCGGCTTCCAGCGCCGGCATCCCCACCGCGGCGCGCTTGGCTTCGATCATCTGCCATGCGGTGTGATCGATGGCCACGCGATCTTCGCCGACAATGAGCGCGTTGGGCTGCCAGAGGCGCTCCGGGTGGAAGCCCGGCCCGCCGTCATAGACCGAACTCATCGCATCGCCAATGGTGAAGCGCACTTTTTCACGAACCACGGGGATGCAGTTCAGATCGGCCACGCCGGGATTGCAGCCGTGCGCATGGAGTTCATTGGGCCGCTGGACAACGCCGTACATATTCTTCATCGAGAAGGTGACGCCCGCCATCTCGTGATCCTTGAGAATTGGAAGATTGATCACCATCGCGCACTCGCGGGTGAGAATCTTCGCCAGCTTCACATTCACTGCCGAACCAAATTCAACCGGCTGATCCTCATAACCGGCCACATCGTTGCCGAAGACGCGAATGCGGCTGGCATCGGTGGAGATGGTCAGGCCGCAAGCCTGCAGATCGCGCGCGCCGCGATCCCATACGATGATCTCTCCCACTTTCACGCCCGCCTGCTGTAGCCGCTCGCAAACTGCCATCACCAGCGCGGCATGAGTCGAGATGCCCTTGCCACCCAGGCCGTTGACCTTGAGCCCAATCACCTTGCCCACCGGCACGATGCGCCTCCATGCTTCGACAGCTCTATCGCGTCCGGTATAGGTGGCAATAGCGCGGTCGAGCAGCGCTTGCACGCGTCTCTCGTTCAACTGTCCGCTGGCGTCATGCAGCGCCGCATCGCGCGCCACCACGACCTTCGATTTGCCCGCTGCTGCCGCGGCCAATCCCAGTTTGCTCTGCGCGCCGATCACTACGGCTCCGGCGGCTGCGTCCTTCAGAAACTCACGGCGATTTTTCATCGTGGACCTCGTTTGCTGTTGAGCTGACTAAATCTCCATCCGCTGAATCCGATTCGGATCGTTGGTTCCCAGGTTGTACTTTGCCTGCGCGGCGGTGGTCAGAAAGGTCGTCGGACGCCCCACAGCCGCAAGCGTTTGCAGGCCCATCTCCGCGCGTTTGGCTTCAATCATCTGCCACACGGTATAGTCGAGCGCCACACGATCCTCGCCGACAATCAGCGCGTTGGGATGCCACAATGTCTCTGGACGAAACTGCGGACCGCCCTGATAAATCGACGAGAGCGCGTCGCCGATGGTAAAGCGAATTTTATTGCGAATGGCGGGCAGCGAATTCAATTCGGCGACAGAGGGGTTGCAGCCATTGGCGTGCAGTTCATTGGGGTGTTCGACGGCGCCGAAGGGATTCTTCATCGAGAAGGTAACGCCCGCCAGATTGTGATCTTTGGGAACCGGAAGATTGATCACGAATTCGCACTCGCGTGTGAGTATCTTCGATAGGTGCACGTTAACCGCGCCGCAGGCCTGCGGCTGCTCCTCGTAGCCATATCCCGGCGTATCCGTGCCGATGCAGCGGATGCGATTGCGGTCGGTCGCAATCGTGTATCCCGCGCGCTCGATCGCGCTGTTGCTGAACTCCCACACAACAATCTCTCCGGGCTTGACGCCGGCCTGCTGCAACCGTTCGCAGATCGCCAGTGTCAGCGCCAGGTGCGTGGCGATGGCCTTGCCGCCCACGGAGTTGATCTTCAGCCCGATGACCTTGCCCACGGGAACAATGCGCTTCCACGCTTCGATGGGTTTATCGCGTCCCGTATACGCGGCGATCGCGCGGTCGAGCAGATCGGCAATGCGCTTTTCGTCGACACTCCCATCGGCGGAGAACAGTGCCGCGTCGCGCGCTATCACGACTCTTGAGCTGTGCGCATCCAGCATCGCAGCCAGCCCGATATTGCTCCGCGAGCCAATCACGGCGGCTCCCACCGCTGCGGTCTTCAAGAAATCTCTGCGGCTTTTCATCGCAGCCCTCGCAACTTCTTGCTATAGTTTTGCTTCGATGCCATGCGCCAGAGCTAGCAGCGCCGCCTGCGCATTCGGCGTGGATTCATAAGCAGTAATGCGCACCAGCGCTGGCCCTTTGCGAAAGGTGACGCTTTGCGAATACGCGATGCCCGCATCACCCAGTTGAACCGTCTGCGCGTCCCTGGTCTGCCCCTTTTCGAAAATCGTGCGCGCACCGTCGGCGCCGCCCATCGTGTACACATCCACCGTCGCCTCCAGCTTCCCCTGGTACTTGTAATCGGAGGTCGATGTGGAGACAACACCAGCGGAGATGTACTGCTCGGCGTCCCCGTCAATGTACTGGTAGAGATCCTTGGCCGCATAGACGCGCGTCTCGCTGGTCTTATCCCAGCCGGCAATCGCGCCTGTCGCCGGAAAGGGATCGACACTCTTCTTCTTGCAACCGGTGGTCGAAGTGACAGCGACCATCATGCCCATAAAAGCTGCGAACAACGAGAACCAAACCGGCAACATCCAACCATTTGAAGTGAACTTCACGATGCATTCTCCCTATTTTCTGTTGAGCAAAATCTGACTGCTGGGCGAGCGGCTCTCGCCGATGCTGGTGACATAGACGGCAGGCTTGTCCTGCAACGGGCAGGCAAACTCGCAGGCGCCGCAGCCCACGCAGCGGCTGGGATCGATGCGCGGCTGCTTCAGCATCTTCGTATTGCCCGCCGAGTCGATCACCTGCGCCTCCTCGACATAAATCGCCTTGGGCGAGACCGGGCACCACTCTTCGCATACAATGCACTCAGTGGCCATCGCCCAGGGAAGGCAGCGGCCGCGATCGTAGAATGCCGTTCCCAAGCGAATCGTCTGGCTCTGCTGGTCCACTCCCACCACCCAGCCCTTTTCCTTCGGCGTAATCTGCCAGATGGCGCCGGTGGGGCAAACCTCCGAGCAGAGAACGCAACTCGGCTCGCAATAACCGATGCGCGGCACCAGCGTCGGCGTCCATAATCCTTCCAGGCCGGCCTGATCGAGTGTCGGATGCAGCGCGATATTCGGGCAGACCTTCATGCACTCGCCGCAGCGAATGCAACGCGAGAGAAACTCCGGCTCGTCGAGCGATCCCGGCGGACGGATCAACTTTTCGTTGCGGCCTTTTCCCAGGCCGGTATTGGCGCGCATCAAGGGCACAATCGCCGCACCTGCGGCAACGCCCGCAAGCGCTCTGCGCCGCCCCAGATCCGGCGACACAACCTCATTCTCTTTACGGAAGAAGCGGAAGTTGAGGCTCTCATGCGGGCAGCTTCCCACACAGTTCATACACATCAGGCACTCGGCCTTGCGCCAGGGCACGCCGCCAATGGGATCATCGCCGCCCTGGCAGTTGAGCAAGCAGCGGTTGCAGTTATTGCAACTCGCGGCGTCTTTGTGCAACCCCAGAATCGACCAGCGCGAGAGTGCGCCCAGAAGCGCACCCAACGGACAGATCGCCCTGCACCATAGCCGCGTCACGCGCAAGCTGGCCGCAAGGATGGCAATGAAAAGTATGCCGAAGATCAGTCCTTGCTCGTAGTGCGGCTGTCGCAGATCGAGCACCGTGTAATGAAGAATCGTATGCAGCGTCTTCCCGGTCACATGAATTGCCGCCACGTGACTGCTTTCGAGCGGCGTCAACAGGGCGCGCGCGGCGGCATTGATCGCCGGCAATATCGACAACCCAAAGGAGCGCACCAGCAAACTGAAGGGATCAATCCAGCCCAGCGCAGCCGAACCGAAGAGTGCGGCCACCAGACCGGCAATCAACACAACGTACTTGCCCGTCTGCCAGCGCTTGTAGCGGTTCGACTCAATCCGCAGCTTGCCCCGTTTGGCCTCGCTCGGAAGATTGCCGGCGAAGTGTTGCAGCGTGCCCATCGGACAGATCCAGCCGCAAAAGAAGCGCCCCAGAAAAAGCGTCGGCGCCAGAATCAGCAGACTCCAGATCAAGCCGCGATACAGCGCATGGCCGGCCAGCGCATTGACCAGCGCCACCAGCGGATCCCACTCGAAGAAGAGCCGGACCGGCGCGCGCAACTGAATCTCGGTTGCGCCGCCGATAAAGAGGTTCAATGAAGTAAACAGCAGCAGCGCAAGAAAAAGCAGCAGGAAGACGATCTGCGAAATCCTGCGCATCCTCGGCAATCTGGAACGGCTCAAGAAACGCCTCCACGCGCGCGGGCACTCACTGTACAGGATGAATGATTGGCTCTGAGGCAAAGGATCGACAGTGATCTGTGTCACCTATTGCCCGAACTCTCTTTGTATGAACAACGATATGTCTGTCCAATCGATCTGATTCAGGCAAAATGCTGCCAGCCGCGCGCTTCAAGCGGCTGTGCGCCTTCGGGCGTGATCAACGTGATCGCTGGTATGTCTCTGCGGGCTTTGACGATGCGGCCAATTCTCGTCACGGGAACTCCGGCGATCGAGCGCGGCAGGCGGAAGGAGGCGGGAGCGGTAAACAGCAGTTCATAATCCTCGCCGCCATGCAGCGCCTGCGCCAGATTGGAGGCCGGATGCAGCGGCAGAAGCGAGCTATCAACCTCGGCAGCAACGCCCGACTCCTCACAGAGATGAGCCAGATCGGTCGAGAGGCCGTCGCTGATGTCGAGAGCGGCGGTGGCTTGAACGCGGCGCTGAAGCCAAAGCCCCTGCGCGATGCGCGGCACAGGATAGAGATGCGGAGCCAACTGCGCCGCCAGCTTTTTGGGAATCTTGGGCGGGCTAGAACGTGCAGCCGAGGCCAATTCGCCGAGCCGGGCAAGACCAGCCGCAGCTCCCCCCAGCGCACCGGTGAGATATAGCAGATCGCCAGGACGAGCGCCGGAGCGGAGCAGGGCACGTCCGCGCGGAACCGATCCGGTAAGAACGATGTCGGCCATAACCACAGAGGATTCAGCCAGATCGCCGCCGGCCAGCGGAACATTATAGGCATCAGCCAGAGCCAGCAAGCCGTCCAGAAAGCGTTGTACCCAACTGCGGCGGCCACCCGTAGCGACCGTAAGCGGAGAGGGCAGGCCGAGTGAGAGAAAGGCTGCAACAGGGGCTGCGCCCATCGCGGCCAAGTCGCTCAAACCGCGCGCCAGAGCGCGATGACCGACTGACTCCGGCTGATGCCAGTCAAGGCGAAAGTGCCGTCCGTCGATCGACAGATCGGTCGTCACCGCCAGTTCTTCGTCCTTTCGCGGCATCAGGAGGGCGCAATCGTCGCCGATGCCCAGACTCAGACCGCTGCGCGACCGGCTCGATGTCCGCTGGCGAATCTCGTCGAGCAGGGCAATTTCACCTCCGGGGCTTTGAATTAAACGCTGTTTCATCCGCACCTATTGAGAATACGACAAGTATCCGGGGATTTTGGCAGCCGAAGCTCTCGAATGGCAACTTTGCGCCGATGAATCGCCTTACAGGCCCCTTTTGCGCGCAGGAACGTTGGAAGGAATTTTCGTTGACCAGGCTTGTAGCGTTTTGCTAACCTAGTCTGACGTTCCGTTGAGTGCGCCCAGCTGGGGTGCAATTGTTGTTTGGGGGCTGTCTGGTTCCATGCCTTGCGCTTTTGTCAAGTACACGGCGAAGTGCGGCCCTGTCGGCAGCAGGGATGAAAGGCGAAGATGCTGCGTAAACGTTACTACATTCTATTCGTCGCGCGAGATGAGGACGGGCAGATTCGCAAGATTCCCCTGCCCCTTCATTACGCCTATGGATTTGTAGCCGCGGCGCTGGTGGGAACGTTCACGATTGTAGGCCTGGCCGGCTCCTATACCCGGATGCTGCTCAAAACAGAAAGCTTCAATCAGGTCCGTCAGGAGCGGGAGACGCTGCGCAAGGATTACAAGCAGATGGCGCAGATTGCGCATGATCGCAATGTGCAGGTAGCCTCGCTAGGCGCTCTGGCCAATGAAGTGACCGCGCTCTACGGGCTGCGGCAAAACAAGCTGGCCAGCACCGCGCCCGCCGCCAGCGCCGCTGGTGGTTCTCCCCCTGCATCTCTGGCTCTGGCGGACGACGTCGATCAGCAGCAGTTGAAGCTATCGCTGGACCAGTTTTACGCGCTACGCGCTCAGGCCATGTCCGGTCGCGTCTCCCGCGCTCTGGAGAGCGGCCTCTCGCCCAACTTTGCCGGCGACTGGACGGAACTGGCCGATGCGCCCTCGCTTTGGCCCGTCGAGGGACGCATTGGGTCCAGCTTCGGTGAGCGCCAGGATCCGATCAACGGCGAAGGCGCCTTCCACTCCGGCATCGACATTGATGCTCCCTTCGGCACCCCGGTCCGCGCCGCCGCTGACGGAAACGTCACCGAAGCGGATATGGGCAACGGGTACGGCCGCCAGGTCAGAATCGACCACGGCCACGATGTCGTCACACTCTACGCCCATCTCTCCGCAATTGCGGTCGTTCCCGGCGAGCACGTGACTCGCGGTCAGGTGATCGGCAATCTCGGCCAGTCCGGACGGGCCACCGGCCCCAATCTGCACTATGAAGTCCGTGTTCACAAGGTTCCGGTCAATCCATATAAATATCTCCACTCTACTTACTCGGAGATGGCATTCAGCGATACCAGCGACGCCTCCGCCCAAACGAAATAATAGAAATTCGGAGTTCCCGCCGTTTCGGAATTGCGCGAGTGGAACGGGTTTCGAGCAGCATGATCTGGCTCGCCCTGCTTTGCGACATGGCCGTCAGAAGCCTGTTTGCGCCTGGATTTCGAGCAGCTTGCGGAGCCTCGGCTTCGGAGTTCCTGGCAGCCAAGCCGGCAGCAGCGCCAGCGCCTCGATTGCGGTTGCGCGGCTCTTCGCGGTTTGGTCTGTGGCGCGATAGGCCTGGGCCAGCGTCAGCAGCCTGGACGGCATCTTGCGATGGCTCAATGCAACTGCCCGCTCCGCATAGGAGACAGCCAAATGCGGATTCCTGAGAATGGACGGTTCGGCAATCAGATAGTCCTTTGCCGCCGAATCCAGAATGTCGGATGAAGTTTGCCCCTTCGCACTTAATTGTTTCATCGCGGCGAGGCCTTGTTTGACAAGATTCTCACCAGCCACTCCACCATGCAGAATGGATTGAATCGTGCCGAGACGAACCTGTACGTCCGCCTTCTCCGGTTCTACCTCATCCTCAGAATGATTCAGCTTCTGCAACTTTTCCAAAACAGGGAGTTCTTGGAGGAATAACTTCTCTGCCGAGGCCAGGTTCTTCTGTCGATCAGCGGCTGTGGCACCAAGAGCAGGATCGGCAGCTGCCTCATACCGCTGCGCCCAGCAGTCGAAGGAAATCTCCAGGTCGAGCAACGCGCGCTGGTCCTGAGGGTCCGCCGCCACGAGGCCTTTCTGCTCACGAACAATCCCGGCTGCGAGCGTACTGGCCTCCGAGTACTCTCCCAGTTGGATGCGGTCATTTGCCTCCTCCTGTAGCAGGTGCTCCCGCAGCCGGATATTTCCCAATTTCCCTTGTTCCTCGTCAGAGAGCGAAGCGAGGCGTTGTATGCCCAACTGAATATCTTTCAGAGCCTGTGCCGGATCTGTCTCGTCCTCAATCCCCGCAATCTTGAGCTGGTTCACAGCAAGTCCGCGTCTGGTGCGTACCAGCTTCGGATCAATCTGTAATGCCCGATTCATCAAATCAAAATTTTTCCGGTAGGCAAACAGAGCACCGGGCAAATCGTCCAAACTTTCGGAACTGGTCAAGCCCAACTCATCACCCAGAGCATCATACGCAGTGGATGCATCGATTATCTCGATCGGAGTAGCGGTGGGAAGTGCAAGGAGCCTGTCATAGCTGTCGATTGCCGCATGAGCCGAATCAATAGCCTGCTGAATGGGTGCAGTTCCGAAGAGAATCTGGCTGCGGGACAACTGCGCGTTGGCCAGCGCATGAAGCGCTACACGATCTCTGGAATTGGGTCCAGCCCAGGGCATACTTAAGGTGATAGCTTTATTGACACTCATCAATGCGCCTGCTGTATCGCCCAGGTTCTGCCGATAAGAGTTTCCCTGCAGGTCGCCCAGGCGCGTATAGGCATCCGCCAGATCCAGTTGCGTCTGCCGATCTCCATTTGCATCGCTGGCCATGCGATCCAGGTGTTCAAGCACGCGTGTGACCAGCAGTTTTTGCGCGTTGGTTGAACCGGGAATCTGCTTGATGGCGTCATCCAACTCAGTGAGCAGGCTGTTGCTCAACTGGCGCAGATCGGCCGAGCGCGCCTCGGCCATGCGCCGCTCCCGGTTGGCCACACTGGCTTGCCAGGCAACTCCGGCAATGCCGGCAAGCAGCGTGATCAGCAGCAGAGCGACTGCCCCCAGGGGCCATCGATGGCGGCTGATAAATTTTGCGGCGCGGTAGCGGGCCGTTCCCCGCCTCGCCGCCACCGGCTGCCCATCGAGATAGGCGCGAAGATCGTCTGCCATTCGCTCGGCGGTGAGATACCGCTCCTGCGGCTCCTTGCGCAGGGCCTTCAGCAGAATCGCTTCCAGATCGCCATCGAGCGGCTTGACGGAGCCGGCGATCGAGGAGGGTTTGCGCGGCGCATCCTCGCAGACCGTCTTCATCATCTGCCCCATCGTCAGGTCTTTCAATTCATAGGGCAGAGTTCCCGTCAGCAGAAGATACAAAAGAACGCCCAGCGAATACGTGTCCGAGGCCGTGGTAATGGGATTGCCCAAGACCTGCTCCGGGCTGGCATATTGCGGAGTGAAGGATGAATAGCCTTCACGAGTCAGCTGGCTGTCCTGCTTGTCCACGGAGGGAGAGAGCAGCTTGGCGGTTCCAAAGTCCAAGAGGCGCGGCGTGCCATCTGCGGCCACCAGAATGTTATCCGGCTTCAGGTCGCGATGAACGACGAAGTTCTGATGGGCAAACTGCACGGCTTCGCAGGCCCGCAAGAACAGCTCGATCCGCTTGATCTGGGAGAGCTTCCGCTCCTCGCAAAAGCGATGGATGGGTACGCCATCCACATACTCCATCACCAGATATAAATCGTTTTCGCCGCTGATGCCTCCGTCCAGCAGACGTGCAATATACGGATGCTGCAATCCCGCCAGAATCTGCCGCTCCTGGCGAAACCGCTCACGGAACAACTCTGTCGCCAGGGGCAGGTCGATTAGCTTGATGGCTACCTTCTGCTCGAAGTGCCCATCGGCGCGGTGCGCCAGATAGACCGATCCCGTTCCGCCGCGCCCCAGCAAGCGGTCGATTTCGTACGGCCCAACGCGCTTGCGCTTCAACCGCTCTTCGCGGCTGCCATCCGGTTCACGCTGGAATGAGGAGGAACGCCGCTCTTCCGCCATGCAGGCATCCAACAGCAAACGCACTTTGCCGGTCAATGCCGGATTTCCACCGCATCGGGCCGCAAGCAACTCTTCACGCAATTCTTCGGGAGCTTCAATCGCCTCATTGAAGATTGCTTCGATCTGAAGAAAGTCTTCCGGCGTTTCGACCATTGAATGAGAAAGCTCCACCTGGATCTGCTGCTTGCAACCACAGTTTGC
This sequence comes from Occallatibacter sp., assembly GCA_049587335.1. GTDB lineage: Bacteria > Acidobacteriota > Terriglobia > Terriglobales > Acidobacteriaceae > Telmatobacter. The sequence continues at coordinate 23,221 of JBAVDS010000047.1, read as the reverse complement.
GGAAACTGCCTGCAAAATGAATCACGCACCCGGTTGATCCGGAGCCGCACCGGGATAGATTTGGCTGTAGAGCCAGCTCTTGATGAACTTCAACTGGCGGTTGAAGGTGGCCTTGGAGATCTGCATGATCGTGGCCGTCTCCTCGGCTGTGCAGCCCAGAAAGTAGCGCAACTCAACCAGCTTCACCTTTTCGCTGTCGATTGCGCCAAGTTCGTCCAGCGCCCGGTTCAGGTCCAGCAGCTCCGGGCTGTCGATATTCACCCAGGTAAGGTTGTCGCTGAGAGGCACGCGATAGCAGTCGCCGCCGCGCGTCTGGGTCAGGTTCTCGCGCGCGTGGTCGATCAGAATCATGCGCATCATGCGCGCGCAAAAGGTGTAAAAATGCTGGCGGTCGTCCCAGCCGGCCTTCTTCTGCTTCAGCAGGCGCAGATAAAGTTCATGAACCAGCACCGTCGCCTGCAACACATCCGGATCACGCTCCCGGTGCAGATAGCCCGCGGCAACCTGCCGCAGATGAGGATAGACCAGTGGCACCAGCATCTGGAAGGCCGACGGCTCGCCGTCCTTCCATCTTTTGAGCAGCACCGTAATCTCACCCTCGGCCACTTCCACGGTAGTCTCCGTTCGCAAAGGCTTTGAACGCTGATTCTGAAATCAGTTTACTCCTCTTCCCTTCTCCTGTTCATGCCGCTTCCTTGCCCCCGGAACGTGGCCAATTCGCTCGCCCCAGAAAAATCTTTGCGGAAAATGAGACTCTTTTCTCCCGCTTTCCGCAGTCTGGGGTGAGGAAAATCAAATTCTCGTGAAGGTCTCTTCGACCTCCCTTCGATTTCCCTCGCGCAAACGGCGGCCATTCGATACCGCGTGGTCCGACGCTGTTGTGTGCCTCAGTGGACTCAAGAAACAAAAAGGAGATTCCCATTGCGTTTTCTTCACTTTAGCTCCAGTCTGCCCCGCGTTACGCCCCAAAGCCCGTCCCCAGACGCCAATCCCGGCCTTATGTCGGGATTGGCGCACGGCGGCCCAACTGATTCTGAACGTCATGGAGAGTCCGAGGCGCGGCAAGGCTGGAACTTGCCGAAGTGGATCGCAAATCTCGCCTCGATCTGCCATTATGCTTTTTCTTCGCCCCGTCCGGCAACAATCGCCGCCGCGCTGATCGCCGTCTGCCTGCTGGCTATCCCGGCCTGCGCTGGCGCGGCGGTCACCTATACGGTGACTACGCTCGCCGATTCAACCGATGCAAATCCGGCTTGCACCACCGCCACTGGCAATACCTGCTCGCTGCGCGACGCCATTGCGCTGGCCGACTCCAACAGCGGCGCAACCATCGTCTTTGCCCCAGGTCTGACCGGAACCATCTATATCAATGATGGCGGCGGTAACCTGCTCAACATCATTTCCAGCATGACCATCCAGGGTCCGGGCGCCAACCTGCTGACCGTCGACCTTGCTTATGACAATTACTTCGACATCACTACCGGAACGGTCAATATCTCCGGATTAACCATAACCGACGGTTCCAACGCCGACATCTACAACTATGGTGGCCAAGTTACGATCAATGGCTGCGTACTGACCGGAGAGTCTATCGGTCCACCGGCTCTCCTCAACGTCGGCGTAACCTCCGGGATGACTGTAACCAATAGCCTGATCTATGGCAATTCCTCTACATCGCTTAACGGGGGAGGAGTCCTCAACAGTGGAACGCTGACTGTTTCTAACAGCACCATCACAGGAAATACCGCTGCCTACAGGGGCGGCGGCATCTACAACATCGGCACGCTGACCGTTTCCAACAGCACCATCACGGGAAATACCGCGAACGCTTCCGCATCACCAGGCACTGGTATCGATAACAACGGGGGAACGGTCACAATCACCAGCAGCATTGTTGCCGGTAACTCCTCCAATGGTGTCAGTAACTTTGACGATTGCGAAAGTTGCGGCACGCAGAGCACCCACAATATTATTGGCGGAACACCGCCCGCACTTGGACCGCTGGCCTGGAATGGCGGTCCTATGAAGACCATACTGCCGCTCTATGGCAGCACAGCCATCGGCGCAGGCAGCTCTGCATCCGGCGAGCCTGCCACCGACCAGCGCGGCTTCCCTCGGCCAACCTCCGGCGCAATCGACCTGGGCGCGGTGCAGACTCACTACCTGACGGTGAATACCACGGCTGACACCAACGACGGCACCTGTACCTTGACCACCTGCTCATTGCGCGACGCCCTTGAGCAGGCCAATAAGGACGGCGAAGGCGACATTCGCTTCTCGGTAAACGGTTCCATTCAACTCACCACCATCGGGCCACTGCCAAATATCGCGGAGGATCTGAACATCGTTGGACCGGGAGCAAGCAAGCTCACCATCAACGCAAACTCATTGAGCGCTTTGGGCAGCGTATTGACAATCACTTCGGTCAGCAATGGATTTCCCGTGGCGATCTCCGGGGTCACCATCACTGGCGCCAACATACCCGCGACAGATAACTCATCCGGCGGCGGCATTACAAGTTTCGGCCTGCTGACGGTCAGCAACAGCGTCATCTCCGGGAATACATCAGCCAACGACGGCGCAGGTATTGCGAGCTTGGGCGGGACGCTGCTTGTGGACAACAGCACAATCTCAGGAAATACCGCCCGTGACGGCGGCGCAATTTACAGCGATAGCACGAACGTTACTGTGAACAACAGCACAATCTCTGGAAATACCATCATCAGCAACGGCGGTGGCATCGATGGTTATAACGGAAGGGTGCTTGTAAACAATAGCACTATCTCTGGAAACGTAGCCGCTGAGGGCGGCGGCATCTACTTCAATTGCGCAAGCTCAGGCTCCTGTGGAGGAGTGACGGTCAACAACAGCACGATCTCCGCCAACGCTTCCTCCACGATTGATGGGGGCGGAATCTATAGTGCATCGGGCACCGTTACGCTGAACAACAGTATCGTGGCCGGAAACGCAGCCGGGGGCAAAGCCAACGACGGCGATTGCCTGAACTGCGGCACGCAGAGCCAGTACAACTTCATCGGCGGCAATCCTCAACTCAGCCCGCTGCAACTCAATGGCAGCGGCACAACGTTGGAGACGATGATTCCGCTGCCCGGCAGCCCGGTCATTGGAGCGGCCGTTTGGAACGCCTCCAGTACGATTAATTATTGGACGCCGGATTTATCCATCGACGAGCGCGGCTTTCCACGCCCCCTCAGTACGCACTTCGATCTGGGCGCGGTGCAGACCAACTACACGCTTGTCACCTTCACTTCTACGATTGACAACGTGGCGGTCAACCAAAACATTGCGCCTGCGATCACAGCAAAAGTTGTCGAAACCAACGAGCTTACCAATACAATCGACGGCGTTGCAGGCGTTCCGGTTACGCTGACCTACAGCGGCGGAGCGAGCGAGATCGTCAATGCGAGCTCCCTCACCGCAACGACGGATGCAACCGGCACGGCCTCCTTTAGCGGAATCGCCATCAACACCGCCGGAACGAATGACACCTTCACCGTTGCATCGCCAGTCCTGGTTGCGACGACGGAAACCAGCAACTCATTTAACGTGCTGGCGCCAGCCGCCACGCCAACCTTCTTGCCCGCAGCAGGCACTTATAACACCGTGCAAACCGTGACCATCACCTCGACCACTCCGTCGGCGACAATCCACTACACCACTGACGGCTCAACGCCGACCCCCAGTTCAAGCCTGTACGGCACAGGTCCCATCACGGTGTCATCTTCAGAAACCGTTCAGGCCATCGTCGTAGCCCCCGGCTATGGCAACAGCCCAGTGGCTACAGCCGCCTACAACCTCATGGCCGCCACGCCGACTTTCTCGCCCAGCGGTAGAACATTCACCTCAGTACAGACTGTGACCATCAGCTCGAAGACTCCGTCGGCGACCATCTACTACACCCTCGACGGCTCAACGCCAACCACCAGCTCAAACGTGGCCAACGGTCCCATCACGGTCTCGTCTTCGGAGACCATTTCGGCCATCGCCGTAGCTGCCGGCTTCACCAACAGCATAGTCACTTCATCTGCTTATACGATCAACCTCCCTCAGGCCGCCACGCCGACCTTCTTGCCAGCAGCGGGCACCTACACATCAGCGCAGTCGGTGACGATCAGTTCGACGGATATGTCGGCGATGATCTACTACACCACAGATGGCTCAACGCCAAATGCCAATTCAACCTTGAACCGCGGCCCCATCACGGTCTCGGCCTCTGAAACCATCAAGGCCATCGCGATAGCCCCCGGCTTCGTCAATAGCACAATCGCATCAGCCGCCTACAACCTGCCAATCAGTTTTGCTGTAGCGGTTACACCCGCAACACTCTCCGTCACCAGCGGGCAAAGCGGAACGGCAACGGTATCGGTGACGCCGCAGAACGGATTCGCCACTGCCGTTATACTCACCTGCTCTGGCCTGCCTGCGGGCGCGTCATGCAGCTTCTCTCCGGCCTCCGTCACGCCCTCTGGCACAGCGGCCTCAACCTCGACGCTCACAGTCAACACCTCTGGGGAAACGGCGGTATTGCATCGCAACTCCAACCCGTTTGTACCCGTATCGACTCTAGCGGCGGCGTTCTGCTTCCTCGGTTGGAAGAAGCGCCGCAAAGTGCAACTGATGCTGTTGCTGGCGGTGAGCGTAATCGGGCTGAGCCTCTTCACCGGCTGCGGCGGGTCTTCTTCAACTTCCAAAACACCTGTCGTATCGACAATCACCGTAACTGGCACCTCTGGAACGGGAGCGAGCCAGTTGCAAAACAGCACGACCTTCTCGCTGACGGTGAACTAAGAGATATACAAACTCACTGAAACCATCAGGGCCTCTCCACAACCGGAGAGGCCCTGATGCATTTGCACCGGCACTGCGGATTTGTCGGCCGCGATTGCGAAGATTGCTACCGCGAATGAACCGGTGCTCGCCGACAAAATGGCAGCATCGCCGGAGCCGATGGGCAGGCCGACGGAGTGATCCGAAAGAATCTTTGCGGGCACACTCCTCGTTGTTCTCCTTGAACCAGATGGATTGTTTGTCCGCCATCGACGGGAGCATTCTTGTTCAGCATGGCGCCGAAGAAGCCGGCAACGCCGGCGGGGCCAGCCGAGGAAGTTCTCATCTTGCCCGCCCAACTACAACTTCAGCTTGCTACTGACCTTGTAGTTGTGCTGAGCATAGAAGGACAAGTCGCTCTGTCGCAAGCCGACCTCGCTCGGAAAGGAGTAGGTGCCGTTCGCCGGAGTTCCAAAGAGCAGATCGCTCCAAGCCCAAGATAATCTTGATTACAACAATAAAATGTGGTGAATTCCGAATATTAAACGAGCGTCCGCTAAATTCCCGCTCCTTGATCCAGCAAGAGCGCTCTGGCTCCATCGTCGTCAAAGAGCCGTATGGATTGCGGCCAGACGAATATCTCGTCGCCGGGAACCAGAGCCAGCTCCTCATACCGCCTTCGGTCCACTTCGGCGGTTACGAGCCTGCCGTTTCCTGCAATGCTTAACTCCACTCGCACTTGAGGACCGGCCGCGTGGATGCGCACCACGCTCCCGGACACAGCCTTCCATCCCGCCGGAAGACTGCGCGAAATCTCCAGTTCATGCGGGCGTACAAATCCAATCGCGGATTGAATGGAGCCTTCAGCACCATCTCCATTGCCCTCCGACGATAGATCCGCCAGCAGACGCCCATGAAAGAGATTCACATTCCCCAGGAAGTTATAGACAAATGGCGAGGCAGGATTGTCGTAGATCGACTGCGGCGTTCCAATCTGCTCCAGCCTGCCTTGATTCAAGATAGCTACGCGGTCGGCAACCTCCAGCGCTTCTTCCTGATCGTGCGTAACCAGCACGGTGGTCACGTGCAGCTCATCATGAATGCGGCGCAGCCAGTTGCGCAGTTCCTTGCGCACCTTCGCATCGAGTGCACTGAAGGGTTCGTCGAGAAGCAGAACCTTTGGCTTGACGGCCAATGCGCGCGCCAATGCCACGCGCTGCCGCTGCCCGCCGGAGAGTTGGTCGGGATACATCCGTGCGAATGAATCCAACTGCACCAGGCGCAGCAATTCCTGCACACGCTCACGAATCTCGCGCCGTGAAGGCCTCAGTTGCCGCGACTGCACACGCAAACCGAAGGCGACATTTTCGAAGATCGTCATGTGGCGGAAGAGCGCATAATGCTGGAAGACAAAGCCGATTCCGCGCTTGGATGCGCTGTGCCTGGTGGACTCTTCGCCATGCAGCAGAATCGATCCAGCATCAGGTGATTCGAGGCCGGCGATCATGCGCAACAGCGTCGTCTTTCCCGATCCGGAAGGCCCCAGCAGCGCCACGAGTTCGCCGCTATCAATCGTCAGACTCACATCGTCCAATGCCGTGAAAGAGCCGTACTGCTTGCGGATACGTTCGACCTGAATGCTCATGATCCGTCTTCCTTCTCTTGCCCGCGTTGATGAACTCCGGTAAAGGCTTCAATGGATTTCTTCAGCACCAGCGTGACAATCGCTGCCAGCGTCAGCAAGGATGCGGCGGCAAAGGCCGCGGTGAAGTTGTACTCGTTGTAAAGCATCTCCACTTCAAGCGGCAGCGTGGTGGTCAGTCCGCGAATGTGACCTGAAACCACAGAGACCGCGCCAAATTCGCCGATCGATCGCGAGGCCGCGAGAATCGTTCCGTAGAGAAGCGCCCATTTGATGTTCGGCAAGGTGACGCGCCAGAAGAGGCTCCATCCATTCGCGCCCAGCACCACCGCTGCAACCTCTTCGTCGCTGCCCTGCGCCTGCATGAAGGGAATCAACTCCCGCGCCACAAAAGGAAAGGTGACAAAGACCGTGGCCAGAACAATTCCCGGCACGGCAAAAATTATATGCAGGTTGTGGTCGCTCAGCCATGGTCCGAGCCAGCCATGCAATCCAAAGACTTCGACATACATCAAGCCCGCGACAACAGGTGATACAGCCAGCGGAATGTCGATTAGAGTAATCAACAAACTCTTGCCGTGAAACTCGAAGCGTGTGATCGCCCAACTGGCGGCAATGCCGAAGAGCATATTCAGCGGAACAGCAATGACTGCGACCAGGCCCGTCAGACGCAACGCTGAGAGCACATCTTCCTGATGAATCGAGTCGCGGTACATTGCCCAGCCTTGCGAGAACGCCTGCGTGAAAACAGCCGCCACTGGCAACACTAGAAAGAACGCAAGAAAAATGAGCGCCGCCACGATCAACGCCGCGCGGCCCAATCGCTGCTTAAACGATGGTTGCAGCAATGCGGAAGTAGAATGACCACCGTGACCGCTCATACTCGCTTCCCCACTCTCCGCTGCACCCTCCACTGAATCAGATTCACAGCCAGCATGATTGCAAATGAGAGCGCCAACATGGCCACGGCAATCGCCGCCGCTCCTGTGTAATCAAACTCCTCCAGTTTGGTCACGATCAGCAGCGCAGTGATCTCTGTCCTCATCGGCATATTGCCCGCAATGAAAATCACCGAACCGTACTCGCCCGCGGCGCGCGCAAAGGCCAAGGCAGTGCCGGTCAACAATGCGGGAAAGGCCACCGGCGCAATCACGCGCGTGAATCTCTGCCAAACGTTTGCGCCCAGACTGGCCGCCGCCTCTTCCATCGCCGGGTCCAGATCTTCCAGCACCGGCTGCACACTGCGCACCACAAATGGAAAACCGACGAAGGACATGGCCATCACGATGCCCAGCGGCGTAAAGGCCACATGAATTCCATACGGCTCAAGATAACGACCGATCCATCCGTTCTCCGCGTAGAGCGCAGTCAAAGAGATGCCGGCGACTGCTGTTGGCAGCGCAAATGGAAGATCAACAAGGGCATCGACGATGCGCTTGCCGGGAAAGCTGTAGCGTGCCAGTACCCACGCCAGCAGTAATCCAAAAACCGCGGAAAGTAGAGCAGCAGCCGCTGCCGAACCTAGCGTAACGCGATAAGAAGCCAGCACGCGCGGCGAAGTCACCGTGTGCAGAAACGCACCCCAGCCCAAACGCGATCCATGCAGAAGAATCGCCGCAAGAGGAATCAGCACGATGACCGTCAGATAGACCAGCGTGAATCCCATGCTCAGGCGAAATCCCGGCAGAGGCGAACTACTCGTGACAAGGCTCCATGATTTTCTTCGCTTCGTTTCCGGCATTCTTGCCTTACTTTCCGTAGATCTGATCGAAGGTTCCACCATCGCTGAAGTGCTTGGCCTGCGCATTCTGCCATCCGCCACATCCTTCTGCAACCGTGAATGTATTGATTTTGGGAAAAATGCCTGCATATTTATCGGCAACCGCTTTGAGCCGCGGCCGATAGAAGTACTTGGCCGCCAGTTCTTGCGCCTCCGGCGAATACAGATATTCAAGATATGCGCGCGCAACCTTCTCTGTGCCATGCTTGCGAGCAACCTTATCGACAACCGCAACCGGCGGCTCTGCAAGAATCGTCGCGGAGGGAACCACAATTTCAAACTTGTCGGAACCAAACTCCTTCTGCGCCAACAGCGCCTCGTTCTCCCAAGCAATCAGCACATCGCCCACGCCACGCTGCACAAAGGTGGTTGTTGCGCCGCGAGCGCCAGAGTCCAGCACCGGCACGTTTGCGAAGAGCTTCTTCATGTAGTCGCGCGCGCCGGCTTCGTTGTTGTTTGACTTGCGCAGAGCGTAGCCCCAGGCCGCCAGATAATTCCAGCGCGCGCCACCCGATGTCTTCGGATTTGGCGTGATCACCCTGACGCCGGGCCGGATCAGATCGTCCCAATCATGAATGTGTTGCGGATTCCCCTTGCGCACCAAAAAGATGATCGTCGAGGTATACGGCGTGCTGTTGTAGGGCAGCTTTGACTGCCAGTCCTTGTCCAGCAGTCCGCCATTCTGCGCAATTGCATCGATGTCGTACGCCAGAGCAAGCGACACCACATCCGCTTCCAGTCCATCGATTACTGCGCGCGCCTGCTTGCCCGAGCCGCCATGCGACTGGTTGATCACCACATCTTGACCGGTCGTCGCCTTCCAGTGCTGCGCAAAAATACGGTTGTACTCTTCATAGAATTCGCGCGTCGGATCATAGGAGACATTGAGCAGATGAGTCTGCGCATGAACAAGGCTCGCAGAAACGATCAGGATGATGGCGGCGATGACAAACGTCTTGATTCTGCTGTTCAGGCTACTCATGCTAGCTCCCTAAGGATTCGATTTGTGTTGATCTTTGGAGCGCCGGGCGGGAATCGAACCCGCGAGTACAGGTTTTGCAGACCTGCGCGTTAGCCGCTTCGCCACCGGCGCTTATCGTGCAATTAACAGTGATCGCTTATCGTTGAAAATCGAAAATTCTTCGGCTAAAATCAAAGACCCACCGCGCCTTCTGGCGGGTGGGTCACAGGGTTTCGAGATTCTTGTTTCGGAATCTAGCCCAGCGTACGCGCCCGCGCATTGCTGCCTTGACAGCAGCACATACATTTCGCGGGAGTGAAAAGATAGGGCATAGGCTTTTTGACCGGTCGAACGCCAATCTCTTGCCGCCAACCGATTATTCGTAGACTATAGCGCAAGCGGTCGTATGTCAAGCATTCAATGGTGGGCACCGCAAGATTCGAAGCTGCGACTTCCGCCAGGTGAGTCCAACAAATCCAAGCCTGTCAAGAATGCGTAAGATTTGCATACGATAGACTCCCCACAAGCGTGAGATCAATATCAACCACTTTGGCAACCTTAAGGATAAAGATGCTCGGATCCTTCAGTCCCCACTGGACGTAGGGAACTGTAAAGTGCGTCTTGGCTGTAAGGGTTGTCCCATCGATGTGAATCTGCATGGGCACCGTGAGGTCATGCGATGTGCCATGCAAGGTAAATACACCGGTAACCTGAATTGTGGAATCGCCTGATGCAGCCACAGTTCCTTGATAGCTCCTGGGCACGAATGAGACTTCGGCAAAGTGCGCCACGTCGAGGACGTCGGAGTTCATCTTCTTATCCCTGCTCGACTCTCCGCTGTCTCCACTGCCAGCCGCAACGACCACCGATCCCGCGATGGTCTGAGCGCTTCGGTCAAAATCGATGGAGCCGCTTTGCACATGGAAGGTTCCATCCACGTGATGCCCGTTTCCGCCGAGAGAGAAAGCGACCTTGCTGGCATCCGGATTCACGGTGAAGGTCTGATGCTGTGCGAAGGCAGTTGGAGCGAGGACAAGCTCGAGTGCAAGGATGAAAAATTGTGCGATGGGTTTCATGTTTTGTCTCCTCTGGGAATGGTGTACTTATGGGTTGTGAGTTGGTTGCCTGATCTGCTGCGACAACCATAGCGAGATGGATGCAATTTCGGCATCGGACAGATATTCATGTCCGGGCATATCAGTTCCGCGGATCCCGAATTTGGCTATACGCGCCAGGCGGTCCCTTCGCTGCACAGTATCCTCCGAAGGCAGGAGATGAAAGTAAGGCCCAACCGTAAGATCTGGGGGAAGCCGCTTGAAGCGAGCTGTCCAGCGTGTTTGCCCGCCTGCGTCGTGGCATGTGGCGCAGTAGCGTTGGAAGCTGCGCTCACCGTCTCTGGAGTTCGCAGTTTGCATGGCTGAAGAGGACAAATGCCAGTTATCTTCTTCGATTAAATGCTGAGGCTCTCCGCTTCCATGCAGGCTCTCAAGGTAACTTACAAGATCATCGCCGCGCTGATCGCGAAAGAGGAAAGCAAAGGAGGGCATGATGGAGGCGCCGCTAACCTCGGGCGGATTGTAGAAATGCGCCTTGAGCCAAAGCGCCGAGCGCCGTCCGCCGACCTCGGCAAGATCAGGCCCCTGGCGGCGATTTCCGATCAGCGGCGGGCGTTCCTGTCGCAGCTCCTGAAGCGACTCAACCGGACCCCACATCAATACATCCGGTGAATTTGGGCGGACATATTGAGTGTGACAGTTGATGCAGCCTTCGGAGAGATAGACTTGTCTTCCACGCTCGATTTGAGTGAATTGCGAAGGCCCATCGTGAGCGGTCAAAATGCGATTCAGAACAAAGGCTGCCAGAAGCGTCGCCAGCGTCAGCGCCAATTCACGCTTGTGTTGTGGAAAAATGCTGAAAGAAGCGGCAAACATGACAACCACTCCTGCAACCAGCACAAAGATTGGCGGCACATATCCGAATTTTTGTCCCATGCCGATACCCAAGGCGGAACCGGACCATCCCGCAATCGCGTAAAGCCATCCGGTCATGCGTCCACGTTCTTCAACACTGGAGGCAGGCGCAAACAGCGAGGGATAGGCGACAAGCGCCACTGAATAAAGCGAGACACCAATGGGATAGAAAACTGAGGCCAGAGCGATACGATGCGGGTCAAGCAGTAGAAGACACGCAGCGCCGAGTGCGAGAAATGACGCCGAAAGAACATACCAGAGTCTCCGGCAGGCCAACAACCATGCACTCGCCAATGCCGCGCAGAAATGAAGCAGGCCATTGACCCACAGATGGACTGGGCCTTCCCATGTGCCGGACTTCAAGGATGGCGAACTTTGGATGATGAAGAAAGCGGCGGAGTCCAGCCAGACCAGCGCCGTAAAGCAGGCCAGCACACGGAGAAATGGAATTACCGAATGCGGATGAGCTTTCGCAACTTCCTGTGTGATCGGCGTGGGCCACAGAGTGAGGCCGATTCCAGAAAGACATAACAGCCCTGCCGTTATAGTCTGCGTCTCTGCGCTTGCAGTGAAGAATATCGGAAGGTTACAGACAAAATAGCCAACGCCAGTGCCCAAACCGACGAACAAGAGCGGCGCCCGATTGCCCGTCCATTGGCGCAGGTGAGTGACGAGCGTGACGGTAAGCAAGCCGAGCCCAGCGCCGATCAGGAACGAAACAGCTATGCCTGTGACAAGACCGAGCGGAAGAAGCGATAGAAACGCCGCCGCGCTCGATGCACTGAGTCCAGCGCAGAGACGCAGATTGGGCGAAGGCCAAAGACTTAGCCGCGGCACAAGCAAGCTGAGAAGAATTCCGCCAAAAGCCATCGCCGCCATCACAGCAGTCAGGTGTGCGCCAGCTATCCCAAGGTTCGCCAGCCGCTTGAGAAAGGCAAATTGCGCGAAGATGAGAAAGTAAACGTAAGTGATCGCAACAAGGCTGGCGCCCCGCCATCCAAATCGGCTGCAATTACCGCGCGACATTGGCCAACCATCCTTTGCGAAGACCGATCGCCTGTATCAGCACACAAGCGCCGTCGGAGACAGTGACACTCAGCCAGCCTGCTTCTAGCTCGTGCGTCAGAATCTGCTCGCCAACAAAGATGGCCACGCTGGCGCGAGTAATGGCCGTGAGCAGCCAGACAACTTCAACCTTGGAGGGAGTTCCGCGACGAATTGTAACGAGTGCGCCATAAAGGCAGGCGAGACCAATAGAGAGAACAAATGCACCGATGAACGAAAGGAACGGCAGCGCATCGGCAGACGCCTGCAAGCGCATGAGACGCAGTGTGAATGCTGGCGCAACGATGAGCAATGCGCCGGTCATGGTGTCGGAGAGGCCGATCAATAGCTGATAGCCAATGAGGATGGAACGATTCATGCAGCCACCTCCTGCAAGGGAATTGCGGGAGCCGAGGCAGGTTCGCGCAGCAGCGTTGAGGCGTCGATCAGCCAGTCGAGAGAGGAGGCCAGAAGTACGAGTCCAACAACTATGCGTAGAAGATAGATGGTGTTCCGCGCGATTCCAGGCACGATAGTAAACGCAGGGTCAAAGCCTTCGCGCCAGCCCGCGACCGTCATCAGCAGAACGTATGCCAGTACGGCGATATTCCATCCATAGAATGACCGCGTTCGATTGAAGATCCATCCAGCCTCACCGAGCAGTTGGACCAGAACGAAGATCAGCAGGCTGGATACAAAGCCAGCCATGGCCAACAACGAGTGACCGACAAGACCGTCAGTAAATTTGAAGTGGTCAAGGACGCCTGAAAGAAAGAATATCCAACCGGTTAGAACCAATGCTGACCACCAGCAAAGAACTGCGATTCGCCAGCGGCGTGTGTTTGCGTTCCACTCGAAAGCCGCGAAGTATGCGGGCGTAAGCGGTATCCAGATGAGCAGGCTGCCAAGCGAGAGATACTGTGCAGGACGATGATGACTGCTGTCGGAGCGGCCGAGAGCAAGGCAGAGACATAACTCCAGAACCATCACGGCCCAGGCTATCTTGATCGTCGAAAACTGCGCTATCTTGCGTCGTGCAATTCCGATAGGAAGCAGGAGGAGTATGGCAACAATCATAAGCGATGATTCAAGCTGGCTGGCGCCGGTAGGGCCGCCGGTGTCAGGATTGATAGCTGGATAATAGTTTGGGCCGGATGCAAGATAGATACTGACTGGAACAAACAACAGAAGCACGAGACCAAGCAGCTTAGCGCTTCGCGCCGCGAGTGTCGCATTGCCTGCGATCTTCCTTTGGCGGACGAACGCGACAGCCAGCAAGAGCCATAACGCAAGCATTGCCAGCGGGAAGAGGATACGCGCGTAGCCACTCCAATCGAGAAACAACTTACCGCTGGAGTGACCGGAAAGCCATGAGTACGCGCCAACACCGAGCGCAGTAGACCACACGCAAAGCACCGGTCTGCACCATTGCGCCAGCGGGCCGCGATCCGCACCATAGACCCGAAAGAGAAAGCCAGACATGGGAAGACTCAACCAGCCATAAAGTTCCAGATTCAAGTGCACCATGATCCAGCGCCCGTAGGTCCATTCGCCCAACAATTGATTGAGCGCGGGAAAGAGCAGTAGGATCGAGAGAAGCACGCCAATGGAATTAGCTAAGACAAGCCATAACAGGCTGTGCCAAGCTGCGCTAGCAATAACCTGCGGATTTGTTCGCGGAGTAATCCTTGTATCAAGAGGAGACAGGCTCATGAATCCTCCCATCGTGCATCTCAAGGAGCCGGTCGCAGCGCCGGGCGAGACTGCGGTCATGCGTGGCCATCACCAGGGTCACGTCTTCGGTGGCGACAATATCCAGCAGCAATTCAAAGACCGCACCGCTCGATTCTTCATCGAGTGAGCCGGTCGGCTCGTCAGCAAGCAGAATCTTCGGCTTGTTCATCAGTGCGCGGCAGAGCGCCGTGCGCTGACGCTCTCCGCCAGAGAGCTTTTGGATGCGCTGATTAAGTCGATGAGTTAGTCCGGTGCGTTCCGCAAGCTGGTGTAGTCTGGCTTGAGCGTCGACCCGGTTTGTTCGCGCTGCGACAGTGGGGATCAGGCAGTTTTCCGCGAGCGTTAAATCGGGAATCAGGTTGTGAAGTTGAAAGACGAAGCCCACTTCGTGGCGCAAGAGTCCCAGCAGGTTGCGGTGGCGATTGACCTCGACGCCGTTCACAGAAATATGACCGCAATCGGGAGAATCAAGTCCGCCAAAGTGATGCAGCAGCGTGCTCTTGCCGCAACCTGACGGGCCGCACAGCGCTACTGTCTGACCTGCGGCGACCTCAAGAGAAGCCCCCTTCAAAACCGCGATCGCTCCGTCGTCATAGCTCTTCCACACATCTTCGGCGCGCAGGACGATGCGATTCTGACGGCTCATTTGTAGCGTGGGTAGATTCACTCGAAGCGCAGCGCCTCCACCGCTCGAAGGCGCATAGCATAGGCAGCGGGATAGAATGCACCAGCAATGCCGGTAAGTAAAGCCAGCACAATCACGATCAGCAATACGACCGGTTGAATAGTCACATCGACATAACCGTGAAGAGCTGGAACCATCTTGAGCGCGAGGAGAAGGCAGGTTCCTGTGAGAAGCCCCCATAATGCGCCAAACAAAGAAATCACCGCCGACTCGCCGAAGATCATAACGGCAATCTGCGTGTTCGAGAAGCCGCAGACGCGCAGGATGGCAATCTCGCGAATTCGTGTGAAGACCGACATAATCATGGTGTTGGCAACGCCGAGGCCGCCCATCAGCAGCCCACATCCTCCCACTGCCCAGGCCGTGGCTTTCAAAATCCTGAACTGCGAGTAGGAACGCGTAAACTCCGCATCTTCCAGAGCAATGAGGTTGGGGTAGGTCGCTTTGACCATTGTCTTGAATGGAGTCGCATCGTCCTTGTTGCGCAGCTTGATAGTGATGACCGAAGAGGCGCCATCTTTGTGAAAGAAGCTTTGCGCGGAGTTGAGCGGCATAAAAACTCCGCCATCTTCAAAGCCATTGGCCGTCTTCAGAATTCCGATAACGTGAAAGACTCCGTGACCGATGGGCACATGGTCACCGAGCTTTGCCGAGAGGAACTCCGCAGCACGCTCTCCGAGGACCACATCATCCGGATGTTGTGCGAAGGTGAGTTTGTCGCCGACAATCCAGACAGCATTATGGATGCGCGCATCCGCGGCAGTAACGCCAAAGCAGGTAATGATCGGCTGATCGGAGCTGGATACAATGCCGAAGAGCACCGGATCGGCATGAGCCACCATTGGCCAGCCAGAGATCTCCTGCAACGCCTCCGCGGGAACATTGCTGAAGAACAGATCGGAGACATTGCGCTCGAAGACGATGATTTCGCTATCGCTTGACAAAATGCCGGTAAACATTCCGATTGCGCCTTGCAAGATGGTGACCACGGTCAGCATGGCGGCAACGCTGAAGGCAATGCCCGCCACACTGATGAACGAACGAATACGATGGCGGCGCAGATTGGTAACGATCAGCTTGAGAAAGATCACGCCCGCTCTCCCGTGCATAATTCAGTGGCATTCGCGGTGACCCGAACAAGTTCCTCTTCAAGGCTATTGCGCAATCTTTCAAGGAACGACAGGCTGAACCTTGATTGCAGAAGCCGATGGAGCGTTCTGTCTCCCAGATGAATGAAGCGAGTGAGTCGCTCCTTAGTTACTGGAATACCTATCGCGGATGCAACATTGGGGCGGTCGAGCAGCAAGTCGCGGGCAACGGTCTTCCCGGCTTGGGCCGTGCTCGCAAGCACATCCTTCAGATCGTCAACCATCTGGTAGCTGAGGCCCCAATACAGAGCAATCCGCTCCAAGAGCTGAATCTCCCGCAATGATGCGCCGCCCAGCATGGCGGGCAGAACCAAAGTCAGCCGGATCAGCGAAACCGTTTTTCCTCTCGCAATTCGCTCGGTCGTCTCGCAGTTGTGTGGCAGGATTGAGTAGTGCAGATCGAGGCTCTGACCGTTGAGCAGGCCTTCTAATCCGAGACACTGCTCAATATAGGCCAGCGCGCGAGTTTGAGTGATTGGCGAAGACATGGAGACTGCCTGCCAGATGAGCGCGTAGGCGCGATTGATAAGGGCAAGGGCGGTAAGAATCGCTCCGGCCTCGCCGAATGCAATGTGAACACAGGGAACTCCGCGGCGCTCGCAGGCATTATCCATGCACGGCAAATCGTCGAAGACCAGAGAAGCTGTGTGGAAGTATTCAAGCGCAATGGCTAGATTCCTGGCGACCGCGTCTTCCAGACCGTAGGAAGTCGCTATCAGGTAAACCATTTGCGGCCGGACTAGGCTGCCTGGGTTGTCAAATACATGGCGTAGTGCTTCTTCAAGGGGAGGATCGAGCGCAGCCGGAAGCGGCAGAAATGTCTTAAAGTCATCTGCGAATAGCTTGAAATTCGATATTGTGCAACTTTGCGCCATTGGCAAGCTGTTCCCACCTCCTTACGGTTGAATACGTTCTCTGCGATGAAGTGGAAGACCGCGCACAACATTCCGGCGCGAGGCAACAATTCCGGATTCCAAGTGTGAGACGGTAGCACAGCAGCTTTGGAAAGCAGTAAAACAGCCAGGATCTGATGACGATTTGTTCATCCATCCACCCTACCAATAAGCATACTGACGGTACATGACGAAAAGTAAACGCAGCAATGACAGAATTGTCATTTCCATGTCATTTGGTTGTTCTACTTGCGGCCAGTGCCGTTTCTATGAGAAGAATCACAAAGGAATTCGCCTTGGGGCGCGGTAAGATTCATTCATGCGCCTTTTGCTCGTTGAGGACGAAATCGACATCCAGAAATTCTTGCGAACTTCTTTGGAAGAGGCGGGGTTTCATGTGGAAACGGCAGGAGATGGCAAGACTGCCGAGCGTTTGGCGGTCGATAACCCGTTCGACATCCTGATTATTGATCTTGGACTGCCGGACCAGGACGGCATCGCCCTGATTCTCAAGTTGCGGCAACTAGGTGTTCGCGCACCAGTGCTGATTCTGTCGGCGCGGCGGAGCGTCGATGATAGGGTGCGGGGCCTGGAGCAGGGCGGCGACGATTACCTGACCAAGCCATTCGCGCTGGCGGAGTTGCTGGCCAGAGTTCGCAATCTGCTGAAACGCAATAGCGCTCCCGGCAACGAGGCAACACGATTGCGTGTCTTGGATCTTGAACTCGATCTGCTGCGCCGCGAGGCAACACGGTCAGGACAGCTCTTGCAACTCACCTCACAGGAGTTCGTCCTGCTGGAGTATCTGTGCCGCAATGCAGGCCGCGTGGTTACCCGCTCCATGATTCTCGATCAGGTCTGGGGTATGCGCATCCAGCCGGATACGAACGTCGTCGATGTTCATATCTATCGATTGCGCGGCAAGGTTGATGGCCAGGGGCAGCAGTCGCTGATTCGAACACTGCGAGGTGTTGGCTATGTCCTCAAAGACCGCTAAGCACGTCCTGCACAGCGCCGCCTGGCGCATTTCTCTTTGGGCAACCCTCGCCTTTGCCTGCGGAACCATGCTGGTCTTCATCTTTCTGCACCGCTTTGTTGCCAGCGACATTCAGCGGCGTAGCGATGCATGGCTGTCGGGAGAGGTTGAAGTGCTGCGCGATGTTGCCGAGCGGACGCCGAAAGATAGCCTTTACGACAGGGTTGTTGGAGAAGTCGCCGAACTGGCAGGCAAGGAAGTGCCCAACAAGGATATGTCAGAGAGCAGCGCCAACGACTCGGTTTTCTTTATTCAGACCAGCGGCGACGGCTCGCTCAAGCTATGGGTTGGCGCGGGCAATGGCGATGCGAACCTGAAAGCCATTCGGGCAAGCCGAATCGTTCCCGACCATCCTACGGACCTGCATATCAAAGGCTTCGAAGTTCCCTTTCGCGTGGCTTCCATCCGCACCGGCGATGGAAGCTATATTTATCTTGGACTCTCGGAACGGGATGAGCTGCGTGTGCTGAAGAGCCTGCGGCTGCGATTCTTCCTGCTCTGGCTTCTGCTCGTTCTACTTGGGTTTGGCATTGTGTTCTATGCCAGCCGTCGTATGCTGAGCCATGTGCGACAGATTACCGAGGCCGCTTCGAGAATCGGCCACTCCGATCTGAGTACGAGAGTGCCAACCAACGGAAAGAATGACGAGGTCGCCAATCTGGCTATGACTCTCAACCGGATGCTCGACCGGATAGAAAGTTCCATGCACCAGCTGCATACAATTACAGATTCGCTGGCTCATGATTTACGCAGTCCCTTAACGGCAATTCGCGGGAAACTTGAAATTTCCCTGTCAACTGCGGCACATGGCGATCAGACCGAGCCGACTGTGGCAGCTATCGATGAGTTGGATCGCCTTACAGAGTTTTTGAATGCATCCTTGGATGTGGCCGAGGCGAAAGCAGACGCCCTCCGCCTGAACCGAAGTGAGATCGATCTCGACCAGTTGCTCAGAGTCATGATCGAGTTGTATGAGCCATCGATGGCAGAAAAGGGTATTCAGATTGGACTGCGCAGCACCGGTCCAGCTATCGTCACTGCGGATGCCGGGCTGATTCACCGCATGGTTTCCAATCTATTCGAGAATGAACTGAAGCATCTTCCCACAGACTGCGCGGTCAGCCTGATGCTATAGGCCGGCGAGGACAGCGCATCGCTCATCCTTGAAGATGACGGGCCGGGATTCGATGCGGAAGTATTGCCTCGACTGTTCGAACACAGGGTGAGAGGAAGAGCGTCGAATGGCCATGGGCTCGGCCTTGCCTTCGTCGATGCCGTTGTCCGCGCACACGGCGGAACCGTCACTGCTGGCAATCGCAAGTTCGGCGGAGCACGCATCCTCATAACCCTCCCGGTTGCTTCGCGGCCGCACGCCGGATCTTCCGCCACGGCAATGCATGGCGCCCACTGAAACTAGCGAACAACTTTGTAGGTTGCATAATCTTCGCCATTCCCTTTCCAATTGGATGGTGAACAAGGCGAAGGTTGAGCCGAAGACGGTGCAGGGAATTCTGCGGCATAGCCGGATTCAGACAACGCTGGATCTGTACACACAGCAGGACTCGGATCAAGCACGGGCGGCGCAAGGTCAGTTTCTTGTGGCACTCCAGACGCACACTGCAATGGTGCAATAAATGTGGGTTGAAATGTGGGTTGATTTTTCGGCTGTAAAGTCCGTAAGTTATAGATTTTTATGGTGGGCGCTGCAGGATTCGAACCTGCGACTTCCACCGTGTGAAGGTGGCACTCTACCGCTGAGTTAAGCGCCCGCGGGCAAATTTCTGATACCTCTGGCGGCAGGCGCGCCAGCAAGGCATCACATAGGTTAGAGTAACACCAGCGGGGCTTTACGGCCAAACCATCCGGCCTGCTCAAGCCGCCTGGAGCCGCGCCCGACTGCCAATGCGTTGGAGATCCCAGCCAATTCGAAGTGAAGCCAGCTTCCCGCCTGACGGTGAGGCGGTGTTGAGTCCGGTCAAGGGACTCCCCAGCCCCATGCGTACTGCCTCCGGTTTGGCTGCTTCCGATCCTGCAGAATCCAGTTCTTCCGCTTCAAACTCGGCGTCTGAGAAAGGAAGATTCTCCCCGGAATCGTCATTTTTTGCGCAACCTTATGGTCCGGACGGGGTTTCAGAGAATATGGCAACCCTGGTCCTGGACAATTCGGCCCTGGGAGCAGGCCCGGCTGAGGGAGCCGAAGGCCGGCAAAGAGCGGCGGCAACGCTCAATTCCGCTCCTTCTGGCTCGTCTACTGTCAGTCTGGACCCAGCAAGCGACGCTGCCGTCATGCTGCGCGCCGCGGCAGGCGACGAATCGGCATTCAATTACCTGGCGGAGAAGTACCACCGGCCCATCCATCATTTTCTTTTTCGGATGGTGCGTAACCAGGCTATTGCCGAAGAACTGACGCAAGAGGTTTTTCTGCGTGTCTATCGCTCCAGGGAGAGCTACCGGGCTGAGGCCCGGTTTACCACCTGGCTTTATCGGATCGCCACCAACTTGGCGGTAAATCATGCGCGCGACACCAAGCGCGAGCGGGCTGTGCAGAATGTTTACCTGGACGCACCGGACGAAGAGACCGGAACAACGCCGGATGTGGCCGACGATGAGCCTTCCGCAGAGCAGCGGCTACTGCGCCGGGAGCGAATGAAGGCCATCCGCGAACACGTAATGGCGCTGCCGGAGCGGCAACGAATGGCGGTGATCATGCACAAGTACCAGGAGATGGATTATCGCGCCATTGGAGAGGTGCTGAAGCTGAGCGAATCGGCAACCAAGTCGCTGCTCTTCCGCGCCTATCAGACGCTGCGAGACAAGCTGAAGGATTTTGTTTGAGTACGGTTTCGTTGGAAGGACAAGAAGCCGGGAGCAACCGGCAGGGAAATGGGGTGGTACTTATGAAAAACATTTGCGCTGAAATGGATGCGAAGCTGGCCAACCTGCTGCTCGATCCGGCCACTGCGCCTGCCGAGGTTCGAACTCACGTCGAGGGGTGTGACCGCTGCCGCAGCGAGCTGGATGCCTTGCGGGCGACGATGGCTCTGTTGGAGAGTTGGGAGGCGCCGGAGCCAAGCCCCTATTTTCTCACCCGGCTGGAGGCGCGGCTGCGCGAAGAGCGTGAGACCGGGTCGTCCGGCTGGCTCAGCGCAGGAATCGCGCGGCTGCGTGCCCGCTTCGCCTACGGCAGCCAAAGCCATATTCGCCCCCTGGCCGCTATGGCGATGACAATTATGCTGCTGATTGGCGGAGGCGCCTATCTGGACCTCACAAACTGGGACCAGCCGTCGGTTGCTTCCGGCAACAATCCCGCCGTCGTCCACGATCTTCAGACCATGGACAGCAACGCCCAGCTTCTCGATCAGTTGGAGGCGCTCTCCAACAACAACTAAGGAGGTTCAAGAGAGTTTCGCGGATAGGATGGATTCAATCGCTGTACGATTTTCGGCTCTGTATCCTTTGTTTAACCAGCAAAGATGGAAGCCAGGCGAGGATGGAAGATGATGTCAATTAGGGCACACCAGGTAAATCGGATTGGCCGCGCGGCCGCGGTTGCGGTAGCCGCGATTTTTTGTGTGCCTGCTGCCTGGGTTAATGCACAGTACTCTCGACCAGCCGCTCCCCACGCCGCACGGCGGCCTCGTGCCTATGCGCCTGCGCCGCATCCTGCGCAGCCTCCCTACCGCGGCCTGCCGCAAGCCAATGCTGAGCGCCCCGGCAATCCCGCATCCCGGCCTGCCTATCCATACGCTGCGCCGCACGCACAGTTTCCACCAGGTCATCTGGGAGACTGGCTCTACCAGCACCGCAATCTGCCCGTCCAGGAACAGGTGAGGATTTTGCGCACGGAGCCCAGCTTCCACAGCCTTCCTCCGATCGAACAGCAGCGCTTGATTCAGCAGTTGCATCAAGTGAACCAATTGACCGAGGAGCAACGGCAGCGCCGTCTTGCACGCGCCGAGATCATCGAGCACCTCGCGCCTCAGGACCGGATGCGTATCAACCTCTCTGCGCGCCGCTGGGCGGAGCTGCCGCCGGAGCGTCAGACTCTGATGAAAAGCGCCTTCCGCGATCTGCGCGCCGTCCCGGTGGAACAACGTCCCATGGTGCTCAACTCCGCCCGCTATCAGGGTGTCTTTTCGCCCGATGAACGCGGTATCCTCGCCGATATGCTCCGCGTCGAACCCTATCAGCCTGCGCGGTGAGCCTGTTGGCAATTTCGATTTTCCCCAGCCGAGGGATCGACCGTACCGGCTCGGCGGCTGCCTCGTTTACAAGAAGCTCCTTTCCGGTCTGGGAAAAAACTCTCTCCGCATACCCCTGAATTCCGTCTAACGGAAAGAAGTAATGAATTTTTGCCCTGAAAGCCGCAGGCCCCTTCTGGCGCCTAGCGGTGTGATTTAACCTCTATGTAGCCCATCTCAACTGCTCGCCGGATCTTTTCCTGGCGGGCGGCATACACGGGCCCTACTTCGCTACGGGTGACGAATGCGCTTTGGCTCTTCTCTTCTTGCTGTGATCTTCGCGGCCTGCTGCGGTCTGCTGGCTCTCTCCTCTTATGCTCAGGCGCCAGTTTCCACGGTATTCGCCCCGGCGGAGCTTCCCGACGCGCCACAGCCCCAATTCGAGATGGCTCAGGCTGAGCCGCCCGCGCAGCCCGCCCCCAGTTCTTCCGCCTCGCAGACTGCCCCGCCGCAGCCCGATGCCGCCAATAGCCAACACGAGAAGGCCGAAGAGCAGATCAAAGAGCAGGAGAAGCAGCGCGTGGTGGGAGTTCTGCCCCAATTCAACATCTCGTATCGCAGCGACGCCGTCTCCATGACGGCCAGCCAAAAGATGCGTCTCGCCTTTCGCTCCTCCGTCGATCCAGTCGCCTTCGGCGCGGCCTTCGTGGTTGCCGGCTATCACGAGGCCTTTGACGAGGACAAGGGATTCGGCTGGGGCATCGAGGGTTATGGAAAGCGTTCCGGCGCAGCCTACCTCGACGCCTTCGATGGCACCATCATCGGCAACGGCATCCTGCCTTCTCTCCTGCATCAGGATCCGCGCTACTTCCGCCTGGGCCACGGAACCATTACCCACCGGCTCCTGTACTCTCTAGCCACCAATGTCGTCTGCAAGCACGACAATACCCATAAGTGGGAACCAAACTATTCCAATGTCGGCGGCAACATCATCTCCGGCGCGATCTCGAACCTCTACTATCCTTCCAACGGCTCCGGAATCAGTCAGACCTTCACCAATGGATTTTTAGTGACTGCCGAAGGCGGAATCGGTTCCATCTTCGATGAATTCTGGCCGGACATCTCGCGGAAGTTCCTCCACAAAGACCCCACCCACGGACTCGACGCGCAGGCGCGCGCAGCCGACAAGGCCGCAAAGCAAGCCGGTCAGCAACAGTAAGAACTAGGCTGTGTCGACCTATACTGACGCGCAGCGTTGCGAGCGAGAATCCGTCCAGACGAGGCGGAGTCCGCAGGGTTTGGTTGTTCCAAGCACAAGGACGACTACAAAGTATGGGCGGATTCTCGCCGCAACCCAAA
>JBAVDS010000046.1:0-21190 GCA_049587335.1 Occallatibacter sp. | reverse complement strand
AACCTCATCCGCCTCGATCCAATCCAACGAAAAGGCGGCATCAAGGCCCGAAGACTCATCGCCGCCACGTCCGATTCCTACCGCGCTGAACTGCTCGGACTCAAATGATGTTCATGCGATTGCCCTGCCGCTTGCCCCAACCCCCTCGCAGTATGGGGGCCTGGTGTTGTATTGTTCAATCCGTATGGAACAAACACAGAACAACGCCCCGCATCCCGCCCCCGAAGCTGAAGAGGTTTATCGCCGCTGGATTCAGTTTCTCGATGAAGAGTTCACCCGTCACCAGGCCCCGGAGCGCCGCGCCGAGATCGTGCGCGACCAGCTTTGCCAGCTTTATCTGGGACGTCCGCACGGCGGCAAGCTGAATCTGACGCTTACCTCGGAGCTGCCGGGAAACGTGCTCTCGCTCTCGCTGGACCCGGAGAACGTGACGCTGGAGGCCGAGCACTTTGCCGATACCGATCCCGAACTCTTTGCCCAGCGCAAGCCGCTGCTGTGGTTCTGGCAGATGTTCGACCGCTCGCCCATCGGGATCAACCACTGGCTGGGGTTGCGCTTCCGCGCGATGCTGGGCCGCCACATCTTTGCCCGCATCGGGGCTGGCGTCAAGATCTACCATGGCGTCGAGCTGACCTTCGGCTACAATCTGACCGTTGAGGAGGGCGCCACCATCCGCCACCATGCTATGCTCAACGACCGCGGCGGCATTACCGTCGGCAAAGGCGCGGTGATCGGCTCCTTTGCGCGCATCTACTCGCACAGCCATGCTGCGCACGACTTCGGCGAGGTGATGCTGGCTCCCACGGTCATCGGCACGGCGGCCAGGATTGCCAGCCACGCGATTGTGCTGGCCGGACGGAACGTCGCCGCCGGAGAGCTGGTGGGCAACTTTCCGGCGGAGCGGGTGTGAAGTCGAAAGTCTCTACGCGAGTCGAAAAAGGCCTTCAGGCGGAGGCCTTTTCCCGTTTACTGCGCCGTAGCCACCCCGCCATGCACAACAAAGCGGCTCAGATAGTCGTGCAGTAGCTGGCGGTGCGTATTGCGATAGGAGTCATAGTCCTGCGCGATTCCCTCATCGGTTCCGTTGATCAGAATCCAGCAATCCAGCATTCCCGCGTTGTTCAACTCAACCAGATTGCGCAGGCTTTCGTCCAGGATGCCCTTCTTGACCTCCTGATTCTTGATGCCCTCGGCGACGCCACTCATCGCTGCGCTCTCCTCTCGTAGCGAGTGCCGGTACTCCTTCTCATTGGGAAAGTTCTTCTTGAACTCATCGTCCCGATAGCCAGCGCGAATCAGCGAGTACATCATCCACGCCGATGCTCCGGGATGCTTTTTGTCGTCGGTTGCATCGGCATCAAAGGTGATATTGATGGTATTCGGCTTCTTCGTGTCGACCACTGGTCCCGCAGGCCTGTCAATCTTCGGCGCCATGAGCACCGCCTTTTCAAGCTGCGCCCACTGCTGAATTCCCTGCCACGCCAGACGGTTATATGGCTCGGCAACGATGGCATCGATATACTTTTCTCGCGCGGCCATCGGATCGTTTCCGTTCCTGAGAATCGCGTCGCCCCAGTAGCGATAGGCCGTCTCGCGATTCGGATTGATGGCGATTGCCCGCGCAAACCAGAAAGCGGCGGTCTTCAAATCCTTCTGCGTATAGGCGGTGTCTCCTGCAAAGAGAGCCGCCTCGTAGAGTTGCGGATCGGCCTCGTACGCGGCAGTATACTTGGCCATCGCCGTGGTGAAATCTCCCGCCGTGAAGGCTTTTTCTGCCTCTGCCAGCAAGGCTTTGCCCGGACCTTGTATGCCGCCATAGAGCGGCGCATCGGGGTCGGAGTTTGCCATCAGCTTGATATATTCCGCTTCGTCGCCTAATTCGACGGCGCGTTTGGCCTCGTCGCGCATTTGCGTCCTGACTTTTTTGATCTCGTCGGGATCGCTCAGTTGCACAGACTCGGCTCCCAGGCAGTCGGCCAGCCGCTCGGCATAAAACTGCTCCTTCGGAAAAGCTTTCGCCAAATCCTCATAGAGGGGCAGAGCGTCGATTCGCTTGCCCGCTTTGTAGAGCGCATTGGCTCTGGCCGCCTCGTCTTCCTGCGCAGCGCCAGCCAGGGGCAGGCTCAAAAGCGCCAGACAAAGACTTGCTCCCGCAATCCATCTCCGCATAATCGTTCCTCTTTCCCGGACAGAATGGTCCCTTGCTTGCTTAGACAACACCGCTGATTGCATTGTTCCCGCAACGGCAAAAAATCTTCATGGTCTACCATGCTAACCTGAGATTTCAGACCATTGGGGAGTCCATTTGCAACAGGCTGAGTTTGTCAAAGCCGTCTTCGAGTTCGTGATCCTGCTTTTCTCGCTCAGCGTGCATGAGTGCGCGCATGCCTGGATGGCCTCGCGTCTGGGCGACCAGACCGCCCGCATGGTGGGACGGGTTTCGCTCAACCCTGCGGCTCACGTGGATCCCGTGGGCACGCTTCTGTTTCCGGCGCTGATGATCTTCGGCCCTTTCATCGGGCTTAGCGCCTTTAGCGGAATGCTGGTGGGCTGGGCCAAGCCGACTCCCGTCAACTCCCGCAACTTCCGCAGGATTGTCCGCGACGGCAACCTGGTCACGCTGGCTGGACCGGCCTCCAATCTCCTGCTTGTGCTGGCCGCTCTCGCAATTTTATCTGGGATGACTCTGGTGATTTCCAACGGCCACGAGATCGTGGTGCGTTCCTTTGTCGCCACTATTGTTCCGGGGACCAACTATATACCGCATCCGGTGGTGATGCTGTGCACGCTGGCGATTCTGATCAACCTCTCGCTCTGTTTCTTCAATCTGCTTCCCATTCCGCCACTCGACGGCAGCCGCGTGGTGCGCAATATGCTGCCCTACGGCGCAGTGCAAGCCTACGACCGGATTCCTATCTGGGCCAGCTATCTGTTCATGATCTTTATCGGCCGGTACTTTCTGACGGCATTGCTGACGCCCTCGATCACAGCGATCCTCTGGACACTGATTCACGTTTAGGTTCTGCTTACGCGACTTTTGCGGATGCGGATGACGCGCGGGATGGCGTGCAGGGGTAATTCCCTCAACACCGAGGATTCAATCTGCGCATCATAGTCCGGCGTCGCCGGCTTTGTACATATACTTGATTGCGGATTTATAGACCAGAGTCTTCTGGCGGCCGCGAATCTTGAGGGAGTCGCGGTCGTACCATTCGATGCAGCCTTCAATCTGCTCGCCATCTTCCAGGACGACAATCATAGGCGTCTGCGCCTGAATCTGCTTTTGCAGGTAGAAGGATTCGGCCTGTCGCCGGGCCGTCTCCGCCTCCGAAGTGTGGCTGGAGAAGAGCGCCGAAGCGGGACGATAGGCCATGCGAGCGGAGGGTTCAGCGGATGAGTTGCCGGCGCGGGGCAGTGTGGGGCGAAGACTCATGAATCCATTCTCCTTGTCTATCTGCGTTCGAGCGTAACAGTCATGGCGTCGAGCGAGAGCGAGCGAAGCAGATTGCGGCGCATTCCCTGTTCCACGTTGACCAGGGCTGTGGCGGCATTTTCAATCCAATCCAGATTCAAGCCTTGCGCCATGCGCGACAGTTCGGCTTCGATGTCCAAATTGCGTATCAGCCTCGGCGTACCCGCCACCATCAGCAGCAGATCTTCGATGATGCTGCCGAGGGCGCGCAGGAGGTTGACGGTCTTCTCTTGGCCATCGGCGCCGGCGCGATAGCTCTCCGTCGCGTGAAAGAGCGTGGAGTAATCCGGCTCGCGCAGCGCCGTGCGCAGCAGGATCAGCGCATCCTGGCGGCTGGCCAGATAAACGTCAAGGTCGAGCGTCAGCGCGCGGCCCACTGCGCCTTCGGCAAGGCGCGCGGTGAGAGCGCGGTCTTGCTGCTTGAGCAGAGGACGGCGCTTGAGCAGCAGAGCTTCCAATTCGGCGGCGGGAATTGCGCCCAGCCGGTGAACGACGGCGCGGGAGCGGATCGTCGGCAGCAGTTCCTGAGGGTTTTCCGTGAGCAGGATCAGCGAGGTATGCGACGGTGGCTCTTCCAGAATCTTGAGCAGGGAGTTGGCCGCCTCTTTCATGAAGGCCGACGAGGTAAAGATGGTAAATGTGCGTCGCGCTTCCACCGGCGGACGGTAGTGGGCCACATGAATCGCCTGGCGAACCTGCCCCAGCTTGATCAGCAGTTGGGGCGGATCGGGAGGGACGATGAGCAGATCCGGATGGGTCTGGATGAGAATGCGGGTCTCGCGCTTGTCGGTGTCGCGCAACTGCTCGCGGGCTTCAACGGCCTCGGCCACCAATGCATCCAGGTTGGCGGAGAGCGCAATGCGCGTGCAGTTGGCGCACCGGCCGCAGAAGTCGGGCAGGCCGTCGCTCTTCATGGGTTCAAGGCAGTTGACCGCCTGGGCCAGCATCAGCGCCAGCGTGTACTTTCCCGCGCCGCGCGGTCCGGCCAGGATCAGCGACTGCGGAAAACGCTCCGCGCCGATGCTCTCGCGGAGCCGGTTGACCGTGGCCGAATTGCCGAGAAAATCTGAAAAGCCCACACTTCGAGCCTAGAGCATCCGACTCGCGGTGTCGAGAATGCCCAACCGCCGCACCATCCTGTATTCTCGTGAACGAAGCAAAATCCGCCTGCATCCGGGCGGGAAAATTGACCGAAATTCCAGGAGAGACGCTCGAATGATGCGGAAATCAGCAATAGCATGGGTTCTTTTAGGAGTATTTTGCGGGCTAACTGCCCAGGCGCAGGTCAAGCCTCCATCCACCAGCCTCGCACAGCACGACTTCTTCTACTCCGGAGAGTCGCATCAGCGCAATATGTACATTGTGCGCGGCGGCAAGATCGTATGGAGCTACTCGGACCCCGCCGGTCGCGGCGAGATCAGCGACGCGGTGATGCTCTCGAATGGCAACATCCTCTTTGCGCATCAGTTCGGCGTCACGCTGATTACGCCGGAGAAGAAGGTGCTGTGGAATTATGATGCTCCCGCCGGCTTCGAGGTGCATACCGCAGTGCCCATCGGCACGGAGCGCGTGCTCTACATCCAGAACGGCGATCCGGCTCTCTTGCGCGTGGTGAATATCGTCACCGGCGCGACCGAAAAGGAGATCAAGCTCAAGACCAAGATGCCGCCCAGCACGCACGGACAGTTCCGCCACGCGCGTCTCACGCCGCAAGGCACGCTGCTGGTGGGCCACATGGATCTGAACAAGGTCTCAGAGTACGACTCCAACGGCAATGAATTGTGGTCCTTCCCTGGCGTCGGCATCTGGGGCGTGACGCCGCTGGCCAACGGCAATGTGCTCATCACAGACAGCCTGGGCACGCGCGAAGTGACGCGCCGCGGAGACACAGTCTGGAGCTGGAGCAGAACCGATACGCCGCAGTACAAATTCGGTTCCCTGCAAAATGCCTGGCGGCTGCCCAACGGCGATACTGTCATCAATAACTGGCTGAACGAGTGGAACATGGACCCCAAAGATATGGTTGGCACTACGCAGGCCATCGAGGTAAACCCGGCCAAGCAGGTGGTCTGGGAGTTGTCGTCCTGGACTGATCCGGCCAAACTGGGACCGGCCACGACGATCCAGTTCCTCGACACTCCGAGCGCCCCTGAAGATGTGCACTTCGGCGAGTTCAAATAGCACTGCTCACGAGGCCGCCCAACTCCCGAAACTGGTACTGTGCGGCCCGCCCCCCAAGAAGAATTGATGTCAATGTCACTTGACACAGCCTGGTATTATATGTAAAGTATAGTTGTCATAGAGAAAGGGAGACTTGTCATGAAATGCCTTACCAGCAACCCCGCCGCACGGCGCTACTACCGCCGCTTTACGGTCACGATGCTGCTTTACGCCCTGACCCTGGTCCTGACGATTCGGGGCTTTATCCATTACCATCCGACTGGACCACTGGCTTGGATGCTGGCGGTTCTTCCCGCAATTCCCATGATTGGTATGCTGGCCATCTTTGCTCTTTACCTGGCTGAAGAGAAGGATGAATTCCAGCGCTCCATCGGAATCCAGGCCATGCTCTGCGGGATCGGCGGAACCTTGACGGTGACGAGCGTTTGGGGCTTTCTGGAAGACTTTGTTCACATCCGGCACCTGGATCCAATGCTGATCTTCACCATCTTCTGGATCTTTCTCGGCCTCTCCATCCCCGTGCTGCTGGCGAGGTACAGATGAAGAACAGGCTGCGCGTCCTGCGCGCGGAACGGGAGTGGTCGCAGGCCGATTTGGCTGATCGGCTGGAGGTCTCGCGCCAGTCGGTCAACGCCATCGAGACAGGAAAATTCGACCCCAGCCTGCCGCTGGCCTTCAAGCTGGCGCGCCTCTTTGAAATCCCCATTGAGGCGATCTTCAGCGACGAGAAGGGATGAGGCCGGCAAATGGCCATGTAGCGGGATTTTCAAATCCTGCTCTCCACGCCAGACCTATACTGGGGTCATGTTCTCATTGCCAGCACCCTTCCGTCCGCTAACGACAGCTTTGGCCGCTGCCGCTCTGCTCTGCCTTCTGGCTCATCCGGCATCGGCCCGCGCCTGGGGCAATGGCGGCCATCGCATGATCAACCGGCTGGCGGTTACCTCCCTGCCCGCCGACGTGCCTGCCTTTCTGCGCGCACCGGAAGCCATCGCCGAAATCGAGTACCTGGGCCCCGAGCCGGACCGCTGGCGCTCGCCCGCCGAACCGGAGCTGAGCGCCGCACAGGCGCCGGAGCACTTTATCGATCTGGAGCTGGCCGAGGCGCTGGGAGCTTTGCCGCACCGGCGTCTGGACTTTGAAGCCAGCGTCTACGCATCCGGCCAGCGTCCGGAGAAGATCGGATTGCAGCCCTGGGAGGCGACCGAGGTCTGGGAGCGGCTGAAGGCGGCGATGCGCGAGTACCGCGCGCTGGCCGCTCGCCACCAGGAGACCCGCCCCGCCGAACAGGCGGTGATCTTCTACGCTGGCTGGCTGGGTCATTATGTTGGCGACAGCTCACAACCGCTGCACACCACCATTCAATACAACGGCTGGGTAGGTGCGAATCCCCACGGCTACACCACCGGCCACCAGATTCATTGGCAATTTGAAGGGCCTTTTGTGGAGGCCAATATCGGCGAGCCCGATGTGCGCGCCGCAATGACGCCGCTCCAGCTAATTCACGGCGATCTGTTTGATGCTTACGTGGCCTATCTGCACCGCTCCAAGAGCTTTGTGGAGACGGTCTATCAGTTGGAAAAGGCGGGCGGATTCATGGGAGCGGGAACGCCGGAGTCGCGCCGGTTCACCGCGCAGCGTCTGGCGGCGGGAGCCAGTATGCTGCGCGACATGATCTACGCCGCATGGCAGGAGAGCGCAGAGCCAGTCGCCAGTCCCTAGTCGCCGGCTTCGGCCACCGCCGGAACACGGCGCAGCAGCGGAGTCAGCATGGCGGTCATCAGCGCGACCGCGGGCACGGCGATCAGTAGCCATGCCAACAGAGCCTGACCAGTGAGACTGCCCAAGCGCGAGATCAAAACCAGCGGTGATGCATGCAGCAGGACGCTCAGATCGACGGCGCGTCCGGAACCAAAGGAGAAGAGCCGCTCACCGAGGCGCACGAAGGGCACGATGAGCACAAGCTGCAACGGCATGACCGCCCAATTCGTCACCTGAATCACAGGATAGTTGAGGCGCAGAACGAAGGCAGCCACAATGCACAAGGCTGTGGTCACGCCCATCACGGGAATGCATCCGATCGCAATTCCCAGCGCCAGTGTGAGCGCCAGCCGTGGCGGAGAGATGCCCTGCCGCAGCCAGGGTGCTGCTGTCCGCTTGATCGCTTCGATTGGTTTGAGCGCCACCATAATTCCTATTATCGGTTCAAACGGAAAATGTGGATAGCTTTTGAATGAAACTTTGGTAAAGAACTGCGGCAGGGCCGCCAGCGCAGTTTCAGTCTTTGAACTTGTGCGCTCACTCTCTGCGATTTGCGTTGGCTCTGTCTGTTTATCCGGCACACCGAATCGCCTGAAGCTGATAGGCCAAAGGCTGGAGAGATTTTCATCACTCCGCCCTCCGCGTGGGGCGATTACACCATCACGGTCCACAGCTTATCGGGCAGCCAGTCGAATTACGGAAGGGTGACGCGTACCGTGCAATCGGCGCTGACGATCCAGCCGTCCTCAATTCACATAGTTGGAAAGGCGGCTTGTTTCGTGGCAGGTAAATGCTTGCTGCGGGGCGACATCCTTCGAGATTGCGATCCTGACAGTGCAGTGACAGCCTGAAGGATAGACGGTCTCATTTGCCAGAACTTATTTGCAAGTTGTTGATATATATCAATATATAATTTTTCGCAAAAATATGAGCAAGATACGCGCACATTATCTTAGTTTTATGATATAGTTTTTTCAGGTAATGTGAGTGGCTTGGACTCAGCCTCCAACCCCACATCCAAAACTTCAAGGAGGAATACTCTCATGGCTATCACTCGTTGGGATCCCTATCGGGAGGTCGTTGCATTGCAGAATCGCGTCAACTCGCTCTTCCGCGACATGAGCGGCGGGGACGATCCAGTCTCCGCGTCGAGCTTTGTGCCGGCGGTGGACATCTATGAAGACCCGCAGAAGGTGATGCTCAAGCTCGAAGTTCCGGGCATCGACCAGAAGGACCTGGATGTCCGTGTGGAGAATCACACCCTCACCGTCAAGGGTGAGCGCAAATTCGAGGCCGAGGAGAAGGAAGAGAACTTCCATCGCATCGAGCGGCGCTACGGCAGCTTCTATCGCGCCTTCACGCTGCCCTCGACCGTCGATACGGAGAATGTCTCGGCTAGCTACAATGCCGGTGTGCTGAAACTGGAGCTGAAGAAGAAGCCGGAGGCCCAGCCTAAGCAGATTCAGATCCACGTGGCGGCGTAAGGGCAGGGACTAAGGGACTAGGGACCAGGGATAAGAACAGGGAGGGGGCTTCGGCTCCCTCTTGCCGTAGAAACACATCAATTGGGTTTGCTTTCATTTTTCCGAAAATGCGAATAATATGTACTCGTATGGATTGGTACGTATTTTTTGTAGCGAGGGATGAAGATGCAAACGATTAGCGCCTCCGATCTGGCGCGCAAGACGAGCGCGATTCTGGAAGGAATTCTCAGGGGTGAAACGGTCAGAGTGATGCGGAATCGCACTGAGATCGCCCATATTGTTCCTGCTCGTCGTACCATGACCGCCGCGCAGGCTATCGCAGGCTTGGAGGGAGGACTGAGCGCGGCTGAGGGTGAGAGCTGGCTCAAGGACAGTCGCGGCGAATGGGATGATGAGGTCAGAGACCCGTGGGAGTGATCTTTGACACCTCCATCTGGATTGGTTTAGCTACCAGCCAGATCTCTGGCCAATCCGTTCGTCGGGCTGCTGGCGACGAGTCTGTTTACATTTCGGCAATTTCGCTGGGTGAGCTGAACTTTGGTGTCGAATCTTGCAACGATCCAGTGAAACGAATCTTGCGGGTGCGCTTTTTGCGCAACTATGAGCAGCGGCCAGTGCTCGACGTAACTGCCAGGACGGCCTCCACATTTGGTTTTCTGGCCGCTTTCCTGAAGCAGACGGGCCGGTCGCCAAGAACGCGGGTCAACGATCTCTGGATCGCAGCGCAGGCCATTGAAAGTGATTTTGCTCTTTTGACGACGAATATCAAGGATTTTGAGGGACTGCCGGGTTTGCGGGTTGCTAGTGTGTGAAATGAGGAGAAAATGATCGATACCATCAGCAATACAATCACTTTTTCATCTATCTGGCAATATGTCGGACCTCTACTTGGCGTTGGATTTGGCTATTTGATATCAGATAAGGTTTGGAATAAACAAAAGCAATGGGAGATGAAACGAGATCAAATATATGAGGCGTTGCGAGCTGTAGCAGAGCTTGATTACTGTCTTATTGCTCTTCACGCGTTCAAGCAACATGAAAGATTGAGGATGCTCGAGACGGCTCACGAGAAATTCGCTCAAGTAATATTTCTGACAGACGTAGTTGTTGGAACAGAAGTCGGTGATGCACTAAACGATTTCGGCAATGAAATCCGACTCATTTCTGTAAAGATTATAGATGGGAATGAGGATTATTTTGATGAACCGGAGAAGCTGAAACGCTTGCAAATGAAGATTGCCATTAAGTCGGCAGCGCGGAAGGAACTTAACATCCGCAACACTGATTGCGCAGCATTTTGACTGACCACTGTTCACTGACCACTGGAGAAAAAAATGGCGATTCGTTGGGAGAAGTTGACGGTCAAGTCGCAGCAGGCGATGGAGCAGGCGCAGGGGCGCGCCACCGAGTTGGGCAATCCGGAGGTTTTGCCGGTGCATCTGTTGCTGGCGCTGATTGAGGACCGCGAGGGTGTGATCCCTTCGGTGCTGGAAAAGATCGGCGTACCCACCCAACGGCTGGAGACGGAGCTGCACCAGATCGAGGAGAAACTGCCTCGTGTGGCGGGCGCGGCAAGCCAGCCGGGGGTGAGCGCGGCGCTGAATAAGGTGCTCGACCAGGCCTTCCGCGAGGCTGCGAACTTCAAAGACGAGTACGTGTCTACTGAGCATTTATTACTGGGCGCGGCGCACGCCAAGAGCGAAGCGGCGGGCGCGGCGTTGATCGGGCTGGGCGCGACGCACGAGGCGATCCTGAAGGCGCTGACGGCAGTGCGCGGGACGCAGCGCGTGACGGATCAGAA
Source organism: Occallatibacter sp. (assembly GCA_049587335.1). GTDB lineage: Bacteria > Acidobacteriota > Terriglobia > Terriglobales > Acidobacteriaceae > Telmatobacter. Next base: position 10,491 of record JBAVDS010000046.1, on the reverse strand, counting down.
TCCCGAAGGCAAATTTCAGGCGCTGGAGAAGTACGCGAAAGATCTGACGGAGTTGGCGCGGCGGGGGAAGCTGGACCCGGTGATTGGGCGCGACGAAGAGATTCGCCGCGTGATTCAGGTGCTGAGCCGGCGGACGAAGAACAATCCTGTCTTGATCGGTGAACCCGGCGTGGGCAAGACGGCGATTGTCGAAGGCCTGGCGCGGCGGATCATGAGCGGCGACGTACCCGAAAGTCTAAAAGACAAGCGTGTGATCTCGCTGGATCTGGGCGCGATGCTGGCCGGCGCGAAGTATCGCGGCGAGTTTGAGGACAGGCTCAAGGCAGTACTCAAGGAAATCGAAGAATCGAATGGCGAGATTGTGCTCTTCATCGACGAGTTGCACACGCTGGTTGGGGCGGGCGCGGCCGAGGGCGCGATCGACGCCAGCAATATGCTCAAGCCGGCGCTGGCGCGGGGCGAACTGCGGGCGATTGGCGCGACGACGCTGAACGAGTACCGCAAATATATTGAGAAGGACGCGGCGCTGGAGCGGCGCTTTCAGATTGTCTACGTCGGCGAGCCGAATGTCGAAGACACGATTGCGATCTTGCGCGGGCTGAAGGAGCGCTACGAGGCGCATCATAATGTGCGCATCAAGGACGCGGCGATTGTGGCGGCGGCGACCCTCTCGCATCGCTATATCAGCGACAGATTTTTGCCGGACAAGGCCATCGATCTGGTGGACGAGGCGGCGGCGAGCCTGGCGATCCAGATCGGCTCGGTGCCGACGGAGATCGACCAACTGGAACGCGCAGCGACTTCGCTGGAGATTGAGCGCGCGGCGTTGAAGCGCGAGACCGACGCGAATAGCGTGGAGCGGCGCAAAGAAGTCGAGCGGGAGATTGCCGCACTGCATGAGCAGATTACCGCACTGCGCGCGCGCTGGACCACGGAGCGCGAGGCCAGCAGCCGCATCAACGAGGTGAAGAAGAAGATCGAGGCGCTGCGCTTCGAGGCCGAGGAGCAGACGCGCAAAGGACAACTAGAGCGGGCAGCGCAGATTCAGTATGGCGAGTTGCCCAAGCTGGACGCGGAGTTGAAGCAACTGAGCGCCGCGCAGGAGGGCAACGCGGGCGTGGCGCGGATGCTCAAAGACGAGGTTGATGAAGAGGACATCGCGGGGATCGTCAGCAAGTGGACGGGGATTCCAGTTTCGCGGATGCTGGAAGGCGAAGTGAAGAAGCTCGTCGAGATGGAGACGCGGCTGCGGGAGCGTGTGATTGGGCAGGACGCGGCGCTGACGGTCGTGGCCAATGCGATTCGCCGTTCGCGCGCGGGGTTGAGCGATCCCAAGCGTCCGATTGGCAGCTTCATTTTTCTGGGGCCGACGGGCGTGGGCAAGACGGAGACGGCGCGGGCGCTGGCCGAGTTCATGTTCGACGACGAACAATCGATGATTCGCATCGACATGAGCGAGTACATGGAGAAGCACGCTGTGGCGCGGCTGATCGGCGCGCCGCCGGGATATGTGGGTTACGACGAGGGCGGGCAGTTGACCGAGGCTGTCCGGCGGCGGCCCTACGCGGTGATTCTCTTTGATGAGATTGAGAAGGCGCATCCGGATGTCTTCAACATTCTCTTGCAAGTGATGGACGACGGGCGGCTGACGGACGCCAAGGGACGGACTGTGGATTTCAAGAACACTGTGCTGATTATGACCTCTAACTTGGGCGCAAATCTGTTGATCGGCGACACGCTCAAGACCGAGCACGACTACGAGATGGCGCGGGAGTCGGTGATGCGCGTACTGCGCGAGCACTTCCGTCCTGAGTTCTTGAATCGTGTGGACGATTGCGTGATCTTCCGTCCGCTGGGCGCGGCACAGATGGGACAGATACTCGACCTGCGGCTGGCCGAGGTAAGCAGGATGCTGGAGGAGCGCCAGATTTCGCTGGAGCTGACCGAACCGGCGCGGCAACTAATACTGGCGGCTGGTTCGGATGCTGCTTACGGCGCGCGTCCGCTAAAGAGAGCGCTTCAGCGCATGATTCAGGATCCGCTGGCGATCAAGATTCTGAATGGCGAGGTGCTGCACGGCGCGCACGTGCGCATAGGCGTGGATCGCAAGACGAACCAGTTGACCTTTGAGCCGATGAGCCGCGAGTCGATGGCGTAAGCACCTGCGGTGGGGCCACCTGAGGTGCGGCCACCTGCGGTGGGGCTAGAGGCTCGCTATCCGCTCGCAATCGGTTCGTGCGATCTGGTTTCTTGCGCAAGGATCTCTGCGAGAGGATCGAGAACGGAGCGCCAGTCTCCGGGGCGATGCTGGCGGATGAGATGCAGAGTGGGATACCAGGGAGTGGTGGAGCGTCCTCGTTGCCATCGCCAGTCGGCGGCGAAGGGAAGCATCAGCCAGACGGGAAGGCCCAGCGCGCCGGCCAGGTGAGCCGTTGAATTGTCAATCGTGACGATCCGGTCCATCGCCGCTACCTGCGCAGCGAAGCGGTCGATGTTGGCAAATTGATCGACGGTGCGGTCGATGAGCAAGGGCGCGTTGGCCGCCGCCGCTTCTTCGGCGAGGTCGTCGAAGCTGCCGTATTGCAGGCTGATCCAGCGGATGCCGGGAAGCGCAAAGAGCGGAGCAAAAACTTTCAGATCGATCGAACGCTTGCCTCCTGTCTTCTGATTGCGTGTGCGCCATGCGATGCCGACGAGTGTGCGGCCGTCGCTGTAACTGCGGCGGAATTCTTCACGCTCGGCTGGGTCGGCCTGAAGATACGGCGAGACCGTAGCGGCAAAGTCGGCTTCACTCTGGCGATAGAGGCCCGGCAGACTGCCTGTGGGCAGATGGGCCGTGATGCCGGCTGCTTGAGAGCCGGCGGGGCCGCAGCCGGAGACGACTTCGATCTGCGGGAAGGATCGGGCAAAGAGCGGCTTGAGGCGCGCATCCGTATCGAGCATGACGCGATTGCCCGCGCGCAGGGCCTCGTGAAGGAGGCCGGCGAATTGGATCTCGTCGCCGATGCCCTGCTCGCCCCAGAGCAGCAAACGGCCGGAGTCGAGCTTTTCGCCCGTCCAGAGCGGCTGCGGATACTCGCGCCAGGGGGTGTCGTGATCAGAAGATTGCCAGCGGGATTCGTAGTTGCGCCAGCCTGAGGCATAGTCGCCATTCATCAGCAGAGCGAGAGCCAGAGCGAAGCGGGCCTGAGGATAATCGGGCTTGAGCTCCAGTGCGCAGTTGATTGAGAGCAGCGCCTTGTCGAGATGGCCCTGCTCTTCAAGAACACAACCGAGGTTGTAATGGGCTTCGGCGTAACTTGGCCGAAGTTCGAGCGCGCGTTCAAAGCAGGCAGCGGCCTCGTCGAGCCGGTCGAGAGTGTGGAAGGTGTTGCCGAGGTTGTAGTGCGCCTCAGGCAGTTGCGGCTTGAGCTGAAGGGCGCGCTGGTAGCAGGCGATGGCCTCGTCGAGTTTGTTCTCGGCCTGACGGAGATTGCCGAGATTGTAGTGGGCCTCGGCGTAATCGGGCTGGAGGGCCAGCGTTTGTCGATAACAATCCTCGGCTTCGTCGAGACGATCGAGAGCCAGCAATGTATTGGCGAGATTGCAGTGGAAGCCGGGAATTCGCGGCTGAAGTTCGAGTGCGCGCCGGTAACTGGCGACGGCCTCATCGAGCTTGCCCTGGGCCTGAAGCGCGTTGGCCAGATTGCCGTGGGCTTCGGCGATATCGTCACGCAGGTGCAGCGCGCGGCGGTGACTGGCGATGGCCTCGTCGAGCTTGCCTTGCGCTTGCAGGATGTTGCCGAGGTTAACGTGGGCTTCCGCGAGATCGGGGCGCAGATCGAGCGCGCGGCGAAAGCGCGCCTCGGCCAGATCGTGCTTGCCCTGTGCTTCGAAGACGGCGCCGAGATTCATCTGCGCCTCGGCAAGATTGGGATTGATGGCCAGCGAGCGTTCGTAACTTGCCGCCGCTTCGTCAAAGCGGCCCAGGGCCTGATATGCGGTGCCGAGGTTGGAGTGATATGCGGCGGGACGCTTGTCGGCGGCGATGGCTTGACGGATCAACTCGACGGCAACGTCGTTGCGGCCCACTTGATGGGCCAGCACGCCAAGCAGATGCAGCGCATCGGCATGATGAGGATCGAGGTCCAGAATTTGCCGGTAGATTCGCTCCGCCTCGGCCAACTCTCCGCGCTGGTGGTGCTGGATGGCGCGGGCACAGAGAGCGTGCAGATCCACCGGCGGAGGCGTGCTTTGCCGCTTGGGAACGAGGTGGAGGGAGCGGTTCATGGGGAAAGTGTATCGATTTCAAGCGAGAAAATACTCATGAGAAAGTGCAAATCGTCCTGTGCTTTTCCTGCAATGGACTCTTCCCGATTGCGAACACTACGGTTTTTCCTCGATAGCGCTCAACTTTCGCAGCAAATGGCGCCCCCTCGCCCGCATGGCTGGGGTTCCGGAGCGGCTATGGATGCGCAGAAGGTCCACAACTTCGGGAAGCAGTGTGGAGTCCTGGCGGGTCAGATCGGCAAGCCCTTGCAGGGCGCAGGTCTTGACGATCGAACTGGAATCATCAAGGTAAGAGTGCAGAATTTTGGCGGCGCGGCAACACTCTGAATGAGTCAGTCTGAGTCGAGGAATGACAGGCGCCAGACTCCAGCGCAGCTTGTTTTGCGTGGCTTCAGCCAGCAGGCCGAGCAAAGGAGCTTTCCAGGCATTGAGAAGAGCGGGCATCGTGCGTGAGAGCTTCTCCAATGCGTCCGCGGCACGCATAGCCAGGACAGAATCATCGTCCCAAAGGCATTCAATGAGTTGCTCAGCTCTTTTCGGCTGCGCGCGCACAAGATTGACAACCTCAGCAGTTCGACCGCTGGAGAGAGGCCGGCGGCCAACCGCAAGCATGGAATGGATGGTCTCGGCAGGTTGCATGGCTTGGCTCATCGATCCGATTCCTCCGTGTGGTTTCCGGCTGCCAGCATTTTTCCGGCGATCCGTCCCACGCCGCGCAGCAACGCCTTGATGGGCCAATGGCCTTCTTCATTGGGAAAGAAGATTTCGCCAACGCGGCGCACTTCAGGGCGGTAGTACCAGCGTTTGATGAGCGCCAGATGGCCCTGGCGCATGGTCGCCGCCGGGGGCTGGTTCGTGGAGGCAAGGGCGATGAGCACAGCTTCCATACGGGCTTCGAGCAGACCGCGGGCGAGCTTTGCGGAGACGGACTTTTGTATTTCAAGCTCTGCGTTGGCGATTGGTTGATTCTCCGCCGTGCTGATTCCTGCTCCCTGCTTCCTGCTCTCAGTCGCTTCCGGAATCGGTTCGATCGCCATCGGCTGCGCGAAGAGCGAGGTAGAACCGGAGTTCTCGTTTTGGATTCTCATATCGAGAGTCGAGAAGGCGGCGGGGCCGGTGAGCAGGCCGTTTTCATATAGGAAGACGGCGACCTCGCCGGGAATCGCCGAGGCTTGCAGAAAGACTGCGCGAAGCTCGGCCAGCGGGCGGACCAGCTCAGGAGCGAGAGCGCGCACGCTCTCGACGCGCTGAAGTTGAGCGTGGAGCGCGGCGGCGGACTCGAATGCGAGATTGGCGGAGGCCTCATCGCGCTCGGTGCGCAGCGAGACGAGAGAGCTCTCGCCGCGCGTGGCCAGGAAGCGCTCGACGGCGGAGGCTTCTTCGGCATAACGCTCGTCGGTGCAGCCCTGATAGCAGGGCGCTAGGCACATCTTCATCTCGGAGTAGACGCAGCCGGGGTGAGCGGGATTGGGCGCAAGCTCCTCAGTGCAGCGGCGCAGAAGAAAGAGTTTGAGAGCCTCGTCGGCGAAGCGTTCGGCGGCGGCGCGCGATTGAAATGGACCGTAAGCCCACTGGGCCTCGCGCAGGCTGGGACGATGCGTGACTGTGATGCGTGGGTAGGGATTGCCGCCGAGGAAGCGGACAAAGGCCGGTGCGCCCAGGTGCATCCGCTCCAAGCACTTCGTGCCGTGGACTTTCTCCAGCAGTTCAAACTGAACCAGAAGAGATTCAAACTCCGAGCCGGTCAGCCGCCAACGAATTTGTCGCACGCGCCCGGCCAACTGCAAGCGGCGGGGATGCTTCTCCGAGGGCTGCAAAAGCCGTTCCAGCCGGGCGCGCAGATTGGGCGTACGGCCAATGTACGGCTCGGCGTGGGCCTCCGCGCCATAGAGCGCAAAGACCGCCGGAGATGTCGGCAACTGCGCCAGCGCGGCCTTGGCATTGGTCGGATCGAAGGCGAGAGATTCCAGCTCGATCGGCGTGGCCATGATAATTCACGCTCCCGCGATGGTCATTCCGTCGATGCGCAGCGTGGGTGAGGCGATGGCGCCGCGGAACTCGAGATCGTTGCCGATGGCAGTGATGTTCATCAGCATTTCGGCGAGGTTGCCGGCGATGGTCACTTCTTCGACGGCGTGAGTGAGCACGCCGTTTTCAATCCACAGGCCGGTCGCGCCGCGCGAGTAGTCCCCGGTGACGACATTGACGCCGAAGCCCATCAGGCTGGTGACATAGAGACCGGCCGGAAGCTCCGCGATGATCTGCTCTGGAGTGAGTGTGCCCGGTTCGAGATAGAGGTTGCCGCAGCCGATGCCCGGCGTTCCGGCAAGGCCGCGTGAGGCGTTGTGCGTGGATTTCATGCCCAGCTTGCGTGCCGTGTAGGTGTTCAGCAGATAACTTTGCAGCACGCCATCTTCGACGACCAGTGTGCGCCGCGCGGGCAGGCCTTCGCCATCGAAGGGCGACGTCCCGAAGCCGCCCATGCCGCTGGGCAGCAGCATGGTGTTGTCGTCGATGAGGGTGAGAGCAGGAGCGGCGATCCGCTCGCCGAGCTTTCCTGCCAAAAACGAGGCGCTACGCCAGATGGCGTCGCCGGAGACGGCCTCGAAGAGTGAGCCGATGAGCGAGCGCGCCGTCTCTGGGGCAAAGACGATGGGAACCCGCTGCGTGGGAACGCGGCGTGCGCCGAGGCGGCGCAATGTGCGCCGTGCCGCCTCCTGGCCGATGGATTCCGGCGATTCTAGATCGGCGAGACGGCGAGCGCTCGACCACCAGCCGTCGCGCTGCATCGAACCGTTCACGTCAACAGCCAGCGGCGCCGCTGCTACGCCCGCATAACTGGTGCGATAGCCGCCGCGGAAGCCGCGCGAGTTAGCCAGCACTTTGCGCCCGGTGGCCGCATCGAAGCTGCCGCCATCGGAGTTGGTGATGCGCGGATCGGCGGCGAGCGCCGCAGCCTCGGCGCGCCGTGCCCACTCGATGCGCTCCTCGCCGGAGAGCGAGTAAACATCCTCGTGATAGAGATGCAGATCGCCGGAGAGCGAACCGAATTCGCCCGTCTCCGGCAGGCCGCTGAAAGTGTCTTCCTCGGTGACTTTGGCCAGAGCCATGGCGCCATCGACGAGCTGGCGAATGCCCTCCGCGGTGAGGTCGCTGGTGGAGGCCGAGGCGGAGCACTTGCCGAGAAAGACGCGCAGACCCAATGCGCGTGAGCCGGAGTCCTTCAGCGTCTCCACCTGGCCCATACGCACATTCACGCTGAACTCGTCGCCTTCGCGGGCAACGGCTTCAGCGTCAGTTGCGCCGGCTTTCATGGCCATGTCAACGACATCGGCGGCGAGAGATTCCAGGTCGAGAGCGGTCGGATCGGGATGAGCGGAAACTTCGTGCATAGCTTCAAGCTATCAAAGTTTGCGCGCGATTCCCACCACGCGGCCACTTCTGCTTCATCCACAGGTCTTTTTAACTACTGGCGCAGCTCCACCAGCGTGGCGCCCTGCCCGCCTTCGTTTTGCGGGGCTTCGGCGATGGTGGCGACGTGGGGATGGGATTTGAGGAATTCGCGGACGCCGCGGCGGAGGATGCCAGCACCGTGGCCGTGAATGATGCGCACGCGCGGCAGGCCGGCGAGAAAGGCGCGGTCGAGATACTTCTCCAGCTCCTCGGTGGCTTCATCGACGGTGCGTCCGATGAGGTTGATCTCCATGCGCATATCGCCGGTGTTTGCGCTGATCATTGTGACGTGCACGTTCTTCTGCTTGCGGGCGGCAGCTAATGGATCAGGCCGCTTCTGCTCCTGCGCGGAATCTCCACCAGAAGGCTGCGGAGCAGAGCACTCGTCGCGCTTGACGCGCATTTTGATGGGGCCGAGGGAGACTTCAAAGAGATCTTTCTCGATCTCGCGCTCGACGACGGCGATCTTGTTCATCGATTTGATGCGGACCTGGTCGCCCACGGCAATGTGCTTGAGCAGATGCGGCTGAGCGTTGGCGTCGCCCTGATCGGCTCCGCTGCGATGCGCGACAACGGTCTGGTTGAAGCTCTCCTGAAACTCGCGGCGCAGGCGCAGGATGCGGCGTTCAGCTTCCTTTGATAATTTCTGCTGGCCGGCGCGCTCCTCGATGGCGCGAACGTTCTCGCGCATCTGAAACTCGAAGTCCTTGAGCAAGGAGGCGAGTTTGGCTTCCAGTTCACGGGTGCGATTGCGCAGCTCAACGTCGCCCTCGCGTTCGAGTTTTTTCCTTTCCTGGTTGAGAGCGTACTGCTCGGCGCGAGCGGCCTTGCGATCCTCTTCCAGTTGCGTGAGTTCGTTGTGCAGTTTGTCAAGAAAACGCGCGATGTCCTGCTGCTGCGAACCGAGGCGCTGGCGTGCCGCTTCTACGATCTCAGGATTCAAGCCAAGACGATGAGCCGTCTGGATGCCGGCCGAAGCGCCGGGCACGCCGAGGCGCAGTTGATAGTTGGGTGCGAGCGTTACCTCATCCACGCCGGCCGCGGCGTTGAGCACGCCTGGGGTGTTGGCGGCGTAGACCTTCAGCGAGGTGTGATGCGTGGAGATCAACGACCATGCGCCGGCAGTGAGGAAGTAACTGGCGATGGCGACGGCGAGCGCCGAACCTTCTTCAGGATCGGTGGCGGAGCCAAGCTCATCAAGCAGCACCAGAGAACGCGGGCCGGCCAGGCGCGAGAGGCGGTCAAGATTGGTGATATGCGCGGAGAAGGTGGAAAGCTCAGCTTCGATGGATTGAGCATCGCCGATGTCGGCGAGAAAGGCGGTGAAGACGGGGAAGCTGGCCGATGTGGCGGGAACAGGCAGTCCGGCCTGCGCCATCATGGCGAGTAGCGCGGTGGTCTTGAGCGTGACGGTTTTGCCGCCGGTATTGGGACCGCTGATGATAAGCTGGCGGGCTTCGCTGGTCAGCTCCAAAGTCAGCGGAACGAGATGACCGCCGGTAGCGCGGAGATGGCGTTCGAGGAGGGGATGACGGGCGGCCTCCAGGCGCAGAAGATCGGGCGCGAGGGTTGGTGCAACGCAGTGGTAGTCGCGGGCAAAGCGGGCACGGGCCTGGAGGCTATCGATCAGGGCGAGAATGCGTGCACCTTCAATGAGAGCCGCGGCATAACTGCCCACCTGGCGTGTAAGCGCCACGAAAATGCGATGGATTTCGGCCTGCTCCTCTTCGATGAGGCGGACTAGTTCGTTGTTTTGCTCGATGGTTTCGAGCGGCTCGATGTAGACCGTCTGCCCCGATGAGCTGACGCCGTGGACGACGCCGTTGACCCGCCGCTTAAGCTCGGCGCGGACGGGAATTACGAAGCGTTCGCCGCGAATGGTGATGAGATCTTCCTGGGTTGCGCCGTCGGATGCGAGCTTGCGCAGCGCCGCGCGGAGAGAGTCTTCGATGAGTTTTTGCTGGCGTTCCTGCTCGCGGCGGATGCGGCTCAGCTCGGGCGAGGCATTGTCGGCCAGCGAGCCGTCGGGTTGAATGGTGCGCTCGATGGATTCGGCTAACGGACGAAGGCTGCTTCCGGCAAGAACAGTGGAAAGCTGCGAGAGGCCGGAGAGTTTGCCGACCAGGCGCGCCGGGGGCGATTGCAGGAGCGATTGCCAGGAGGCGACGTCATTGGCCAGGCGGGCGACGGCTTGCAACTCATTGGCTTCGAGCGCGGCGCCGGGAATCTGCGCTTTGGCGGTGTGCTGCGTGGGATCGAAGAGGCCGCCCAGTGGGATCGAAGTCTGCTCTTCCAGCAACAGCCGCAGCTCCGCGGTGAGCTGATGCTGCTGAGCGATCCAGGCTTCGTCAATGGAGGGTTTCAGGTCGAGAATCGCCTGCCGCCCCACCGGCGAAGCGGCGAATCCCGCCACGAGCGCCAGCAGCGGCTCCCATTCGAGCGCGGCAAAGTCGGCGAATTCCACCGGCAACGGGATGGGATCGAGCAGAGGCATCGTAGAACTATCTTAGCGGGAGGAGGGGGGCGATGCGTTCGGCTAGGCGCGACAAGGCTTCAGAAGCCTCTCAAAAACAGCTAGGCTGTATCGACCTATGCTGACGCGCAGCGTTGCGAGCGAAAAGCCGCTCAGACGAGGCGGAGTCCGCAGGGTTTGGTTGTTCCAAGCACAAGGACGACAACAAAGTATGAGCGGTTTTTCGCCGCAACCCGGGGCCCCCGGCAAACGAACTTTGTTTGACGGGGTGGAAGCCGAAGGGACGGGGCCAATTT
>JBAVDS010000045.1:0-8536 GCA_049587335.1 Occallatibacter sp. | reverse complement strand
CCACCCCGTCCCTGACATCCAAACGCTTCAGACCTTCATCCCTCTCAATAAGGCGCGTCTGGCCTACCAGGCTGGCAATTATCAGGAAAGCATCGCGCAGGCGCAAATTGCCATTTCTCTCAAGGCAAACCCTGCAACAGCCAACTGGGGTATCGGCATCTCCTACGGCCGGTTGGGACAGTGGGATCAAGCCATCGCCAATCTTCAAACCGCCCTCTCGATCGACAAGAATAGCGACGAGGCAAAGACCGCTCTGAAATGGGCCAAGGATGGGCTAAAGGCAGCGAAGAAAGGAAAGCTTCCCAAAGAGCCAAGCCCCGCGTGGAATTGAAAAACACTTCGGCACGAACCGTGCGGCAACATTCCGAACTCGTTGAGTATGCGGGCATCGCTGAAAGCCGCGAGCCCGCACCCATTTTGCATCGTCTTGCTAGATCTCGTGCGACCGGGACGTGATTCTGCCGCCGCTTTGCTCGAGAGTCTTGCGCGTTAAGAGCCTCCGACGAAAAGAACGCTTGTTCTGAGCGATTAAAGCCAATGTCATCGAATCAGTCCCGAGATGTTGCCTTCTCGAACGTGAACCGATGCACCGATAGGGTTTCGAAAGGATCACCGGCAACTCGGCAGTTACTCTATCAGCAACCATCCTGCGCATATTCATCCAGCGGACAATTTCTTCGACAATTCAAATGCAATTCCTCTGCCCTAGTCCCTGCTCCCTCTCATCTGCTAGACTCGCTGCGAAGCTCAACAATGCTCTTCAAGGCTCACAGCGCGGCTGTCTACGGAATCGACGCCAACCTCATCGATGTCGAGGTGGACTATAGCGGCGTGGTCGCGGAGAAGGATGTCTTTCATACCGTGGGCCTGCCTGACGCGGCGGTGCGCGAGAGCCGCGACCGGGTACGCGCCGCGATCAAGAACTCCGGCTACTCGATTCCGCCTACGCACATCACCATCAATCTGGCGCCGGCCGACCTGAAAAAGGAAGGTTCCGGCTTCGATCTGCCCATCGCCGTCGGCATTCTGGGCGCGTATGGCGCGATTCAGACCAACGATCTGAGCCGCTTTCTGCTGGTCGGCGAACTGGGCCTCGACGGCTCCATGCGCGCCGTGCCAGGGATGCTGCCGGTGGCGATTCTGGCGCGGGAAAAGAACATTCCCAACCTGATTCTGCCTGCCGCCAATGCCGCCGAAGCCGCCGTTGTCGAGGGTGTGAACGTCTATCCCGCCTCTTCGCTGCTGGATGTGCTGGAGCTGCTCAACACCATGGTGGTGGGCGTCGTTCAGCGCGAGCCTTACCGCGTTTCGACGGAATTGCTGCTGGGCGAGCTGCAACAATTTCCCGTCGACTTCAAGGATGTGCGCGGCCAGCAGACGGCCAAGCGCGCGCTGGAAGTGGCCGCGGCCGGCAGCCACAACATTTTGATGATCGGCCCTCCAGGTTCAGGCAAGACGATGCTGGCCAAGCGGCTGCCCTCGATCCTTGCGCCGCTGACCTTTGAAGAGGCTCTCGAAACGACCAAGATTCACTCCGTCGCCGGTGTGCTGGACGCGGCGGCTGGCCTGGTCACGCAGCGCCCCTTCCGTTCGCCTCACCACACCATCAGCGACGCGGGGCTGATCGGCGGCGGCATCGTGCCTCGTCCTGGCGAGGTTTCGCTGGCGCATAATGGGCTGCTTTTTCTCGATGAGCTGCCGGAGTTTCCCCGCAACGTGCTCGAAGTTCTGCGTCAGCCCCTCGAAGACCACACGGTGACGATCGCGCGCGCCTCCATGTCGCTCAGCTTTCCGGCCCGCTTCATGCTGGCGGCGGCGATGAATCCCTGCCCTTGCGGATTTTTTAATGACAAATCCCGCGAGTGTCAGTGCACGCCGCCGGTGATTCAGCGCTATATCGCCAAGATCTCCGGACCGCTGCTGGACCGCATCGACATTCACATTGAAGTCCCCGCCGTTCAATACAAGGAGCTGCGCGGCGGCGCGGCAGCGGAGGGTTCGGCGGAGATTCGCGCTCGCGTGCTGGCCGCACGAGAACGCCAGCGCCTGCGCTTCAGGAAATTCGGCGACAAAATCTACTCGAACGCGCAGATGGCCACGCGGCAGATTCGCGTCCACTGCGAGCTGAGCGCGGATGCCGAGCGCCTGCTGGAGCGGGCGATGCAGCAACAGGGCCTGACCGCCCGCGCCCATGACCGCATCCTCAAGGTCGCGCGCACCATCGCCGATCTGGAGGGCACGGAGGCTCTCGCCGTGCCGCATCTGGCCGAGGCCATCCAGTACCGGACCCTCGACCGCAGCTACTGGGCGTAAATCTCGGGATCAGGGAGTAGGGAACTGAATGCAATACCTCTCGTCTTATGGGTTGAGTGGTGCTAGAGCAATTTTGCAATACACGTAGACTTGTTGAGAGCGGTGAAAGGCGGCTTATTCTTGAGGAATAGGCTGCTTGAGTGTGAGGTTTCGGAGTACAGCAATTCCGGAATTGCTATAGGCTATCGAAGCGAAGAACTATCGCCCCCACATCAAGCAGCGCGAACAAGAGATCGCCGGCAAGCAGCGCAAGCCAGGATTTAAAGCGAGAAGGCGGGTCGTGGAACGAACGCACTCATGGCTGAACCGACTCTGAAAACTCCTGGTCAGCTTCGAGAAGACTGAAGATAGCTATGTTGCGCTGCGATCGTTTTCTTGCGGCAATCGTGTGCGTTGGGAATTTCTCGTCGCTCATTTCACAGGCTCTAATACGTGATCGTCGCGGTAATCGTATCGGTGTAACTGCCCGTCACGAGAGGCTGCCCAGCCGTGAGCTGTCCGTAGACGGTGAGAGACTGGACCTTCCCGTTTGCTGTTCCGGGCACAGTGTCGGTGCCCACGGTGTTGCCCCAGTTAGTAGTCATCGCGGAGTTGCTGAACAGCGCGTATCCCAGCGAAGCGGCTCCGGGACCGGTCATCTTTCTGGTGGTCACGGTCGCACCGGTTGAGGTTCCGGCATTGAGGCCTACGTTGTAGGTAGTCCCGCTGCTGCAACCGACTTGAATCGTCGTTGTGGCAGCGATCGCCTTGCCGGTGTAATTGCCGAAGCTGAGATTGCTTGCGCTGATCCCGCAGCCTGGAGCTGTCTGTTGCAGATGCACAATGAGGCCCTGATTGTTGCCCGATATGGAAGTGCAGGAGTTGCAGACAATGGTCACCAAAACGGAATCGTTGTAGTTGCTGCCATTGGAACCAGCAAAGAATGCTTCGTTCGCCGGAATCTGAGCATAGATCGTGAAGGGCTGGCTGGCGCCTGTCCCGGTTGCATTCACATCCGTCGTGGAAGTGTTCCCCCAGTTGACTGTATAAGAAGCATTGCTGAATAACTGATAGCCCAATACCGGCGGTGTGCAACTGCTACAGTACATCTCCCGGCCTGTCACCGAGCCGGAATACCCGGCACTGAGAGCGATGGAATAAGCAGTACCGCTGGTGCAGCTGACATTGATCCCGCCGGTGGTCCGCAGCGTGGCTCCGCTGTAGGTCAGAAAAGAAACATTGGATATTTGGCCAAGTTGACAGCTTTGCGCTCCCAGTCGAGCACCGCAGAGCAACAGAAATACACATAGGATCGCCCATCTCTTCATCGCGGCTTCTCCTGGCAGTGCAGTGGTCCGATCGAAGGAATATCTCCGGCAATGGGTTCGTAGTTGAAGACGGCTTTGCATTGCTTTCCATTGGGCAGCTCGATGACAAGTTCGTTGTGGGAGCTGAGATCCTCAACGTATGCGTCGCCGTCGTAGCCAACGGGAACGACAGCGCCGGTGGCCTGCAGCGTAGCGGTGCTGCCCGGCGGCAGCGGAACTCCCGCCTCATCCACCAGTTGCAGCAAAGCAGCGCGGTTGAAATGAATTGGGAACTTGATGACAACGCCGGAGCGATCCTGAGGCCGGAGATCACGCTTGGCAACGCGAATCGTGGCGTCGGCTGGAATATCGGTCGCCTCAATGGCGATATGGTTCAGATCGAAGGAGCGCATATCGGGAACCAGTAGCCGTCCCTGGCGATCGGTGCGGCCCACGTCGCGGTTCTCTTGCAAAACGCGCACGCGTGCCACCGGGTTGGTGTCCACAATGGCAAAGCTGTCGTAGATGTAGTTGGAGGCGAATAGCCCTCCATCGACCAACGAGATAGCTGCTTGGGATTCAAGGCGGAGAGTCGTTTGTCCGGAGTTATGGTCCGCTCCGGCTGTGAACAGACCCACATGAGACTTGTATTGCCCTTGGGCGAATTCGTGTTCGGAACTGCCCTCGGAGACGTACGCCTGATAGCCCCATTCGCCGATCTTTGTCGCCGACTGTTGTACTTGTGCCTGTCCGGTTCCTGTTGAGGATCCGCCGGCGCTGGCCGATCTGCGCCTACCGAGCAGGATGGTCACCCCACCCTGAAACCCGTTGCTGCTTGAGCTGCCGTAGTTGCGGAATTCGGTTGCGTAGATGGAAAAGCGGTGAATCTGGACCGTATAGTTGGCGGAGACGACCGAAGAGCGCAGGGACGGTATGCTGTTCTGCGGGATTGGGTTTGACGCGCTGTCTTGAGCGATTCCCGCATAAGCCACACCGATAGATCCGTAGCGCTTGGCCGAGACGCTGGCGTTGGCGTTGATCTGCTTGCGGGGAACTGGTGTGCCGTTCAACGACGCAATATCCTGGCTATTGGCGCTGGCAATGATGGCGGATGCGCCCAGGCTGAAGAACTTGCCGAGACGCTGTGCGCCTAAGGAAAACAACGTGCCGGAGTGCCCCGAACCGGCGTTGGCCGCTGCGGCAAAGTTGATTACGCCCAGATTGCGAAGCTGCAAGACGCCGCCCGCGCCCCCCAAGCCCATTCCTGGAGCGCCTTGGACGGTTCCCTCGATGGTGAATTTGCGGCTCAGGCCGCGGCGATAGATGGCCGTGCCCGCCATCGTCCCGTAGTCGTTGCTGATCGATCCCCAGTTGAGCCGCGCCAGACCCGCTTCGCCGGCGAAGGTCTGCAAGCCGGGAGCCAGCAGCGTGTTGCTGGCGTAAAAGGACTGCGAGATGCTCACCTGCTGGCCCAGCGCATTGGTCACCGTCATCGAGATTGTGCCCGCCCCGCTAACTACCGGCAACTCAGGTATCTCGAAGGGGCCGGCGTCGGTAGACCGCGTGAGCGCCTGGTTGCCGTCTATCAGAACGCTGACCGTGGAGGGAACTGCGGCCGATCCGGTGATTATGGGCAAGGGAAAGGTCACCAAATCGGGGCGCATACTGAAGTCCGAGCGGATTTGCGCGCCCTCCAGGTGTATCGGACGGGTCCAGGAAAGGCCGCTGGTGATGAAGTCACCCACGGTATAACGCCGCAGCGAGTTGACATCGGCGAACGAGTAGGCCGAATCGAGGCGGATGGCGGTGTTGGCTCCGGAACTGCTCTTTGTTGCGCCCGCATAAACCAGCCAATCCGAACTCGCGACTCCCCACGGCGAGAAGGCGCGCAGATCGAAGGAGCCAGTGGCGCCGGTCTGGCCGCTGGCGCAGCTGCCTGCAACGTCGTAGTTGAGCGTCAAGCCTTTACCGCTCTCGATCACCCGCCGGGCTGCCTCCTTTTCTTCTTGTCCAAAGGGCAGCAGCACCGCCGGCACGAGAGCGCTGTCGCTGGCCGTGATGCGCAATATCTGGTTTTTCTCGTCGAGGCTCCAGCTCAACCCAGGCAGATCAGACAAAGAGATCAGTCCGCCCGTCTCCCCGGCGCGTGAGAGGGGAACCTGGATTCCGAGATCGCGCAACTCGCCTGGTTGCGCCATCAACTTGCCGCCGCGCAGGGTGAATTCGCCGATCTTGCCGGTGGAATGACCATTGATTTCAACTTCCAAAAGCAGTTTCTCGTCGGTGTTTGCGCCCAATGCTCCTTCGGCTGCCAGGGTGGTTGCAACCGCGTAAACCTCGGAGATGGACGCAAAAGCCGGCACGGAAGTTGTGGATGCCTCTGCTGAGACCGCTGCCGCTGCAGCCGGCGAGACGGCTGCCGATGCGGCAGAGGCCACGCGCGGCAAGACGCCCAACACAAAAAGAATGCTCCCCGCGCAGCGGAGCCAGCGGACCGGCCAGTCTCTATGGTCATTGCGCTGCGACAACACGAACCTGCTGGTCGATCGCGCCTGCATTCGAGTGAGCTGTCAGTCGTAAGGACTCGTTTGGCGGAGGCAGGGAATCCTGCACGTCCATGTGCCATCGGCGGGTGGCGCCGGCGAGAATGTAAGGCGACGTTCTGGTATCCGCCTTCAGCTTGCGGCCATCGCTCGTCGTCAACACAATATCGCGGATCGCTTCATGGAGATTGCCGGTATTGATCGCCACAAGATCAATCTGCCCGGCGTTGCGCTCGACGTGAAACTGCACATCTGGAAAAGAGCGGGCCGAGGGCTGAACAAAGATCGGGATTGAAAGGCGCAGCACCATATGCACCACCCCTGGCTCTGCCGGTGGCGGAATCTGATCGACCAGGATGCGATAAGTCGCCTCACGATACTCCGCCGGCATACGCAGGATGATGCGAATCACTTGCGAAGAACCCGGAGCGATCGTGGCGATCGGCGGACTCAGCAGCACGTTCTCTGTAGCCGTGAGCGGATCGTCGTCCCCCTTCTGATTCCAGGCGAAGACGCGAATCTGTATGGCGGTCTCGCTCTTTCCCGCGTTGGTCACCGTCAGGCTGGTAGCCATTTGGCCCGGCGGGAGAAAGATGTTGACCGGCAACACGGACAGCGCTTGCGCACCGGCCGTCAGACTCGTCCATAGAATTGCAAGAATAGCGGCGGTCGTAAAGACCGCCGCCAGTCGAATTGGCTTGTACGCGATCATAGGAATCCAATAGGCAATACTGAAAACAATCAGTAGGTGACCGTAGCGGTGATCGTGTCGGTGTAAGCGTCCGCTGGAGGAGGCGTTCCCGCCGCAATTGTGCCGTAGACGGTGAGCGGCTGGGCAACTCCACTGCCCGTTCCGGTAACCCATGTGGGGCTGGTGTTGCCCCAGTTGGTGCCTGCATAACCGATACTGGTCAGCGTGTAAGCCAGTGAATTGCCGGTAGTGAATTGGCCGGTCATCTTCCTGGCGGTTACGGTCCCAGTCAAACCTCCATTCAGGCCGACAGAGTAGGTGGTGCCGCCGGTGCAGTTCACCGAGACGGTGGAAGTGTTTTGCAGTTGGGTTCCAGTGTAGATTCCGAATGCCAAGGGTGTAGCGGTGATCGTGCAGGTGCCCTCGACTGTCGCTGAGACCAGAAATGTGGCGGTTTGTGTTGTTGTCTGTGCTTGTGAGGTTGTGGAGGCAATACCCAGCGCCAGGAATCCAAATACGGCAGCGGGCAACGCGGATGTGACAGTATTCAAGAACTTCATGGGTGTGACTCCTGAAGTACGGTTTCTGAAAAGCTCACTTATTATAGCCACAAGTAACTGTGTTGCATAATGGCACCTTCGTGATTCACACAGGCGCACTGTTGCGCGCGTAGCACGGTATTTTTTGTCTGTTTTTAATGCGAAAAGTTATGGCAATAAAGTTACTCTAGGTAAAATAGATATTACTTTTGAGCCACTTGCAAAATTCAATGAGGAGAGCAAGAAGTATCTGGGCAGGACTTTAGTCGTGCCGTAAGTGTTTTGAAATGTGCGGAGTTTGTCTCTTGTGAGTCGCACTTCCAAAAGGTACTTTTGCAAGTGGCTCTCTTGTCTGCAAATCGACTTGCCCAGATGAGAAAAAGCAAAGTAACTCGATCCAAATGCGGCAACGATACAGACATGGATGCATCCCTCGCTGTGCCACTATCAGGCATATCCGTTCAATAGGTGACGGTGACGGTAATCGTATCGTCGTGCGCACCGGGCGCCAGGCGCAGCGGCCCATCAGCCGGACCGCCGGCGGCGAGCGGCAGTGGGGAACCGCTGCCACTCCCAGCCTCCGCATGAGAACTCGCCATCCCACTCCACTGGACAGCAGGAAGGGATTTCGCCGTTGGCGAGCCGCTTGGCAAGATCGAGCCGGATTCTCGTATCTTCTTTATGGATGCTGTATCGACGGGAGCAACTCCCGCGCTCATGCTGACACTGTACGCCGTGGGGAGTGTGCAAGTGATTGATATGCCAGAGGCTGCATTCGTCATCGCCGCTGTGCCGGTTTTATACGCGGTTGCGGAGGAGGAGGCCTGGCAACCGGACTGCACCATGACAGAGACGGTGAAGGATGCGGATGCAGTTATTGCCAAGGCCGGCCTTGATGCTTGACTGGACGCCAAAATACCCGCGGCAAATGCTATCGATGCGAATCTCATGCTCATCGCGTTCCAGGCAATCAATCGAACGCGCCCTGAGTACTCGCATCGGCAATTCTTAGAGGAACTTTAGAATTCGTCGGGGGATTAGTCGATCCTGAAAAAGGCCGATTTCAGGCAGATGGCAAGTCGATCAGGAAGCCGGTGAAGGTCGATTGGAGCAGGAGTCGGCCCAGAATAGCCCTGATTTGGGCGACAAGTTTGCCCTCACAGG
>JBAVDS010000044.1:0-28148 GCA_049587335.1 Occallatibacter sp. | reverse complement strand
CCTGTGAGGGCAAACTTGTCGCCCAAATCAGGGCTATTCTGGGCCGACTCCTGCTCCAATCGACCTTCACCGGCTTCCTGATCGACTTGCCATCTGCCTGAAATCGGCCTTTTTCAGGATCGACTAGATAGCGTCGGCAGGAACGTTCTTCAACTCTTCTTTCAGACCGCTGGGCCACTGAATATGAACGCTCCTCATTACCGGGTCTCGGCCTAGCCCGAAGTGCAAGCGTTCATCATTACAGGAAAGATAGCTGCCTCCACCGCGCACTTCATCCATCTGCGTCATCGATACAGTGGAAACAATAACTCGTGCGCCAAGAGCCGACTTATTGCCTTTTGTGCCAATAAGTCGAAACAGCACACGATGATTTGAGTTATGCGTTTCGTTCAAAAACAACGAAGGCGGCCCTCCAACGTTATAGACGACCACATCGATGTTGCCATCATTATTGATGTCGCCGAAGGCCGTTCCCCGGCGGGATTGCAGCGGGCCTGAATTCAATCCGGACGCATCGGAAATATCGGTGAACGTGCGGTCACGATTATCGTGAAACAACTGCAGAGGCTCACGAAACTTTAGCTCGTGCGGAAGCGAATCGACCAGCGAAGTGACGTTTCCGTTGGCAACAAAAATATCAGGCCAGCCATCGTTGTCGAAGTCGGCAAACCCTCCACCCCAGCGCACTGGCTCGTAAGGGTTGCGGCCAAGACCGGAACTCCATGTGATGTCCAGAAATCCCTGCGACTGCCGATTCATATAGAGGCTCATCGGCTGGTATCCATAGCGGGTAATCAGCAAATCGAAATTGCCGTCATGGTCGATATCCGCAAAGTCGGCGGCCATGTTGCCCATCGACCTTCCATCCATGCTCAAAGCGGTTCCAGAGATCAGCCCCACGTCTTCAAAAGTGCCGTCATGCTTGTTGTGATAGAGAAAATTGGGGCCCATATCATTCGTGACAAAGAGGTCGGGCCATCCATCGTTATCGTAATCGCTCCATATAACGCCCATCCCTAAACGCTTGTCGGGATTGCTGACTCCAGCTTTCTCTGATACGTCTTCGAATGTGCCATCGCCGCGATTGTGAAAAAGAATATCGGACTGGCCGTCGGAGACAGGCACTTCCATTTGCAGGCCTTGATAATTGAATGAGCTTGCGCCAGGAGAAGGCAAGTGATGAATATCCGAGTTCACATAACGGGAGACAAATAGATCGAGATGGCCGTCGCGGTCATAATCTGCCCATGCAGCGCCAACGCTGAATCCTCCTCCCTGTACGTGTGCTCGTTCGGTAACATCTTCAAACTTGCATCCGCCCAGGTTGCGATAGAGAACGTTATGGCCATAACCGGTTACATAAATATCCGGAAGACCATCATTGTCGTAGTCTCCAATGGCAATCCCCATGCCCCAGCCCTTCGTCGTCAACCCTGACTGCTGAGTTATGTCAGTAAAGTGTAGATCGGCGTCCTGATGATATAGCGTAACCATCTGATCTCCGCCTTGCAAAAACCTGTCGATGGTGGAGTCATTCACGACGAGTATGTCCAGTTTCCCGTCGTTGTCGCAGTCGAACAAAGCAATGCCCCCACCCATCATCTCGACAAGATAGCGCTTATCTGCTGAGGAATTGGGAATCGTAGTCAGGCCGGCAGATGAGGCAACATCGCGAAATCGAATCGGCGACGGAACGGAAGCATTCTGAAGAGCAAAAAGGCTGACCCCAACGAAGAATATATTGATAAGTACCGCTCCGCGGCAGATGGAGTAATTGCATCTGAATAGTTGCTTAAGTTTGATATAAAACAAATATCCTCTATGCGACTTCAAATCAATCATCGCAGCAAGCCTCTTATGATTATGGATGAACTGATTCATGTGAATGATGGATTGCCTCGGCCTCTTTCATCTCGCGAGCGGCGTCCTCGATGCGTGAATCCTGCCGATAAGCTATTGCCAATGTCTGATGAATCATTTCGCTGTCGGGACTCAATTCAAGGGCCTTCTGAAGGTTCATGATCGCGGACTTGGCATCTGCGCGCTCCAGCTTCAACTTGCCCAACCGGTAGTAAACATCCGGATTTTTCGATCCCGATTTGGCCAATTCCTCCAATAACTGCTCCGCTTCATCCTTCTTCTCAATCTGGATAAATGTCAGCGCCAGATCATACTTTGCCATGCTATCGGATGAATCAATATCGAGCGCGCCTCGCAATTCGATTGCAGCTTCCGCATAGTCATGTTTTCGCGTCAGAGCCTTCCCGAGTTCGCGATGATAAACAGCATTTTGTGGGAATTTTGCAGTCAAGGCCTTAAGCTGAGCGATTCCGCTATCTAAGTCTTCCGTTTCCATGAGCGCTTGCACATAGACGTACGTGAGTGCTGGCGTTGCATCGAATCGTGATGCAAGCGGCTCCAGAATCGTTGCGGCGCGGCTAAAATCATGCACCGAAAACAAACTGATTCCCAGATAGGATCGCGCCACGTCATCGTCTGTATGTTGGCTCAGATAGCG
Source organism: Occallatibacter sp. (assembly GCA_049587335.1). Lineage (GTDB taxonomy): Bacteria > Acidobacteriota > Terriglobia > Terriglobales > Acidobacteriaceae > Telmatobacter. The sequence goes on along the minus strand of JBAVDS010000044.1, from coordinate 25,630 downwards.
GTCAAGCGGCGCTACCGCCTCGGAATACAAATGACCGTAAAATGCTGCCTTGCCCCAGTTCTTGTCGAGACCGTCAAGCGAGGGATTCCATTTATAGGCATTTTCAAACGATTGACTTGCGGCCGCGTAATCCTTGTTTGTAGCCGCAATTGCGCCCATGTTGTTGTAACTATCCGCGATCGATAAACCAAGTTGCTGCTCGGTCGCCTGCACGCGACTTAGAGCTTGCGGATCAATCAGGGTAAGATTCTTGCTGTCTCTCCACTGCAGGTCGCCACCAATACCGTTCTCAGACATTCCGTGCGCCTGTCCTTGATTGTGCCGTGCGCTAATCGCCAACAGATCCTGTGAAGCCTGCATCTCCTGCTTGCCTTCGTCGGCCCGGTTCGATTGCAAAAGAAGCCGCGCCAGCAGATAATGCGCTCTCTGTACTTGATAGTTATTGTGAGCGGTGTCCGTGGTCAATGCAATGGTCTTGCGCAGCGCCGCTTCGGCCTCTGTGCTCCGGTCCGTCTGAAGGTAAAGCTGCCCCAGCGACATATAAACATCCGGGTCAGTCGGATTCAGAGCAGCGGCCCGCACGAGTTCATTTTCCGCATCTGGCAGACGATGCTGGCTGAGAGCCACATAGCCAAGCTCCGCATGAGAGAGAAAATCATTGGGATTCACCTGCAATTCCTTCTGAAACTCCGCCACGGCCTTGGGAAAATCGATCTCTCCCATACTCAGGAGATAGGAAGCTCCAAGCGAATAATGGGCGCCGGGAAACTTTGCATCTCTTTGGATCGTCTTTTTGAACTCCTCGATTGCCTCTTCAGGGAATCCCGCCTCGCCATAAGCAAGTCCAAACTCCATGTGCAGGGCAGCCTTGTCTCCGAGCGAAAGCTGCATCTCGTGAAAAAGCGCAGCAGCGTGTTCCTTATCCTTGAGGGCCAGGTAAGCAGAGGCCAGCGCATATCCATTTGTGAAGTTAGGATCAATGGCGACGGCCTTCTCCAATTGCAGTTTGGCACCGTTGCTATCGCCAGCCTTCAACAATACGCGGCCCAGGATGCGGTGTGCCCGGTCATCAGCCGGTTTGGCCGCCACTGCCGATTCAGCCACTTGTTTTGCGCGCGGCAAATCTTTTGCCGCCAATGCCACTTCCGCATAATCAAGTTGTATCGAAGAATGATTTGGCGCTAAGCGCAGCGCCTCATCGAAGTATGCGGAAGACTTAGCGTAGTCGCCGGCGCTAGCACGAGCGGAGCCTAGATAGTCGAGAGCATTGGCAATAAAGAGCTGATATTGCTGTGAAGCCTGTTCCAAGTCATTGTTTTCCTGGAAATTCTGTGCGGCCTCATAATAAGACATCAAGCCCGGAGTGCTTGAAGAGGGCGCCGCTTTGGCTCTCTGGGCCTGCGCCGGCTGAAAGGGAAAAATCATGCAGACAAGTGCTGCGATGCTATAGGTTGTTACAGAAAAACCAAACTGTTTTAGCGATACGATAGCTCTGATCCTGATGCGCGTGGACCCTGCCTGCGCTCGTGTATATGTTCCCTGCGCCATTTAGAAAATTATAGCGGATTGAGGTTTGAGCCGATGACAAATCCTGCCTGGTGAAGAGCGGCAGAGAGTGTGCCGCGATCTTATTCTGCCTCAGCAAGAAGCGTTGTTTGAACGGCTACCGCATCAGGCCGCTTTTCGAGTGATTGTGCGAACCATTGAAAAGCGCTGAATTCGAAGACAGCACCGAGCGTGTGCGATTCTCACCGAAGCCAGTATGGCGTTAGAGGCTTTGCCGTACATCATCATCATGAAGTATTGCTGCGAGGTGTGTTGGATGATTATCTCATTCAAAATAAATAACCTATAGGATTTTATCGTAGGATAGCGCGCAATCTGCGGAGCGCCGCAATTGCGCAGAGCCAGGCGCGCCTCCGCGCTGATACACTGACCCTGCAAGGAGATGCGCCTCAAAAATATGGTTGAACTGCTGCCTTCTATTCTGTCTGCCGATTTTGCCCACCTGGCGGATCAGGTTGCCGCTGCGGAGCTGGGAGGCGGCACGGTGATCCATGTGGATGTGATGGACGGGCATTTTGTGCCCAATATCACCATCGGGCCTCTGGTCGTAAAATCTCTGCGCGCCACGACCAAGCTGCCACTCGATTGCCATTTGATGATCGAGAATCCCGACGAGTTCATCCCCGCCTTTGCCGAAGCCGGCGCCGATTGGGTCAGTGTTCACTACGAGGCCTGCCGCCACCTGCATCGTTCGCTGGAACTGATTGCCCAGCATGGCATGAGGCCGGGGGTGGTGATCAATCCGGCCACCAGCGTCGAACTGCTCTGGGATATTTTGCCCACGGTTCACCATGTTCTGGTCATGAGCGTGAATCCGGGCTTCGGCGGGCAAAAATTCATCGAATTCTCGCTGGATAAAATCCGGCGTCTGGTTCAGTTGCGCCATCAGCGGGGGCTGGCATTTAGAATCGAAGTGGACGGCGGTGTGGCTCACGACACAGTGGCTCGCATCGTCCAAGCAGGAGCGGAGTTGCTGGTGGCCGGTAACGCGGTCTTTGGCGCAGGGCATCCGGAGCAGGATGCGCGTGAGTTGCTGGCTGCGGCTCGCAAGGCCGCGGGCGAATCGCCGAGTATTGCGAGTTAGGTCCAAGATAATTGAGGAAATGGCTTGCAGCCCGCCGGGCCGCAGCCGCAATGAGGGTTTATGAACCGGTTGACATTGAAGATTGCCGCGGTTGCTCTGGCGGTTCTGGTGCTGGGAGGGGTTTCCGCTGAGGCCAAGACCAAGAAGCCCAAGCAAAAGAAGAACGAGGACCTGAGTGCCAACCCATTGGCCGGTGTGAACTCCAAACAGCCCGACAAGGAACTCTTCGACAAGGCGATGCTGGCTATCAAGAAGGGCCGTTACGACGTGGCGCGGCTCGACCTGCAAACCATGCTCAACACCTATCCCGACTCCGAGTACAGGATGCGCGCCAAACTAGCGGTGGGCGATAGCTGGTTCAAGGAGGGCGGCACAGCGGCTCTTACGCAGGCCGAGGCCGAATACAAAGACTTCATCACCTTCTTTCCCAACGCTCCCGAGGCAGCCGAAGCGCAGATGAAGGTTGGCGACATCTACTACCAGCAGATGGAAAAGCCCGACCGCGACTATGCCAATGCCCAGAATGCCGAGCGCGAGTACCGGGCGATGATCAATATGTTCCCCGATTCGCCGCTGGTGCCACGCGCCAAGCAAAAGCTGCGCGACGTGCAAGAGGTTCTGGCCGAGCGCGAGACCGAGATCGGTCTCTACTACGGAAGCAGGGAGAATTTTTCGGCCTCCATCGCACGCCTGGAGACGGTGATCGATACCTATCCGCTTTACTCCAAGAGCGACCAGGCCCTGCTGGGTATTGGCGATGATTATGCCGGCCAGGCCCATGCCATCCAGATCGCACCCAATCTGCCTGGAGCTATCAAAGAGCGGCTACGCGCTGTCTACATGGATCGGGCTGCCGCAGCCTATACCAAAGTCATCACCCGTTACCCGATGGCCCCTCATGTTGAAGATGCGCGCGACCGGCTGGTCGCCATGAACCGCGCGGTTCCTGAGCCGACTGAAGCCGCGATGGCAGAGAGCGAAGCGGAAGAAGGTAGCCGCCAGCCCTTGCGCTTTACCGGCAAGACCTTTGACATCATCAAGCGCGGACCCTCGGTGGTTGAGGCCGTGCATGTGGGCGAACCCAGCCTGGACGATCCCAAGCGCACCCTGGCGCCCGACGTGACCAAGCAAAACATCGCCGACTTCAATGCCGCCGTCAACGCCGGAAGACCTGCCGCCCCGGCCGCAGCGGTATCCCCCACCGGTGTCAATGAGCCGCCGCGCAGCGACCGGCCCTCCGACGCGCCGATCCAGATGGAGAAGCCAGAGGGCGGTACTGGCGTCGGTGTGCAGGTGGTCAGCGCGCCCACGACCGACCCCAACGCCGTCGTCAAGGCTGTCGGTCCGGATAACACCGCGCTGCCTGGCGCGGAGAAGCCCGCCAATGCTCCCGATCAGGTCAACGATGTCAAGCCCGGTTCAACTCCAGCGCAATCCGCTGCCGATGCCAAGACGAAAAAGCCCAAGGCCGACCTGAGCGACGAATCTTCCAGCAAGAAGAAAAAGAAGAAGGGACTTTCCAAGCTGAACCCCTTCTAAGCCACTCTTTTCACGTTGACCGAAGATGATGGGCCGCCCAGCAGGCGGCCCTTCGCTTTGCCCCCCTCTTTCCCAAAAAATCATGGCATATCAAGCGCCCCAAACCGGTGCCTCGTGCGTCTAAAATTACAAGGTTCAAAGAGTTAGCCATGAAGTGGTGTCTCCTTACAGCGCTTGTATGTGTGCCGGCGGCGCTCGCGCAATCTCCTGCTCCTCCCCCGGCACAAATTCCCGTGCTCACCACGCGCACTACTCTGGTTCTTGTCCCCGTCCTGGTCAGAACCAAAGACGAAGCGCCGGTATTCACCCTCTCTGCAAAGGATTTCTCTCTCACCGACGACGGTATCGAAGAGAAGATCACGGTCGAGGATGATACCGGAAGTGAGCCGCTGGCACTGGTCGTTGCCGTAGAAACCGGCGGCGCTGGCGCTCGGCAACTCGAAAACTTCCAGAATCTCGGCTTAGCCATCGAGACGGTCATCGGCAGTGTTCCCCACAAGGTTGCGGTGGTGGAATTCGACAGCGCGCCCCGGACGCTCCAGAGCTTTACCTCCGACCTGTTAGCGGTGGACGAGACCCTGCAAGGCCTCGCACCCGGCGATCGCGGCGCCGCGATTCTTGATGGCCTTCGCTTCTCTGTCGATCTGTTGCGCAGCCAGCCTGCCGCCTACCGCCGGGTCATTCTGCTCCTCAGTGAGACCGTCGACCACGGCAGCCAGACCAAGCTCGACGAGGCTCTTCGCGCCCTGAGCGACTCCAACACGGCGATCTACAGCCTCGCGTTTCCCTCGGCAAAGTCAGCAATCGGCCACCAAGCCGCCAAGATGTGGAGCGATCCAACGCCGGGTCCGCCCGGAGGATGCATGGCCAAAGATCCCAGTGCCACCGCCGATCAGAACCGCTTCACCCAGGCCTTCGATTGTCTGAGTCTTCTTGCACCACCGTTGCGGTTGGCCAAAATGGCGGGCTATCTGGCAACGGACGGTCTGCGGCGCAATGTTCCGGAGAGCGTCGCGCAGTTGACCGGCGGAGAGTACTTCAGCTTCAGCGGCGCTCATAGCCTGGAGCGCGATCTGCTGACCATCTCCCACCACCTGCCCAATCGCTATATGCTGAGCTACTATCCCGCGTCTCCTCATCCAGGCTTTCATGCGATCGGGTTGCGTCTGAATGGCTACACCGGCTTGGTGGTGAAGGCCAGAAGCGGCTATTGGGTTGACAGCGAAGCAGAGACCATTCCCTGACCGGCATCTGCACATCTGCTAAAGTGAAGAGTGGTCCCTTTCGCTAAACGCCTCTCTGTAAGAGGTTTTTCGGCAATTCATTGGGGGCTCAAAGACAAACAACCATGCCTCACGAACTGCCTAAAGCCTACGACCCTACTATAATTGAAGATCAATGGGCCGAATACTGGGTGCGCGAGAAGCTCTTCGCGCAACCCACACCTCAAGCAGCACATTCCGATGCACAGCCGGCCTTCACAATTTTGCTGCCGCCGCCCAACGTTACCGGCCGTCTCCACATGGGTCATATGCTCAACCAGACGGAGATGGACATTCTCACGCGCTGGCGGCGCATGAGCGGCCAACTTGCTCTGTGGCTGCCAGGCACCGATCATGCCGGCATCGCCACGCAGATGATGGTGGAGCGTCAGTTGACTACAGAGGGGTCGAGCCGCCAGCAGCTTGGCCGCGAGGCCTTTGTCGAACGCGTCTGGGAGTGGAAGCGCCACTATGGCGGCGCAATACTCGACCAGATGAAGCGGCTGGGCGCCTCGGTAGATTGGGATCGCGAATACTTCACGATGGACGAGAACTTATCGGTCGCGGTGCGCGAGGCCTTTGTCCGCTTACATGAGCAGGGTCTAATCTATCGCGGCGCATATATTGTGAACTGGTGTCCGCGCTGCCAGACAGCGATTAGTGACTTAGAAGTGTTCCACGAGGAACAAAAAGGTCACTTATGGGAGATACGTTACTCAGTTATAAGTGACGACGGTAAAGATACTAGCGAGTTTCTAACTGTCGCCACGACGCGTCCTGAAACCATGCTCGGCGACGTAGCTGTCGCCATTCATCCTGAAGACGAGCGCTATCTGCACTTGCACGGAAAGAAGCTCAGGCTGCCGCTGGTAGGACGCGAGATTCCTATCATTCTCGATGAGTGGGTCAGCCGCGACTTCGGAACCGGCGCGGTCAAAGTAACTCCAGCGCATGACCCCAATGACTTCGCACTTGGTGAGCGCCACCATCTGCCTTCGATCAACGTGATGGATGCCGAAGGCAAGATCAACGCGGAGGGCGGGAGTTACGCGGGACTCGATCGCTATCAGGCGCGCAAAAAGATCATTGCCAATCTCGAAGAGCAGGGCCTCCTGGCCGGCATCAAGGACCACACCAACAATGTGGGCCACTGCGACCGCTGCAAAACTACTGTTGAGCCGCGCCTCTCCACGCAGTGGTTCGTTGCCGTCAATAAATCGCCACAAGAGGGCCTCCCGTCGATGGCGGATCTTGCCCGCAAGGTCGTTCAGCCCGATGCCGACGGTAAAAAGGCCATCACCTTCACGCCGGAGATGTACGAGAAGACCTACCTCGGCTGGATGGAAAACATTCACGACTGGTGTATCTCGCGCCAGCTCTGGTGGGGCCATCGCATCCCGGCATGGCACTGCGCCGAGTGCCGCAAGATCACCGTCGTGCGCGTTGATCCGACGGCCTGCGCGCATTGCGGCTCGGCGAAGATCACGCAAGAAACCGATGTGTTGGACACATGGTTCTCTTCGGGCCTCCTGCCAGTTTCCGTCTTCGGCTGGCCGAATCTTACTGCCGAGAACCGCGCCGACTTCGATGCCTTTTACCCGACGAGTTTATTAGTCACAGGCTTCGACATTCTCTTCTTCTGGGTCGCGCGCATGATCATGTTCGGCTGCTGGTTCGCCGGGGATGTGCCCATGCCCGATGGATCCAAACGTTCGCTGGCGGATTCAGTGCCCTTCCGCGAGGTCTACATTCACGCGCTGGTGCGCGACGCCAACCGCGAAAAGATGTCCAAAACCAAGGGCAACGTCGTCGATCCCATCGAGATTGTCAAGCAGTACGGAACGGACGCCGTCCGCTTTACGCTGGCATCGATGGCTTCACCTGGAACCGACATCGCGTTCAACGTCGCTCGCACCGAAGGATATCGCGCCTTTGCTAACAAAATTTGGAATGCCGCGCGGTTCTTGTTCATGAACGTGGATCGCGCGGCGGAGATTGGGATTGTTGTTGATCCCGCCGTACTGGGCGCAATGCCAGCAGTCGCCGCCGATGCGCCACTTGAGGACCGCTGGATCGTTGCCGAACTCCACTCAACCGCAGCCAAAGTTAATCAATCGCTTGAGAACTATCGTTACGACGACGCGGCCAATACGATCTATCAGTTCTTCTGGGGCAGCTTCTGCGATTGGTATCTGGAAATCGTCAAGTTACGGCTGGATTTTGAAACGAGTCAGCGAGACGGCGAGTCGGAAAGTCAGCGCGATGCACGTTTAGAGAGAACGAAATCGGCGCTCGCCACACTCGTCTCCATCTTTGAGGTATCGCTGCGGCTACTCTCGCCCTTCATGCCCTTCATCACCGAAGAAATCTGGCACGCTCTCTACGACGGCAACCCGCCTGCAAAGTCGATTGCGCTGACACAATATCCACAAGGGGTCGTTTTTGCACCTGCTGATACTGTTCAACTTGATATGCTCCATCTTCAGTCTTTTATTAGCGACATTCGCGCTCTCAGAAAAGATCGCAATGTGCCAGAAAAAGAAACGGTTCCTGTTGAATTAAATGTGAGTTCAGCCTATCGCTTTAACTCCTTCATGGCGAATATCAAAGTGATACGCGCCCTTGCGAAAGTAACCGATTTGAAACACGTGAGTTTGGAAGAAATCAAAGATCGACCGGGAATTCGGAGCGGAAATGCTTGGACAATTGACGTGATCTACGAGGCCAAGATCGACATCCCCGCCGAACGCGAACGCTTGACAAAAGAGATCGCCAAGTACGAAAAAGGTTTAGCCTCCGCCGAGCGGCAACTAGGGAACGAAGCATTCCTCAAGAAGGCCCCGCCGCAGGTGGTTGAGGGATTGAAGAAGCAGGAGGCAGAGACGCGGCTGCTTCTTGAAAAGGCACAGGCCGCGTTGAAGAAGCTCTCCGAGGAGGAATGAAAGATGTCTTGCGAATGCGCGCAATGCAAGCAGCACTATCGGACGCTAGGTATCGCATTTGGTATCCCTGAGGAATCCGCGATTGAAGAGGCTTATCGGGAGGGCGTCAAGCAATGGCATCCCGATCTCTATGAGAACTTCGCCAGCCTGCGGGCGGATGCGGAGGAGCATTTCAAGCAGATTCAGGTTGCTTACCGCGAACTGAAGGAGCATAACGCGGTCGCGGCGGAGTCGCCGCTGGATAGCATCGTCGTTGAAACGAAAAGGGTGGAGATGCCGTCCATCTCCTTCGGCGATGCGCCGGGCTGCCAGGCAGCGCCTCATTTCACCACGCCGGTTGAAGAGATGATCGCCCGTCAGATCGGCACGCGCGACACGGCGATTGCGATAGTGGACATCGGCGGCGTTCGATCGCAGAACAGCAGCTTCTCTCAGTTCTTTCTCTTGACGGATCGCGGGATCATGGTGCGCGACGCCCGTAATCTTGTGACTCTGCTCTTGTACAAAGACCTGGGAGAGATCAACCTGATCGACCGGCAAAAGCCAAGCAAGCCGGGAATGTGGCAAAGCCTCGTCGATGGAATCGCAGGTGGCCAGTCCAAGTGCGTGCTGCAAATCAATCGCAACAACGGAACTCTTTTTTATTCACTTTCCGGTCAGGCGGAAGACAGCGTCAAGAAAGCCATTTATGACTTTCTACTGCGCCAGAAAGCGCTGGCGAATTCCTGATTGCAGGTGTTGAACCATGGATTGGAAGAATAGTCACATAGACGCATTGCTGGAGCGGGCGCTGATTGAAGATCAGGCGGCCGGAGACACGACGACCAACCTGACCATCGATCCGGAGTTGCGGGCTACAGCCTCGATTCTGGCGCGGCAGGAGATGGTGGTCTGCGGGCTGGGAGCGGTGCAGCGCTTTCTGGAGATTTTTGCGCGGCTCGACCGGCGCGCCTCGGCGCAGACCCGCTTTGAGGTTGTGAGCCATCCGGAGATCTTCGACGGTGTGCGCGTCCATGATGGCCAGGTGCTGGCAGTCATACGGCACAACGCGCGCACCCTGCTCAGTTGCGAGCGGGTGATTCTCAACCTGATGCAGCACCTCAGCGGCATCGCCACGCTGACGCGGCAGTTTGTGGACGCAATCGATGGAACCGGCGCGCGCGTGCTCGATACGCGCAAAACGGTGCCGGGGCTGCGGGCGCTGGAAAAGTATGCCGTGCTCTGCGGCGGAGGGACGAATCACCGCCTCGATCTGGCCAGTGGCATTCTCATCAAAAACAATCACATTTCGCTCGGCGGAGGTCTGCCCACTGTGCTCTCGCAGGCGCTGGCGAATCGTCCGCTGGGTCAGCGGGTGCAGGTGGAGGCGCGCACGCCGCAGGAATTGGAAGAGGCTCTTGCGTACGGAGCTGAGGCGATTCTGCTGGATAATATGACGCCCGCCGAGGTGAAGCGATCGGTGGAGCGGATCAGAAAAGCTAAAAACGGAGAGGCTGGGAACGGCATTCCCATTGAAGCATCCGGCGGCATCGTGCTGGCGAATATCCGCGCCTATGCGGAGACCGGCGTGGACTTTATCAGCGTGGGCGCGCTGACCCACTCCGCCAAGGCCGCCGACATTTCCATGCGCATTGTCGCGGAGACGGATTAGCGTGTTCGACCTTGCCGCGCTCGATTCCGCACTGGCCAGGAGCGCGTTTGCGGGCAGGCTGCATTTCTCTCCTGTGACGGATTCAACGAATTCGGATGCCGTAGAAGCTGCCCGCCAACGAGAGCCGCACGGCTCGGTTTACTTTGCCGATGAGCAACTGGCCGGACGCGGGCGCGGCGATCATGCCTGGAACTCCGCCGCCGGCGAAGGACTTTATGTGAGTGTGCTGTTGCGACCGGAGATTCCCGCGGTGCGCCTGCCGCTGCTTCCGTTCGCTGCGGGGCTGGCTGCGGCCGAAGCGATTCGCGCCGTCTCCGGTCTCACCATCGATCTGCGCTGGCCCAATGATCTCCTGATCGGGCCGCGCAAAACGGGCGGAATTCTGGTGGAGTCGAAGATCTCCGGCGGCGCTGTGGATTTTGCGGTGGTGGGGATCGGCATCAACGTTCATCAGCGAGTCTTTGCTCCGGATTTATCCACGCCGGCCACGTCGCTCGATTTGGACTCCGGAAGGCTAACTTCGCGTCAGGATTTACTCATCGCCCTGCTAAAATCGCTGGAGCGTGAGATGCTTGGGCTGGCTGCTCCTGAGGCAGGCGTGACGATTCCCGCGCGAGTCGAGCAGGCTTCCACGTGGATTCGCGCCCGAAGAGTTGAGGTGCATGGGCCGCAGGCCTGCACGGGCCTGACGGCTGGGCTGGACAAACATGGATTCTTGCTGGTGCGCACGGCGGATGAAATGGTAACCGTGCAGACCGGCGGAATTCGCGCCACCTGCGCTGAGGCGGAGGCCGTCGCCACGGAAAGAAGTGAACGATGCTGTTAGCGATCGATGTGGGCAATACGAATACGGTGCTGGGGCTTTACAAGCTCGAAGGCGGATCGGGGTCCCCGGCGACGGGTCTTGGTCGCCGGGGTGATGCAAAGCCCGAGCTGGCCGCGCACTGGCGCGTTACCACGCATCGCGCGCAGACCGCCGACGAGTACGGCGTGCTCTTTGTAAATCTCTTCGAGATGAACGGCATGAAGCCGAGCCAGGTTGCGCACATCATCATCTCGTCGGTGGTGCCGCCGGTGGAGAGAACGCTGCGCGAGGTCTGTCAGAACTACTTCCACACCGAACCGCTCTTCGTCGAGCCGGGCATCAAGACGGGAATGCCGGTGCTGGTGGAGAATCCCGCTGAACTGGGCGCGGACCGGCTGGTGAACGCCATTGCGGCCTTTGAGCGTTATGGCGGACCGTGCGTCATCGTGGACTTCGGCACGGCCACGACCTTTGACGTGGTTTCGGCCAAGGGCGAGTACCTGGGCGGAGCGATTGCGCCCGGCCTCGGCCTCAGCGCCGAGGCGCTCTTTTCCCGCGCTGCGCGCCTTTCCCGCGTGGAGATCAAGCGTCCTGCCAGGGTCATCGGCACTAATACCGTCACCCACCTGCAAAGCGGCTTGTACTTCGGCTACATCGGTCTGGTGGATGGCATTCTGGAGCGTATTTTCGCGGAGCTTGGCGCCAAGCCGCAGGTCATCGCCACCGGCGGGCTGGCGCGGCAGATCGCAGAGGACTCGCGCTTCATCGCCGAGATCGACGATATGCTCACCCTCGACGGTCTGCTGATTCTCTTCGAGCGCAATCGCGCGGTGAAGCCGAGGGGGAAAGCGCGGTGAAATGTCGAGTGATAGTTGCGGCTTGAAATAGAGGAGGAAGTTAATGCGAATAGGCTGTCACAATAATATTGCTTCATTTACTGTTTACCTTTCACTTTTTCTATGCGGTTCTATTGGTTTCGCAATTGGTCAAACGTCTTCGACAAAGAAAGCAGAAATAGTAAATCTGGATGCAAACATATCCGTTTCGGTGGTATTTGAGGTTCGTGCTGCGGACAAGCAGTTGGTCATTCCAGTTTGCAGGGAAAAAGAAGAGGATGGTCAATCACTTTGCATTGCACACTTGCAACGCTATATTGGTGAAGCATGGAAGAACGCAATGCCGAGAAAGGATAGTGGTGCAGTGCTAGGTTTCTACGGTAAAGAATATTGGAAGCCTCTCGTAATTTTGCCTGGTAAACGTGCTTCATTTCGATATGGATTGAGCAAGGAATTCTTTGGTATACGAACAGGTGAACGACTACGAATTATGTTGGAAGTTTGGGATAGCGTTGAATCCATGACAAACAAAGATGAGCCTGATAGTTATCTGGCGAGTCCGGTCTTCGAGTGTCCATGAAATTTTAGGGGAACATTCCCTCAGGGGCTAAAGCCCGACTGATTTTTCTGCCTATGCGGCACGACTAAAGTCGTGCCCTGTTACAAAACAAAGTAATTCAGTTGTTCTGCCAACTAACCCGTTTTCAAATCGAGTGATTCGAGATTCTGAGAAGATCGTGCTGAACTATTTCAATTACTTTACCGAGATCGAAGACCGCTTCCAACGGCGGCGCGGGACATTGCAATTACTCTCGAAGCTGGATTGGGCGCTGATCGAGACCCGGCGCGATGCGGAGATCCCGCTGGAGGCAGTCTTGCGCGGCATTCGACGGACCTCGCATTTTCTTTTATGCGTTTCGATCTTGCTCCTTTATCAAGCATTGTCTTTTGGCCAGGCTGCACCGCAGACGCCGGCGGGGATAGTCAGCGCAGAGGTTGTCGCTATCTCGCCGAATCCCGCCGATAAAAAGGATTCAATCGTATCGTTGAAGGTGGATATTCGAGCAACCGGCAAACCATTGGCTGTCAACTACACGCCCTTCGATCCATACTTCCCTGATAGTCCGGAGAAACACTTTCTGCTGGGTGCTTGGCTGATGCGCTTCAACGGGAAGGCTTGGAGCAGCATCATGCCGAATACGCCAAGCATGGTGGGTGGAGACTTGGTGAAGACAGAGATCATCAAACCGGGCGATCATGCCACCTATCTGCTCAATCTTTCAATGAAGGACTTTGGCGTCAGAAAAAATGAGCGGCTGCGGGTTGCCTGTAGAGTATGGCCAAACACTGAAAATACCGGCGACTTCGATGCTGCAATCATGCTCGATACGCCCGCATTCAATCTCCCAGCAAATTGAGGACGAGGTCTCCTTTCGCGCCGTGCTGAACTACTTCAATTACTTTACCGAGATCGAAGAACGCTTTCAGCAGCGGCGCGGGGCGCTCTTGTTGCTCTCGACGCTGGATTGGGCGTTGATTGAAACGTGGCGCGAGGCGGGGATTCCACTGGAGGCTGTGCTGCGCGGCATTGACGCGGCCTTCGACAAATATGAGGCGCGGCAAAAGCGCGGACGGATGCGGAAGGTGAATGGTCTGGCCTGGTGCGCGCAGGCGGTGATGGAGGCTGCCGAGGAGTTGAGTGAGGCCGCCGCCGGGAGCGCTCCCGTTATAACTACAGCCGCCCGCGATGCGGGCTTTGAGCGGGAGCGCGTGGCCGCTCATCTGGAAGCTGCCGCAGCACAGCTCGATGCTGCAACGGTAGCTCCCGAAGCCTGCGCCGCCACTGCCGCCCGTCTGCGCGAGCTTGGCGCCGCTTGCAACGGCGAGGCTCCCGATCTGGAATCCCTCGAACGCACTCTCACCGTTCTCGAAGAAAAGCTCTTTGCAGCTTTGACGGCGGCGGCTCCGGAGGAGTTGCTGGTAGGGTTGAAGGAGCACGCGGCGCACGAGCTGGCGCCCTATCGCAGCCGCATGGGAGCGGTGCAACTGCGTCAGGTGGAGCGGCAGTTTGTGCAGAAACAGTTGCTGGTGCACTACAACTTGCCGCGACTCAGCCTCTTTTATATGAGCCAGCAATGACGCCCAGAAAACAAAACACGATGCAGCGCCGGGCCAAGCAGGCCGCGAAAAAACATTCGGCTGCGCGGAACCAGACCCCCAAAAAAGCATCGGGGGCTAAAGCCCGTGTCGACGATGCGCATCGTTTGTATGGGCTAAAGCCCGTGCCCTACGCCGAAACAAATTCTTCCGATTCTATCGGCATTTCTCAGAGGTTGAAAGCATCTCCTCCCGCCAAATTGCAGCGAGCCGAGATCGAGAAGCCGGTCTACGGTGGCGCATTTGTGGCGCGCATCGAAGGCAAGGCGGTCTTTGTGCCGCTTACGCTTCCCGGCGAGCAGGCGCAGGTGCGCATTACGTCGAGCAAGCGCGGCTACGAGACCGCTGAGGCCGAAGAGATTCTCCACGCTGCGCCAGAGCGCATCGCGCCCGCCTGTCCGCACTTTGGCCTTTGCGGCGGCTGCCACTATCAGCACACACACTATAAGACCCAATTAGCCTTCAAGCAGGCCATTCTGCGCGAGACGCTGGAGCGCGGCGGGGTAAGAGCGCCGCACGAGATTCACGTGCTCTCTGCCGAACCCTGGGCCTATCGCAACCGCATCCGCCTGGCCTTCGATGCGGCGGGAAACCTGGGCTATCGCGGCCGCCGCTCTCATGCGTTGGTTCCCATTCACGAGTGCCCCATCGCCGCGCCGCTGCTCGTCATGGCCGCGCAGGCCTTTGCGGAGATTGCGCGCGAGTCTCTTCCCGCGCTGAGGCCGACCGAGATTGCGCTCTTCAGCGATGCAGCGGAAACCGCGCTGCTGGCGACGATCTTCAACGCGAAGGCCTCCAGGATGCGCTTCGAAGAATTTTCCCAGCAACTCCATGAACGCATTCCCGCACTCATCGGCGCAGAACTTGCCGTCGCAGGCTACGCGGAAGAACAGGCGCGCACCCTGGCGCAATGGGGAGCAACCTCGCTGGCATATCGCGCCGCCGGCTTTGATTATCGCGTCGATCACGGCGCTTTTTTTCAGGTCAATCGCTTTCTGGTGAATGCGCTGGTCGAGCGGGTCATCGCCGATCACCACGGCAAGCTCGCCTGGGATCTCTTCTCCGGCGTCGGTCTATTCGCGCGGCAGCTTGCCAGCCGCTTTGAGCGCGTGGTTGCCGTCGAGTCTGCGCCTTCGGCAAAGTCTGCGCTGAAAGATAATCTGTGTGGATCGAGTGGCGAGCCAGTGTACTCCGACACGCTTGCCTTCCTTCGCCGCAGCCGCAAGAGCGAAGCTCCCGGCCTCATCGTGGTTGACCCGCCGCGCACCGGCCTGGGTGCGGAGACCTGCGCGCTACTCGGCGAGATCGCCGCCCCATCGCTCGTCTATGTCTCCTGCGATCCGGCAACGCTGGCCCGCGACCTGCGCGCACTGATCGCTTCCGGCTATCTGATCCAATCCCTCACTCTCGCCGACCTTTTTCCGCAGACCTTTCACCTGGAAACAGTGGTCCATTTGCGGCGCGCCTGATAGGCTTGAGGGCCAGTAGTGCTTTTGTGCTGAAGGCGCAATGAAATCGGATTCTCCCACCAGCGAGCAGAACGCTTCGAATACCTTCGTCTCCGCTGATCCAGGCGCCGGGTCTGTTTCTGTGCCGCTCTTTCATGCGGCCTGGCTCTTCGCTGTGGGGATTGCGGCTACCCAAGCCATCGATCTGCGCCCCAGCCTGGTTCTGGTGACGCTCGCGTTGATAGCGGTGCTCTGCGGCGTAGCGGCTCTTTGGGCGCAGCGCATCATCTGGCTGCCCATGGCCGTACTGTGGCTCTTGCTGGGTGCATGGTGCGCCTGGATGGAGCCGCAACCGGCGCCCGCACCCGCGCTGGCGGCGCTCTCGGACGGCCTGCTGCGCACTGTGGAAGGGACCGTTGTGGACGCTGGCCCGCTGCGCGGCGAGGTTGAGCAGAATCTGGACGAGCCGAACTCCGTTCAGCTCCCGGCACAGAGAATCGATCTGCATCTCTCCAGCATCGAGGTGGTCACCGATACCGCGGACGAGCAGGAGCCGGTCGGGGGAGGCGCGCGCCTGACCGTGCGCTGGCCAGTAATCGGCGCCGGAACAACGGCCCCACAGCCCTTCCATTGCGGTGAGCGCCTCCGGGCCGTGGCCCGGCTGCTGCCTCCGGAGGTCTATCACGATCCCGGCGTCTGGAGCCGCGAAGACTTCCTCGTCGATCAGGGCATTACCTCGACGGCCACGGTGAACATCGACCGGGTGGAGCGCATCGGAGAGGGATCAGGCATCTTTTTTGCCTGCCGGCTGAGCGGCCTGCAACACGCCACGAGCACCCGCTTGCTGGCCTTGCCTGCGGCGATGCGCCGTCTGCCCGCGCCGCTGCGGCTTTCGCAGGATGACGCCGTAATGTTGGCTGCGATGGTCACCGGCGACCGCACCTACCTCACCCATTCGCTGCGTGTTGGCTTTGAGCGCACCGGCTCCTTTCATATGCTGGTGGTCTCCGGCTTTCATCTGGCGATCGTCGCCGGATGCCTCTTCTGGGTCGCAAAGCGGCTCAGGCTGCCGCGCGTTCCCGCCACTCTGGCCACGATTGCGGTCTCCTTTGCCTATGCGCTCTTCACTGGCTTTGCCACGCCCGTCGAGCGCTCGCTCTTCATGGTGACGCTTTATCTGCTGGGGCGGCTCGTCTACCGCCAGCGCAGCGTGATGAACACCATCGGCTTTGCCGCGCTCTGCCTGCTGGCCTTCAGTCCGCGCAGTCTCTTCGACGCGAGCTTCCAGATGACGCTGCTGGCCGTGGTCGCCATCGGCGGCGTGGCCGCGCCCCTGCTCCAGTGCACCATTCATCCTTACCTGACGGCAACACGCGATCTGCGCCTGCTTGCGCTGGACGTGAAGCTGGCTCCGCCGTTAGCTCAATTCCGGGTCCTTCTGCGCAGAATCGCCGGGGAGATGCAGTCGGCGGCCGGCGGGCGGTTCGCATTTCGCTTGGCTTGGCGCATCTTTCCCTGGACAGTGCGCATCCTGATCCGCTGCATCGAGCTGCTGACCGTCTCCTGTGTAGTGGAACTGGCGATGGTTTTGCCGATGGCTCTCTACTTTCATCGCATCACGGTCTTTGCGCTGCCGGTGAATGTTTTCATCCTTCCGCTGCTGCTGATTTTGATGCCGGCCGCGCTCATTACTTTGCTGCTTGCTCTGATCGGTCCGGCCTACGCCGTTGTGCCCGCAATGATCGTAGCCGCCGTCCTTCACATCGGCGTCGCTCTGGTGCGGATCTTCGGTTCGATGGCCTGGGGTGACTTCCGCATCCCCGCGCCGCTGCTATGGCAGTCGCTCGCCTTCTGCGCGCTGCTTGGGGCGGCCATCGCGCTGGCGCGGCGCGCTGTGTCGTCCTCTGCGATCTGGCCGCGGCGCGCTGCCTGGGCCGCTCTGATGCTGGCCGCCGCTGCCGCCGTCCTTCCCCGCCCGGTCGATCGTCCGCGCGGCGCATTGCTGGTCGAAGCCATCGATGTGGGCCAGGGCGACTCCATCCTGTTGATTACCCCCGACGGCAGAACCCTGTTGGTCGATGGCGGCGGCTTTGGCGGCGGTCCGAATCAAGCGCCGCAGGATTACGACATCGGCGAGGAGGTTGTCTCGCAGGTCCTCTGGTCGCGCGGCATTCGCCATTTGGACGCGGTCGCCCTCACCCACGCTCACTCCGACCATATGGGCGGCCTGCCCGCCGTGCTGCGCAACTTTCATCCTGCCGAGCTTTGGGTAGGCAAAAATCCCCGCTTCGGCGCTTATAACGCGCTGCTTGACGAGGCCGCCGGCCTTCACGTCCACATTCGCTCGCTAACCGCAGGCGACGCATTTTCCTTCGGCTCGACACAGATCAATGTCCTCGAACCCTTCCGCGGCTATCAGCCCGGCGCTGAGCCTTCCAACAGCGACTCGATGGTGATGCGCATGGCCTACGGAGAGACTTCAGTGTTGCTCGAAGGCGATGCCGAAGCGCGCGCCGAAGAGGAGATGCTCACCGAGAGCGGCCTTGCCTCCACGCTCCTCAAAGTCGGCCATCACGGCAGCGTCACCTCCACGCGCCCGGAGTTTCTGGCTCGCGTGCATCCCCAGTGGGCAGTGATCTCCTGCGGCTTGCACAACCGCTATGGGCATCCACGCGAGGAGGTGCTGGAGGAGCTGGAAGCCGCTAAAGTTCGCACCTTCTCGACCGACATCGACGGCGCAACTTGTTTTCGTCTGGATGGCAAAACCGCCGCGCCCGATCTGGCCTGCGGCTGGCGGCAACGGCAATGATGGCAGCGCTCCGACGGCATGGAGTCTGGCCGAAAGCCGCCAATCCGGCTTCGCAGGAAGTGATTGTGCATTTGGATGCAAACATTGGACCACGAATTGTCCTATAATCCTTGCGGGAAAATATATCGGTTGCATCAGCTCTGTAGCTGTCATCTGCAACTGAGGAGGCAATCATGTTGAAGCCGTTGCTCTTCGTTTCAGCGGTTATGCTGTTAGGAGTTTCCGCCTCGCCCGCCCTCGCGCCCATGCCTCAGGAGGCTCCTTCGCCCGCTGCATCCGGCGCCAAGAATCCAGTCAAACCCACGGAAAAGTCGAGGGCGCGCGCCAAGGAGCTTTACACGCAGGACTGCGCCATCTGCCACGGAGACACAGGGAATGGCAAGACCGATCTGGCCACGGATATGCAATTGACGATCGGGGATTGGACCGATCCCAAGACACTGGCCGGCAAGACGGACGATGATCTGTTCAAATCGATCCGCGATGGCAAAGGAAAGATGCCACCCGAAGTGGAGGGCCGCGCCAGCGACAATGAGGTCTGGAACCTGATCCTCTATATTCGTGAGATGGCTAAGCAGCCACCTGCCGCCGCACCGGCACCGGCAAGTAACTAGGGCCTGAAAAGATTTATGATCCTTTTCGGCTCCGTCAAGTGTTGAGATGTCTACTGCGAGCAGAAGGATCGTGTCATCCTTCAGCCCTAATTGCCTTTCTCCGCGCCGGCTTGCTTTTTGGCGGTCTCCCGCAACTCATTGATTACCTCTGTCAGTTCGTCGCGCTTGCGGGAACTCATTTCCAGGAAGCGAACCTCGACGATCTTCGCCTGATGGATGTCCTCAATGACGCCTACCAGCCGGAAGGGCAATCCGAGCATCTGAAACTCGACCTCCACGCGGACCTTCGTTCCGCCGATGAAGCGCTGCGCAAATTGGAAGCTGCAACCCTCCTGGCTGAGGCCCACGATGGAGCCATTCAGGATCGATCCATCTTTCAGAATTTGAAGCATCGCGGGCCAGACGTTTGTCCCCGCATTCCACACTCCGTCGCTGGAACCGTAGCCGATTCTCATATCGGGAGGAGCTTCGGCAGCAGCAGCGGCCTCTTGCTTTTCTTCTTTTTTTTCAGGAATATGCGCTGGAGTTTGCTCCTTGTTCTTGGGAAACTTGACGTCCAGTCCCGCGGTTCCTGACCGGGCGGCTGCCTCGACCGCGGCCATGACAGCTTCGGTGGCGCTGCTATCCACCAGGCCCGTCAAAAGACCGGCGAGCTGATTCTTCGAGCGAGCGCTGGCGTGAAAAAAGCGGATGCCAATCAGGTTTTCGCGGGTCAGCCACTGGATTGTGCCCACCATGCGCAGCACCAGTCCCAGAATAGGCATCACGATCTCAACATGAGCCAGATTGCCGGGAAGAAACTTGCTCTCGGTGCGAACACAGCAGCCGCTCAGGCTGACATCGACGATGTGGCAGGGATAGCGGGTGCCTTGATAGTTCAAGCATCCGCCCGGAAGATTGATCTCAAAGCGTTCGTAGACACGGCGATCCCGATAGCTCGCATCGCTGGTTCGCTTTTGCACCTCTTCAATCATCGCCGATGCTGTCCTCGTTGCGCTCCGCCCAGCCGGGCTGACGCCCTCCGTCCACATCCCTGAACCACCTTTCCGGGCGTCTGGAAAGAACAGAAAGACTCCGCGCGGCCGGGCTTGGAGCGATCGATCCTTTCCAGTCCGGCCTCTCGTTGCAGAAGATGGCGACGCACACGTTCACCACTACGTTATCGGCATATCCTTGAGCGTCATGAATGAGGCTGGCGGCGCGGCTTTGCTTTGCCAGCCAACCTTGCTATGCTTGCGGTCAAATGGAAACTGCGGCAATTGCGACTGAAAGACTGACGCGGCGCTTTGGAGAACTGACGGCGGTAGAGGACGTTACCCTCAGCGTGGCACAGGGGCAGTTCTTTGGCTTCCTGGGGCCGAATGGCGCGGGAAAGTCCACCACCATCAAGATGCTCACCGGGTTGCTGGAGCCGACGGCGGGGCGGATTGAGATCCTGGGCCAGCCGTTTACCGCCGGATCGCTGGAACTCAAGCGCCAGATCGGTGTGGTGCCGGAGGGGATGGCGCTGCTGGGACGGCTGACAGCGCCCGAGTATCTCCGCTTTGTGGGGCGTATGTATGGCCTCGACCGCGAGACGACCCAGCAGCGGACCGAAGAGCTGCTGGAGTTCATGCAACTGGCCAACGAGAGCAAAAAGCTGGTCACCGATTTTTCACATGGGATGCAGCGCAAGCTGGCGATGGCGGCGGCGGTGATTCATGGGCCGAAGGTGCTCTTTCTCGACGAACCCTTCGAGGGTGTGGACGCGATTGCGGCGGGAATGCTTAAGACCATGCTGCAAGGGATGCTGAGCCGCGGGGCGACGATCTTCTTGACCACCCACGTGCTGGAGATTGTGGAGCGGCTTTGCAGCCATGTGGCGATCATCAGCAAGGGACGGCTGGTGGCCAATGGATCGCTGGACGAGCTTCGTGCCGGCGTCGCTTCCACGTTGCCCGGTGCCGACAAAGAAGAGAAGCTGACGCTGGAGGAGATATTTCTTTCAATCGTGGGAGCGAGTGGAGAACTGGAACCGCAGCAGGAGCTTTCATGGCTGGCGTAAACGGGCCGGAAATCGAGCGCGGGGTTTGGAGCGAGCTGGCGCGGGCGCAGTACGCGGCGATGGCCAGATTGCGCTGGCGGATCTTCGTGAACGGGCTGCGCTCGAAGATGGGCGCCTTTGAGCTGGGTGCGCGCACGGTAACCTTCTCAATCTATGCCGTTTTTGGCTTGGGACTCGGCTTTGTCGCTGGCCTCTGCGCCTTTCTGCTGGCCTCCGAGGAGAAGTGGCTGTTTCTGCCGCTGCTTTATTGGGGGGTGTGCATTCTCTGGCAGGTGCTGCCGGTGATGCTGGCCTCGTTTCAGGAGCAGTTCGACCTGGGCATCCTGCTGCGCTTTCCCGTCAGCTTCGGGCCGTATTACTTGTTGTACGTGGTCTTTGGATTGGCGGATGTTTCCACAATCCTCGGATTGCTTTGCAGTCTGGGCATCTGGATTGGAATCACACTGGTCCGGCCGGAGCTTTTCGCCTGGACGGCGCTGGGACTGGCGCTCTTTGCGGCCTTCAATTTGCTGCTGGTGCGGGCGGTCTTTGCCTGGATCGACCGCTGGCTCTCGCAGCGCAAGACGCGGGAGATACTGGGTGCGATCTTCATGTTACTTATGCTGAGCCTGCAACTGCTGAATCCAGCTCTGCATCAGAGGCGACATCCCATGCCGTCAAGATCCATGACTCCAGAGCAGGCTCGGCAGAGGGTGGAGGAATCCCGGCAGCAAAATGCCGCCTTCATCGCCAAGTATGGGCGTTGGCTGGTTACCGTGGATACGGTTCAAGGGTGGTTTCCGCCGGGGCTGGCCGCGCACGCGCTGGAGCGGGGCGCGGAGGACAATCCGGTGCCGGCGCTGGCTTCGGCAGGGCTGCTGGGGCTGTGGACCCTGGCGGCGGGAGTCGCGCTGGGCTGGCGTCTGCGGGCCGAGTACAAGGGGGAAGAGCTGAGTTCGGCGCCCAGGCGCGAGAAGCAGCGCGCCAAGGCGGCGACAAGAGCCGATTCGGGGCTGCGCGCCGGCGCTTGGCCCGGCGGCTCCAGCTCGATGGCTGCGCTGCTGGAAAAGGAGGCGCGGAGCCTGATGCGCACCTTGCCGCAGATTTGGGCGCTGGTGATGCCGTTGCTGATGGTGCTGGTACTGGCCAGCGTCTTCCACAACGGCGCAACGGGGAGTTCCTTTCGTTACGCGTTGCCGCTATGTGTGGCTTACTCACTGCTGGGCTTTACGCAATTGTTTTACAACAACTTGGGAGCGGAGGGCGCGGGCATTCAATTGCTGTTTCTGTCGCCGACGCCGATCCGCAAGGTCTTTTTGGCGAAGAATCTCTTCCACTCATTGCTTTTTTGCGTGGACGCTCTCCTCGCCGGCCTTTTGGTCAGCCTTCGTATGGGCTGGCCGGATGGCATGATTGCGGCAGCGACGGTGGCCTGGATTCTCTTCGCGCTGCTGTGCAGTTTGGCTGCGGGCAACATTCTGTCGCTCACCATGCCCTACCGCGTAAATCCCGGGCGGATCTCGCGCCAGCGCGGCTCGCAGGCCAACGCGCTCACCAGCGTGCTGGCGCAATTTGGAATGCTGGGAGTTGGCGCGGCGGTCTTCGCACTGGGCTGGTTGCTGGAAATTCCC
Organism: Occallatibacter sp.; assembly: GCA_049587335.1. Lineage (GTDB taxonomy): Bacteria > Acidobacteriota > Terriglobia > Terriglobales > Acidobacteriaceae > Telmatobacter. The sequence goes on along the minus strand of JBAVDS010000044.1, from coordinate 3,263 downwards.
TGGCTGGCCGTGCCCGTCTTTCTGCTGCTGGGCGCCGCCGCTTTCTTCGTCTGGCTGCGCGTGCTCGGCAAGATCGACACAATCGCCAACCAGCGCCGCGATACGCTGATGGCGAAGCTGATGAAGACGGACTGACGGAAAACAGGGAATCGGGAACAGACAACAGTCGGTGGCCTGGCCGGCCATCGTTTTTCTGATCCCTGATCCCTATTCCCTGTATTTAGAACGGAATATCGTCGTCGGAGATTTCGGCGGACTGGGCGAAATCGTCGGCTCCGGAGGAGCCGGCCGGCGGACGCTGGTCGAAGCTGGCCGCGGAACCGGAGGAGCTGGCCGTCCGGCTGTAGCCGCCTGCGCTTGCCCCACCTGCGCCTTCCTCGCGTCCGGTGAGCAGCACCAGCTCATTGACAATGATCTCGGTACGATACTTCTTGGCGCCGGATTCCTTGTCATCCCAACTGCGCGTCTGCAACTTGCCCTCGATATAGAGCTTGGAGCCTTTCTTGACGTAATCGCGGACGATTTCGGCGGTGCGCTTGAAGGCAACCAGCGTATGCCACTCGGTGCGGTCCTGCCAGTTTCCCTGCTGATCCTGAAAGCGGTCGCTGGTGGCCAGAGTAAAGTTGGCGACCATCACGCCGCTGGCGCTGGAACGAATTTCGGGGTCTTTGCCCACGTTGCCTAAAAGGGTGACTTTGTTCACACTTCTTGCCATAATGTTGCACTCCAATCATCGAAAAGGATAGCAGATGCTCAGGGGTTGCGGGAAAGTGCGCGCTTGCGCAGCCACTTGGCCAGGCCGAGAGCGGTCAGCAAGCCGCCAAAAGGGATACACATCAGGGCGACGATCAGGGTGAACCATCCGGAGTTGGTGCTGGCGCCGGTGGCCGAAAAGCCGCCGAAGAGGGTTTGCAGCAGGAGAACGGCCGCCAGCCCCGCGCCCAGCATCGACGCACCCCATTGCAGCAGTTGGCGGGTGCCGTCGTTGGGCAGGTTTGCGGACATGACTGATCCTATCCTTGCGCCAGACGCAGCATCGCCCAGGTAATGACTCCAGTGACGGAGACGTAGAGCCAGAGCGGAAATGTCCAGCGGGCGATCTTGCGATGCTGCGGAATGCGTCCGGAGAGCGAAAAGAAAAACGTGACAAGAATCAGCGGCAGCGCGACGACGGCCAGGAGGATGTGGCTGGCCAGCAGCGGCAGATAGACGGAGCGAAGGGCCGCGTGGAGCGGGTAGCGGACGTCGCCGTGCAGCGCGTGGTGGAGGATGTAGCCGACGAGAAAGAGCGAAGAAAAAATGAAGGCAGAGATCATTGCCGCTCGATGGGCCGGGATGCGGCGGGAGCGGATGAAGGTGTAGCCGATCAATAATGCTACGGCGCTGAGGCCGTTGAGCGCGGCATTCAGCGCGGGCAGAAAGGCGTATTGTGCGCTGGTCGCAGCGGCGGGATGAATGTAGATCAGCCAGAAGAGAAAGGCCGTCGCGGCCACGCTGACTGCGAGAATGGCGGCGATCGCGGAGCGCGGGCTGGTATGCGAAACTGCGGCAGTCATGGCTTCCTGGTAAAAATTACTCATCGAGCTTCGTGGTTTCCCAGCTCTCCAAATCGAGAGCTGAGTCACCCCATTCTTTCTGATGAACGACCGGCAAAAACTCTACTTGTGCTTGGCCTCGTATTTCTGGTAAGTCCTGTCCAAATTGTCCGCCAACCTGTCTAACATCCAGAGGTCAAACTGGAGCTTGCCGATGCGATCGGTCTCCATGTCAAACTGCGCCGGAGATGGAACCCAGTCGTCGGGATGGGAGGTGAAAAGCGATAATGCATTGCCAAAATCGTTGTAAGTATCCAATACTGTCTTGAAATACACCTCCTGATACGTGTAGATATCCGAGAAGCTCTGGGCATCCTTGTATTTCATAAAGGTAACAGCGCCGGTGTTCTGAGCATTCTTCCAAGCCATATCGTCAAAGCTACCCACGTTGATTGTAAGATCCATCTGACCTTTTTGGGCGTGGGGATGTTCCCGCCACTCCGCCAATACCTTCAAGTCAGCTTCCAGCATCTTCTGCTCATCCTTGATGATCTGGCGTTGCCGGACCACTCCATGCGCGTTATTGGCAATCTCCACGCGCAAGCTGTCCTCCGCCTCACGGGCCAGATGTTGATGATGCCGACTCTCCACCCAGCTCTCCAGGCTCAGAGCAATGAACAAGCCGATGGTAATGGTGAGGAGATGGATAAAAAAGTCCTTGAAGCCGTGCAGCTTACCGTGCGGCAAGTGAATGTCGAGCACAATCTCCTCCGAACAAACAGATTACTCCAGCGAGCGAGATGCAATCTACGAAACTTTTGCCATTTTCCCTACGATTTAACCGTCGCGCAGAGCATCAGCGCGGTGAAGAGCAGGGGCAGGTAAAGGACGCTGATCTTGAGCAAATCACGAGCCAGTTTGCGGCTTTCGTCTTCATCCTTCATGCGCAAAATTCCGGCAAATCGAATTGTGTAGGCGAGATAGAGCAGGCCGAACGCGGCGGCTAGAATGGCGTAGGTCAAGCTGGCCATGCCCAGCAGCCAGGGGGCAAGGCTGACGGGGATCATCACCACGGCGAAGAAGAGCGCCTGTGCAACGGTGGACCATCCGTCGGGCTGCACAACGGGCAGCATACGAATGCCGGCGCAGGCGTAGTCGTCGCGGTAGAGCCACGCAATCGACATGAAGTGAGGGAATTGCCAGACGAAGAGAATGGCGAAGAGCGAGACGGCGGGCCACTCGATCTGGCCGCGGGCGGCGGTCCAGCCCAGCATCGGCCCCATCGCGCCGGGAAATGCGCCGATGAAGGTGGCTATTGCAGTGACGCGCTTGAGCGGCGTGTAGATGGCGACGTAGGTGAAGGCGGTCAGCAGCGCCAGGGCAACGGTCAGCAAATTGGTGTGGAGGAGCAGCCAGAGTGAGCCAATCGCCAGTGCGGCAAGGCCGGCCAGAATGCCCTGGGCCAGCGAGAAGCGTCCGGCGGCCATGGGACGATCTGCGGTGCGTTTCATGCGGGCATCGGTGCGCCGTTCAAGCACTTCGTTCAGCGCCCCGGCTCCGGCGGAGACCAGGCCGATGCCCAGCAGCGTGTCCAGCAGGCCGCGCTGGAGGCTGGTGATGCCGGAGTGCATTGAACCCAGGTAAAAGCCGCCCCATCCGGTTACCAGCACCAGGGCGACGACCTTGAGCTTGAAGAACTCGCGCAGATCAGCGATCTGCGCGAGTTCT
>JBAVDS010000043.1:0-32943 GCA_049587335.1 Occallatibacter sp. | reverse complement strand
AACGTATCTGAGACAGTCCACGACTTGATCTGAGGCATCCTGGATCTATCTTCGCCCAGCCTGAGACTCTCAGTACGTGCTCCTTGTCAGCGAGAACCAAGATTGTCACTATTTACGGATAGGTTCTAAGAATCACGATCGCTTGGTTGCGACGAACTAGGAGTCGATTTGTCCTTCGACGATGAGACTGCCGCGTGAGTTTGTTCGACCGATACCAAAGTATTCGCCAATACCATCGTCCAATAGACCCTCAGCCTTAAATCTGGCGTAATCGAGAGGGTGGAGCGCATCCCGATACGGCGGACGCTTCGGGGAAAACAGGACGTACCTCCTATCAAACGGAAGAGGTAGTGGAACAATGAAGCAACCCATGCGCCACGATCATAAAGAGCTTCTTGAGGGTCTCGTCAACGGTAAACTGCCTCGAAACCTGAGCTGGAACTCTGTGATTGATTTGATTGGGAACGTCGGCGAGGTGCAACCACACGGGAACGACGAGTTTATCTTCGCGGTCGGCTCACAGAGATGTTTCTTCAAGCGTGCCAGCGGGCATAATCTCGCGGTGGAGGAAATATCTCGACTGCGCAGGTTTCTGAAGGAAGCAGGCGCCCTCGGGATCCCCGCCAAGGAATCTAAAATTGGGCGAATGGTTGTGGTCATCGACCATCATGTTGCGCATATTTATCACATTCCGGGCGACAGCCAGTCTCAAGGCGAAGTTACTGCGAAACCGGATGATCCCTTCGGCTTCCACCATCATTTGATCCACCGTAAGGAAGCTCACTACGAGGGCGATCGCGTTCCAGAGCAATACTCGTACTACGAGGAGATCGCCATGGACCTTGTACACGCCGAAGAGATCATCCTCATCGGACATGGGACAGGGAAAAGCAGCGCGGTCGGGTTCCTAACGGAGTACCTCAAAGCGCATCATCCCGAGGAGTTTCAGCGAATCGTCGCGGTTGAGACGGCGGATCTCTCCGCTTTGACCGAACCGCAGATCGAGGAGATCGGGAAGAGGCATATTGGGACCGCGATTGATTCCGCTTGAACTCAATTTGTGTCTACCGCCGGGTTCACTCGTCTAGGTTTCGGGCTCGTGCATCAACCCAGGTAGATAGGTTGATGCAGAGGCATTGATCAATAGCTTCGTTCAATTGATTCGCCTCGCGTGTTTTGGCTTAGTCCAATCTGTCATGCGGAATCTAAAGGATCTCCTGCCCACAGCGTGATATAGAAACGATGAACCAGTCGTATTGGAGGATGTTATGGCTAGTCACCAACATCAAGCGGCTGCCGGTCAAACACTTGCGGAAGTCGTCGGGTCGCCCACGAATCGCTCCAAGAGCGCATCAACTAAGAAACTTCGGGATGAACAATGGGAACGGAGAATCGAGAAAGACTGGCAGGGTAACTTAGAGACTTTGCGACAGTGTATCAGTGAGCTTCTCATTGGGAATCAGCACCCACGGATGGAGCTGATGAAGGCAGACAAACGAAGAGAGCAATAGTGCCCGAAGCCCCAAATGCAAGAATGTCGAAGCGATTCTCACACCTCAGAGGTCGAATCGTGAAGGATGGTCCTGTGACTCCGACCATCGCCAAGTGCGATTGGCGGCAACTATCGAGATCATCAGGCAAAAAGCCAAGCGATTGAGCATTCTCTCGATGATGTCGACAACCCCAGCTGGTTCCCGACAGCTGACGTCCTGCATGTCCGTGGGGCAAAGTTGGTGGCCAGGGGCTTTCCCACGCGATGGACTTCAATCCGAAAGACCCTAACTCGCCGGATGGCGAGCGTTTCCCCGAGCCTTACTAGCCAGGCGAAAACAGCTCAGCTAAGTAGGCGACTCGACGCTCCGAGATGCGCACCCGAACCGCGGAGAAAGTCGTCCCTGCGGGCTGGGGAAGAAGCACCGTTATTGGGTGGCTAGAACAGGATCGATCGAACAGACGGGGTAACTTCCTTTACTCTTCGAACTTTTCGCCGAGCAGGGGATAGAAAATGAAAATGTAGCTCCGGGACCATCATTGGGTGTGGCCCACAAGCGGCCGCCGTGATTCTCGATAATCGAGCGGCTGACGGACAAGCCCATTCCCATTCCGTTACTCTTTGTCGTGTAGAAAGCGTCGAAGAGCCTCTCCATTTCCTGATGAGTGATGCCTACGCCCGAATCCTGTACGTTCAGGCGAACGCAATCGCCTTCGCCCCTGTCGGTTCTGACAACCAACACTCTCGGACGATCGTCGACGCCGCTCATCGCGTCTGATGCATTCCGGAGCAGATTGAAGATGACTTGCTGAAGCTGAATACGATCGCCGGTAACGGGCCGGAGATCGTTGGCAAAGTCCAGTCGCAGGATCACCCGGTTTCGCTGAAGGTCATCCGAACAAAGCGCAATCACCTCATGTGCAGCATCATTGACGTCAACGCTCTCGGTCGTTGCTTCCTTCCTGCTGAAGAGAGCGCGCAATCGCGCGATCACCTCGGACGCCCGGTTGGCATCGCGAATCGCGCGCCGCGCCGCTTCGCGCGCACAGTCGATATCGGGACGATCTGCGGATAGCGTGCGCAGGCAGGTGCTGGCGTTGGTAACGATTCCTGCAAGCGGTTGATTGACTTCATGGGCAATCGAAGCAGTCAAGGCCCCGAGGCTTGTGACCCTTGCCATGTGGGCGAGCTCCGATCGAAGTTTCCCGAGAGCCTCCCCGGAGAGCCGGCGCTCCGTCACATCTTGAATCGCTCCTATGTACTCCAGGTGGCCATCCTGGTGTGTGGTCGCGTGAGAGCTCGCATGCAAGTACTTCACGGTGCCGTCTGTCATGCGCAGGCGAATCTCGAAATCATGGTCGTCTCCGGTATTTCGTGCCTGGTTCACTTTTTCAGACATCATGAAAATGTCATCCGGGTGAATTCGGCCGCCGATCCGCTCCGGCGTTACGGGCGTTTCAAGCTCGAGATCGAAGATGCGACTTGCTTCCTCCGAAAGAACGATTTCGTCCGTGTCCAAACGCCAAGAGAAGGTCCCGGTCAAGCTGAGACGTTGACCTTTCGCGAGAAGCGCTTCTTTGCGCTGTAACTCGTCCTCGGCGCGCTTCTGATCCTCGATATCTGTCATAAGGACATACCAGCAGGTGATTTTGCCATCTGTGTCTCGAACGGGCCGCGCCCTTCTTCGGAACCATCTATAGACGCCGTCAGCTCGGCGGCAACGTTGTTCAAGTTCGTGGGGAGTTCCGGTTTTGATGGAGTTCTTGAAGATCGCGACTGAGCGGGTGCGATCGTCTGGATGAATGGAATCGCTGGTTGCCCAACCCTTCGCCTCCTCGAACGTCTTGCCGAAGTATTCCAAGAGTTGCCTATTGACAAGTTCAACCTCGCCTTCGGGACTCAGGGCGCACACGAGCCCCGGAATGCTGTCGACAATCTGACGGAGATTGGTTTCGCTTCCTCGCAGTTCCTCTTCGGCACGCTTCTGGTCGTCGATGTCCGTGGTCGTACCGACGAATTTGAGGACTTTCCCTTCTGCGTCGCGCAATACCACGGCTTGCTGGAAGTGCCAACGATAGGCCCCGTCGCTAGCGCGGAGAGATCTGGTTTCAAACGCAAAACCCTGTCCCGTGCATATCCCTTCCCAGAAGATCCTCGATGCACTTCCGCGATCCTCGGGGTGGACGGCCGCCATCCATGCCTCGGGATGCGACCGGACGAATTCGAGAGTCTGACCCGCGAATTCAAGCCAAACTTGATTCACGAAATCCGGCGTCCCATCAGGCTTGAGCGTCCAGGCGGATACCAGGATGCTCGCCGTAGCGCGAAATACCGCGACCCCGGCTCAGTGCCAAGCCCAGCCAGAATCGTAGAGGCTCTGACCCTCGCGCAGATTTGGTCGGCTGGATGCACAAGGGCGATCACGAAGGCTTCGCGAGAGTTGGGTGCCGGTTGGAGGCTGGTCCAATGCGATTCTCCGCAAAAAAAATGAAAATATTTTTCAGAACAGCCATCAAAACAGCCATTCGCGTGAGAAAAGGAAAACCGCCTTTTGGGGCGGTTTGTAAAGTGTTTATTTTATTGATGTTATGGTGGACGCGGTAGGAATCGAACCTACAACCTGTCGGTTAAGAGGGGAATCATTAAGCATGGAACCTCAATGCTATCAATGGAGTGGGGAGGAGCCGAGAGGAGCAAATGGAGTCTTTTAGGCACGCAATTAGGCGAAGAATTCGGCGAAGAATTGCGTTTGAATTGAGGATTCGGCCAAAAACCGAAGGTTGATTTGGCCCAACCGCTTCTGGAAACCTGGTCGTGGACAGAACGAAATTGAGTGCTTCAAAATGTTAGGCGGAAAGAGCTGGTCATACTCGCCGTAACGACGCCGAATGGTAGTTCAGACGCTAACCATGTTGCGACAGCTTTCCTTGCTGAGCTGGATGCTCGATTGAAGCTATTGAGTGACTGCTTGACTGACGCTCTTTGCAACCGTCATGATCTGCTCACCGATCGCCTTGCGCATCTCATCCGGCATCAGGTTTTTTTCATCGAGGTTTTCCCAGGCGGAGACGGTGCGGTCAGTCATCTCCGTCACCATTCGCCAAAGAGGGCTCGCGGGCAGGCGCGCGGTATCTGCGAATCGCCGCACTTGGTCGGTCGTGATTTCACTGAGGCTGCGGCTGCCGCCGAAACTCAGCGCGAGGGTATCGTTCGGGATGTATGGAAGCGTGGCGACAAAATCATATGCCGGCGAGAGGACGGGCGTCCGTCGGTCGGGATAGAGCAGCGACCAGTTCTTGAGGTGCATGTCGCCGTTGCCGATCAGCACGGAAAACACGAGACGTCGCAAAAATTCATACGTTCCGGTTTCCCCGGTCTCCGCCCACAGCACCGCCGCAATACTCGCGTAACTGCGCTCGCGGTATTTGTCGTCGGGAAAGAGTCCAAACACTTGCGCGAAATCTTCCATGTGGACGGACTTGCCGCCCGGGCCGCGGTCGAAACGCTCGACCGCGAGAGCCTGACCCTTCATGGCGCCGGCGTCCCGCGGCAGGCCGCTTATGGCGCTGATGTCGATAAGGCGATTCGCCGGAACCTCAATGCCAACGGCGCGGGCAAGGGCGAGCATGGCGTATTCGTTCTCGGGCACGGCGGCAAAACGGGCTGAGGGCAGCTTGACGATCCACGATCCGCCCATACCGCTGGCCGGAATGGTCAGGCCCCCGGAAGCTTCCATCACGGCCGAGAATTTGAGCTGGACGCCCGCGAGCGAGAATCTTAGAGCGGTTTCGCCGGCGCGTTGTCCCTCCTGATGATCCTCGCCCTCATGGACGGCGGCGTTTCCATCCATTGGTTCAACCACGAGCGCGCCGGGCAGATCGGCACCGAGCACGGCGAGAAGAAAGAATTCGCGCTGTGGCTTGACGCCCGCGCGCGTGGCCAGATAGTCGCGCAGATGCCCTTCCGGCAGCAGGTTCGAAAAGAAGGTAGGCAGGCGGGTACTGACAGCGCGCGTCGGCACAACAAGCCCGCTCGACTGGCCTTTGTAGGAAAGGCTGAGGGTCGGCCTTTCCGGATCGTCGATATAGCTCTGCTCGAAGGAAAACAGGTGGCGGTCGCCGCCCAGCCTGTTGATGACGCCGATCGGTCGGCCATGCAGTTTCACGGTGAGTGCATTCAGGGTTTTAGGGTCGAACGTCATCGGGACTCTTTCCCTTCTCCGCTCGAATCCTCATCGCCGTAGGCATAGAGGGATCGCTCTTCGGAGCCTTCCGGCTCCTGTTGTGCGCGGATGAGGGACTGCACAGCAGGCACGAGCGCGCGCGGGACGAGCAGGAGGTCTAGGTTGAGCACGCGGACGAGGTCGAGCAGGGTGTCGAAGCGGGGTACGACCTCCCCGGATTCAATCGCGGAGATATGCGGTTGCGGCAGGCCGACTTGCGCGCCGAGTTCTCGTTGCCCCCAGCCTCGCTTTGCCCGTGCATCCTTTATCTGTTGGCGCAGATCGGCGGGCAGGCCTTTGAGCCGCAGGGATTTGATCTGTTTTGGTGTATGCGTACTCATATTTATATGCTATAGCATATCGGATGAGATTTCAAGTGATATGTTTAATAATATTAATACACTCAATATATATTCTTATACATATCAAGCTGGCTGATGAAGTCCAATGCTGGAAGGCACACATCAAGTCGAGGAATGTGATCGATTCTTTGGCGGACCGACGTGCGGCGAGCACCAAGTATAGGCTAATTGCTCCCCCTGAAGGACAGATGTGGGCAGCGCACCGAGTAGGTGATGGACATTGTGGTCGGACCTGAGGTACCCGTTCACTGCAAAGTTTCATGCTCCTAGCGTGCCGTCGTGTTTGCTGGAAACGCGCTGTCACTGCACACCACATCATTTCCCCAAAATTCCATCTAGGCCATGAATGCAGCGATTTCCAGCCGAAGTCAAAACCTCCAGGGGCAGTGCATATCATTGAACTATAATCAGTTCGCAAGACATTCTTAAGCTTGACAGATTGGCAACGTATGCGCCTCGAAGACCTCCAACCAAATGCAGCGGTCCGGGGAGTACTGCTGGATCAACACGTTACCGTGGTCAGTGTTCAGTGGTTCGGCTCTCAAGCTCTGGAGTTGACCTACAAGGGATCCTCAGGCCGAGTTGCCAACGAACTGCTTTATCGCCATGATGAACCACGTTTGGAAGTGGTTGTGCAAGGCCGACCGTGGAGCTTTGACGGGGACGGACGGTTGTTCCGGCTAGTATCGGAGGCGCATCGCATCCGTTTGGCGCACTTATTCGATCCGGTCCTGGCCGTGCACACCTCTCTTGTCGAACCGCTACCCCACCAGATCACGGCGGTTTACGAGGCCATGCTGCCGCGGCAGCCGATCCGGTTTCTTCTTGCCGATGATCCGGGCGCAGGCAAAACCATCATGGCCGGCTTGTTCATCAAGGAACTGGTAGCACGCGGTGATTTTCAAAGGTGTCTGATTGTTTGTCCAGGTAGCCGAGATTGAGTTCGCAATCTAATGCTGAATCGCAGTATCCGACTTTGAAGGATTCATCGTGACTTGGGCAGGAGTAGGCAATTGCGAACGATTCCAACCTCCACCGAGAGCCTCAATCAACTGAATCGAGGCGGTCATCTCCTGCACTTGCAGATTGACAAGAGACTGCTGGTTGCCGAGAAGGGTAATTTGTGCTGCGACCACGTCGATGTAGGGATCAATGCCGTTATCGAAACGCACAGATTCGAGCTGCAAAAACTTTTTGGATGATGCAACTACTTCCTTCTGGCGAAGAATCTGCTGGGACAAAATGCGGACCGTCGCTAGCGCGTCTTCAACCTGCTGGAATGCAACCAGCACCGATTGGCGATAGGCGGCAACATCCGCATTGTACGTTGCGATGTATTGATTAACCGTAGCGCGACGCAGGCCGCCATCGTAGACAGTTTCAGAGATCGATGAGCCGACAGACCAGAAGCGGCTGGGCCAGTTGAAGAGGTTCTTGAGGGCTGAACTCTCGATGCCGCCGCTGGCGGAGAGCGTCAGCGATGGATAAAAGGCGGCATAGGCAACCCCGATCTGCGCATTTGCGGCAGCCATGTTTCGCTCCGCGGCAGCGATATCCGGGCGACGCTCGAGCAGTTGGGACGGAACTCCGACCGGTATTGGAGGAGGCGCGCTGGTTTTAGGCTCGACAGGGATGGAGAACGAGGATGCCGGCTTGCTGGTGAGCATGGCAATCGCATGTTCAAACTGCGCGCGCGCAATGCCGAGGTTAATTGCCGCCGACTGCGCGCTCTCCAAAGTAGTCTGCGCTTCGACAACCGAAATCTGATCGCCAACTCCGGTGTCATAGGCAGTCCGCACGGCATCGAGAGCTTTCTCGTCGGCTTCAACCGTTTCATTGAGGAGCTTTTGCAGCGCGTCCTGTCCACGAATCTCAAAGAAGTATACGGCAAGAGTGGCTTGTTCTGTCAGTCGCTCATTTTCAAGGTCAGCCGCGGTTAGTTGGGCGGTGTATTGGCTGGCGCGTACTGTGTTGCGGACCTTCTGCCATAGGTCGGGTTCCCACGATATATCGGCGGGCAAGTCAAACAACAGCGACTGTTTCCCGGCTGTGCCGGCGGCGCTGGATGTGGACCCAACATTGGAAGATGTCTGTGATCGCGCGTAGGAACCACCAACGCTAACGGTGGGAAAGTACTGCGAGCGTGCCTCACGCACCAGGGCGCGCGCTTCCATAAAGTTTTCAAAGGCCTGTTGTATATTCTGATTGTCAGCGTTGAGTTGATCTTCGAGCGAATTCAGTTCCGGTTCGTCGTAGATCTCCCACCAGTTGCCGCGAAGAGTTGCGTCCTGGGGTTGCGCAACGGTCCATTCATCGGATTCCTTGAACTGAGTTGGAGCTTCTTTGAAGGCCGCAGGCGCCGTCTCTGTTGGTGGAAGATAGCTTGGTCCCACGTTACAGCCAGCCAGAATGGCACAAAGAACGGCGCATACCGATACGTGCAAGGTTGCGTTCCGGCTTGCGGACAACTTGATCGAGATTTTCATAAGAAGCACTCCAAATCCATCCTTTATTAAGTGGCCTCTGCGCTTGCCTGGCGGAGTGTCACTGGCTGTCTGCTCTTGAAGCGGAGGCGCAAGCGGTCGAAGGCTAGATAGACGACGGGTGTGGTGTAAAGAGTCAGCATCTGACTCACAATCAATCCGCCGACGATTGTGATGCCCAACGGACGCCTGAGTTCGGAACCGGTTCCTGTGCCAAAAGCAAGCGGCAACGCACCGAACAGAGCGGCCATTGTGGTCATCAGGATGGGACGGAAACGAAGCTGACAAGCTTCGAAGATGGCCTCTGTCGGGGTCTTGCCGTGCTCGCGCTCGGCAACCAAGGCAAAGTCAATCATCATGATGGCGTTTTTTTTCACGATACCGATCAGCAGGATGATGCCGATGATCGAGATCACGTTGAGGTCGATTTTGAAAAGCATGAGCGCAAGCATGGCGCCCACGCTTGCCGATGGAAGAGTGGAGATGATGGTGAGAGGGTGAATCAGGCTCTCATACAGAATGCCGAGAACAATATAGACCGCCAGTAACGCCGTTCCGATAAGAAGTGGCTCACTATCAAGCGAAGTCTGGTAGGCCGCCGCCGTACCGGCAAAGAAGCCGCGGACCGTTCCCGGCATATTCAGGTGCTGCTGCATCTGTGAAACCGTGCGAGTCGCGTCGCTCAACGACATGTTCTCGGCCAGGTTAAACGACATGGTGACGGACGGGAAAGAACTTGTGTGATTGATGACCAGCGGTGTTGTACTGGCTTGCGCCGTGCTGACGGTGGAAAGCGGAATGACGCCGCTGCCTGTGGAGTTGAGATAGATATTCTTCAACCCATCCGGCGTCTGCGAGTAAGGTGGAGCTACCTCCAATACGACGTAATACTGATTCAGTTGCGTGTAAATGATGGACACCTGCGACTGTCCAAAGGCGCTGTAGAGGGATTGATCCAGAGACTGCGGCGTGATGCCAAGCCGCGCCGCGGTAGGGCGATCATAAGCGATCATCTCTTGCAGGCCGCTATTTTGCGCATCGCTGCTGACATCCTGAAAGCCGTGAAGCTTCTGCATTCCCGCTAGCAGGATAGGTCCCCAATGCGCAAGATCTTCGATGCTATCCGATTGAATTGTGTATTGGTACATGGCATTGCTCGATCGCCCTCCGATGCGCAGATCCTGCGCTGCCTGGAGAAAGGCCGAAGCAACCGGAAGCCGGTTGAGCTTGGGGCGAAGGCGATTGATGATCTCTGGCGCTCCAACTTTGCGCACATCAAGCGGCTTCAGTGCGATATAAACAAAGCCGCCATTCGACGAGCCATTGCCGCCGGTGTAGGCAATCACATTATCGACGGCTGGATCTTCCTTGATCACTTTTTCAATTTGCAAGACTGAGTTGTTCATCACCGGAAACGATGCGTCCTGCGGACCCCGCACGCTTCCAGTGATGGCTCCCGTATCCTGCTGGGGGAAGAACCCCTTGGGAATAATATCGATGAGATAAAAATTCAACGCAATGGTCAACAGCAGAAGGATCAGCACTGGCCCCGGATGCTTCAATACCCACGTCAGAGAGCGGCTGTACGCACCATGCACCGATGTAAATCCCTTCTCGCTGAGCCGATATGCGCGCCCGTGCTTGACCGTCTTCTGATCTTTGAGCAGATAGGCGCACATCATAGGCGTAGTGGTGAGCGAGATGACCATCGATACAACAATGGCCGTTGAGAGCGTGATGGCAAACTCGCGGAAAAGTCGTCCGACGATGCCGGACATGAGAAGAATCGGAATGAAGACGGCAATCAGCGACATACTGATCGACAAGATAGTAAAGCCGATCTCTTTTGATCCTTGGAACGCCGCCTTCATGGGGGTCATGCCTTCTTCACGAAGGCGCGAAATGTTTTCCATCACTACGATGGCGTCGTCAACCACGAAGCCCGTCGAGATAGTCAGCGCCATGAGAGAAAGATTATCGATACTGAAGCCAAACAGGTACATGACGGCGAATGTGCCGATAAGCGAGGCGGGAACGGCGACGGTGGGAATGAGGGTGGCTCGCCAATTGCGCAGGAATAGGAAGACGACAAGAATGACCAGGATGACGGAGAGAATGAGTGTGCGTTCCACATCGCTGACAGAAGCGCGGATGGTGGTGGTGCGATCAAGAACAATGGTAGTTTTGATGCCTTGCGGAATGGACGCTTCGATCGCGGGCAATTCGCTGCGAATACGATCGACGGTTTGAATGATGTTGGCGCCCGGCTGGCGAAAGATCATGACGGTGATCGAGGGCGTGCCGTTCAAGTATCCTGCCGCGCGAATATTCTGCGCACCGTCGGATACGTCGGCCACATCGGCGAGCCGGATTGCGGCTCCGCTCTTATAGCCGACAATGAGGGGCTTGTATTCGTCCGCATGGGAGATCTGATCGTTGGTGACAATATCGGCGGTGGTATCTCCGTCGGTGATTTGACCGGCCGGCTCGTGCGCATTCTGCTGGCTCAGCACGGATTGAATATTCTGGAGTGTGAGTCCGTGGCTGTTGAGCAGCGTGGGATTCACTTCCACGCGCACCGATGGTCCAGCGCCACCTCCGACCGACACCTGTCCAACACCCGCGATCTGCGAGAGCTTTTGCGCAATGACCGACGATGCTTCGTCATAGAGCGTCGGCTTGTCATACTTGTCGGAGGTGAGCCCAAGAATCATGATCGGTGAGTCCGCGGGATTCACCTTGCGATAGGTCGGGTTCGAGGGCAGGTTTGCCGGAAGATAACTGCGCGCGGCGTTGATGGCTGCCTCTACGTCTCGCGCCGCGCCATCGATGTCGCGGCTCAGATCGAATTGCAGAGTGATCGAACTGCTGCCGAGCGAACTGGACGAGGTCATCTCAGTGACTCCGGCGATGTGGCTAAATTGGCGCTCCAGTGGGGTTGCAATGGAAGAGGCATTGATCGCCGGACTTCCACCGGGCAAGCTGGCCGAAACCGAGATCGTCGGGAAATCAACCTGGGGCAATGGAGAAACAGGCAGCACGTTGAAAGCGATGGCCCCCGCAAGGATAACGCCCGCCGTCAACAATGTGGTGGCTACTGGCCTGCGAATAAAAGGAGCGGAGATATTCATGCTTCCTCCGCTAGTTGAGGCTGGCTGACCGCGTCAATTGCATTCGGCGCATGGCTGAAGCGATGGCCGATCTGATCGAAGAAAATGTAAATGACCGGCGTGGTGTAAAGGGTAAGCACCTGGCTGAGCAGCAGTCCGCCCACCATGGCGATGCCCAACGGACGCCGCAGCTCGGAGCCCATGCCTTGGCCGACTGCCAGCGGAATGCCCGCCAGCAACGCGGCCATGGTGGTCATCATGATCGGACGGAAGCGCAGCAGGCAGGCATCGTAGATGGCGTCCGTGGCGCTTTTGCCATGTTCTCGCTCGCCCTCCAGGGCAAAGTCAACCATCATGATGCCATTCTTCTTCACAATTCCGATGAGAAGAATAATTCCGATGACGGCGACGACACTGAGGTCTTGTTTGAAAATGATCAGCGCCAGCAATGCACCCACGCCCGCCGATGGCAGCGTGGAGAGAATTGTGATGGGATGAATAAAACTTTCGTAAAGAACGCCGAGCACGATATAGACAGCGGCCAGCGCGGCCAGAATCAGCAGGCCCTCATTGGCCAGCGAGCCTTGAAAGGCGGCCGCGGTTCCCTGGAATCCATACTGGACGCTGGCCGGCATCTTCAGATCTTTCTGCGCCTTGGTGATGGCCGTAATTGCGCCTCCCAGCGCTGCATTGGGGGCCAGGTTGAAGGAAACGGTCACGGCTGGAAACTGGCCCTGATGGTTGATGGAAAGCGGCTCAATGGTCTTTTCGATATGAGTGAAAGCGCTGAGAGGCACGGCATTGGAAGGCGCGGAACTGGTGGCCGAAGCTGCGGTTGAGGCAGTGCTGCCGACACCGGAGTTGATAGCATTTTTTGGCGCGGTGAGCGCAGCCGAAGATGGCGTGTAGGCAACCGCAGTCGTGGTTGCATTCGAGCCGGCTGACGAAGATCCAGAAGATGCGAAGGACGAGGACGCTCCAGGCCCGGAACCTCCCACGGACGCATTGGTCTGAATGTACAAATCCTGTAGTTTGGACGGGCTTTGCTGCGTACTCGGCGAGGTTTCAAGAATCACGTGATACTGGTTTAACTGCGTGTACATGGTGCTGATCTGACGCTGTCCGTAAGCGTCATAAAGCGTGCTGTCGATGGTGGACGGCGAAATCCCAAGCCGCGAAGCAGTGACGCGATCGATCATCAGCGATACCGCCAGGCCCCCGGTTTGCTGGTCGGTAGCCACATCGGCAAGCTGCGGCATCTGCTTCATTTTGTCGACCAGCCGTGCGGTCCACAAATTTAATTCGTCCTGGTTGGAGTCTTCCAACGTGTACTGGTATTGGGTGCGGCTGACCCGGTCATCCACGGTAATGTTTTGCACCGGCTCCATATAAAGCTCGATGCCATCCACCTGCTTCAGGCTGGCTTGCAACCTGCGAATCACATCGGAGGCATTGATCTTGCGCACGTTCAGCGGCTTCAAATTGATGGACATTCGTCCGCTGTTCAGCGTGGTATTGGTTCCATCCGCGCCGATAAAGGAAGAGATGCTCTCAACCGCCGGGTCCTCAAGCACAACGTGAGCCAGTTGCTGCTGCCTGGCTTCCATCGCTGCAAAGGAGATGGATTCCGGCGCTTGCGAAATGCCCTGAATCTCACCCGTATCCTGAGTGGGGAAGAGCCCCTTGGGAATGATGATGTAGAGCACAATCGTCAGCACCAGCGTGGCTACGGCAACCAGCAGCGTGATGGTTTGATATCCAAGGACAAACTTCAACGTTCGGCCGTAAAAGGCAATCATTCGGTCAAAGACACGTTCCGAGGCCATGAAAAAGCGGCCCTGTTGTTCTTTGGGAGTGTGATGCAGAATGCGCGAACACATCATGGGCGTCAGCGTCAGGGAGACCACGGCCGACAGGATGATGGTGACCGCCAGGGTGACCGCGAATTCCCGAAAGAGGCGGCCCACAACGTCGCCCATGAAAAGCAGTGGAATCAGTACCGCAATCAAGGAGACGGTGAGCGAGATAATGGTGAAGCCAATCTGTTCCGCGCCCTTCATGGCCGCCTGCATGGGTGAGTCCCCGGCTTCGAGATAGCGCGAGATGTTCTCGATCATGACGATGGCATCGTCCACCACAAACCCGGTGGAGATGGTGAGAGCCATCAGCGAAAGGTTGTCCAGGCTATAGCCCAGCGCATACATGACTCCGAAGGTTCCTATCAGTGAGACCGGAACGGCAATGCTGGGGATGATCGTCGCGTACACGTTGCGCAGGAAGAGAAAGATGACCATGACAACCAAGGCAACCGTGAGCATCAACTCAAATTCAACATCGGAGACGGAAGCGTCAATGGCCGTGGTGAGATCGGTAAGCGGCGTGACCTTGATGGAGGCGGGCAGATTCGCCTCAAGCTGCGGGAGAATTGCCTTGATGGATTTCACCACACTGATGGTATTGGCGCCGGGCTGCCGCTGAATGTTGACGATCACCGCCGGGGTTTCGTTCATCCACGCCGCTTGTTTGTTGTTTTCGATGCCATCCACTACCTGCGCAACGTTGCTCAGCAGAATGGGCGCGCCATTGCGATAGGCGACCACAACGTTTCGGTAGTCGTCGCTGGTCACCAACTGGTCGCTGGAGTTAATCTGGTAGTCCTGGTGAGGTCCGTCGAAGTTGCCCTTGGCTGCATTCACGCTTTGCACAGTGAGCGCCGTGCGCAGATCTTCAAGGTTGAGTCCGTACGAGGAGAGCGCCGTCGGATTGGCTTGAATGCGGACTGCCGGCTTTTGCCCACCGCTGATGCTCACCAAGCCAACCCCGCTTAACTGCGAGAGCTTGGGCGCGAGGCGAGTGTCCACCATGTCCTCAACCTGCGAGAGCGGCATGGAGCCGGATGTAATGGCCAGCGTGAGAACAGGAGCATCGGCAGGATTTATTTTGCTATAGACGGGCGGCGATGGAAGGTTCGAGGGCAAAAGACTCTGTGCGGCGTTAATCGAGGACTGAACCTCTTCTTCCGCGATGTCGATGTTCAGGCTTAGATCGAACTGCAACACAATGACGGAAGATCCGCCGGAACTGGTGGACGTCATCTGGCTCAGTCCCGGTAGCTGGCCGAACTGGCGCTCCAGTGGAGCAGTCACCGTGGTGGCCATCACGCTGGGGCTGGCGCCGGGATAGAAGGTCAGGACCTGGATGGTGGGGTAATCAACTTGCGGCAAGGCAGAGACCGGTAACTGGAAATATGCAACGACACCAACAAGCAGGATCGCCGCCATCAGCAGCGAGGTGGCAACAGGGCGCTGAATGAAAGGCCCGGATGGATTCACGGGGTATTGCCTTCAACGGTGTTGGCTGGAGTCGCCTGCTTCACCACGGCGATCCTGCTCCCGGCCTGCAACTTGTCAAAGCTGCTGGTGGCAATCATTTCGCCCGGATTGATTCCCTTCACGGCAGTCATGCCGCCGTCCGCGACGCTGGTCGTGATATTGCGCACGCTCGCCACGTCATTCGCAATCACATAGAGAAAGGACACCTCTCCATTGTGTTGAATGGCCGCAGTGGGAACCAGCGTAACACCCTCGAGCGTATTCACCAGCAACTTTGTATTCACAAACTGGTTGGGGAAAAGAGCACCGTTCTGGTTATTGAAGAGAGCGCGCAATTTTACCGTTCCCGTCGTGGTGTCAATCTGGTTATCGATGGTAAACAATTTGCCCGTGGCAATTTTTGTGGTCTGAGAGCGGTCCCACGCCTCGACGGGCAATGTATGCATCTGCCGCATCCGCGCCTGCACCTGTCCCAGGCTGTCTTCCGCCATTGTGAAAATCACGGTCGTGGGCTGCACTTGCGTAATGACCACCAGCACGGTGGATGCGCCTGCCTGCACGACGTTTCCTGGGTCAACCAGGCGAAGGCCCACCCGGCCGGCAATCGGCGCGACTATGTGGCAATAGCCGAGTTGGACCTGATTGTAATTCACGGTGCCTTGATCGTTTTTCACCGTGCCCTGGTCCGCAGAGACAATTTTTTCCTGGTCATCCAGCAACTGCTTGGGGATTCCATTTCCAGTCCACGCGGCGCGATAGCGATCCAGATCCATCCGGGCCTGCGCCAGTACATTTGTATCGCGCTCGAGCGCGCCATCGGCTTGCAGCAACTGAGCCTGATAGGGGCGCGGATCAATGTCAATCAACGCGACGCCCTTCTGAACGAATTGTCCTTCGTTGTAATGCACTGCCGTCAGCACACCGTTTGCCTGCGCGGTGATGGAGGAGGTGTAGACCGGAGTTACCGTGCCAATGGCATCGAGGTAGATGCCGATACTACCCTTAGCGGCCGTAGCGATAGTGGCGGAGACAGATGGCTTCGCGGCGGCCAGCGCACGCTTGGCGGCCGCCGCTTTGGCGTCGTTTTCGTGGAGGATGAAGAATAGGATTGCAGCCAGGAGAAGCAGAATAATTAAGCCCAGCCACAAGAACCAGCGCTTTCGATACCAGGGAACGGGCGGAGATAACTGGTGATCTGCGCCAATGTGCCGAATATCCGCGTTGTCTTCGATCTCTGACATGCAGGACTCCGGTCTCAAGCGAATTGGGCAAAGTACCTTTTCCATCATCGTCAAAAATCGGATCGAATGTATGGTCTGTTTTGCTCAATTTGCCGTTCCATTTCATCCTCAGCAGTCTGACCTTGACGCCTTGCGTAAGGCCGGCGCTGAGATGCCAATAGCCAAAGAGGCGTCGGACAATTTCTCAAGCACAAAGCTTGGCAATGGATTGGCTCGGAACTGCCTTCAGTTTGGGTACAAGGCGCGGTTCCTGAGATTCGTGATCGGGAAAGCGATCGAGTAGGACTGCATTGAGGAGTGATTTGTGGACTTGGATACGGCCATTGTAGTCAATGAATCCGAGCTTGCGAAACCGATTCATGAAGAAGCTCACACGAGACCTCGTGGTTCCGATCATCTCCGCCAGAGTTTCTTGTGTGATGGGGGGGATCAGGGGCTCCGGCTCTCCAGGCTGGCCAAACTCCGCCATCAAAAGCAGAATTCGGGCCAGGCGTTTTTCGCTGGAATTGAATAGTTGATCGACCAGATCGGCCTGCGTACGTATGCTGCGCGTGAGCAGAAATTTCATGAACAGGTCGGAGAAGATAGGCTCCGTATGCATCGTGCGGGCCATCTCTTCCCGCGTTATTTTAAGCGAGTCACAGGCGGTGACAGCTGTGGCCGTGGACAGACGCATCCCCGGCACGGCCGCAAGCGCGCCTTCGCCCACAAATTCGCCTGCGCTGACCAGCGTGATTGTGGCTTCCTTTCCCGCTGTAGAGACCACGGTAACTCGCGCCCGACCTCGTTGTAGATAGTAGATTGAGTCGGCGGGATCGCCTTGGCAAAAGAAGGTTTCATGGGGAGCTAGTTGAACAATTCTGCGCCCTAGGCCCGCGTTAGCCAGAAAGGCGGCGGCATCAAAGGGAGGGGAAGTTAAAGTAATCATGGCTAAGCCTCATTCTGGAAACAGATAGATCATGGTAGGAATGAATGAGGATGCGCAACTGAGAAGCACTGCGATCAGAAACAGTTGCGCCGATGAAAGCGGATTCATCGGCAAACATCAGAACCCTTGAGTACCGGGGTGGTAAATCCGCGGCGGAGATACGGCGTTTCAGCAGCAGCGATCACCCAAACCGACACTTAAACACATCATAGACCGAGACAGATATTGGCGGTCTGTTCAATTCTGCTCACAATTCGCGTAATCGTGTTGTTGCGCCTTCAAATGGAATTGTGGCTCATCCCTCCTGAGCGTTCTAGCTCAGACGACATTCTTGTTCGTCGCCAGTGTGGGAACTACCTGGTGCGCCTCAGAGCGCGGAAAGAAAGTGACGCTGCGCATGGGTAGAAAAGGTTGAATTCATGAAGAAACTTATGGCGTTTGCTGCAGTACTCAGCATGACGACTGTTTGCTGGGCGGGAACTGGTCGTGAAGCAACAGTTGACCGGATGGATCATGCGGGCGCAGTGCTGCACGAGATCATGTCGGCGCCAGACCGCGGCATTCCAGAAAAAGTTCTGGTGCACGCTAAATGCATAGGCGCGGATGAAGGGCGCTTCCATCGGCAGGAGCACGGGAAACGAAGCGAACTCCGGTTCTGGATAGACGGCGTCGCCGAATCCAATATCGACTTGCATCGGAATCCGCGCTCCCGCCAGCATGGCGTGGAACTTCACATGGACACCGTCGTACTCGTCTTCTTCCTTGATCCTCGTGCCCTCGACCGATTTGCCGTCGAAGAGAATGCCGTCGTTATCTTCGACCTTGCAGATGGCGCGGATTGTTTCTTCGACATCTTGGATGGCTGACGATCCCCATCCAAGCATGTCCAAATCCTTTGTGGGCCGGTGTGTCTCGCCTGTCCAGAGCGTAAACAGCGTAGCGCCCTTGATTGCGAACTTATTGCGGTAGGGCGAGCGGCCCAGCCGATACAGGAATCGTTCAATCGCATATCTTCCAAGGACTCGCTGATAGTCCTGGCTCCGGCTTTGGCCCAGAGCAAGTAGACGCGCGCGGATGGAAGCTGCGGAATTCTTGGCTGGTTCGTGGGTCATAGTGCCTCCATGTAGGGGCGGATGACGTTGCTCACCCGGCAGACTTTGGCATAGCGATAGATTTCATTGACGGTAGCCTTCTTCTGGCGGAGACAATCTTTCAGAGCCTCGATGGCAATGTCCAGACCGATCTTGTTGCGGAACTTGAAGCAGTCTGCCACGGTCTTTGCGGCGGAATAGACCCGCACAGTTACGCCTTCAACCGACTGGCTTTCGATGCCTTCAGAGAGCGAAGGCTCCGTGAGGCGAACCACCCGGAGCGAAGGCGACACGATGGCAGGCTTCCTTGCTCCCTTGCCGAGAGCAATCCAGACAGAGGCCGGACTTTGCGTCGTAATTTCGTGGAAGGCCAGCGCAGAAAGCAGGCACAGAACTGCTTCCGGCACACGCTTTGCCACCTCTGCGTAGGTGTGACGCTCCGTGACCGCCGCGTCTGGCAGAGTATAGATTCCGCGGCCCGTCCGACTGAGCTTTCCTTGGCTGTGAAGGCGAAGCAGGTACTCGCGCGGGATGCCAATGGCCTCGATGTCGCGGGGCCTCACAATTCTGTGTTGGCGAACATACCGCATGATTCTCTCAAATGGCTTCGTTGTGGTCATAGTATCAATCCGTCATTATTTAATCACTTATGATGACGAATTGCAACAGATGGCATGGTGGTCTTGTCTACAGAATCCTCGGCGCCACGTTGCCGGTAATTCACGTTTTACTTGTTGCGCTTTTCGTAGCCGTTCGGCTAACCCCATGGTTGACGGGGCTGGGCAGCTGGGGATAGGCTACTTTGCCATTTTGGCGGCGTATGCCGTGGGGGTGAGTTCGGTCAGGGACTGGATGGAGCGGTCGGCTAGGCCGGGCAGCACATCGAGCAGGTATTGGCGAATGGGCACGCCGAGTCTGCGGCAGCTTTCGACGATGCAATCGATTTCCCGCACGAGACGAGCGAAGTGGAAGTTGCCGGTTTCACAACTGCGCTCTCGCAGGTGGTGAAACCGCCACGACTGGCCGAGGCGCACGCCGCGCTGGAGTACCGCGAATACACGACGCTGGAGATTGGTCAATCCCGCATCATTCTTGGGCGCGTTGTCTCCATTTACGTTGAGGACCGGTATGTTGACCACGCAGGTCCTTACATCAAAGCCGACCAGTTGCACGCCATCGGCCGCATGAACGGGCTGGGTAACTACGTACGCACGCGGGACGCATTCATGATGATTCCACGTGTCTCTTATGAGGAGTGGAAGAAGGGAAAGTAATGTATGTTCACAGCGTCAGGAAAGAAAGCCTGCTGGATATTCCGTTCGACACTGCTGCGGAATATGAAGGACACGGCCCGATGTTTGTTGCATTTTCGCGGTCATGGTATTAATGACATGCTGGCTGATTCTGAAACTCGTGACTCTCAGTCATGGATACAAACCCCCGTGCGCAACTCAGGATCTGGTCTTCAAGAGAATTATTGTTGAAGGAATCCGGTGAAATGAACGTGTCCTGCTTGCGGATCGCGAGGTAAAGTTCACTCAAGGTTTGCATATGATTGAATTCCGCAGAAAGCATTGTGTAAGCGCCGCGGTCGTTGTCTGTTGCCGCAGCGGCGGAGGCGAGCGCCAGATTCTTTTCAGCCAGCCTGTGCTGTGAAGATATCCAGTCTAATGACACAGGACTGTTATTCCCGACCGCGTTCATAATCGCAATCCGCCATTCCCGGATCACGCTAATTTCTTCGATGCCTGCTTGAGTGAAAGCTCTTGAGAAGCCAACAGTTACATGAGGCATGGACGCCAGAAGGTCTCGATCCGAAATAGGCAGCCTGAGAATTGTCTGATTGGATTTGAACAACAAGGTTCCACCCGTTAGCCGTGCCAGTGTCTCAATGTCGACATAGGATTTGCCGTTGAGCTGAAAGAGCTTTGCTTCTCCCGCGTGTCCCACTATTGTAAGAGTGGATCCCTTTTGTGGCGTTTGAGCGAGACAATTTGTCGGCAGCAGCATCGGAACGGCAGTCAACATCGACGTAATCAGGGCAATCTTCATTCTCATAAGATGTTCCTTGAGATACCCTGTTAGTTTCCCATTCCCATACTTCGCATACTGTTCAATTCTGCGTACGAAGGCGTCGGTCAAAGTTGGAAGCGAAGCCGGCAGTCTTTCGGGTAGTAGCGTCCAAAGCCTTACGCGAAGGCTCCGACTAGCCAGCCGATACCGGAGGTCATTGCCATCGCCAAACCACCCCAGAATGTCACGCGAATTGCGCCCATGATTACTTTTGCCCCTCCGGCGTGTGCGGCGAGTCCACCCATTAGTGCGAGAACTGCCAGCGACGATAACGACACAAGAGGAATCAACTGCGTCTGTGGCGCGATCATAGTTACCAGAAGCGGCATCATGGCCCCGACGGCAAAACTGCAAGCGGCAGCCATGGATGCTTGAATCGGGCGAGCGCGGAACTTTTCCGAGATGCCGAGCTCGTCGCGAGCATATGCGCCTAATTCGTCATAGGCAATCAGTTGCTGTGCGACCTGATTTGCAAGGAGCGGGTCAAGTCCTCGGGCAACGTAAATTGCTGTTAGTGCCTGACGCTCACCTTTGCTGTCGCATTTAAGCTTCGTACGCTCGAAGGCTAGCTCGGCCTCTTCCGTGTCGGCCTGCGAGTGTACAGAAACATACTCGCTCGCAGCCATGGACATCGCTCCAGAGACCAGGCCGGCGATCCCAGCAACCAGAATGCTGCGGTGAGTTCCATGTGCCGCCGCAACGCCTAGTACCAGACTTGAAGTCGAAAGGATTCCATCGTTTGCTCCCAGCACCGAAGCCCGGAGAAGGCCGATGCCGCCGGTGCGATGCAGTTGGCTGTTCCTTAAGGGCATTTTGAACTGTTTCCGAACGAGGAACTTCTGAAATCGCCGAAATGCGCTTTTGGCCATCAGGTGCCCTTCGGATGCAAGGGAACTACGCGAAGGCATGAACGGCTTATTGTGTTCTAAATCCATTTCATCCTCAGCAGCCAGACCTTGACCCCTTGCGTGAGGCCTGTGTAGGCAAGCAGTGTCAGCAGCAGGATCGGCCAGTACATCCCTGGCAAGTGCGTCAGGCCCAGCGAAGAGGCGAGAGGCGAGAACGGCAGCCATGCTCCGAAGGCCATAATGCCTACAGTTGTGAGTGTCAATGTCCAACTTGCGCTGCTTTGCAGGAAAGGAATCTTATTGGTGCGAATCACGTGGATGATGAGTGTCTGAGTCATCAGCGACTCGACGAACCAACCAGTCTGAAAAAGGGAAGTGCGCGACGGATCCCAGCACTTGAAGATCCATAGCATAACAAAGAATGTGGAGTAGTCGAAAATTGAGCTGATAGGTCCGACGCAGAGGATGAATCGCCTGATCTCGCCGATATTCCAAGGCCGCGGCCGTGCCACTTGTTCATCGTCCACGGCGTCGTTGGGAATTGGCACCTGCGAGAAGTCGTAGAGCATATTGTTTGTCAAAATTTGAATGGGGGCCATGGGTAAGAATGGAAGAAAAGCACTCGCCCCCAGCACACTGAACATATTTCCGAAGTTGGAGCTGGCTCCCATGCGGATGTATTTAAGGATGTTGGCGAAGACTTTTCGACCCTCAATGACGCCACCCTCCAGCACCATGAGATCCTTCTCCAACAGAATTAAATCTGCCGATTCCTTGGCAATATCGGCTGCCGTATCGACCGAGATGCCAATGTCCGCGGCACGCAGTGCGGGCGAATCGTTGATTCCATCCCCCATGAATCCGACTACGTGCCCTTTGCCACGAAGAACGCGCACAATGCGCTGCTTGTGCGCTGGTGAAAGGCGCGCGAAGAGTGCCGTTATCTCCGCCGCCTCAGCCAGTTCAGCGTCGGACATCTTCTCAACATCATCGCCCAGCAGCATCGGGTCGGCGACTAATCCAACGTCCCTGCATACCTTGCGGCTGATCAGGTCGTTATCGCCGGTAAGAATCTTCACGACGACGCCGTGTTTGTGCAACGCTTCAATCGCCGTTGCCGCGGTGCGTTTGGGTGGATCGAGGAATGCGACATACCCCTTCAGCACCAGTTCGTGCTCATCGTCTTTTGTGCAAGACTTTTTCCCTGGTAACTCCTTGACCGCAACCGCCAGAACACGGAAACCATCTTTGCTCAGATTCGCGTACTGATCCTTTAACCCTTTCATCAGCGCAGGATCCATCGGCGAAAGCTTTCCATCCAACTCGAATTGCGAGCACTGATGGAAAATTTCTTCTGGCGCACCTTTAGTCAAGAGAATAGCCTTGCCTTCAGGACTTTGAACCAGCACGGACATCATACGCCGCGTAAAGTCGAAGGGGATCTCATCAAGCTTTTTGTACTTTACTATGAGGTCTTGCTCGTGGAAATCCGAGCTATTTAATATCGCAGTATCAAGCAGGTTTTTCAGGCCGGTCTGGAAATGGCTTATGAGGTATCCATCGCGAAGCACTTCATCGGTTTCGCGCCCTGCGACATTGCAATGCCGTTGAAGCACGACCCGATCTTCGGTGAGTGTGCCAGTCTTGTCGGTGCAAAGAACGTCCATGCCACCGAAATTCTGAATGGCGTTCAGACGCTTGACGATCACTTTTTTACGGCTCATGGCCAGCGCGCCCTTGGAGAGGCAGACGGAAACAATCATCGGCAGCATCTCCGGAGTCAGCCCAACGGCTACAGCCATCGCGAAGAAGAATGCGCCCTTCCAATCGTGCTTTGTGAAGCCGTTGATGAGGAAGACCAGAGGAACCATGACGGCCATAAGCTGAATCATGAGCCATGTGAAGCGACTGAGTCCCTGATCAAAGCTGGTCGGTGTTCCCTCTTGCGTGATCGAAGAGGCCATCGATCCAAGGTAGGTGTGGACTCCAGTAACCACGACAACTGCGGTAGCCGTGCCGCTTTGAACGCTCGTACCCATGAAGCAAATATTATTCAACTCTGTCGGCGAGTTGAGAGGCTTTGGATCGGCATCGTGAAACTTCTCAACGGGAAGTGACTCGCCCGTCAGCGTTCCCTGGCTGACAAATAGATCCTTTGCAGCGAGAATGCGCACATCGCCTGGAATCATGTCTCCGGCAGAGAGATTGATAATGTCGCCTGGAACAAGATCGCGGAGCGGAAGTTCCCGTGCCTGACCATCACGAATCACCGTGGCGGTCACGTGGATCATTGCCTTCAGCTTTGCTGCCGCAGCACCAGCACGAGCTTCCTGCAAGAATCGAAGCGTTACGCTGAGTACCACCATGCCGGCCATCACGATTCCAGCGCGCGCATCGCCGGTGGCGAATGAAATCGACGATAGAATTGCCAGAAGAATGACCAGCGGATTTCGGAGGATGATCAAGAGACTGATAATCCATCCTCGTTGGCGCTCTCGTGCGACCTCGTTCGGACCAGATGTGCGTGTCCGAAACTCAGCATCAGTTTGAGTCAGGCCCTTGAGAGCCGTACGCAATGACAGAAGCAGTGCATCGCCATCCATCGCCGCCGCATCGAGAACTGCAGGTGATACACGGATGTTATGTTCTTTTGCCTTTGCGGGGATTTGAGACTTGTCTGGCGCTGGAAGTGCTCCAGTCGCGTGGGAAGTGCTGGAGTTCAATGCTGTGGAATTTGTCTTGACTGCATGACTCGATTCAGGCATTGTCATCTTTTATGATCCCTTTTGGGCCTATGCTCTGCACTTCCAGTTGGGGATACATTTGAGCGCCGATCAAAACCAGCAAGACTGTTGCGAACAGGATCACCGGCATAGTGAGAATCGAAACGGGTCCAGCACGCTGGACCCGCATATGTGACTTTGCTCTATTGGCAGCAGCTTCTCCGCCTGAACGCCCAACTGATTGCCGCCCCAACAGCGATGCCTATCGCGGTTGCCGCCACTACTGTTTCAATCGGATTTCGTTGAATTCGCTTTTTTGTGTAACCATAAAACTCGGCAGCAACGTCACCGCCATGTTTTGTGGCTCGCCGCGCCGCGATAACACCATCTTCAAGTGCATCCCCAATAGCCGAAACGGCCTGAGATGCTTTGTGTGCTGTCTCGTCGAGTTGATCGCTCATTTGCTCCAATACTTTGTGTGTCATTTTGTTGTGACCTCTCCTATCCTTGGGTTGGATGATGCGTTGCTTATTTTCCGACTGCTTTTTCAACCTTGCCGATAACATTCAATACCTTGCCCGCAAATTTCTCAGCCTGGCCATCAGCTACCAAATCTTGATTTCCAGTAAGCTCGCCCGCTTTTTGCCGGATTGCTCCCTTGACTTCGTGAAGCTTTCCTGTTGCCGTGTCTTCTGTGCTCTGTCTGGTCATAGAGTTCTCCTTGTTTCATGGTGAACCACAGTTGCGTAAGACGAATAACTCGTCGCTTTGACCTGTTTATTATCCTGCAAGCGTGCCATGAACGTATGGTCACAATGGACCGCTGCCACTAGTGCGCACGCAGTTCATGTGATCGCTTCTACACAGACGTGGATTACTCTGCTAAGTCCGTGACGCCCGTGCGTGTCAGGTCGAAGTACGGGGTTCGCTTTTGTTGCACGCATTCAGCCGCGTACAGGTACATGGCTGCTGACCACGTCTGCCAATCGCGGCCGCTCGGTTTGCCGGTTTGCGCGTGGATCCACTCGTTGAAGCCCCACTCGGCGGCGTTTTCATGCCAGGGCTTGACTAGATCAGTTAATGCCAGCAATTTGCGCTCGGCCAGATCCATTTGGCCTGCCGCTACGCACGCCGCGACATAGAAGCCACAAATAAATGGCCACACACCTCCGTTGTGATAATCTCCAGGCCGGTTGTAGCGCTCGTATCTTGGCAGCCAATCCGCATGATGGGGCAAAATGTACGGAAACAAGCAGGGCGGAAGATCGACAGATAGTTCTCCGCGGCCTCGCATGGCTTCGCACTCGGCTTCGACCCAAAGCAGCATCTTTTCCGCCCGGTCATGTGACGCAATTCCAGTCAAAATGGCGAGACTATTGCCCAGAAGATCGAAGCGGTCGCTGCTCATAATTTTGTATGCATAGAGGGCGTAGTAAGGCGCGGAAGGCTCCACAATCGCCTCCTGCTCATAGTTGACTTTCTCTTCGCTGCTAACTTCCAGACGGCTCATCAATCCGCGCAACTGATCGGCGGAGTCGTCTTCTCCGTAAAGGCGAAGATAGGCGTAGACAATCATATTCACGTACAGCCCGTACCCCATGACATATTGCTCATCGCGCCAGTCGCTGGTAGGTAGCTGCGCCACCATCACTCTGTCATCGGGGCTCTGATATTGCATCCAATGCAACGCTTTGCTGGCTTCTTCTATCAGAAATTCTGGTTGATTGGTGGATATTCTGTATAGAGCCAACCCGAAGAGGAAGAGAGGCGTCGAATCGCTGGAACCGCGGTTAGCTGAATCGTGCGCGAGAGACGGAATGTGGCCGTTAGGCGATTGATTGTTTGCGAGCGCTACCAGGGTGCGCTCCAGAGCATCCGCCAGCTTCTGGTTGCCAGTTGCCAGAAAGCCAGGGGCAGAGATCATCAGATCGCGTGTGTACGGTTCAGGGTATCCCCATCCAGCGGCTCGTGGCAGTCCTTGAAACGGCCCTTGAGAGTTATGCAGAAGGATGTTAAGAGCCGCCTCTTTGGCTTGCTCGATAGAGATTCGTGACTTTTCGTCGAAAGACATGGACGCCTCATTGGCATGCTGGTTTGGGAGGCGAGCACACGCACCTTCTAGCTTTTTACTGAATCCCCAATCGGTCGGAAACGATCTCGACAAATTGTCGAGCAACCTGACGATAGTCAAATAGTTCGACCACGCGCTTGCGACCAGCTTCACCCATGCGCTTTCGCAGTGCGCTGTCTTTCATCAGTTGCAAAAGATACTTTGCGATCTCGGGCACGCTGGCTCGGTATTCAACTGTTCGTGGATTTGGAAAAACGATCCGATGACTGGACTGGTAGTCGTGACCTTCTCCGTAGAGCGCCTCAGTAATCTTTCTCTCCTCTGCCACTTTTGCGAGGAATGCTGTCTCACCGTGGACCATCGTATCGCGAAATGCCATCGCATCGATTGCAATCACCGGCTTTTCACAGGCGTTCGCCTCCACCTGAATCATGCCAAAACCCTCCAGCCGTGAAGGCGCAGCGTAGATGTCGCAAGCAGAAAGCAAGTAAGGCATGAAATTTTGCGAGACAACATTGGTCGAGTAAATCAACTTTTCTCCGATGCCGAGATCCGCCGCCAGTTTGAGGTCGATCAGGTTCTGTTGTTCGGTGCGGGGTTGAGGCCAAACCTTGCAGACATACCTCCAGTCAGGCGCCTCAGCATCGATCATCGCCAACGCCAGCATGACCTCCTGCGCACCTTTTGATGCTCCATCGCCGCCAGCGGTCAGGATCATCAACTGATCCTCCGATATTCCAAACTCCTCTCGGATTGATTGGACCTTCACATCATCACGGCTATGCGGTTTATATCGGTCAGTGCCGCAGCCAACCGGCAACACAACGATATTGTCGCTCCGAATGCCATCTCTAACGTACACCTCCTTAACCCAATTGGAAGTGACCAGTATCAATGGCAGAGCATTCAGTACGTCACGATGTTCTGCAATATAACCATCGGCTACGAGCCACGGCACAGCCTTCATCCCAAATTTCTGCGGATGCAAAACCAGGTTTGGAAGGTGACCCCAAAACCCAACGCCGACCACGACGTCCGGCTTGAACCAACGATAGTACCACTCCTTTTCCAACGTTGATTCCAGATGCACTGGGTGAACGTCCACGCCCATTTCGAACAAACCTTTGCACAGCAGTTCGCCCTGCAGGGCCAAGCCCGCCGCAGGTGCCGGGTATTCGCTCAATACGAGTACTTTCAAGATTTGGTCTCCAATAGTCCTATGCGATTGAATGCTGCTTGCGGTGAATCAAAGCACCAGAAACCTTCTTCTCGTGGTGTACACTGGGCTTCCCAACTGTCGGCTGCATAACCGTAAACATCGGAAATCAATATGCGTTTTTCAAGCCAGACACTCTCTGTCAGCGCGTAACGCCGGTCCGCATCTTCACAAACGCGAGGCAAATACGCACGGTCACCATCTTCATATGCAAAGAGCCACAACTGTCTTGTATCGATGTTGCCCGATTGCCAAAGCTCCACGACGCCTTGGCAGCATTCCTCATGACGGCGATGACGCGTGTACTCGCCCCTGGGACCATGCGTCAAAAACAAGTCATAACTGCGGTCTGCAAGCAGATCAGTGATGGTCTTTTGTACCAAGTCGTGTGGAAGAGGCATTTGTTCGGGGCCATCATCGAGATCTGCCATCTCTCCTTCTGCGTCTAATTGCTTCAGAACGCAGCGAAACTTTGGAGCACGGTCTGCATCTTCTGATCTGCATAAAGTCACAATCCGCCAATGGAATTCCGGGTGCGTGAGTATGTAGCCGCCACACCATAGAACTTCGTCATCCGGATGAGCAACAACGACAACCGCCCGCGGACGGGAATCGTGACTCTCTTTTTCGAACTGAGCGGAGGTCATCAAACTCTTTCCAATCACCTTCCAGAGAGCGCCATTGATTCCTCGGATGCGGCCAAAGCAGCATAGTCGGTGTAGCCATGTGGCCCAGCAGTAAAGAAAGTGCTGAAGTCCGGCGCGTTGAGCGGAGCATTGTTCGCAAAGCGTAAGGGAAGATCTGGGTTTGCGATGAACAATTGGCCGAAAGCTACAGCATCTGCTTCGCCGTCATGGATCACTTGGTCAGCGAGCGACTGAGTGTATTTCTCGTTTGCGATGTAGACCCCGCCGAACTCCTTCTTGAGTTGCGGACCTAGCCTGTCTGGACCAAAGTATTCACGCGCGCAAAGAAAAGCTAGCCCACGTTTGCCGAGTTCACGCGCCACGTAGCCAAAGGTTGCGGACGGATTTGAATCGTGCATATCATGAGAATCGCCGCGTGGCGCCAGATGCATGCCTACGCGTTTGGCACCCCATACGGAGATGACCGCATCGGCGACTTCAAGCATGAGTTTGGCGCGGTTCTCAATCGATCCACCGTACGCATCCGTACGGTGATTGGAACCGTCTTGAAGAAACTGATCGATCAAGTAGCCGTTGGCTCCGTGGATTTCCACACCGTCGAAACCAGCAATTTTTGCATTCTCAGCGCCCTTGCGGAATCCCTCGACGATGGTGGGAATCTCCGAGATATTCAGTGCGCGTGGGGTCACATACTCAGTGATAGGACGTACGAGGCTGACATGACCAGAAGGACGGATCGCGCTTGGTGCAACGGGAAGTAGTCCCTCCAGAAAGAGCGGGTCGGAGATACGGCCTACATGCCATATCTGTGCAAAGACGCGGCCTCCTGCGCGATGAACGGACTCCGTTACCGGCTTCCACGCCTCGGTCTGCTGTGGCGACCAAATGCCGGGTACATTTGCATAGCCCACGCCCTGCGGCACAACCGGAATGCCCTCGGAGATGATCAGGCCGGCAGAGGCACGCTGCGTGTAGTATTCGATCATAAGATCAGTAGGCAAGTGATCGGATGTGCCACGCAGGCGAGTAAGTGGTGACATGATTACACGATTCGGCAGAGTGATGTCGCCAAGTTGGATGGGGTCCAATAGTGAAGGCATGAAGTTAGTCCTCAATGAAAGCGAAGTTCGGGTTGGTCGATTTCTGTTCGTTGAAATGTGAACATCGTGCGTCGATTCACGGGAATACAATGCCAACATGATGATTTCAGAGATATCCGGTCAGGGCATCACGCAGTTTGCCGAGTTGGGGATGGCGTTTCTTCTATCCGCTGTCATTGGATTGGAGCGTGAGATTCGCCACAAGAGCGCTGGACTGCGCACATATACCATTATCGGAACCGCTGCTGCTCTTTTTCTCCTTATCTCCAAATACGGCTTCACGGATGTTCTTGTCGAAAATCGCATCGTCCTCGATCCTTCTCGTGTCGCTGCCCAGATCGTCTCCGGAATCGGCTTTATTGGCGCTGGACTGATTTTTGTGCGGGAAGACAAAGTGAACGGCCTTACCACGGCTGCAACGGTTTGGCTGGTCACTGCCATTGGCATGGCCTGTGGCGCCGGCCTCCCAATACTTGCGTTGATGGTGACCGGCGCATACTTTATAGTCGCGCTCCTCTTTCCCTTGCTCATGAAGATCATTCCAAACACGCCTGGCGAAACTCACCACGATTGAGCCTGTATCACTTGATTGAGTGCGCGCCTAAGCTGAACGAGTTGCTATTGCAACTCAACTGTTCTACAACCAGCGTCGACACACTTGGCGTACGCGGACAGCCATCTAGTCCGCTTTGCGCCAAGTTGCATCGCGATTGTATCGCACAACGGCTTTCGCGATGTCGACAGTATTGCGGCCGAGATCTTTCTCATAAACAATTCCATCCTGGCTAACCAGGAACGTCATCACTCCAGACGAACGGTAATCTGCAGGGTAGGCTAGAAAGGCAAATCCACGAGTCATTTTTCCGTCCACAATATAACTTATTGATCCACCTGGCGCGTGCGTTCCCTGTCCCTTCAACACTCGAAAGTAGTAGCCATGAAAAGGGACAGGCTGCTGGCCAGCGTTTTCCGCATAACCCTCACGCTCCGCGGAAGCCACCAATGGACCGAGCGGACTTGCGGTTTCGCCGGATGCTGCTTTCCAGTACAAGCCATTGTGTTTGTCCTGATCGCTAAGAAATCTCTGAGCATACTGTCGCTCCTGGCTTCCGTCATGCTGCACGGAGTTGTATTCCTTCTGCGCATCGACAAGTTCACCGCAGAACTGAATAACAGTTAGCTCGTTTTCTCCAACTCTGCGATACAGAATTTCATTTTTTGCTGCGATTGTATCGAAATACCACGAAGCCCTATTGTGCACGAGGGGAATCGGGGTAGGCCAGTTCTCCGCGCCAATGTAGAGTGTCGTAAGTCCATCTGCATCGGTAACCAGGCGATGGAGTTGTTGATATTTCTGTAAGAACTGCGCCCTGTGTTCCTTATCTTCGGCGTCGTCGCCAGAGGAAAGGATATTCTTTGCCTCCGCTCCCAGCACACTCAAGAGGGCCTGCTCATCTTCCTTTTGAAGAGCGGAGACTAGCGCGTCGCTGGCTTCTGTCGCAGATGAAAAGATTTTCTGCCCGGCTTCAGGGGGGTGAACTGCCGCTTTTTGCAAGGCATAACCTTGGCGTGAGAGTCCTGATTGTTGTCCTACTGATTGTCCCGCAGCAGAGATCGGAACAATTCCAATCGAACAAGCAATTGCAATCAATGCTCCAGAGGTGACTCCAAACAGGTATTTTCCACCAGAGTTACTTCCTTCAAGAACCTTCATAGCTGTCTCCATTTCAACTGCGGCAAACTGGCATTGAGAATCGGTAAGAGTGCTGGGCACAATTGCTTGAAACTAACGACGACCGCCACCGCGTGATCCACCCCCACCGCCCCGTGAGGCACCGGCACCGCGCGAACCGCCTGATGAACTTCCACGAAAACTGGACGCACCGCGAGATGAATAGCTGCGCGCGGTACCTCCGTGGTTGATGCCACTCAGGGCACCTGAACGCACTCCGCCGTTTCCACGCGAAGCCGCCGCGCCGTAGCCACGCAATCCGCTATTTCCTCGAGCAAAAGAAGATTGTCCGCGGAAGTTGCCGTGCATATAAGCGTTGCGATTGTAGAAGGTTCCACTGCGGGAGATATATCGGCTACCACCATACATCAGGCCGCGGTTATGCCAGTCAAATCCCCACCCATGCCAACCCCATCCGTATCCGAAGAAGGGATCAATGCCAAATCCAATACCGAAAGAAAGGTATGGACCTTGTACACCCCACCACGGATAGAATCCTGGCCACAGTCCAACTGGGTATCCATAGACAAATTCAGGGTCGTAATCTGGCACGTACACAATGTTCGGGTTCTCCGGCTGAATAGTGACCGTGTTCCCTTGGTTCGTCACACTTTGTTGTGCGTTGGTACTTAGGTGGCCTGCCGCTTGTGCTTTCTCCCGCATGAATTGAATGCCGGACATGATATCCGCTTGCTGGTTGACATTTGTGTCGCCCAATTCGGAGGTCCATGAGAGGTTTTTATCCATGTCGGCAAGCACAGATGGAAATTGCGTCATGGCCTTCACGCTTGGGTCCCAGTCCTGTTTGTCAACTTCAGCTCCCAAAGCCGCGCCGGTCAAATTTGGATTCTGCTGTATGAACCGTTCTGCTTCGACAATCTGGGTTGGATAGGTGGAAGCTGCTAGAATCTGCGCAACCAGCGCATCGGGGTAGAGTGCGATGGGCGCAACCAATTGCTGCAACTGTTCTGGAGGCAACGGAGTAGTAGGGGGCTGCTGAGCTGCAGCCATTTGAATTACTCCAGCAGCGAGTGCGCATCCAAGGTAGACTGTTCCGAGTCGAAGTTGCTTGGTAATCTCGATCATGACTTTCATATTTCGGCACCATGATAACGGGCTTCAACGCCCGCAGGGTTAGCGTAAGTCTTTCTTGAGACGAACTCCGGAGAACTCGACAGTAGAACTGCGTTTGCAATTGCACCCGCGCCACTTCATGAATACTTGATGCAACTCGGAATAAATGCTCTTCTATGTGATTGAACTCTTTGCCGTAATCATCTTCTGATCTCTTTTGCACAGGCATTACAGAGCCGGTTGCACGCCGCCTGAAAATGGATGGAATGAACATAGATATAAGAAGAGCATCCGATCACTTCGTGATTACGGACGGATTACGTTGGCGAGCAAATCGGCAAGGCCATTCCATGCGATTTGGACACCTATACACAGCAAAATGAATGCAACCACACGCAGGATGCCATGTGCTGTTGATGGCGG
Organism: Occallatibacter sp.; assembly: GCA_049587335.1. Classification (GTDB taxonomy): domain Bacteria; phylum Acidobacteriota; class Terriglobia; order Terriglobales; family Acidobacteriaceae; genus Telmatobacter. The sequence goes on along the minus strand of JBAVDS010000043.1, from coordinate 775 downwards.
AATGACCTTGGTGATCTTCGGCGCATACGCATAACAGAAATAGACGAGGACGCTGAGAACGACAACAGCGAGAAAGACTCCAATATGAGCCATAACATCTCTCGAAATATCGCGATTTGAGATGTGAGCAGTGAGTGTCAGCAGCGCGACAAGTGTGCCTGGGCCAGAGGTCACCGGAAAGGTAAATGGATAGAAAGCTCCTTGCTCAAGATATTCTTTTCGCGTTTCGGCTCGTACCTCGCTTTCCTCCTCCTTGTTTTTAACAATCGCTCGTGCATCCCTCTCATTCAATACAGACCATCCCATGGCCGCTATTACAATACCTCCAGAGAGTTGGACAATAGGCAAAGAAATTCCGAAAAAGTTGAGAATTGCCGCGCCTACCAGTTCAATGATGGCGAGAAAGATGATGTTATTGATTGCGATCTTGCGCGCCAACGACCGATAGACGGTTGCTGGCGCTTCGCCCGCTAATCCTAGGAAGACCAGAGCCGATCCGAGCGGATTGATCAGCGGCAAAAGAACACTGAATGCAATAAGAAACGACTTCCAGAGCAGCAAACGCAGTCCCCCTACTTTTTGCTTCAGACCGTCGGCACACAACGGGCGTTGACCCGACCATACACTGCACCCACAGATCGGTCTGACCTAGTCGATCCTGAAAAAGGCCGATTTCAGGCAGATGGCAAGTCGATCAGGAAGCCGGTGAAGGTCGATTGGAGCAGGAGTCGGCCCAGAATAGCCCTGATTTGGGCGACAAGTTTGCCCTCACAGG
>JBAVDS010000042.1:0-31662 GCA_049587335.1 Occallatibacter sp. | reverse complement strand
CCCTCGCCCTGATCGTAAGCGAAAAGCAATTTACGGCGCAAATCATCCCCAAGGGGTTTCCCCATAGCTGTGTTCGTCGCAGAGTCTCGCCAAATATAGTCTACACTATTTACTAATATGCTCTAATTGGAAGTTGGAGGCGGCTGTGGCTGGGGCGAAGCCTGCTCCACTGCGGGCAGTATCTGCACCAGGCCGGAGGCTGAGGTCGTGTGCGCCACGGGTGCGGTCGGAGCGATGCCTGCCTCATGCTGGCTGCGGGCCGCCGCGTCCAAGTCCACGGCAATGCCGCCGGCCACAATCACCGGCGCGTTGTAACGGTAGTCGAGTTCGCGGGTGAGCCGGTAGACCACCGGCAGAGCGGCCAGCAGAACCGCGCAGGTTACCCAACTGCCATCCAGTCCGAAGCCTCCGCCGGTCAGCCACAACGGCCCCATCGGATTGCCTTGAACCACGGGCGAGTGGCTGTTGACGCCATTCACCGCAAGCCCAAAGAGCAGCGCCCGGCTGGCCTTCCACGCAAAGTTGATTCCCCAACTCACCCATAGCGCGCGGCTGCGCAGATAAGCCATTGAGAGCAAGAGACTCAGCGCCAGGGAGACGGCAAAGCTGGCATGGTTTGATCCCGGCACGAGCGCCTGCACGATTGCATAGAAAGCCGCAAAGCCCAGCGTCGCGCCCAGTGGTCCCACCGCATCCAGAAAGCGCTGAAATCCATAGCCGCGAAAGGCAACCTCTTCTGCCAGCGCCAGCAGGGCAAAGAAGGCCGCGTCGGCCAGCAGCCACGCCCACGCCGGGCGCTCCAGTATCAGCACAACCGCGATGCCGCCGCCGATGAGCAGCGGCAGAACGCAGACCACGGCGATTGCCCAGCCGGCAACGACGCCCAGGCCGCACTCGCTCAGCCAGCCCTCGCGGCGTGGCAATCCCTGCGCTCGCAGCGGATATTGTTGGCGGTCGAGCATCATCCCCATGCCGGCATAGCCTGTCAGCAGCAGAAATACCAGCATCCCCTGCTCGACCAGCGGCTGCCAGGCTTCAGTAGCCAGACCGAGGGCGCCTCTGTGCGCCAGGCCCAGAGCCAGAAAGAACCACAGCACCGCAAGAATGAATCGCAGGTAGGCGCGGACGCGGCTGACGGAGGGTGGGTTTGGGCTCATCGGAATCAACCTTCCGTGAAGAACTGCGCGATGTTGCGAAATTTGTGCTGGCGGGCAGCCACCAGCTCGCCGACGGGAATCGCCTTGAGTTCGGCGAGCTTTGCCTTCAGGACTTCGCTCAGCATGCCGGTGCCGGCTGCGCGGTCTGAGTGAATCCCCTCTGCCGGCTCCTCGACAATCTCATCCACGCAGCCCAGCTTGGCAACCTCCGGCGCCGAGATGCGCATCGCTTCGGCGGCCAATTGCTTCTGCTCCGCGTCGCGCCACATGATCGCCGCGCACGACTCCGGCGTAATCACGAAGTAGAGGGCATTTTCCAGAATCAGCACGCGATCCGCGACGGCCAGCGCCAGCGCGCCCCCCGATCCGCCCTCGCCGCTGATGATCGAAATCGTCGGCACCCGCAGCCGCGCCATCTCCAGCAGATTGCGGGCGATGGCCTCGGCCTGTCCCCGCTCCTCCGCGCCCAGACCGGGATAAGCTCCCGGCAGATCGATGAAGCTGATCACCGGACGGGAAAACTTCTCGGCGATCTTCATTGCGCGCAGCGCCTTGCGATACCCCTCCGGATGCGGCATTCCGAAGTTGCGGCGCACGCGCTCCCTGGTGCTGCCGCCCTTTCGGTTGCCGATCACCAGCACCTCTTCCGCGCCCAGCCGCGCCATTCCGCAGGCGATGGCCTCGTCGTCGCCAAAGGCCCGGTCGCCGTGAATCTCGCTGAAATCGGTGAAGATGCGCTCGATGAAATCCATCGGGTAGGGCCTCTGCGGATGCCTCGCCCGTTCGATCCTGATCCATGCCGGCGAGGCCGCCTGCGTTGGATGATGAGTTCCTGCCGGTTGTTCGCTCATGTGCTCCTGGGGCCGGAAAAGATCGGCGCAATCAAGCGCCTATGCCGATTCTACGAGGCGCGGGCAGCCACGACAAATGGGTGGGGCAGGGAAGAGCCGGGCCTGCCTTGCCGCCGTGCGCCATGCCCATAAGAAACTTCTTTGGCGCGGCAGGATAAAATCAAAGATTCCCGTGTGATTACCGCCGTGTTGTACCGTTAGATATTGGCCCTCCTTCGTTGCACCGTGCCGGTCGCCAGGAATCGCCCTAGGGAGTTTGGCATTTTATGATGGAATTCCACATTGCCCGGAAAGCGCGCCAACGCTATCAATTTGCGGAGTCGCTGTTTTCCTATTCGGGGAACGTGATCTTTGCCAATATGGCCGCCTGCCGCGAGTTTGCGCATCGCATCAATACCGTGCGCGAGGTGGAAAAACACCCCGAACTCGCAGTCCATGCCGGCCAGCTCTATGCGATGGGTCTGATCGACGAGGCCAGCCACGTGCTGATGGCCCGCTACCGCGAGCACTTCGATCCCGCGGTCATCAGCTCCGCCGTGGAGTGGTTCTCCGCAAAGGTGGGCGCGGACGGATTGAAAAAGCTGCTGCTGACCTTTGTCGAGCAGTTTCCCGGCAGCTCGGTGATTCGCGGCCTGGACACGCCGGAACAATGGCTGGCGGGGAAGACCGGCGCAACCTCCCATCTCGATGTTGCGTTGGAAGAGTTGCTGCTGCTGTGGACCGCCAATCGCAACCAGGCCTTCAAGCCCTTCGAGGAGCTTTTTGAAGAGAAGACGCTGGTCGAAAAGACCGTTTACCGCCAGGTGACCGCGCAATTTCCCGATTACTTCGCCACCCGCCCGCTGATTCCGCTGCCCGACGCCAAGCCCATGAATCTGCTGGAGCTGCTGCGCGCGCCGGCCGTGGGCGCGCCCAACTCGCTGGCCGATCAGATTGCCCTGATTCGCAAGCTGTGGAAGCCGCTGCTGGGTGAAAGCCTGGAGCGCTATCTACAGATTGCCAGTGAGATCCTGCGCGAGGAAGAGCTGGCAATCTGGATGCAGTTCAATCCTCCCGATGTCGCTGCCCAGCACCGCCGCGAGAGCGGCAAGCAGCAATGGCCCTCGGTCGTCAGCACCGCCGAGGTGCCTGTCTTCGGCGATCCCGCTCATGAATACGAGAAGTTCTCGCCGGATACCGCCTGGATGCCGACGACGGTTCTCATCGCCAAAAGCACCTACGTGTGGCTGGCGCAGATGAGCCGCCAATACGGACGCGCCATCACGCGCCTCGACCAGATTCCCGACGAGGAGCTGGCCACTCTCGCCCATCGCGGCCTCAATTCGCTTTGGCTGATCGGCGTCTGGGAGCGCAGCCGCGCCTCGAAGACGATCAAGCAGCTCTGCGGCAACTCCGACGCCGTCGCCTCGGCCTACTCGCTCTTCGACTACGCGATTGCCGCCGACCTGGGCGGCGAGGCGGCTTACGTGAATCTGCGCGACCGCGCCTATCGCCACGGCATCCGACTCGCCAGCGACATGGTGCCCAACCACATGGGCATCGATTCGCCCTGGGTCGTCGAGCATCCCGATTGGTTCATCGCGCGTCCGGAGCCGCCGTACCCGGTGTATAGCTTCAATGGCCCCGATCTCTCCCACGATGGCCGCGTCGAGATCAAGATCGAGGATCACTACTTCGAGCAATCCGACGCCGCCGTGGTCTTCCGCCGCCGCGATCGCCAGAGCGGCGAGACGCGCTACATCTACCACGGCAACGACGGCACCAGCTTTCCCTGGAATGACACCGCGCAGCTCGACTATCTGAATCCCGCCGTGCGCGAACAGGTGATCCAGACGATTCTGCACGTGGCGCGCCTCTTTCCGGTGATCCGCTTTGACGCCGCCATGACCCTCGCCAAGCGCCACTTTCACCGCCTCTGGTTCCCCGGTCCCGGCGCCAGCGGAGCCATTCCCTCGCGCGCCGAATACGGCATGAGCCAGGCGGAGTTTGACCGCTGTATGCCCCACGAGTTCTGGCGCGAGGTCGTCGATCGCGTCGCCGCCGAGGTTCCCGGAACGCTGCTGCTTGCCGAGGCCTTCTGGCTGATGGAGGGCTACTTTGTCCGCACCCTGGGAATGCACCGCGTCTACAACAGCGCCTTCATGGTGATGCTGCGCGACGAAGACAACGCCCGTTACCGCGATGTCATCAAGAAGACGATCGAGTTCGATCCCGACATTCTGAAGCGCTACGTCAATTTCATGAGCAATCCCGACGAGCGCACCGCCATCGACCAATTCGGCAAGGGCGACAAGTACTTCGGCGTAGCCACGATGATGGCCACGCTGCCCGGCCTGCCCATGTTCGGCCACGGCCAGATCGAGGGCTTCACGGAAAAGTACGGCATGGAGTATCAGCGGCCACGCTACGACGAGACGGCCGACCCGTGGATGGTCGAGCGCCACGAACGTCAGGTTGCGCCGCTCTTGCAGCGCCGATGGCTCTTTGCCGAGAGCGGCAGCTTCCGGCTCTACGACTTCTTTCTGGATACGGGCAAGGTGGATGAAAACGTCTTTGCCTACTCCAACCGAAGCGGAAATCAACAAGCGCTGGTCGTCTTCAACAACCGCTACGGCCAGACGCGCGGCACGATCGATTACTCCGCGGCCTTCGCCGACAAGGGCGCCGGCCAGTTGCGCCAGCAGCGCCTCCGCGAAGGACTCGGCTTGAGCGGCGACTCCGCCCTCACGCTTGCCTGGCGCGATGCGCTCACCGGCCTGGAATATCTGCGCAGAGCGAATGATCTGGCGGAGCGCGGCCTGACGCTGGAGCTGCACGCCTACCAGTGCCACGTCTTCCTCGATTGGCGCGAGCTGCACTCCACCCAACTCCAGCCCTGGGACCGGCTTTCAGATCAGCTCGACGGCAAAGGCGTGCCCAGTCTGCACGATGCGCTGGTGAGGTTGGAGCTTCAGCCCGCGCACGATGCGCTGCGCCTGCTGCTTGATCCGGCGCTGGTGCGGCAGTTTGCCGATCTGGCTGAACATCCCCGCACTGCCGCGACTGGCGCTGGCCATGTTGCCGAAGCCAGGCGCGCTGAGTTCTTCGAGGCTGCATGGCTGCGCTGCGAGAATTATTTGTCTCAGGCGCAGAGGGCGTATCTCGCGCTTGCCTCCCCGCCGCCAGACGCTCCCGCACTCCTCAAACCGGCCAATCCCACTCTGCTGCGCGCCGCCTTCCGCGAACGTTTGCGCATGGCGATGAGCATCCCCGCCGTCGAAGCCCTCTTTCCGGCGCCCTGGCCAGCCGCCGCCCGCAGGATGCTCCCCAGCCCCAGCCCGCAGTTGACTGCGACCGCGATATGGGCGCCGGTAATTGGCTGGTGCGTCTTGCAGTTGTTGGCCGAATCGATCGATGTGGTCAACGCGCCCCATCTCGCGCTCGACCTCTTTGACCGGCTTCGCCTGCGCGAGCCTCTCGCCCAAGCCTTCGCTTCGCTGGGATTCGAGGGAGAAGAGGCGTGGCGCACCGCCGCTCGCATGAAGGTTCTCTTGCTCACTGAAGCTGGCGCGGGCAAACCGGATGAAGCAGCCGCGACGAAGGCTGTGGTCTCCAGTCCGCAAGCAGATGAGCAGGAAGCGGCGGGAGTTTCCGTTCCAGTGGAAGAAGCTCCGGCAACATCTCCACTCTTCTGGCCCGCTTTGTGGCATGACGCGGATATGCGCTGGCTGACCGGCGTGCATCCTGCCGAGGGCCGCGACTATCTGGTCCGCGAGCGCTACGAGGAGCTGCTCTGGTGGCTGCTGATGCCTTCGCTGCTGCGCATGGCGGGCGAGGCTGCTCCCAGCCGTGCGGCAATCCAGGCAATGGCGCAGGCGATCCAGGAGGCTCTGGCGGCTGCCGAAGCCCTCCACTATCGCGTGGATTTGCTTATCTCTCCAGATGTTGGCGAACTCCCTGCCCTGGAAACCCCGCCGCCTGCGGATGAGCCGTCAGCGTTGCACGAGGAGCCGCAGCCGATGGATGCCGCAATCGAATGCCCTGAAGGGAGTGCGGTCGATCCTGCCGATCCGGCCTGATTTCTTCGTCGTCATGCGCTTCTGCGCAAAGGCCAGAGCTTTCCTCCGCGCCGGTTCGGTGTGAGCCAGTTCACAACGCCTGTTGATCTTTGCGCATCAACGAAGATCACAATCCGATGTGACGCAGGACACATCGAGTCGCGGCTTTCCGTGTCAATGTCCCTTCGGACAGATTTTGGGGTGAAACTCTCTGCCGAATGCGCTGAAGGCAGCGGCGCGCTTCTTTGGGCGGGTTGGCGGAGCTTCACGGGCGAAGGCGCATTCACCTTCTCCCTTCACCTCCCTTGGCATTGTCCAGAAGTGAGCAGGGTCCGGCTATGTTGTTCTCGCCATCCCGTTTCCTCACAACCGGTGCGCGTCCACTGTGTGCGGATTTCCAGAGGGTGCCCTTCGCTCGATTCGCCATCCAATTCATGACCACGATCAGGCCGTCCCGCAAGTCTGCCCGGCAGCGGAGGAATCATGCAGAGTGTCGCCCATGAAGAGCTGAATGCTCAGGAGAAGCTGCTCATCGACCAGGCCATTCAGGAGCAAGATGGCCGTCCCGGCGCACTGCTGGGAATTCTGGAAGCGGTGCAGGCCGCCAACGCGCACAAGTTTCTTTCGATGGAGTCGCTGCGCTACATCGCGGCGGAGACCGGCATCCCTCCCTCGACGATCTACAGCGCCGCGACCTTCTTTGCGCTCTTCAACCTCGATCCGCAGGGCGACAACGTGGTCTGTGTCTGCCGCGGAACCGCTTGCCACACGCGCGGCTCACGCGATTTGCTGGAGAAGCTCTGCCTCGATCTTGGCCTCAGCGGGCAGGAGCCGAGCGACAGCAACGAGGCCGACAAGCTGGCGCTGACCACCGCCGACCGTCACTTCACGGTGCGCACAGTCGCCTGCTTTGGTCAGTGCGCGCTGGCCCCGGTCGTCGAGGTGAATCATCACATTCTCGGCCACGTGAATGAACGCACCTTGCAGCGGGAAGTAAAGGCCCTGGGCCAGCCCGGAATCATGAAACAAGGGGGAAAATAATGCCGCGAATTCAGGATATTGGCGCCTTCAGCGCGGTTCGTGAATCTGGTTTGGCCAAGCTGATGCCGGCCCTTCCGCGCATCACGGTGGGAATGGGAACCTGCGGCAGCGGCAATGGCGCCGAGGAGGTCTTCCACGCTCTCAATGAGGCGATTCATCGCAGCGGCGTTGAGGTCATGCTGGCCGGCGTGGGCTGCTTCGGTTCCTGCTTTCAGGAGCCGCTCGTCGGCCTCCGGCTTCCCGGAAATCCCCTCGTCGTCCTGCACCGCGTCCAGGCCAATGACGCCGCACGCATCCTCGAAGCGGTCTCTACCGGCGTCATGCCTGCCGATCTGGCCTTCTGCAAGATCGAGGAGTGGGATCACATTACGGCAAATTTGAAGTACGGCCAGGGTTATCCGGAGATTCCCTCCTGGAATGCGGTCCCTTTCTTCAAAGGCCAAAAGAAGATCGTTCTGCGCAACTGCGGCCTCATCAATCCCTCCGACATCGAGGAGTACATTGCGGTGGGCGGCTATCAGGCGCTTTACAAGGTTCTGATCGATGGCCGCGCGGAAAATGTCATCGAGCAGATCAAGGCCGCGCGGCTCAGAGGACGCGGCGGCGCGGGCTTTCTCACCGGCAACAAATGGGATTTTCTCGCCAAAGCCACGGCCGAGACCAAGTACATCATCTGCAACGCCGACGAGGGCGATCCCGGCGCATACATGAACCGCAATGAGATCGAGGGCGATCCCCATTCTCTGCTGGAGGGCATGATGATCGGCGCTTACGCGATGGGCGCCACCGCGGGCATCATTTATGTGCGGGCCGAGTATCCGCTGGCGGTCAGCCGCCTCAACCGCGCCATCGAGCAGGCCCGCGAGTACGGCCTGCTGGGCGCGAATATCCTCGATCGCGGATTCAACTTCAATATCGAGCTGGTGCAGGGCGCGGGAGCCTTTGTCTGCGGCGAAGAGACGGCGCTGATTGCCTCGCTCGAAGGCCGCGCCGGACGTCCGCATCCCCGTCCGCCCTTTCCCGCGCAGAAGGGCCTCAACGGCTATCCCACCAACATCAACAACGTCGAGACCTGGTGCAACATCGCTCCCATCGTTACGCGCGGTCCCGCGTGGTTTGCCGAAACAGGCAGCGTGAAAAGCCCCGGAACCAAAGTCTTTTCGCTGGTCGGCAAGATTCAGAACACCGGCCTGGTCGAGATGCCGCTCGGTACGCCTCTCAAGAGCTTCATCTATGACATCGGCGAGGGCGCCATTGCCGGACGCCGCGTCAAGGCCGTGCAGACCGGCGGACCCAGTGGCGGCTGCATCCCCGTCGATATGCTCGATACTCCGGTCGATTACGAGAGCCTCGCGCAGATCGGCTCCATCATGGGTTCCGGCGGCATGGTCGTCATGGACGAAGACAACTGCATGGTCGATGTCGCCCGCTACTTCGTCGAGTTCACCCACTCCGAATCTTGCGGAAAATGCGTTCCCTGCCGGGTCGGCCTCAACAAGGCGCTGCGCATTCTCAACGCCATCACCAGCGGCGACGGAAGCCGCGAGCAGATGAGCTTGCTCGATGAACTGGGCCGCATGATCCGCGAGTGCTCTCTCTGCGGCCTCGGCCAGACCGCGCCCAATCCCGTGCTTACCACCATCCGCCACTTCCGCGATGAGTACGAAGATCACATCGTTGCCCATCGCTGCCGCGCCGGCGTCTGTCAGGAGTTGGCTCTCTCGCCCTGTGAAAACTCCTGCCCGCTGCGCATGAACATTCCCCGCTTTCTGGAACTATTTCAGGAGGGCCGTCTCGAAGATGCCTTCGAGTCCGTCATCCTCGACAATCCGCTGCCCGCATCGACAGGTCGGGTCTGTCAGCACCCTTGCGATAACCGCTGCCGCCGCCAGTCCTTCGACGAGGTGGTGAATATGCGCGAGGTGCATCGCTTCATCGCCGACGCCATCTATCAGTCCGATTTCTTTGAGCCGATGCTCCAGCGGATTCGCGCGCGCCAGCTTCCAGCTTCCGGCCGCAAGATCGCCGTCGCCGGCTCCGGACCGACCGGCTTGACCGCCGCTTTTTACATGGCGATGCTCGGCCACGAGGTGACCATCTTCGAGGAGCGCAATGAGGCCGGCGGGATGCTGCGCTTCGCCATTCCCGAATACCGTCTCCCCAAATCCGTTCTGCGCCGCGAGTTGGACCTGATCGAAGGCGTCGGCGTGAAGTTTGTCTTCAACACCCGCATCGGCTTTGACGTGCCGCTGAATGAGCTGGCCAGCCAGTTTGACGCCGTTTTCCTCTCGATTGGGACGTGGAAGGAATCCTGGCTTTATCTTCCCGGAACCGAGTTGCAGAATGTTCATCCCGCGCTGCCGTTTTTGGAGTCGGTCGCCCGCCAGGAAAAAATTTCGATGGGCGCGCGCGTCGCCATCATCGGCGGCGGCAACGCGGCCATCGATTCGGCGCGCACGGTGATGCGCATGGGCGCGCAGGCCACCATCCTCTACCGCCGCGAGCGCAAGGATATGCCCGCCATCGACGAGGAGATTCAGGCGGCGGAGGAAGAAGGCGTGCGCTTTGTCTTTCTCGCCGCGCCGCATCGCATCGTCGGCGATGCCGAGGGCCACGTGAAGGCCATCGAGATCGTCAAGACGCGCCTCGGCGAGTACGACAAGAGCGGGCGCAGAAAGCCGGTCCTCACCGACGAGGTACAGCGCTTCGAGGCGGACAGCGTCATCCTCGCCGTCGGCGAGACCTTCGACCAGGACTTCTGTCGCGCCTCCGGTTTGGCCCTCAAGGACGAGGGAACCATCATCGTCGATCGCTTCACCTACGAGAGCAGCCGCCCCAACTTCTATGCCGGCGGCGATGTCATCACCGGCGCTTCCAACGTCTCCAATGCCATGAGCTGCGGCAAGCAGGCCGCGCAGAAGATGGACGAACGCCTGATGGGTCCAACTCCATCGGGTGAAGCCCGCTGGGAGCAGCTCTTCCCCGTCATCGAGTACAGCCGCACTGCTCCCGGCGAGCCGAGTCTCAGCCGCCGTCATCAGGCTCATGCCATTCCGCCGGAGATGAGGGTTTGTTCGCAGCGCGAGGTGGTGAACGGACTCGATGCCCAGGAGGCGCTGGATGAAGCCCGCCGCTGCCTGCGCTGCGACCTGCGAGCCACCGTGGGCGCCAACTAGGAAAGGAGCATTCCCATGCCGACGAAAACCATCTCCGTCCAAATCGATGGCGAACTGGTCACCGCCAATGAAGGCCAGACCATTTTAGAGGCCGCCCGCGCGCACGGAAAGCAGATTCCCACCCTCTGCTATCTCAAGGGCCTCAGCGCCGTCGGCGCCTGCCGCGTCTGCATGGTCGAGCTGGCCGGAAGCGAACGCTTGCTACCCGCATGCACCACGCCGATTCAGGAGGGAATGTCCATCAAAACCTCTTCGGCCAAGCTGACGCAATATCGCAAGATGGCCATCGAGCTGCTGCTCGTCGAGCGCAACCATATCTGCTCGGCCTGCGTCTCCAACGGCCACTGCGAGCTGCAGGCGATGGCCCGCGAGTTGGGCATCACGCACGTGCGTTACTCCTACAACAATCCCCGCCTCGCCGTGGACATGAGCCACCCGCGCTACGTTCTCGATCAGAACCGCTGCATCCTCTGCACGCGCTGCGTCCGCGTCTGCGCTGAAGTCGAAGGAGCGCACGTCTGGGAGGTTGCTTCGCGCGGCATCTACGCGCGCATCGTCAGCGACCTCAAAGACGACTGGGGCCATGCGTCGAGCTGCACAAGCTGCGGCAAATGCGTGCAGGCCTGCCCCACCGGCGCGCTCGCCGAAAAGGGACAGTCGGTGATGGAGATGGTCAAGCAGAGCGATGCCGTCAGCCGGCTCGCCAAACAAAAAGCGGTCTTGGCCGGCAGCGCGCGATAGAAAATTGTTGGATGCGGCGCGGGCCTTCCCCGCGGATTACTGCGCCAGCGGCGGAGCAGGCTTGGGCTTGGGAGCTTCCTGCTTCTTGGACGGCGCCAGGATCGCGTGCAGAATGGTGCCTTCCATGCGCGGCATGAACTCGACGATTCCCGCTTCCCCAATATCCTGGATCAGCCGGTTGATGATGTTGTAGCCCAGCTCGCGGTGAGCCATCTGGCGGCCGCGGAAGCGCAGGCTCGCCTTCACCTTGTCGCCCTCATTGAGAAAGCGGATCGCCTGATTTTTCTTGGTCTGGTAGTCGTGCTCGTCCACGGTTACGGAGAACTTGCACTCCTTGACGGTGATGACCTTCTGCTTCTTTTTGGCGGCGCGTTCGCTTTTTTCCTTTTCGTAGAGAAAGCGGCCATAATCCTGAATGCGGCAGACCGGCGGAACCGCGCTGGATGAAACCTCGACCAGATCGAGGCCGCGCTCGCGGGCAATTCTCAGGGCCTCAAAGGGGGCCAGGATGCCCAATTGCTCTCCGTTTTCGTCAATCACGCGAATTTCGCGTGCGCGAATCTTCTCGTTGATGCGGATAAAAGACTTAGCCGAACGTTTATCGAGTGCGATGGTGCTCCTCCAAAAGTCGCCGCTGCCTGCCTTCAGCCAATGCTGAATTCTTCCGCAGGCTCAGGACGCAAGTTGAGTATAGCATTGGCCCGGTTTATCGGAACAAAGGGTTTACGAGGATTTTTCTACCAACACAGCTTCCAGCGTTCCCGCGGCGTTCAACCCCTTCACTCTCAGCCGGAGCAGCCGGTTGGCCTCCTGCCGGCCCTCGATCTCCACGGGCAGGAAGTTCTCCGTCAGCGCGGCGCTGCGCTGACGGGCCGCTATCTCCGCGGGCGTATGCAGCGTGATCGCCTCCAACTCCCGCCCGATAAAGCGACCGCGGTGCCTCCGGGACTTTTCTGCGGCCAGCGCGCGCAGCAGCTTCATGCGCTCCTCGACCGCCTCGGCGGGAACGGGCCGCTCGGCGTGCTGCGCCCAGCCCGCCGTCCCAGGCCTGGGCGAAAAAGGGAAGAGATGCAGATAGCCGAAGGGCAGCGCCTCAATCAGCGCCAGGGTCTCCGCGAACTCGGATTCGCTCTCGCCGGGAAAGCCAGCCATCACATCCGCGCCCAGCGTCAGCTCCGCGCCCGCCGCCTCGGTGAGTGCGGCAACCTTCTCCGCGTAGTGCCAGGGCCGGTAGCGCCGGTGCATCCGGCGCAGCACCGCGTCCGAGCCGGATTGCAGCGGCAGGTGTGCGTGCCGAGCCAGGCGGCTCCCGCCAAACTCCGCCATCAGCCCGATCAGCTCCGTATCCCAATCCATCGGTTCGATCGAGCTGAGCCGCAGCCGGGCGAGCGGAGTCTCTTCAAAGATGGTTCGCACCACGCCGGCCAGCGACGACGGCCTGCGGACGCCCTCGGCGGATGAAAAATCCCGCCCCCAGCGCCCCAGATTGATTCCTGAGAGCACCAGCTCGTGGCCTCCGGCGGCCACAAATCCCTCCACCTGCCGCAAAACGGCTGCTTCGGGCAGACTCTTGGAGGCGCCTCTGGTTTGCGGAATGACGCAAAAGGTGCAGCGATTTCCGCAGCCCTCTTGAATCTTGAGGTTGGGCCGGGTCTGCGTTCCGGGCATCACCTGTGCGCTCTCCAGCAGCGAGTGGGCGAAGAGGCCATCGGCCCAGATGGGAGCCGGCGAGCCGCCCGCAAGCAGCGACTCCACGCGAAGCAGCCCTTCGGAGTTTTGAGCCGGCGTTTGACCCAGGCCCAGAATAATCTCCGGCGCGAGGGCCTTGTGGCTGTTGCCCACCACGGCGGCCACACCCGGCAGAGCGGCCAGCTCCTCTGGCGCGCGCTGCGCATAGCAGCCGGTCACAACGATCCGGGCAGATGGATTCTGACGGTGCGCCCGGCGGATGAAGGCCCGCGCGGAACGGTCGGCCTCCGCCGTCACGCTGCACGTATTGACGATGACGAGATCGGCTTCCGCGGGCTGCCGCTCGCAGTGCCCGGCGGCATTCAGACGATTGGCGACCGCCTCGCCATCGGCGCGCGCCGCCCGGCATCCGAAGTTCTCCACATGAAAGGTGGCCGCCATAACTTCAGTCTAAGCCCGCACAACTTCATTCGCACTCCAACTCCGATATAATGGGAATGAAAAATCATTCACAGGTTAAACTCTTCTCTGATGCCGTTTCCTGTCTCCGATTGCGCTTCAAGCCCGCCGCCCACTGCGAATAACGGCGGGACTTGGCATATCGTCGGCTTTGTCTATTTCACCTTCGTCGTCTATCTCTCCATCGGGCTGCCGCTGGCGGTCCTGCCGCCGTATGTCCATCTGCACATGGGGTATAGCGCGGCTCTGGCCGGCTTGGTCATCAGTATGCAGTACATCGCCACACTGGCCAGCCGTCCCTGGGCCGGGCGCATCAGCGACCACTCCGGGGCCAAGGTCTCCGTTCTCTGGGGCATGGCCGCCTGCTCGGCCAGTGGAGCCGTGCTGATCGCCGCCGCCGCCCTGCATATGTATCCCTGGCTCAGCCTGGCCGTGCTGATGCTCAGCCGTCTGGTTCTCGGCACCGGTGAGAGCCTGGGATCGACGGGTTCCACCTTATGGGGAATCACCAGCGCCGGAGAGGCCAATATGGCCAAGGTGATCTCATACAACGGCATCAGCACCTATGGCGCCATGGCGCTGGGCGCGCCGCTGGGCGTGGTTCTGGATTCGATCTGGGGAGATCCACAGTGGGGGCTGGGAGCGATCGGCCTGCTGACAATGCTGATCGGCGCGATCAGCCTGCTGCTGGCCAGCCGCAAGCGCCCGGTCAAGGTCATCCCCGGCGATCATCTACCCTTCCGCGACGTGATCTTCCGCGTGGCCCCGCATGGCATGGGCCTGGCTCTGGGCGGCATCGGCTACAGCGTGCTGGCCACCTTTGTCACTCTCTACTACATCAGCCGCCATTGGACGGGCGCCGCTCTCTGCCTGACAGCCTTCGGTCTGGCGTTTATCGTGGCGCGGCTGCTTTTCATACAGACCATCAACCGCTTTGGCGGCTTTCCCGTGGCCATGGCCTGCCTTTCCGTCGAATCGCTGGGAATGCTGATGCTGTGGCGTGCCTCGGCGCCGTGGATGGCCTTCTGCGCCGCCGCTCTGGCGGGGTTTGGCTTCTCACTCGTCTTTCCTGCCATCGGCGTGGAGGCCGTCAAGCGCGTCCCGGAGCACAATCGCGGAACCGCACTCGGCGTCTATACCGCCTTCTCCGATGTCTCCTTCTTCCTGACTGGTCCGCTGGCCGGCGCGGTGATCGGCGGCTTCGGCTACTCCAGCGTCTTTCTGGTTGCGCTGGTCTGCGTGCTCACGGCTCTGGGAATCGTCATCATTCTGCGCGAGATGCAGCAAACTGCGGAAGCCTGAAAAGAGAAAGAGCGGCCCGGGCTGCCCCGTCCGCTCTCCGTATCGAATTCTCGTTTCTCCGCTGCCGAAGCGATCCGGCAACCTGCCGCAAGCTCTTCTTATGCCTTGGCCAGGGCCAAAGCCTTCAGACGGGCATTGAGCCGGCTCTTGTAGCGCGAGGCGGTGTTGTCGTGCAGAATGCCCTTCTGGACACTCTTGTCGAGGGTGGAGACGGTGGCGCGATACTGCTCTTGCGCGGCCTTGATGTCTCCCAGGGTAAGGGCTTCGCGCAGATCCCGCAGGCTGGTGCGCACACGGCTGCGGTTGGCGCGGTTGACCGCGGTGCGGGTTTCGGTCTGGCGGGCGCGCTTCAGCGACGATACATGGTTTGCCATTGCTCTTCCTTGTTTTCTTGGAGATGATGCGGTAACAGAATGCAAATCGTGCCGCATCCCTCGCAATTACTTAGTCTACGGGAAATGGCGCGGCGGGTCAATGGCGCAGGTCTCCCGCTTCGGGCAGGACGGTGCGGGGCAGCTCAGGCCTTGTTCTCCGGGAAGGCCGCCAAGCTCTTCGTGTAAACTCTGCCTCATGATTCCGATTCGCATTGCCGGAGTGATTCCGGCGCGGCTCAGCTCCACAAGGCTCAGCCGCAAGGTGCTGCGCGAGATTGCCGGAAGGCCGATGGTCGAGTGGGTCTGGCGCGCAGCCACGGCCAGTGGTTGGATGGACCCTGTGGTGGTGGCGACCGATTCCGGCGAGGTGGCCGCTGTCTGCCGTGAGCGCGGGATTTCCGTGTTGATGACCTCGCCGGAGTGCGCCAGCGGCTCCGACCGCGTGCGCGAGGCGGCGCAGCAGATCGACGCCGGGATTTACGTCAACATCCAGGGCGACGAGCCGACGCTGACCGCGGAGTTTTTTCCCCCGCTGCTCAAACTCTTCGACCGTCCGGAGGTCGAGGTGGCCACCCTGGCCGTTCGCTGTCCGGTGGAGGAGATCGCCGATCCCAATGCAGTGAAGGTGGTCACGGCTCTCGACGGCCGCGCACTCTATTTTTCCCGTTCCACGATTCCCTACGACCGCGATGGCTGTCGTGGGCGCGAAATTGCCCGCGACAGCACGGGCTTCACCGGCTATCGCAAGCATCTGGGCATCTATGCCTATCGCAAGGCTGCTCTGGAGCGCTTTGCCGCGCTCGCGCCCTCGCCGCTGGAGCTGGCCGAGCGGTTGGAGCAGTTGCGGCTGCTGGAAAACGGTATTGCGCTTTATGTCGCCGAGGCTCCCGGCGACACGATTGGAGTGGACACCGAGGCCGACCTGCTGCGCGCCGAGGCGGTGCTGCGGGAGCGCGCAAGCAGTTAGTTTGCCGCTTCGATCAGAGCTATGGCGCACACTCCAATTTGCGAAAGCAGCCAGCCTTCAGGAGAGATGAAGATCCGACCGGGCTGCATTGAAGGCGTTGAAGAACTCATCGTAGCCTCCGCTTTCAGCAGCGGTGCGCTGGGCCTTTACGCGTTCCACGCAGATCTCCTGCGGCGTGGGTTGGCTGGTGAGGATTTTCATGGCCTCGGCCAGATAATCGGCCAGCGGCATCGCTCGCGGATCGTCGGCACCGTTCATCAGGTGTGTCGCGACGTAAGGCGGAATCAGTTCCAGAACTTCGATAGGCGAGTTTTTGAGCTGATAGCGCAGCGACTGCGTATAAGAGTGAATTGCGGCCTTGGTGGCGCAATATGTTGGCGTGATGGCCAGCGGAACAAAGGCCAGGCCGCTGGTGACGTTGATGATGGTGGCGCGAGGCTGCTTTTGCAGATGGGGCAGCAGCGCGGCGGTCAAACGGATGGGGCCGAGCAGGTTGGTAGCGACAGTAGCTTCAGCGTCGGCTAGATCACTTTGCTGGGCAAGCAGCTTTTCCGCGCGCATGATGCCTGCGTTGTTGATAAGCACATTCAGCGACGGGTACGCAGCGGCGATTTGAGCGGCGAAGGAAGGGATGGCGGATGAATCTTCGATGTCGAGTGGAAGGGATTTCATGCCTGGATTGGCAGCGGTGGTTTCATCAAGCGCCTGCTTGCGCCGGCCAGCGATGACGACCTGATTGCCGAGTGCGTGAAAGGCCTCCGCAATGCCGCGGCCAATGCCTGAGCCGCCGCCGGTGATAAGGATGGTGTTGCCAGTGGAGTTCATGGGGCTTCTCTCCTTCAAGAGGATCATTCCAACTATAGATTCGCTCGCGGAGAGAAGAGCGTCAATGAATATGAACATTCCTGGAATACGCAGGAACTGCATGGAAGATAAGATCGCAAGGCATTGTTTTCGCAGAAAATCCGCTTTCCACGCAAGAATCGGGTAGCCTGCGAGGGCGCGGATCGGCGACGATGGATTTCATGAGCGGCAAAGTTCAATCCAAAGAATCTGGCGGGCCGATCGACAAAGTGCGCGCGTACATCGAAGCTCACCACGACCGACAGCTACCGCTGGCCGAGTTGGGGCGGCTCGTCAAACTCAGCCCATTCACTGTGCAGCGGATTTTCAAACGAGAACTCGGCGTGACTCCGCTGCAATATCAGCGGGCATTGCGCGCGGGCAATCTGCGTAACGCGCTCAAGCAGGGAGAGCCTGTGACCCGCGCAATCTACAACGCCGGCTTCGGCTCGTCGAGCCGCGGCTACGAGGGCGCGCAACTGGGCATGACGCCGGCCCGCTTTGCCGCCGGAGGGCGCGGCGAGCGGATCGGCTGGTGCGCGGCGCGATCCCCTTTTGGCTGGGTGATTGTGGGCGCAACGGAGCTTGGCCTCTGCTGGCTGGCGCTGGCGGGAACGAAATCCGAAGCCGTAGCCAGCCTGCGCGCCGAGTTTCCCGCCGCCACGCTACAGCGCGATCCGTCACTCATGGAAGTGGTGCACATAGCACTGGACCAAGTACTTGAGCGTGGAGATGATCCACCAGCTCGGACGCCTTTAGACCTCAGGGGGACGGCATTTCAATTGCGTGTCTGGCAGGCGCTGAGACGGATTCCGCGTGGCGAGACGCGCAGCTACAGCCAGTTGGCGCGGGAGTTGGGCAAGCCCAATGCAACCCGCGCCGTGGCCCGCGCCTGCGCCATGAATCGCGTGGCGCTGGTCGTGCCCTGCCATCGTGTCGTCGGCGCGAGTGGTTCGCTGACCGGCTATCGCTGGGGCGTCGAGCGGAAGCAGATGCTGTTGCAGGCCGAGCGCGTTCGATAACCGCCATGCGTGCGGAAGGCCGGGTCTACCAGCGCACGCCAATGGTGACCGGAATCAACTCCGTTCTTCCCAGGCCGTTGACTGCGCCGATGCGCGGCGTATTCAGGTAGAGGTAGCGAGCCTCGCCGAAGAGCTTCATGGTGCCGTCGCCATATGTGCCGCCCAGCCGCCGCGTAAAGCCGACGCCCAGATTGCCGCCAAGCTGGTTGGATGAGAACGAGTTCGTATTGATATTCACCGGATACCCGTAGTAGTCGCAACACACCTCTATGCTGAAGTTGGTGGATTTGTGATAATAGCCGCCTCCGCCTGTCAGATATGCGCTCATTGTGTGCTTGGGAAAGAGATCGATGACCGGAGCGGCCGTCAGCGAAACGATGTGGGTGTTTCCGTTCGATGCTCCAGCCCCGGCTTCGGCAATAAATGCGCCGGGGAGCTTGTTATCGAGGAACTGGAACTCGCCCAGCAGCGAGAAGCGCGGGGAAAAATGCACACCGCCGCCAGCGGTCAGATTGCCGCCCCAGGTGATGAAGGGTCCGCCCTCGGTGGTCGATGTGTCGTTGCCGATAGGCGCATTGAAACCGCCGCCGAGTTCGAGTGCGAAGCCGTTGATGAACTTGTGCCGTCTGCCGTATCCAGCGCCCGAAGCTCCGCTCGACTGGCCGTCCGCGGAGGCTGCCTGCATCGCAGCCGATCCCGCGGCTCCGCCATCGGCTTCCAGATGAAACTCGTTGGAGCTGGATTCCCCAGCCATGAAGAGGCTGGAACTGTACTTGCCCATGGAAGATGAGGATTGGGCGCTCGCCGCGGCAGAGAAGATCGCGACGCCACAAAGGAAAGAAAGACTCAACATCAGCGGCATCCGTGGGATGGAAGACATAACCGGAACCTCCAAGATTGAATGATTTTTTGTGCCTGCGCGCTGGGCATCGCCCGTCAGGCACTCTATTAGACACGAAACCCGGCGGAAAGTTGCAGTGAAGGCAGAAAACGTCAATACGCTCAAGGCGCCGGTCTACACTACCGAGCCGGATCACCGAATCCGAAAGTCTCAAGTATCTTCAGAAACCGAATCCTCGCCGGATGCGACCGTAGGAAGCACGGCGAGAGAGGCCTTCGAACCTGTCAGCGAGGCGCTCAAGGCCGTCACGAAAGTATCTTATACTGTCGGAGTTTCCGGTTTCCATTGGCCGGAGAGATTCCGGATGGAGCAGGGCCGCGGAGTACATTTGTTAGAGGCTGGCCTGTTTCGGCAACAATGCGAAAGACGCTGTAAAAAGAATGTGAAAATCGTGAGGCAGTTTTTCATTGCTTTACGCAGTCCTTCATAAGGAACAGAAGCCTCCATCCATCCCCTTGCGCCGTGCGTAAGGAAGAGGCAGCCGGTAGAGTAGATCCAATATCCAAGGAGAGATCGTGGGAAAGAGTAGCGGAAACGCCAAGCAGGAACTGATCGAGACGTTGAAGCAGGCCAAAGAAGAAGGGCGGACCGAGCTTACGGCGAGCGTGGACGCGGAGACCCTTCCTCTTGTCTATGAGATTGCGTCGCTGAAGGATCTGACACTGTACACAGGAGACCAGAAGACGCTGCCGCCCGGATTGGGAAGGCTGACCGAGCTAACGAGCCTGAACATTAATGGCGCCAAGCTCGAGGCGCTACCCAGCGAGATCGGTGAATTGAAGAAGCTCGATTACCTCGAAGTGAAGAGTGAAGTGCTCTCTGAGGTGCCCGAAGAGATCGGTAGTCTGTCATCGCTCCGCGACCTCACTTTTCGGTGTGCACTCACAGCACTGCCTCGTTCCATCGGAAAGCTCGTTCACCTTGAAAAGCTGGATTTGTATCGGAACAAACTCTCCTCGGTTCCCGAAGAGTTGGGAATGCTGGCCAACCTTCAGGAACTTGATCTGGGGTACAACGAACTCGAGAGCCTGCCCACGGGGCTGGCGGGATTGACCAGCCTGAAGGAGCTGACATTGGTCGAGAACCGCTTCAAGGGTTTCCCCGATGCGGTACTCGATGTGGCTAGCCTGGAGGTGCTGGACCTTCAGGGAACGGCGGATTATGTCGAGAAGCCGAAGAACGACATTACTGAGATTCCCGACGGCATCACGCGGCTGGGCAAGCTGCGCGAGTTGAATATGCCGAATAACAAGGTTCGCACGCTCTCCAAGAGCCTCTTCGCGACGCACATCGCAGTTCTCAACCTGGAGAGCAACCAGATCAAAGAGGTCCCCAAAGAGATCGTCGCAATGAGTTCTCTCGTCGAACTCAACCTCGAGGAGAATCCGATCGCCAACGTCCCGGAAGCGGTGATTGCGCGTGGCAAAGACGCCATCTTTGAGCACCTGGGACTTGTCGAGGTACAGACGGTCTCCGGCGATCTCCCCGCTGATCCGAAGGAACTGAAGGCGGTTCTCAAGAGATACCAGGATCGTATGGAAGAATTCGCGCACGAAGGCGGAGGGAAGAGAACCGATGAGATCATGGCCTTCCTGAGCGGAAAGACCAACAAAGTGCCTTTCGCCGACGTCAAGCTTCAATCCTCGTTAGCGGGCATCTGCAGGATATTCGCGCCATACGCCGAGTGGAGCTTCGTGGATCGCCGGCTGCTGCACTACATCACCCAGAGCGCATGGAGCATCGTCAAACCAGGACTGACCCAACCATCGGGCTATTACGAAGGGTTCATGGAATGGCTGAGCAAGCAGATTGTCGTAGAAACGGATGAGGATCTCTTTGGCAAGGTCGCAGCCGAGGTAATCACCTACGGCATTGCCCCCGATCTCTTCCTGCGCCTGGCTCTCACGCAGTTGAATCGTAAGTTGGTCCGCGATGACAAAACTCCGACCTCCTTTGGCCGCTACCTGCTTGCCGCCGTCAAGGGCGATGGATTTGCCACCATGGTTGAGGCGGCCAGCCGTTATTATGATGTGCGCGTCGGAGTCACCGCGCTGCTCTCCGCCAATGACGCCGAGACCTTTGCGCGCGTAGCCCCGGAGTGGTTGAAGATCGAGCCTAACAAAAAAGGAGAAATTCACACTCCCTGGGAGCAGCTCAAACCGCTCTGCGCCAGGGATCCGCAGAGCTACGAGGGGATACTGCTGGAAGCAATTGCCAAAACGAACTGCCTGCCCTGCAAGGCAGAGGCGGTGCGCGTTCTCGCCGAAAGTTATAGCCAGAAGCACGGCGAACAGGCCTTTGGGCTTGCCTGCGAGGTGCTACAGACCATATCGAAGAAAAGGAACACCGAAGAGCGTTACGAATTCTATTGGTCGGACGGACCTCAATGGCGGGACGGGACCGCGGAGTACATCGCATGGATGCTGGCGTGTTTTGGCGTGCGAGCGAAGGATGCGGTCTTCGCCTTCGCGGACAATACCAAGGCCTTCGACCTCAAAGTGGCAGCCGTAGTGGCCAAAGGTCTGGGTCAGGCGGGCATCGAGATCATCGCCGAAGGCCTCAAAATGGACATCCGGGACGATAGCCTTGCCCCCCACTACCGGCAGCTCTTCGCTCTGCTGGCGCCCCTCGATTACTCGAAGTATTACGACAAGGTCTGGGAGATTGCCCAGAGCGAGTTCAGAAAGATAAGCGAAACGGCCTGCCTTGCGCTTGCACGGCTCGATGCGAAGATCGTGCTGCCCAAGGCAAAGGAACTGCTCTCGGCCAAGAAGGCGAATCAGCGCCAATCCGGCGCTCTGATTCTTACCCTGCTAAAAGTCTCCGAGGCAAAGGAGATCCTCAAGGGGCTGCTCGATAGCGAAGGCAGCGACGATGTGCGCGACCTGGCCGTGGACAAGCTTTTCGAAGATCCGAAACAGATCTCGGTTGCCGAAGCCATCCTGCGCGTTGCATCGGCGAAGAAGCGCGGCAAACTGGACAAGCCAGCAGTTAAATGGCTGGACGATGCCAATCTGCCGCCGCTGAAATGGTCAGACGGAAAGAAACTCGATCTTGACACCGTGCGCTTCCTCTTCTATCGCCAAAGCCGTGCCGACGGCATCTTTGCCGATCCCGAAGCGCGAGATGTGTACCCGCTGATCGACCGCAAAAGCTCCGGGGATTTTGCTGTGAATCTGCTCGATCTGGCGTTCAAGAACGGGGGCATCAGCGCCAAGACCCGCTTTGCGATCGCGCCCGTGGGAATGCTGGGCGATGAGCGTGTCATTGCGCCGATTGAGAAGGTCGCCGTGGTCGGAACCAACCCCGGCGCTTGCGCGGCGCTCGGACTGCTCGGTAGCTTCGAGGCCGCACGCGCCCTGGACCGCATTCGCAAGGTCTTCCGCATCAAGTATCCGAATGTGCGTCAGGCCGCGCAGGAAGCCTTCACCGCGATCGCCGACAAGCTGGGCAAGACGCCCTTCGAACTCTCCGACCTGATGGTTCCCGACTTCAGCCTCAAGAATGGCCGGCGTCCCTTCCCGGTGGGCGCAGACAAACTCGAACTGGTGCTGACGGCGGATCGCAGCTTCGAACTTGTCGATGCCAAAGGCAAGTCCCTCAAGTCGCTGCCCAAAGCGGCGACGGCGCAACAGAAGGACGAACTCAAGAATCTGCGTCAATCCCTCGCCGAGGCGGCGCGGCAGCTTGGTTCGAACCTCGAATACTACCTGATCGTGCAGCGGCGCTGGTCGGCAGCCGACTGGCAGGCATTCTTCACCGGCAACCCGCTCGCCGCTGCCTTTGCCTCTGGGCTGGTCTGGGGCATTTATCAGGCGAATGCGCTGAAGAGCTCCTTCCGCATTCAACCTGACGGCAGCTTTGCAGGGTATGACGGCAAAAGTGTGACGCTGGGCAAAGATGCCGCAGTCGGGATCGTCCATCCGCTGGAGCTATCGCCGGCAGATCGCGCCGCGTGGCATACCGCGCTCGCTTCCGTGGAGCAGCCCTTCCCGCAGATCGACCGGCCGGTCTTTGCCGTAAGCGACCAGGACCGCGAGAAAACCTTCTCGTTTGCCTTTGAGGACCAGAGGCTCAACGCCTTGAGCTTCAAGAGCCGCGCGGAGCGGCGGGGCTGGCGTCGCGGCTCAGTCGTTGATTCAGGCGAAGTCTCCGCCTACCGCAAGTCATGGCCATACCATAACCTGGAGAGCTTCCTGCGCCTCGATGGCATGAATGTCCGCGCCGAATACGACAGCGAGACGACCCTCGAAGACTTCTTCTTTGTGAAGGCAGGTTCCATCGTTGTCGGCAGCTACACCTACGACGAGCCTCGCAACTCCGATGACCCACGCCTGCTGAAGATGAGCGATGTACCGCTCATTGTTTACTCCGAGACTGTTGCCGACCTCTACGCCATCACCAAAAAGAAAGCCGCGGAAGGCGAAGATGAAGAGGATTGACGAGGAGTGATGGAAGAACTGGAACTGGAGAAGGCCGCGCGCCGCATCGAGGGTGAGTCGCTTTCCCGTGTTTACTATCAGTCCGCTGGCGGGGCTGATTCACCTGCGTGGGCTGGACCGGGGCCACACCCGGTTCAGCTCGCGGTCTACCTGGAGATGGCCTCCGGGCAGATCTTCCGCGTCTATTGGGCTGACCAGTTTAACCTGCATCATGGCCACGGAATCGCCATCGCGCGAACCCCGGTGATCGACCGCGACCTGGGTCCGGTGGAAGAAGCCACCATGCTGCCAGCCTGGAAGGATTCAATCGGATTGCGGATTCGGTCGGCTATGATTCAATGGCGCGCAGTCAGCGAGGCGTTGCGTCCAAGTTTCATCGGATTGGTAGCTATCCACGGAGATTGGGTGCGCCGTTCCGATTATCCCCAGGCGTTGGGGCTGGGCTTTGATGGCGGCCGGCAGTTCTTCATCGCGGCGGCGCATCTCCTGGAAGGTAAGGCTGCCGGTTTTGCCAATAGCCTGCTCGTCGTCTTCGACCGCTCCCAGATGGAGAGTTTAGGACTGGAGTAGAGGCGAAGAACGTGGGGCAACCAAAGTTCGAGGGAGAGTCAAAGCTGGGCCACCTGTGATCCAGGAAGCGCCCGTTCATTGAGCCACGTAGCGGCAGTCGGCGGGTACGCCACGCTTGAGCCGTCCCGCGTCCTTGAAATCCGTAACCTCGACCGACCTGCAGTTGTACTTAATTTCTCGCCATCCTGAGATTCAAGTGAAGTTGCGATTCGAAATGCGGTAAAACCGGCTGGGAACGCGCCAATCCGAACTGCCACATTTCTCTCGACGGGGCTTTGGCCGTTGCATACAATGCGCAATGAGAGATTCTGCCAACCGATTTCGTCGCAGAAGCTTGCCGGCCAGCTCGCGCCGCGGCTAACCCGGTACTTCCGCCGCACGGTGATCGACCCCAGCACAAATCAACTGAAGACCGTCTCCACTCCGGTCGCGCTCGGGTTGAAATCCGAGATGACCAAGTATGAGGCGCGAGAAAAGCTGGAACTCGAAATCAAGAGGCTCACCGGACAGATTGCAGAAGATGGGGTTGTAAGAAACGGCAGCGTCACCTTCGATTGGTTTGTCCAAAACCGCTACCTGGGGATCGGGGGTGGCAAGAAAAGCTCGTACCAATCAGAGAGGGCAGCAAGGGCAGCAGCAAGCATCCGATCGGACGAATTCGGCGAGGGAAACAACAACGCCACAAACAGAGAAACCCTGTGCGAAGCCGGTCCGCGGAGTGGTTTTGGAATTTGCGACAAGATTGCGACAAAGTCGAGGAAGGGAGGTGCTTCCAAATGATTGATTTAATTGGTGGACCTGATCGGGATCGAACCGACGACCTCTTCCATGCCATAGCCCCTATTAAATGTACTTTCAACAACTTACAGGCCGCTGGGGACTGCCAAACAACGCGGAGACACGCCGAAGGCGGACATTCAACAGGTGATTTTGCAGGTGAAGAATGAACAAGACACTTCGCGTCAGCTACGGCGGCAAGGTTGCACCCTTGCCAGGCCAATCCGCGCCGGAGGAGTTCTTGATGCTTGTGTGCGAACGCTCGCATATAAGTTGCAAAAGACCAACCGTCGCATAGCGGCGGAGAAAACCGTACACAAGATACAGGCCGAGGCGATAGCCTTTGTAGTGGTCCAAACCATCTTCCTCAGTATAGGCCGGGCGCTTCGCCGTGGCTCCTGACAACCCTCATACCGGAAAAGCGTCTTGCGTCCAGCCCGCTTCAAGGCCGCGAGTAGCAAGGCTGTACTCTGGTCGTCAGTCGATACGCGGGCATAGCCGTATTTCATGGTTTAATTATGGCCTTGACATATGACACATGCAAGCCCTTGAAAATGCGGAGGTGCGGTCATGGGTCACAACTTACCCCTTGTGCCCCAAGGCCTGCATGAACGGAAACGGAGGTTTGTGCGCCTGTCTATAGACGAAGAAACGCCCATCTACACTGTTCTTCCGAAATCTTGGCGAGTGCAGCATGTTCATTTGTCAAAGCGGAAGGGGGCAGCGGTTGGCAGTAACTCTCTGGCGTCTTTACATCCTTGATATTCCCAGAAGCAACTGTAATTGAAAGCAGTGTAGCGCTGCCGATCTTCTACCGAGGCTTTGGGGGTCATATACACATGAAACCAGAAGTAGCGAAACTTGTCCGAAGTAGACCAGCCGGTTTGGACCGGTTCGCGGTTGGGCCTCGGCCCCAATGCTCCTGCTCTTCCAACCCCACCTGGGACGGGTGAATAGATCCGAGTAACTCTATGCCAAACCCAGTATCTTTGCGCACCACCAAAGAATCCTTCACAGTAAAGGACACGGAGAAGCCTACGCCGGAGCCCCTCCACCAGCGAGGAAGACTTCCATTGTCTATTTGCCTATTCCATTCGCAATACGCGCGATCGCAGGCCCCGTATGGTTCCGCATGGATTTTGCTTGCTAGCCGTTCCGCGTCCTCAAACGTGGAACGGCCGAGTTGAAGCGTTTCAAGCTCGCTGAAAAGATAGCGCGCATGTAACGACGGGTACAGCAAGTATGCACCGCATAGCAATATCGCCAGAACAACTAGAATAGCGATCAGCCAAGCAATCGGCACATTACGGAATCGAGATATCTTTAGGTGAGCCATTGCTGTTGGTCCAGTTATTTAGGATCGAAGGTCCTGGATGAAGTCCGCGCCGCTCTCCATCAGATTGGCAATGAAAGCGACGTTGCGGGCCAGCCGGTCAAGGCGGGCAATCAGCAGGGTGGCGCGACGCTTGCGGCACTCTTCAAGGGCGGCCAAGAGCTGAGGCCGGTTCGTGTGCCGGCGTCCGCTCTCGATCTCGGTGAACTCGGCCACGAGTTGGCCGCCGTTCACCTGGCGGGCGACGGCCTGACGCTGCGCGTCAAGGCCCAGCCCGCTCGCGCCCTGACGGTCGGTGGAGACGCGGTAATAAGCCACGAAACAGGGCAGGGAAGCGATCATGTACAAATTCTAAACGCTGGTCTTTGTGCGCACCACAAAGAAGGCCGCAGACAAGGTGAAGCGATAAAGACGTTCGAAATCGATATAGCCACGAACCATCACATAAAAGGCTCCGGCTTCGAGAGCGATTTCGTCGAGCACGTTGACGTCATGCACTTTGCCGTTGGTGATGTGAATGAAGGTAGGGATCGAGCCATGCAAATCAAGCAGCGTGTGCATTTTGACAGCGGCCTTATGCTTGCGGAATCTGGCCCATGGAAACAGCGCCAGACAGAGATCGATGGTCGTCGAGTCCGATGCGTACAGGTCACGGACATCCGCAATGCCGGTCGCATCGTTGGCGTAGAGCTTGATCGCGGTGCGGATCAACACCTATGCAAAGTCGGCAAAGATGCGCCAATCGCGGCTTTCGTTGGCGTCGGCCAAGGTGGATCGCGCCACAGCGGAGCCGATGCCCAAGTGATACAACTTGGGGCCAATCGCTCCCAGGCAGGCTTCAATATCGCGCAGGCTCTCGCGATAGGTCAGTTGAGCAAAGGCCATGGCAAGGAACTGTTCCCAGCAGGAAAGCTTCTTGGTGTAGCGGTCGCCGCCGTAGCGAGCCACGCAGCGCCGAAAATCGCGATCAGGAAGAAAGCCAATCAACTGGGAGAAGATGCTCTTGCCATCGTTCATCCCCTCATCTTGGACGGTCGGACAGAATGCAGGCACGCATTTCAAATCGCGGCAAACAAAATACGGACATAACTCGCTTGTTTTATATCGGTTGAAAGATCAAAGGGTGATATTTACCGGACAGCCGTGACGCTGCAGTCGCCTTTGTACGCCAATACCTGTGTAGTGAGCGGAATGCCAGCCGAATTGACGGTCGCGCCACTCCCTGTGCCCGTTACGACAATGGTGAACGATCCGATTTTTGTCTCAGGATTGTTGTAGGACGAGGTCAACGTCATTGTCGATGTACCCGAGGAAAGCGTCGCCGACGAAAAACTGGCGGTGACTCCCGAAGGCAATCCACTCGCCGACAACGTGACCGTTCCTGTAAATCCGTAGAGTGGCGTCACCGTAACCGGGTAAGTCATCACATGCCCAATCGACAGGACCGTAGGCGAAGAACCTTGTTTGACAGGCAGATGAGTTGGAGTGCCCACCATAATGCTGAACGTCGGAAGAGAAAATGTGGCCGTAACGTTTTCGCTGCCAGATATTTGAATCGCGCATGTTCCAGTGCCTGAACAAGCGCCAGACCAGCCCACGAACATATATCCCGTGGCAGCCGTAGCTGTCAGATAGACGGTTGTCCCATACGAGAATGACGTTGTGCATACCCCAGGACAAGAAATGCCGACGGGCGAACTCATCACTGTGCCGCTCCCAACGACAGTCACTGTCAGTGGTTCCTGGATTGGCGTAAATGTTGCTGAAACCGCCTCGGCACTGTTCATTGTCAGAGTACATCTTCCGGTTCCGGAACACGCTCCAGACCATCCAGTGAACTGGTATCCGGTTGCCGCTTGGGCACTGAGAGTAAGCGACGTCCCATACTGAAAGGAAACCGAACATGTTCCGGGGCAGGATATTCCGGATGGTGAACTAGTCACAGCACCACTTCCGCTTATGCTAACAGTAAAGTTTTCCGGTGTGCCCTGTTGGGTAGGGACAAACCTCTCCCAAGAATTATCGATGAAGGTAATCGTGATTGCTCCACTTCTACTTGCGCCTGTGTTCTGAGTGACTTGAAACGGAAGTACACATGTCTCCCAAGAGTCAAAATCTGAGAGCGAACAATTCTGTTCGGTGACATCCATTATGGATAAAGTCAACCAAGACGCATTGCTACCATAGCTAGACTGTACGCAATAATAAAGGGAATCCCATGAAAATTGATAGGTCATCACGTACGAGGCTGCAGAAGCAGGAAGATTACTGGGACCGGTTGGATTGTAAACATTACATTTCTCTCCCACATAATCTTCGGGAGTTGCGGCGAGGGAAGCTATATTGATCGAGTCTGCTGCCGATGGGTACAAGTCTGAACCGGTAACCATTTTCACAGCGTAGTGACTCCCAACAGCTCGGATAGTACCAGTTTCCGGATGTGCAAAGAATACGTTCATCTCCTGATCGACAGCAAGTCCCTGGAAGTCAAGTGAAGTACTCATTGCCTCCATTTCTTCACCTGGAATGCCCTGCGAACCGTTTCCTGCGTAGGTAGTAATGATACCCGTATGAGGATCAATGATGCGAATGCGGTAATTGCCGTGATCCGCAATGTAGAGATCACCAAGGGGGTCGACTGCTACCCCAGTGGGATGATCAATTTTGGCTTCCGTGGAGAGGCCGCCGTCTCCGTAATATCCGGCCAATCCATTTCCGGCAATTGTTGTGATGATCCCTGTGGAAAGATCCACTTGACGAATTCTTTGGTTCTCCGCATCTGCAATATCAAGATGACCATTGTGGTCAACAACGATACTCGTGACTCCGTTCAGTTCGGCCGCAGTCGCGGGCCCGTTATCTCCGAAATATCCCGCGTACCCATTCCCCGCAACCGTGCTTATGATTCCTGTTTTGTGGTCAACCTTGCGGATTCTTTGGTTCTTGCTGTCCACAATGTATAGATCGCCGTTAGCATCCAAGGCCACACTTGTGGGAGCATTCAACGAAGCACTCGTTGCAGGACCACCGTCGCCGGTATACGCTGCCTTCCCAGTTCCGACAATCGTTGAAATTGTTCCTTTCGTGGTGTCCACCATGCGGATGCGATTGTTTCCTTGATCTGCAACGTACACGTGTCCAATTCCATCGGCGGCCACACTTGAAGGGGTATCGAAAGAGGCGTTTTGCGGGGATTCTCCATCCCCATTAAACGCCTGCTTTCCGTTTCCTGCGAGCGTAGTGATCAGCCCCGTGGATCGGTCCACCTTGCGAATGCGCTGGTTTCCCTGGTCTGCAATATAGAGGTTTCCTATCGGATCGGTAGCCACTTGGCTCGGTGCGGCTAGTTGAGCACTAATTGCAGTATTGCCGTCTCCTGAGTAGCCAGGGGTTCCAGTACCGACAACCGTTGCAATTTCCCCCCCGGTCGGCAGTGCTATTTGTCCAAATACTGAAGATGGCATCACTCCCGTCACAAACAACAGCATACCCAATAGACAAACGCCAGGCGTTAAGCACTTCATAAGTCATCTCCGGACCGCTTCACAGTAAAACCTTCGTGAACTGGCCTAGTTATCTGATATCAATCTGGGACTACTGCAACGTGACCAGGACCAAAATCGTTCCCGTACCGGAGTCGAGCGAGCCGAGCGCTTTGCCGATCACCGCGCCGGTGAGCAGGCTGCGGTCAGTGCCCTTCATCGCGTATCCGACGGTGGACGAAGAAACCAGCAGATCGCCGACCTTAATGGGGCCGTTCTCCGCGCTGACCTTGGCGGGAACGCGGCCAACCATCGCCATGGGAACTTCGGTGGCATCAGTCTTGGCGCTGGCTGGCTCAAGACGGCCAACGAACCCTGGCTTGGTCGAGTAAACACCGGCAATCAGCGTCGAATACGGCTGGTTGGACTTGAGGAAGCTGCCGGGATTGTTGGGATCGATCACGAGCAGGTCGCCAGGAGTAAAGCTCGTGCGGTCGCCAGTCACGCCGACCGACTCGGCATAGTCCGCACCACAATTAGCGGGAATGAAGGCCGTGGTCTGGGTGCTCCCGTCGGGAAAAACGTAGCCGGTGGTGGCGCGAATTTGGCCAGTGACGTCGAGATTATATGCCGGTGCCGTCGTGCCGATGCCGATGTTGCCGTTCTGTTGAATTACAAATGGGGAACCATTAACATAAGCGGAGCCGTTGTAGTAGTTGGGCGTAAACTCATAGCTATACCCAGACGCACCCCAAATGAGCGATATATTCAGATGTTGATTCCCATTGCCGCCCCTCACCAACGTCAGCGCACTGATGTTGTCGGTTGGCTGGTTGGAATCATACGGCGTCTGTATGGTTAAAGGCGCTGCCGGGCTCGTCGTCCCGATGCCGACATTGCCATTAGTTGCTAGAAACATAGCAGTCGATCCTCCTGGCTGCAAATAGAGGTTGCCGCTATTCTGCATGATGTACGCGCCCCACTGTGAATCGTACAATCCCAGATACGTTCCGGTTCCTGTGGTATTGCGTAGGCGGAGAAGCCAATCGCCACCAGTGGATATTTCCAACGGCACGGCCGGTGACTTTGTTCCAATCCCGACGTTACTGCCCGAAACCGTGATCGGAGAGTTGCCAACCGTGGAGGTTCCGGTGAAAACCGGGACCGTGTTCGTCGTGCCGCTGCCTGTCACCGTCTGCGCCGCCGCGCTCATCGCAAACGCCACGATGCAGATTGCCACTGCTGCCATCTTGTTGTGCATAGTCTTCCTGATCCTTTCGTAGTCGATCTGCATCTGCGGAGACTCGTTTTGTGACTGCGCCGTGTGACGGGCAAAACAGCGTTCTTCACCCCTGTCACTTTGTGGTAAGCAAATTCAAGGCACAAAAAGTTACTTGAGTTTATACGGTGGAATTATCTCATCTCCCCCCCCCCTCTCTGTCAACACACGCACGTGAAAATCTGGCCGGGGATCATACTTTGCAAATAAACGGCATGGAGCCACGTTCTCAGGATCGACCGGCGGGCCGAAGTTTCCTCCGGCCCGCCAGAGGTTCACAGGTACGACGGGGCATACATCCGGTATTGCAACTGGGTGTGCTCGGGGCTGGAGTGGACGTAGATCATCGTGGTTTCGACAAAGGCGTGGCCGAGCTGCTCCTTGATGACCAACAGATGCGCCCCACGATGAAGCAGGCAAGTCGCCAAACTGTGTCGAAGTAAATGAGGGTACACCCGCTTCTTCAGATTTGCGCGCTTTGCGGCGGTGCGAATCAGCTTGCGCAGGTTCTGCTGCGAATAGGGCTTCCCACTGCGCAGGCAGACGAACAGCCAATCGTCGGGCCGGCCGCTGCGTTCGCACATATACTCGGCCAGAACTGTCACACACGGCGCGGCGATGTGCGTGTAACGGTCCTTCTGCGTTTTCGTGGCCTGGATGTGCAAGGTCTGGCCGCTCAGGTCCACGTCCTGAATGCGCAAACGGCAGAGTTCGCGGTTGCGCAGACCGGCATAGGCCAGCGTCGCAATCATCGCCCGCTCGCGCAAGGTGCGCGCCGCCGCGATCAGCAGGGTGATTTCCGCCTCGGACAACGTGCCGCGTACCAGGTGGCGGGGCTTTTTCGGATGGCCCAGCTTGATGGGCCTTCCCGATAAAGGCGCAATAGACTTCCAGAGCAATCGACGTGTTCACGATGTGGGAGTAGGAGGCACCGGCTTTATGCATCCGCTCGATGTACTGCTCGACCCCCTTTGGAGTGGGCTGCAAGCCGATCACGGGCGCGAGGCGGATTGCGGAGACGTAGTTGTGGACGGTGACCTCGGCCAGGCCGCGCCGCGCGTGCAGATGGCGGGCGAAGCGGACAAGTGTGGGTTCGATAGAATTACGGGTAGCCATGAAGCCTCCTGAACAGGCTGATTGGTTAGAGGCGTCGGCGGTGTTGACGCACCACGACGCCTCGGTTGTTTGGTGGACCGTACAAAGCGTAACCCTATAAGGT
>JBAVDS010000041.1:0-7604 GCA_049587335.1 Occallatibacter sp. | reverse complement strand
CTTCCAAACTCAACTTCTCTGCCTGGTGCACGCTGACGTTCACTTCCCAGCATGACTAACCCTTCAGGCTCATCTTGTGTTGGAATCAGCTCCCCGCTTCAGGCTCATCTTGTATTGGACAAGAGTCAGCCTTGACAGCTAACAGCTTTCCGCAGTGTAATAGCTTTGTTGGTTGTGGTGAAGGAGTTCACCCTTAACCGCTGTCCCCCTCCTTTTGACCGGACAGATGATGACTCCTGACAGGGTATCCTGTTGCGGAGTTATCTCCCGGCGCGATCCCCGAATTCAATATACTGTTGATTGGAGATCGCCTTGCCGAAATATCTGCTCATTGCTTTGGGAGGCGCGCTAGGCTCGGTCGCCCGCTACTGGGTAGGTTCGACGGTGGCCGGACGCATGGGAACGCGCTTTCCCTTCGGTACATTTGTCATCAACCTTACCGCATGCATCATTATCGGCTTCTCACTCACCTATCTGGGCAAGCGAACCGGCATGGACCCGGCATGGCGATTTCTGATTGCGGTGGGATTCATTGGCGCTTACAGCACCTTTTCCACCTTTGAGTGGGAGACGCTCTCCACCTTGCGCTCCGGCGCCTTTGCACTGGCGTCGCTCTATGCCGTGGGCAGCCTCATTCTCGGATTGATTGCGACCTGGTGCGGGGCTGCGCTGGCCGAGGCTATCTCGTAAGGTGCGCATGGATCGGCTTTTTGCGATAGAATCCTCAGATGTTCGCGGAGCGTGAATATGTTGCAATCCGGAAAAGCCGTAAAAGTCACTCTTTATATGAGCGATGGCGCCAAGCAGCACCATATCCCGGTCTACAGCAGCATCCTCGACTTCCTCTTCCGCAGCGGAATTGCCGGGGCAACCGTGCTCAAGGGCGTAGCCGGCTTTGGCGCCGGCCATCGCATTCACTCGGCGCATATCCTGGAAATCTCCGACCACCTTCCTATCCGCATCGAGTTCATCGAGTCCCGCGAGAAGGCCGATGCGATTCTACCGGAATTGGAAAAGCTCATCGGCTCCGGCTTGATCGAAATGCAGGAGACCACGGTGATTGTTCCAGTAAAGCCGTAGTCCCTGGCCGGGCGAAATCCGCGCCCTTTCACTATCTCTCCGAGGTGAACGGCGAAGCCGGCAATCCCGCGTTGTTGTACAGATTGCATTGTGGGCTGTTGGCCCAGCCGTAACGAACTTGAACCGGTTCTGCGACCGATGGACTAGAAGCCACGACTGTTGCGCCATCGATCCTGGCTGTGGCGGGTGCAAAGTTGCCGTCGGTTCCCGCGACCTCGAAGCCAGTCAACTCGCCGCCTTTGGCTGTCAACTCCTTCGCGTGGTCAAACCAGATACGAATCTCACTGCCCTGCGGCGTTGCCTGACGGAAGAGCGGGCCGGAGTATTCGAGGGTTTCCCCATAGCTCAGCGCGCGCGCGGCCAGGGCCAGACGCCGGCCCACATCCACCTTGTCGGTGGGATGCACATTCTCCGGATCGCCAATATCGATGGTGACCGCCATTGCAGCATTGCTCACATCCAGAGTTTGCAGTTGCGCCTCGCGGATGGAGGGCCAATCTTCGACTGGACTCGATTTGAAGTTCGATATCTGCACATACAAAAATGGAAAACTCCCTATGCCCCATTGTTGCCGCCAATCGCCGATCAAGTCGCGGAAGAGGCGGTGATAGAGCTTTGGCGACCGGTTGACGATGCTGTTGCTCTCGCCCTGATACCAGATCACGCCGCGAATCGGAAACGATGTGAGTGGCGCGATCATGCCGTTCCAGAGCAGTCCCGGCCCCCACATCGCCAGAAGCGGATGCCATGGAAATTGCGGTTCCGGCTTGCCCTGTGCCCGGGCCTCATCGATCTGCCGTTGGTGGTCCTTTTCAATCAGCAGAGCCTCGGATTCGCGGTCAGTCATTCTGCCTCGCGCAACAAACAGCGGCGTCAGTGCCGCATCTTCGCTGAGCGCCGTTAGCCGAGTCCACGACTCCGCTACGGTCCCGCCCCACGTGGAATCGATCACTCCCACTGGCACCTTCTCATGCTCTTCAATCTCACGAGCAAAGTACCAGGCTACGGCGGAAAAATCCCTCGCGCTCTCCGGCGAAGAAGCCGTCCAGCCATCGGTGTCGATGTCGTCCTGCGCGTACTCGGCAGCGTTCTTCTTCACGATCAGCAGGCGGATGCGCGGGTTGGCAGCATGAGGCAAGTCTGCGGCAGCCGTGGCGGCTTTGCGCATCTCGAACTCCATATTGGATTGCCCTGAAGCCAGCCAGACATCGCCCACCAGCACATCCTCCAGCGTGATGGTAGATGCAGAAATATCTTTTCCAGTGCCGCGCGCGGCATCGCCCTGCACGGTCATCTCAAAGGGGCCGCCCGCCGTTCCTGGTTTAAGATAAACGCTCCAGCGGCCCACTTCGCCGGCTATAGTTGTGCGGTTCTCACCGCGAAAACTCACAGTCACGCTCTCCCCCGGAGCCGCCATTCCCCAAACGTGTACGGGAAGATCGCGCTGCACCACCATATGGCTGCCCAGTATCTTGGGCAAGCTCACCTGCGCGCAGAGAGGAGCGGTGACAAGCAGAAGTTGCAGGAGGACGATTCTTGCTTTCATAAGGAAATTCACCCAATTCAGAATATAATCGACTCCTCTTCGCTCTGCTCCATAGTATCTTTGAGGGAATCAGCGGGGGAATCGTAGAAATGTTTTCTTGCAACTGAGATCGCAACCCATTATTTTAGAAATAGACGAGAAACTATTTTTGACAATTCGAGTTATAAGAGAGAGGGAAGTCTGTCGATTTTGGAAGATTTCCGGAGATTCTTTCTTACAATTCCATTTCATGACTGTCGATCTGTTTTTATTTCCCGCTCGCGGAGCACATTGAAAGGAAATCCACGATTTTGCTTACGGAAGGATCGATGCACTCGATGCGGCAACGGCGCACAATTGCATTTGCTTTCATACTGACGGCGATCCTGGTTTTCTTTGCAGCAACGGGACACGCGCAAGCGGCTCTGTTGATGGAAGAGCCCTACGGCGTCTTCGGCTCCGTCAATCCTACCGGACACAACGCGATTTATTTTCAGCGCATCTGCGCCGAGACTCCCGTCAAGCTGCGCCGCTGTAACGCCGGCGAGTTGGGCGCCGTAATCGCACGCTATCAGGGTATCGACGGATACGACTGGGTGGCGATTCCGCTGATTCCTTATCTTTATTCTGTTGAAAAGCCCTCCGACGTTCCAGCGCGTGTGAATCGGGAGAAGGTCCATCAATTGCGCGACCGCTATCACGAGGCTCATCTTCTCAGCCTCGGAGAAGATCTTTCTCCGGGCAGCTTTTTGCATTGCGGATGGGCCCAACTGATCGGCCTATCCTACGAACGGCGTATGTATGCCTTCCGCTTTGAAACCACCGAGGCGCAGGACGACGCGCTCATTACATACATGAATGCCGGCAAGAACCGCTCGCATTTTTATCTACTCTTCAACAACTGCGCGGACTTTGCGCGTCTCATTCTGAATTTTTATTTTCCCGGCAGCTTCCAGCGCAGCGTCGTTCCCGACGCCTTCATGGCCTCGCCCAAGCAAATCGTTTATAAGCTGGAGCGCTATGCCGTCAAGCATCCAGAGGTGAAGCTGGCCATCTACGAGATTCCGCAGATTCCCGGCTATCGCCACATGAGCCGCAAGAACAAGAGCATTGCCGAGTCGCTCTCCACCACCGGCTACGCCGCTCCGATTATCATGCTGAATCCCTACCTCGCCGGCGGCCTCTTTGTGGATTACCTGGCGCTCGGCCATCACCATCTTATTCCGAAGAATTTGCCGCTTGTCACGCCTGAGACTTTATTTCTGTTGACAGCCCCCGCCGTCTACGCAGAAAATCCCGACAGCGCTGATGTGCAGGCCCCCAGCGCCGCGAACGGCGGTTCCCCAGAGACGCCAGCATCGCGTGCAGCCAACTCCGGCCTGACAGAAATCAAGGTGGTGCATGAGTAACTCCTCTGAACAGAGCTTCAAGAATCACACGCGCTTCGATCCGACCTTCCACTTTGTGCTGGGCATCGTACTGGTTGCCAACGTGGTCTTTGCCGTCTTCCACCTGATTCGTCATTGGGAGACCGCCTACATCTCTTCTTCATGGTTTCTGTTGCTTTCACTGGTGGTCTTCATTCCGTACTTCAAGCTGCGCACCTATCCGCTCAAGGTCCAGGATCGCGTCATTCGCATCGAGGAACGGCTGCGTCTGCAAGCCCTGGCACCAGCACCATGGCACGCGCAGATTTATCGCCTCAGCGAGGATCAGTTGATCGGCCTGCGCTTTGCCGCCGATGATGAGGTGGTGGAACTGGCCAAGCAGGCGCTCGAACACAATCTGACCCGCAAGCAGATCAAGGAGCGGATCAAGGACTGGCGCGCCGACAACTGGCGGATCTGAAGCTTATGGATTGGGTAGGTTTTTCTGGCCCCCCGGCGTTCTCAATAGCCCGTTCACCTTGGCACTGTGTACGTCAGCATGAGAATGCCACTCGGTAATGCCTTGCTCTCCTTGAGGTGAAGTATCTGTTGCCCTCCTTCCTGCACAAGCGGAGTCCCGCTTCCCAGCAGCAGCGGCATCACCATAACCTCGACCGTATCCACGAGACCGGCATCGAGCAGACCGCGGAAGAGAACGCCTCCACCGAAAAGCCAAATGTCTTTACCCGGCTCTGCCTTTAAGGCCGTCACCGCCTCTGGAATCCCGTCGCGGAGAATCGTGATATTGGGGTGCTCTTCCGGCTTCAGCGTGCGTGACACAACGATCCAGCGATGGCCGAGATCCGGCCACTGAGCTGCCCTCACGCGGGCAGCTTCAAAGGTCCTCCGGCCCATCAGCAGCGTGTCAAACTGTGCCCAGATCGCGGCAAAATCGATGCCGGGATCGGAAGTGATCCAGTCGAATTCACCGCTGGGTCCGGCGATAAATCCATCCAGGCTCATCGCCACGCCATAGTTCAAACGCCGCATCGATGCCTCCGCTCAGCCCTCCTCCGCCTCCCGCAGTTTGGCAATCACGGTGAAGTCTTCAAGCGTTGTCGTATCACCTTTGATCTCGCCATGCGCCGCCAGTTCGCGCAGCAGCCGGCGCATGATCTTTCCGCTGCGCGTCTTGGGCAATGCCTCCGTGAAACGAATATCGTCGGGGCGGGCAAGGGAACCGATCTCCTTCGAGACCCACTTGCGCAGTTCGTCCTTCAATTCGTCGCTAGGTTGGTTGCCGCTTTCGAGTGTGACGAATGCCGAGATCGCCTGCCCCTTGAGTTCATCGGGCCGGCCCACGACGGCGGCTTCGGCCACCTTGGGGTGCGCCACCAGCGCCGATTCAACCTCCATGGTGCCCAGCCGATGGCCGCTGACATTGATCACGTCATCCACGCGCCCCATCAGCCAGAAGTAGCCGTCCGCATCCTGCCGCGCGCCATCGCCGGTAAAGTAGCAGCCCTCGACGTCGCTCCAGTAGGTCTTCCTGTAGCGCTCCGGATCGCCATAAACCGTGCGCGCCATCGAGGGCCAGGGCTTGCGGATCACCAGCAGTCCGCCGCTTCCGGCGGGCACCGGTTGGCCCTCCTTGTTGACTATCTCCGGCTGAATGCCGAAAAACGGTCTCGTTGCCGAGCCGGGTTTTGCAGCCACTGCACCAGGTATAGGCGCAATCATGATCGCCCCGGTCTCGGTCTGCCACCAGGTATCGACTATCGGACAGCGGTTGTGGCCGATCTTCTCGCGGTACCACATCCAAGCCTCCGGGTTGATCGGCTCGCCGACGGTTCCCAAGAGGCGCAGCGATGCCAGTGAGTGCTTCTCCACATACTGGTCGCCCCACTTGATGAAGGCACGAATCGCCGTCGGCGCTGTGTAGAAGATAGTGACCTTGTGGTCGTCGATGATCTTCCAGAAGCGCGAAAAATCCGGCCAATTCGGCGCGCCCTCGTACATCAGCACCGTCGCTCCGTTCAGCAACGGCCCGTAGACCACATACGAATGTCCGGTCACCCAGCCTATATCCGCCGTACACCAGTAGATGTCCTCGTCTCTCAGATCGAAGATGTATTTGGTGGTGATATAAGTCTGCACTGCATAGCCGCCGGTTGTGTGCACCAGCCCCTTCGGCTTTCCGGTTGTGCCGGAGGTGTAGAGAATATACAGCGGGTCCTCGGAATCCATCTGCTCGGCGCGGCACTCGTGCGCTGCGGCAGCCATCAACTCATGCCACCAGTGATCGCGGCCCGCGACCATCTCGACCGGCGAGCCGGTGCGGCGATAAACAATCACGTGTTTGACGGTTGGGCAGGCATTCATCGCCTCGTCCACCGTTCGTTTGAGTTGAATCTCGCTGCCGCGCCGGTAGCTTGAATCCTGCGTAAGAATCGCCACGCAGGAGGAGTCGTTCACCCGGTCGGCGATTGCGTTGGCGGCAAAGCCACCGAAGATCACCGAATGCACCGCGCCGATGCGTGCGCAGGCCAACAGGGCAATCGCCAGCTCCGGTGTCATACCCATATAGACCGCTACGCGGTCGCCCTTTTTGATGCCCAAATCTGCCAGAACGTTGGCAAATCTCTGAACTTCCAAGTGCAGTTCGGCGTAGGTTAGCCGCCGTACCTCACCCGGCTCACCCTCCCAGATCAGCGCAGTCTTCTGCGCCCGCGTCCCCAGCGCATGGCGATCCACGCAGTTATAACTGAGATTTAACTTTCCTCCCACAAACCATTGAGCCGATGGAAGTTTCCATTCAAGAACCTTCTCCCAGGGTTTGAACCAATGCAAATCCTTTGCAACCTCAGTCCAAAAGTCTTCGGGATCGTCAATGGACTTTTTGTAGAGCGTCTCATATTCCTGAAGGCTTTGGATGTGAGCCGCTGCGCTGAACTCCGGCGGCGGCGGAAAGACACGGTCCTCGCGTAGTGTCGAGTCGATGTCTTTGCCTGCAACCGAGAGTGTGACTCCGGCCGCAGCAGAGACAGGATTCAGAACGTCAGAAACGGGCAGGGAAGTCATACGAACCGTCCTTTGGGGAATGAAGGTCAATTAACGGCTCACGGCAGGCCGCGGGATCGAGCATCCGCAGAGACTCCGCGTGAACGTTACTTTACCGAGAGAGGCATACAATCGGCAAGTCGGCACTGCATCCAGCTACGACGACAGCAGGAAGTGTGAAATAGGGATTGGATATCACGATCTGTATGCTCCATGTCTGGATTTTCGGCCTGGGGTCAACTCCAAAATAGCGAATCTAAGATCAAAAACCCTTTGGATGGGCAGCAACAATATCTGCAATGCGCCCGGCGACGCCGCCTGCGCCGCAACAAACACCGGAAATATCTGCACCGATCAGAACCTTTGCGCCGGGCAGTACACAACGGCGCCAGCCGTCTCCGCCCTGCCCAACTCGCTCTATATTCCCGCCAGTATGCAGCCACCGGCCTTTTTCAACGGAGGTGCCTGGCCCTGGGTCGATGGTACGAACGCCGCCAACCCGCTTCCCGGCACCTTACCGGCTCGCACACGTTTTGATGCTGGAACGCCGAACACCGTGCCCACGCTCAACG
>JBAVDS010000040.1:0-16180 GCA_049587335.1 Occallatibacter sp. | reverse complement strand
CTTCCAAACTCAACTTCTCTGCCTGGTGCACGCTGACGTTCACTTCCCAGCATGACTAACCCTTCAGGCTCATCTTGTGTTGGAATCAGCTCCCCGCTTCAGGCTCATCTTGTATTGGACAAGAGTCCTATTTCCCTTTCGCGTCCATTCGTTGTAGGATTTTCACGGATGGGCTGAGTATCTCTGCCCGTTCGCTGAGGAATTGGAACCCCATGAATCGTAGGAATTGGAACTTCCGCCGCCGCCCGAATCGTCTCTTGCAGCCAAATGGCTTCACCTTGATGGAATTGCTGATCGTGATGTCGATCATCGTGGTTCTGACATTGCTGGCGATTCCCTCTGTAAGCGCCTACAGGAAACGTGTCAACAAGATTTCGGCTCTGAAATCGATCCAGGCCATCCAGCAGGCGGAGTCGATGTACCAGCAGGATTATCCGGCCCTCGGCTTCGCCTGCTCACTGACAGCACTGGGCGGCGAGCAGAGCGCGGGCGCGCCTACACCGGCTGCGGCGCAACTGCTGAAGAGCGACCTGAGCTCCGGCTTCAAGGACGGGTATGTCTTCAACATCACGAATTGCACCAAGCCGACCTCCGGTGGAACGGACCGCATCACCAGCTATACGATCACGGCGGTGCCGCAGACGGTGGGCAAGACGGGTGATCTGGGCTTCTGCGCCGACGACTTCAGCATCAAATCCGATCCTGCCGGCGGCACCAACTGCACGCAGAATCAATGAGTGTGAAAAGGCCCTCAGCCGGAGTGCGTGGGGCGCTGTAAATGTTATCGGATGAAAGAACGGAGTAAGCATGAAGAGGTGTCCGGTCTGCAATGCGGCTTATTCTCCCGATCATGCCTTTTGCACAGTTGATGGTGTTGCGCTCATCGAAGCGCCGGAGGTTGCCGCAGGCATTCCGCAACCCTTGCCCCCCGGCTGGCCGCAGCCTGTAGCCAAGCGGCGCGTACCCGTTTGGGTTTGGATTCTGTTGGGGGTGGGCGCATTCTTCATCCTGATTATTCTTCCCCTCCTCGCGCTGTTGGTGATTCCCACGCTGAGCGCAGCAAAGAAGACCGCCAACGAGCACGCGGCGATCAAGTCGATCCAGACCATTCAGCAGGCGGAGTCGATGTACCAGCAGGATTATCCGGCCCTCGGCTTCGCCTGCTCACTGACAGCACTGGGCGGCGATTCGAGCGCGGGTGCGCCCTCGCCCGCAGCCGCGCAGTTATTGAGGAGCGACCTGACCTCTGGCAATAAAGACGGCTACATCTTCACCATCGGCAATTGCACCAAGATGACGGTCAATGGCTCAGACCGTATTACATCCTTTACCGTCACGGCTGTGCCGCAGACAGTTGGCAAGACCGGCAACCGTGGCTTCTGCGGTGATGAGAACGACGCAATCACATTCGATCCGGACGGCGGGAGCCATTGCACACAGCCACTTCGATGAATAGGAAGATCAATCTGCGCAGCCTCGGTGGGATTCTAACTGCCGCATTGCTTTCAATCGGCCTCTGCGCTCAACAGCCTTCGTTGACCGCGCACGATCTGGCCCAGCGCGTCGATCGCCATTACAACCAGTTGCGTTCTCTCCGGGCAGGCTTTACAGAGAGCTATGAGGGGCTGGGAATCAGGCGCACCGAGAGTGGAACACTGCTGCTCGTGAAGCCGGGGCGCATGAAGTGGGAGTACAG
The DNA here is from genome assembly GCA_049587335.1 of Occallatibacter sp. Lineage (GTDB taxonomy): Bacteria > Acidobacteriota > Terriglobia > Terriglobales > Acidobacteriaceae > Telmatobacter. The sequence continues at coordinate 14,484 of JBAVDS010000040.1, read as the reverse complement.
TCAGCCGGCCGGCAAGCTCTTCCTGCTCGACGGCCGTTTCGCCTGGTTTTATGCGCGCGGCGACTCTCAAGTGCAGCGCATTCCCGCTAAACAACTGGACGACCTGCGCTCTCCGCTGCGCTTCCTGCTGGGCCATACGGAGTTGGAAAGGGAACTGAGCCACCTGACGCTGGCTTCTGCGGCCAACGGCCACTTTACGCTCAGCGGCCAGCCCAAGGGCCAGGAAAAGCGCGTGGCGCGCCTCTCGCTGACGGTTACTGACGATGGAACCATCACTGGCATCGAGATCGAAGAGACCGACGGCGCGCTGACCCGCTTTTCCTTCACCGGCGAGCAGCCCGACGTGGCGATTCCAACTGAGACTTTTCACTTCACGCCACCCGCGGGCGTGCCGGTAGTGGATGCCCTGCCGCCAGTGTAATGCGCGGATAAGAGCAACTGGAGCAGATGATCCGTGTCCCCGACAGAATAACTTTGCTGTTCACTTGGCGGGACTGTCAGATTCCTCTTTCAGCCGCCGAGCCACGTGATCCTTAAGAAGTTGGAAAAACTTCTGCACGTCAGCGAATGTGGTGGTGGGGTCGTTGTTATAGTCCATCAAGCGGTGATGGTAATTCTCCTTGTTGGGGGCAATCTCATCAATCACAAACCGCGCCTCCTGCATCGCCGCTCCGCGATGTTCGAATTTACCCGACACTTCGTCCGTGGCCATTTTCAGCGCGCAGTACAGGCTAAAGGTTTTGGCATCGGCCGGACAAACCCGTGTGTCGGCGCGATTCCACTTTGATTCGGAGTCGAGGATCTCTCGCGCACGCTGCACGACCTGCACATCGGCCTTCGTGACAGGCGGGTGAGCATCTGGGTCGTCTGCCACGCTTCCAGCGGATTGGCCCGCGGAGGATTGTCCTTGTACCACAGTGATAAAGACCAGAAAGACCGCGGAAAAGACAGCCCATTTGCTACCCTTCATGATTTCGCACCTCTCCCTGTTTAGACTGACGTGCCATCAATTCCGGTTACATTCGACGATGCGAGTTTGAATTATCAAATCCTATCTCGCCATAACTCACTTCACGCCGTCCGTGGGTGTGCCGGTGGTCTATGCCCTGCCGCCAGAGTGAGACGAGGGACTAGCGGAGCTAGCGGCAAACTCCGCTAACACGCGCGCAGTGCGGCTAACAACGCTTGCTTCGCTACTCGTACCGCAGCGCCTCGATCGGGTCCAGATTAGCCGCGCGGATCGCGGGAATCATGCCGCTGATGAGGCCGGTGAGGGCCAGGATCACAGTGGCCACGATCACCGATGCAGGCGAGATGATGAGGCGGATATCGGCATCCTGAGCGTGGCTGGCCATGGCGCTGTAGAAGGTGATGCGGCCAACCGCTACGGAAACCAGGTAGGCCAGCGCGATGCCGGCCACGCCGCCAACGGTGGTGATGGCCAGCGCCTCGGCGAGGAATTGAGTCAGGATGTGATGCCGTTGCGCGCCGAGGGCCTTCTCGATGCCGATCTCGCGTGTGCGCTGCTGTACGGCCACCAGCATGATGTTCATCAGCCCGATGCCGGCAATGCCCAGCGTAAGCGCGCCCACCAGCGAGAGCAGGACTTGCAGGGCGATTGCGAGTACGCGGAACTGGTGCAACTGCGTCATCATGTTGTTGATGTGAACCGCGTTATGGTCGGAGGGCCGGAAGTGGTGGGCTGCGGCCATGGTTTCGCGCGTGCTTTTTTCCACCAATTCACTGTCGCCGTGATAGTTAAACCAGATTCCGCCCACGTACATGGTATCCGCCAGGTCGCTGATGGTGTTGAAGGGGATATAGATCTGCCGGTTGACGTCGCTGTCGTTGCCCTCCTGCATCTTGGGTGCGAAGACTCCGATGACGGTAAACAGTTCGCCGTTGAGGCGGATGCTTTCGCCCAGCGCCCATTCGCCGCTGAAGAGCTTGGTCTTGGCCTCTGAGCCGATCACGCAGACATGGGCGCGCTGCTCATCCTCGGCGCCATTGAAGAAGCGGCCCTGATCCAGTTCGTGCTTCCAGATGTCAGGAAAATTTGTGCGCGTTCCCCACACCGTCCAGGTATAGCTATGCAGATCGTTCTGAACCGTGGCGTCTTTCCAGGCTACGGGCGAGATTTGATAGACGCCGGGAACGCTGTTGGAGATGCGATCGACGTCGTCCAGTGTGAGGCGCACTTGTATGCCAGCCTTGTCGCCGCCGGCCTGTTCGCTGGTGCGGCCGGGAAAGACCATGATGGTGTTGGTTCCCCAATTGGCGAAGATGGCCTCGATGGCATGGCTGAAACCTGCTCCATAAGCCAGCAGCAGCACCACCGTGGCAATGCCCCATGCCATGCCGATCATCGTGATGGCCGTGCGCCGGCGGTTGTAAAGCATCGCCTCCCAGGCCTGGCCGAGGATGTCTTTGAGCATGGTTTCCTTTCACTCCTTCACTCGTTTACTCCTTCACTGCTTCCCCCTCACTCCCTCCGCAGCGCCTCGATGGGGTCCAGCGCGGCGGCCTTGCTCGCCGGGTAGAGTCCCGCGACCACGCCGCAGAGAACCAGCGATCCCAGCGCCAGCGCCGCCGACCAGGGGACGAGCCGGGGCGGATCCCAGCCCGGCATCTTGCCTGTCAGCACCTGCTGCAACAGCCACATAAAGCCCGCAGAGACAAGAATCCCAATTACTCCGCTGATGCCGGTCAATAGTAGCCCCTCCCAGAAGAACTGGGCGAGGATGCTGCTCTTGGTAGCTCCGATCGCCTTCAATAAGCCAATCTCGCGGGTGCGCTCGCTTACCGAGACCAGCATGATGTTGATGATGCCCACTGCGCCCAATCCCAGCGTCACAATGCCCACTCCGCCCAGAAAAACATCCATGGCGTTGAAGATAGCGCCGATAATATGCTCTTCCTCAACAAAGTCCCACTGCGTAAAGGCTTCGTTGAGCGAGGGATCGAAGCCATGCCGTTGAGCGATCACGCGATGCACGGCGGCGACGGCGGCTGTTGAGTCGCCTTTTATAGACGGTTGGAACTGGATCGAGGTCAAGGCATCGCGGGGGATATTCTCGCCCTTCACGGCAAAGAACTCCATCATCGTGGTGACCGGGAGATAAACCTTCTGATCGTCCCAATCGTTGCTGCCGCGGCCGATCTTTTCGACCACGCCGACGACGGTGAAATCGGTTCCATTGACGGTGATGCTCTCGCCCAGCATGGGGTGGCCGGGAAAGAGCAATTGGGCTGATTTCGATCCGAGCACAGCCACGCGGCGGCGCTCGATGATGTCCTGGCCGTCGAGGAAGCGGCCCTGGGCCATGGGAATGAAGCGCACCTCAGTATAGTTGGGTTCGGTTCCAATCACGTGGCAGGAGGCGTTGCTCCACTGGCTCACCTGGTAAAGGTCATTGCGGTTCAGCTCATCGGTCACGGCGCGCAGTTCGGGCAGGCCGCGCAGTGCGTCCTCGTCGCCCAGAGTCAGTTCGTAGGGGCGCATCCCGGTATGCTGATTGGGCAGGGCGGGGATGGTTCCATTGAACATCATCACCACGTCGTTGCCCAGCGTGGCCAACTGCTTGTGCTGGCCGCTGCGGAAGCCTTCGCCCAGGCCCACCAGGACCAGCAGCGATCCCACGCCCCAGGCGATGCCGAACATCGTCAGGAAGGAGCGCAGTTTGTTGGCCATCATGGCGCGGAAGACCTGACCGAGAGTGTCTGCGAAGCTCTGCATGGCAATTGGACGCCGGAGGTTGGCGCTCACAGACTAGATACGTAGCGTCGCTGCTTTCAGTTCCCGCCCGCCGCCGGAGCCATTTGCAGCGGTTCGCTGAGGGTGAAGATCAGCACCGTCCCGGGATTGAGTGTGGCCTGCGGATGATCTACGAGCAGATGAGTGGTGACCACTCCAGCGCCGACTAAACCGCCCGTCATCGCTCCCAGTGGGCCGCCCAGGAGTGCTCCAGTTGTGGCGCCTGCGCCCACCGCTCCGCCGTATTCAATCCCATCGCGCTTCAACCGCGAGGCGGGCAGAATGGTGCCTTCGCTTCCTACTCTGGATCGTGCGCCGGGGGTTCCGGTAATTTCGGCTTGCAGGCGGTAGCGCGTGCCATCTGGCAGAATCAGCGTCTCCGGCTCCAGGCGCATCGAGCCGTGGCCGCCCAGGTGGCCGCTGGAAACGGAGGTGACGCGGCCGTCAATCTCCGCGCCGGCGGGAATCAGCACTTGGCCGCCCTGCAAAACATCCGACGCCACACGGCTGCGAAAGGCCTCGTCCCGCTCACTACTCGCGGTTGAAAGCCTTCCCATCAACTCGACACGAATGGTGGCGCCATCCAGAAGCTCGCCCGGCCGCGCCGGCTGCACTTGAACGATGTCGCTATCCGGATCGGAATTGGCAGAGCGCCGAGTCAATACCGGCTGCGAAGCCGGCTGCGACGGATCCGTGGCTGTCGACGCGACCGTCACAATATCGCCATCCGGATCGGTAGGATTCGAAGGAGCTTTTACAGAGGCCGCTTGAGCCGGCTCCTGATTCCGATTCTCTTCCGGCGCGGCCGAGACTGCATTCAACGGCCTCGCTTTCTCCTGCGGGGTAGCCTGGGGTGTGCTGCTGGTGATGATAGTGTCGTCAGGCGGGGGTGTGGAGACTCCCTGATAGGGGCTTGACTGGCTCGCCTCTTGTGCTCCCAGAGCCGCTGCCGCTGCAATCATCAAAGCGCTCACAAGAACGGTTCGATTCATCCGATTCATCCCTCGTCTCCTAATTCTGCACAGAGGCAAACGATCCAGTTTAGTTAGACCCATGTGAACGGATAATGTTGCGTGAAAATACAGGGAATCGCGCATCCATCCACTCAAGGTTAGCCTAGCGCAGATTAGTTGCCGTTGATCCGTCATCTGGCCGGAGAAGTGCCTTTGCCAGCACGAATCAACAAAGGCAACCCACCTGCCTTCCTTTCGCGCCAGGGCCTGTCATGGGAATGCTTGTATTGGGAAGGTTTGCTAGAATTGTTCCGAGAGAATCACTTTTTCACATTGGACGGAGAGGATTTACACACGTGCGGGAGCTTCTGAACACGATTCAAAGCGCCGCCGGAGAGGATCTTGCCGTGGATCGCCGTCCACAACTGCCCAACCTGAACACCCGGCTGCAGCACCGCATCATGAGGACTGATATGACTGAGATCGTTGCCATTCGCGCCCGCGAAGTTCTCGACTCGCGCGGCAATCCGACAGTGGAAGCGGACGTAATCCTGGAAAGCGGCGCATTAGGCCGCGCCATTGTGCCCTCGGGCGCGTCCACCGGCGAGCATGAGGCCGTGGAGTTGCGCGATGGCGACAAAAGCCACTATGGCGGCAAGGGTGTTTTGCAAGCCGTGGCCAACGTGGAATCCGTGATTGCTCCTGAACTGGAGGGCATGGACGCCTCCAACCAGCGTCTTCTCGATCAGACGATGATCGCTCTGGACGGCACGCCGAACAAATCCAAACTCGGCGCCAACGCCATTCTCGCCGTCTCCATGGCCTCGGCACGGGCCGTGGCCCAGACCCTGGAGATTCCCCTTTACCGTTATCTGGGCGGCGTCAATGCCTCGGTCCTGCCCACGCCCATGCTCAATGTCCTCAATGGAGGTGCGCACGCCGATTCCAATGTGGACTTCCAGGAGTTCATGATTATGCCGGTCGGCGCCGAGCGCTTTAGCGAGGCTTTGCGCTGGGCCGCGGAGACCTTCCACGCTCTCAGGACCGTGCTGAAGAAGAAGGGATACAACACGGCAGTCGGCGATGAGGGCGGCTTTGCTCCCTCCCTCAAGTCCAATACCGAGGCTATCGAGCTGATTCTTGAAGCCATCGAGGATGCTGGATACAAGCCCGGCGAACAGATTGCGATCGCGCTCGATCCGGCCTCCAGCGAGTTCTACAACAAAGAGACCGGCAAGTACGTCTTCAAGAAGAGCGACAAGCGTGAGCTTTCCAGCGAAGAGATGGTGGCCTTCTACGACAATTGGAGCCGTCAGTATCCCATCGTTTCTCTCGAAGACGGATTGGCCGAGGACGACTGGGCCGGCTGGAAGATTCTGACCGACAAGCTTGGGGGACGCATTCAGTTGGTTGGCGACGATCTGTTCGTCACCAACGTCAGGCGTTTGCAGCGCGGCATCGAAGAGGGTGTGGCCAACTCCATCCTGATCAAGGTCAACCAGATTGGCACGCTCACCGAGACGCTGGAAGCGATTGATCTGGGCCGCCGCTACGGTTATACAGCGGTAATGTCGCACCGCTCCGGCGAGAGCGAAGACACCTTTATCGCGGATCTTGCCGTCGCTACCGGCGTGGGCCAGATCAAGACCGGCTCGGTCAGCCGTACCGACCGCGTCGCCAAGTACAATCAGCTTCTCCGCATTGAAGAGGAACTTGGCGGTGGCGCCGTCTTTCTCGGCCTTGAAGGTCTCAACTACAACGACTGAGCTTGAATCGCTGTTGAAGCGCGGATGGGAGGAGGCGATCGCTTCCTCCCATCGTTTTTTTGGGTAATTTACCGGCAGCAAGCCGCGCCCCTGAATGTGTGGAAATGAGCCGGTCATCTTTTGCCGACGGCCTTATGAAATCTCTCCCATCTTGCGCAAGAATGGGCGCATGGTCATTCCCTGCACAAAGATGGAGAACGCGACCACCGCAAAGCTGATCGTGATAATCTCTTCGCGCATGGGAGTCTGCGCGGGAAGTCCCAGTGCAAGAGCCAGCGCCAGCGCCCCGCGCAGCCCGCCCCAGAAGAGAACGTGCTGATGGCTTGCGCTGACGCGCAGCGAGGAACCGCGAAAGAGCAGGCAGCACGGATAGATCGCAAATGCGCGGCCCAGCGTGACCAGAAGAATCGCAATCGCCGCGGGAATCCACATTGCCATCAGATTCCTGCTCGTCTCATGCATTCCGATGAGGAGAAAGACCAGAGAATTCGCAATGAAGGCCGCGTATTCCCAGAATGCCTGGACGGCCTCCTTTCCCCGCTCGGAGATGCCATCGACAAACTTGAAGTTGCTCATCACCAGCCCTGCGGTAATCGTTGCCAGGACACCCGACAAGCCGAAATGATCCGCCAGCAGAAACGATCCGTAGGCGGCGACGGTGGTGAATGTGATTTCGACAAGATGATCGTCGGTTCGACCGGCAAGCAGTAGCGCTCCCAAAGCCACCGCGGTGCCGCAGAAAATCCCTCCGGCAATCGACTTCAACATCATGACGAGTACGCCGGCCGGCGAAAGTTGCAGGCCCGTGGCGGCAGCCACGACGGCAACGAAGGCGACCGCCGCCGTTCCGTCGTTCAAAAGACTCTCGGCTTCGATGAGAACCAGCAGCCGGCCGTGCGCTTTGGCTTCCTTGAAGGTCGCAATCACCGATACAGGATCGGTGGCGGCAATCAGAATGCCGAAGATCAATGCACTGATCCACTGCCAATTCGCAAGATAATGCATTCCCACCGCAGTTACGCCAGCCGAGAGTGCCACGCCCAGCGTTGCCAGCACCGCGATCACGGAAAGATTACGGCGCAACTGAGCCCAATGGATGTAGTACGCGGCTTCAAACAACAGCGGAGGAAGCAGCGCGGTAAAAATGAGATCTTTGGTCAGCTCAATCTTCGGCGCATACGGAACAAATGCCAGAACGATTCCTGCCGCAACCAGTCCGGCGCTGTAGGGCAGGCGAAACCGCCGGGTCAGCATGGCAACCACGGCGGCAATCAAAAGCAGAAGCGTTCCAGCTTGAATGGGAAGTTCCATGCTGCTTCTCCGGTTTCTCTGGCGCGGCTTTCCCTACCGGTCGCCGCTCAGAACTGTGCTGACGATCCCGCCCAGTAGGCCGCCTCCCAGGGAAGCCGCCGGCGCACTGCGGTTCTCGTTGTGTGGAAGATATTCGTTGATTTGTTGCGCCAGCCGCGAGATGGGCAGGGTTTGCAGCCACACCGTTCCCGGACCTTGCATTTGGGCGAGGAAAATACCATCCCCGCCAAAAAGCGCATTCTTGATGCCGGGAACCGTCGTGATATTGAAACCGACGGAAGCCTGAAAGGCGCCCACGTGTCCGGGATGCACGAGCAATACCTCGCCCGGAGCCAGATTCTTGACGATCAGTTCGCCGCTCAGTTCCAGCCACGCCGTTCCCTGTCCGCCTACGCGCTGCAAAAGAAAGCCGTTGCCGCCAAAAATGCCCGCTCCCAGCGACTGCTGGAAGCCGACGCCGATCGTCACCTGCGGCGTGGCGCAGAGAAAGCCGTGCCGATGAACCATATATTCGCTTCCCGGAGTGATCTCCACCGGTACAATGTGGCCGGGCACTTTGGTGGCAAAGGAGACCACGCCGGGAGCACCGTATGCGCGGTACTCGGTCATGAACAGGCTGCCGCCGCCGGCCACCCGCTTCAGCACGCCGAAGATTCCGCCGCCGCCGCCCATCTGCGTATGGGTTGTCATCTGTATCGATGCAGTCATCCACGAAAGCTCGCCACTCTCGCTGAAAACGCTCTCGTCCGGTTCCAACTGCACATCGAGCACGGGCATGGTGGTGCCAAGAACTGTGGTTTGCATGAAAATATCTCCTTATCTTGAACAGTGTAAACGCACAATACCGGCAGCAGCGAGTTACAATCGATTTCTTTATGATGAAGAAATCAATCCCGCATTTATGGATATCCGCTCTGGGCCTCTTAATCATTGCTTTCGCCGGTTGCGCTGCCACTCCAGCTCCTCCGCCAGATCGTCCTCAGCTCGTACCCGGCGTTGTGATGCGCGACGTGAGGTTTTTCTCGGCTGCCTTGCAGCGCCAGATGCCCTACCGGGTCTTTCTCCCTGCCGTGATTTCATCAGGCCAAAAGCTGCCCGTGGTTTATCTGCTGCATGGCGGCAACGGTGGATTCCGCGACTGGTCGAACGACTCCGAGGTCGCCGAGTTCGCAGCTACTGCTCGCTATGGAGGGCTGATTCTAGTCATGCCGGAGGGCGCATTTTCGTACTATCAGAACGCTGCAATGAAGCCCGATGACAAGTACGAGAATTATCTGGTTAACGATCTGATCTCCGATGTGGAGAATCGCTTTCCCGCAGCCGCTGGCCGCCAGAATCGAGCTATCATTGGAATTTCAATGGGTGGATTTGCGGCCATCAAGCTGGCCCTCACCCGGCCAGAATTATTTGCTTTTGTCGGCGCCATCAGTCCGGCGATCGATGTCTGCGAAAGGCGATTCAGCATCAAACGAACAGGGGAGTGGTGGAGGTTGCGGACCATCTTCGGTCCCGTCGGTAGCAAGCCGCGTCACGACGCCGATCCCTTTGTTCTGGTGCAATCCGCGGACCCGGCCAATACTCCATACCTCTATCTGACCGCCGGTGAACGGGAGGCCTTGCTTGCGCCAGGCCGGAGATTTGCTGCGCGCCTCAAGCAGCGAGGCTTTTCAAGTGAGTTCCACACCAAGCCGGGCGGCCACGACTGGGGCGAATGGAACTCCCAGTTATCCGGCTGCTTCGAGAGCTTGCACCAGCATCTTTCGCCGGCGCAACTGCTGCATTCCGCTCTTCCTTGAACGCTTGCCCGCCGTCAAATCCCTTCAGGACGCGTTGCATCTCTCTTCGCAGAAGGCCCCCCGATGCACTACTCTTGCCTGTGACACGTATGTCCACTTTTGTTCGTTCATTGCGCAAAGCTCTCTGGCTGGCCCTGGAGCACGACCTGCTGAACACAGCCAAGGCCGCCGCCTATTCGGGAATGCTGTCGCTCTTTCCCGCGCTGGTCGTTCTGACGGCGATGCTGGCCCAAGTGCCCGAAGGCACTTCGCTGGTCGGCGAGGTGCGCGGCTCCTTCGAACAGTTTTTACCGGCTGACACCATGTCGCTGCTGCAATCCTCGCTGGAGACTCGCCGCCTCCACTCCGCGCAGTTGATCTTCTCCGCCGCCAGCCTTTCGATCTTTGCCAGCCTGGGCCTGATGCTCTCCTTGATGGAGGGCTTTCGCCGCGCCTACCAACAGCCGCTCGAACATTGGGGCTTCTGGAAGAGGCGGCTTAGAGCACTGGCTCTCGTGCCGATCGTGCTGATTCCACTGGCCCTTGCCTCGCTAGTTCTGGTCTTCGGCCGTCAGATCGAGGCCTGGATGATCGACAATGCAGGCCATGAGCTGCGGCACTTCGTGCTCTTGACCTGGCGCATGGTTCGCTGGGCCATCGCTTTCGTCACCAGCGTCAGCGTTCTCGGCGCTCTCTATCACTTCGGCACCCGGCGCAAGGAGCACTGGGCCTGGGTTGGACCCGGAGCCGTCGCCGCCACACTGCTCTGGTTCCCAGCCACACTGGCCTTTGGGTGGTATGTCACGCGGATCGCCGACTACTCCATGTTCTACGGTTCCTTTGGCGCAGGAATCGCTACGCTGGTCTGGCTTTACATCACCTCGTTCAGCGCGCTGCTGGGGGCGGAGCTAAACGGCGTTCTCTTTCGGGAACGCCAACAATCGGCATCCGATTCTGCAACTCCTGATGAAGAGCGTAATAGTCTGTGACGGCTTTCACCGACCATTGCCGCCTTTCACCCGCATAATGGATCGCGGGGTGGTATACACCCGCAGCCAAATTGCGTAGAACCGGGCTACACTTCCATTCCGTCAATTGGCCCGATGACTCTTCCCTGGAGAATGTCTATGTCGTTCGCAGAAATAAGTTTAGCCGATTCATCCACGCCGCGCCGCGGCAAGATCGTTGCAACTCTCGGTCCTGCTTCCAACACTGTGCCAGTCTTCCGGAATCTGGTCCGCGCTGGCGTCGACGTCGTCCGGCTGAACTTTTCACACGGTACTCACGAAGAGAAGCTGGCCATGATCCAGATGATTCGTAAGGTGAGCCGTGAGGAGCATAAGCCGCTGTGCATCCTCGGAGATCTGCAAGGACCCAAAATCCGCACCTCCAAGCTGAAAGATCATCAGCCTGTCCTGCTCAAAGCCGGCGGGCGCCTGACGATTACCCCGCGTGAGGTTCCCGGAACCGCCTGCCTGCTGGGAACCACTTTCAAAACCCTGGCCGAGAACGTCGAACAAGGCTCGCGCATTCTGCTCTCCGACGGTCTTATCGAGCTGCGCGTTCAGGATGTGGAGGATGGCGACGTCATTTGCGAGATCATCAACGGCGGCATTCTGGGAGAGAACAAGGGCATCAATCTGCCAGGCATTCCCGTCCGCGTTCCCTCGCTGACTGACAAGGATTCGGACGATCTGGAATTCGCGCTCAAGAATGGCGTCGACGCCATCGCCGTCTCCTTTGTCCGCACTGCGGAAGACATTCGGCTGGTGCGCAATCGCGTCTCCGCCTATGGCAGCGAAACCTGGATCATAGCCAAATTGGAAAAGCCCCAGGCCATCGAGCACCTGGATGCCATTCTCACGGTCTCCGACGCCATTATGGTGGCCCGTGGCGATCTCGGTGTCGAACTGCCGCCGGAGCAGGTTCCTGCCATCCAGAAACACATCATCCGCCGCGCCGCCGAGTTTCGCAAGCCGGTCATCACCGCCACGCAGATGCTTGAATCGATGATCGAGAACCCGCGCCCCACGCGTGCCGAGGTCTCCGACGTGGCCAATGCCGTCTACGATGGCACGGATGCTGTGATGCTGAGTGGAGAATCCGCAGTGGGCAAGTATCCGGTCGAGGCCGTCTCCATGATGGCTCGCATCGTCGTCGATGCCGAACGCAACATCAAGGAATCCGAGTTTGCCGAGAGGCGTAAACAGCGCCGCTCCCGCCTCTCCATTGCCGAAACCATCTGTGAGGCCACGGCGCACGCTGCCGACGACCTGGAACTGCGCGGCATCGCCCTCTTCACCGAATCCGGCTCGACGGCGCGCAAGCTCTCCAAATACCACCCCTCGGCCCCGATCTTCGCCCTCAGTCCGATCGAAATCACCGTCAACCGGCTCAACCTGCTCTGGGGAACCACCCCCATCCGCTGCCCCAAGGTCAACTCCAACGAGGCGATGGTCGAGTGCGCCGAGCGGCTGCTGGAGCAGAATCAGTACGTCCGCTCCCGCGAAGTTATCGCCATTGTTGCCGGAACACGCACCAAGTCAGGTTCCACAAACTTCCTCCGGCTGCACGTGATGGGCGAGCAGAAAGAGGGAACCCGTGCCTTTGCATCGCGGAATGAACAGCCGTCCCCGGAGACTGCTGCTGAGATTCCCAGCGCGCTAGAGACAGAGGGTGCGCCGGGGGCGGATTCCAAGCGCTCCAAAAAAGCGCCGGCCAAGCGTAAATAGCCGGCCGGCTCTTTCTTCCGTGTTGCGCGGCTCTTATTTCTTCCGCTCTTTGAGCTTGTGGCTGTCTGTCGCTTTCAGCGTCATGCCATAGATGGCGCTGAAATGCTCAATTTCCTTCAGTGTCTTCTCTGAAAATGGTGTCTTGTTTTCAAGGGCATGAAGAACGATTCCTTCCAACAGATCGCCCAGAGTCATATCCTTCAACTCGGCAACGGCTTTGAGCACCTTCAACAGGCGTTTTTCCATACGGACGCCGGTCTGCACGCGCTCTACTTCAACGAGGCTGGTAACCTGCGATTCTTTAGCCATGAACTCCTTACTGGTACATAAATACCAAAGTATCAAGATAACAGATCGCGTCAAGCCCGATTTCGTATTCAGTGGAATCGTGGCCATCCGCGTTCGCATTTCCCGCCCCTCCCCTGATATGGTCAATGAGGACAGCATGAATCCTCCTTAGGAATCCGCGAGAATGATGAAGAGTTGGCGAATCCGGATACTCCTGTTTTTGGCCGTCCTCGGTCCCGGATTCATTACCGCCAACGTCGATAACGACTCCGGCGGCATCCTCACTTACTCGCAGGCCGGCGCGCAATACGGATACACCCTGCTCTGGACCATCATTCCCATTACCATTGCTTTAATAGTGGTGCAGGAGATGTGCGCCCGGATGGGCGTGGTCACCGGCAAGGGCTTGAGCGACCTCATCCGCGAGGAGTTTGGCCTGCGCCTCACCTTCATCCTGATGATGGCGCTGGTGGTCGTCAATTACACCAACGTGGTCACGGAGTTCATTGGCATCGCCGGCTCCATGCACCTCTTTCATGTCTCCAAGTTCATCAGTGTGCCCTTCTGCGCTGGTCTGGTCTGGTACATGGTGGTGAAGGGCAGTTACAAGAGCACGGAAAAGATCTTCATCGTCGCTTCGCTGGTCTACATCTCCTATATCTTTGCCGGCGTGCTTTCGCAGCCCAGTTGGCATGATGCGATTCTGGCCACGGTTCAGTTGCCAGCCAAATCGGTCTGGAGCGACAAGGCCTATATGTACATGGCCATCGGCGTCGTTGGCACCACGATTGCCCCCTGGATGCAGTTCTATCTGCAATCGTCGATTGTGGAGAAGGGCATTCGCGTGAAGGATTACGCGGCCTCGCGGCTGGACGTGATTGTCGGCAGCCTCTTCACGGACATCGTAGCCTGGTTCATCATCGTGGCCTGCGCCGCCACGCTCTACGTCCACGGCATGGGCGCCATCCAGACCGCCAGTGACGCCGCCGAAGCGATGCGTCCGCTGGCCGGTGACTATGCCTTCATTCTCTTCGCCTTCGGCCTCTTCAACGCCTCGCTCTTCGCCGCGTCGATCCTGCCGCTCTCCACGGCCTACACCGTCTGCGAGGGTTTGGGCTTCGAATCCGGCGTGGACAAGAGCTTCAAGCAGGCGCCATTCTTTTACTGGCTTTATTCACTGCTAATCGTAGGCGGCGCGGCCACTGTGCTCTTCCTGCCCGACGCGCAGTTGATCAACGTCGCCATTCTCTCGCAAGTCCTCAATGGCGTTCTACTCCCCGTCGTCATCATCCTCATGCTGATGCTCATCAACCGTCAGGACCTGATGGGCGAGCACAAGAACTCCCGCCTCTGGAACTGGATTGCCTGGGGCACCAGCCTCATCGTCATTGCCATGACGCTGGTCATGCTCTGGGGCTTGATTCCGGGACATTGACCGGAGTCCTCCTTTCGATATTCCTTCGTCAGGAATCCCCAGATGACGATCCTGGTTCGCTATCGCGTGCCTCCATACTCCATAGATTGGTATACTGACAGGGTGACTACAACTCTGCTTGATTCCATCTCGAACGGTAACCGCTCCGAGACTTCCCCCAGTCAGAAGAGGGTGTTGTTGCTCAAACCGCGCGGCTTTTGCGCTGGAGTGGTGCGTGCGATCGACATTGTTAAGATCGCTCTGGAAACCTTTGGCGCGCCCATCTATGTGCGCCGTGAGATTGTGCATAACCGCTATGTGGTGAATGAGCTGGCGGAAAAAGGCGCGATCTTTGTTCATGAAATCGACGACGTGCCCGACGGCCAGCGCGTCATCTATTCCGCCCACGGTGTTTCGCCGGCTGTGCGAGAGTTGAGCAAGGGCCGCAATCTGCGCGTGATCGATGCCACCTGCCCGCTGGTGACCAAGGT
>JBAVDS010000039.1:0-15044 GCA_049587335.1 Occallatibacter sp. | reverse complement strand
CTTCCAAACTCAACTTCTCTGCCTGGTGCACGCTGACGTTCACTTCCCAGCATGACTAACCCTTCAGGCTCATCTTGTGTTGGAATCAGCTCCCCGCTTCAGGCTCATCTTGTATTGGACAAGAGTCGTCCTTGACGGGAAGGCCTGAGGCTGGCATGATGAAAAGAACCGGAGCATTGATGGCATATGCACTCCCAATCCGCACCTGTTGTTGTCCTGCTGTTTCATTGGCAGTTGAACAGCCTCGTGCGATTGCGGAAACCTAGCTTCGGTTCTACACGGAATCGATTCTCATCCCCGCCCACGAGCGCAACTCGTGGGTTTTTCATTTTCCGGCGCAACCGCGCCACGAATGACGGGGAACAATGAGCGCTACCAAGCCGTTTCACATCATGGCCAAGCCGCACGGGGCCATCTGCAATCTCAACTGCACCTATTGCTATTACCTGGAAAAAGAGAATCTCTACGCGAAGGGCGGGCGCGAGTTCCGCATGAGCGATGGAGTGCTGGAGTCCTACATCCGGCAGTTCATTCAGACGCAGCCGGGGCAGCAGGTGAGCTTTGCCTGGCAGGGCGGCGAGCCGACGCTGCTCGGCATTCCATTTTTCGAGCGCGTGGTTGAGTTGCAGGAAAAATATGCCGGCGGAAAAAGCGTCGACAATGCATTCCAGACCAACGGAACGCTGCTCGACGATCAGTGGGGCGAGTTTCTCGCCCGCAACAAGTTTCTTATCGGCCTCTCCATCGATGGGCCCGATGAATTGCACGACGCATACCGTTTGGACAAAGGCGGCCAGCCTACACATGAGCGTGTCTTGCGCGGCCTGGGCTTTCTGAAGAAACATGGCGTCGAGTTCAACACGCTTACCGTCGTCAATCGGAAAAACTCCTATCATCCGCTGAAGGTCTATCGCTTTTTGAAGGAGATCGGCAGCAAGTATCTGCAATTCATCCCGGTCGTGGAGCAGCAGGCAAGCGCGCCCGATCCCAATGGACTTGTGCTGTTGAAACCCTATGCCCGGCAGGAGACGCAGGTCTCGGAGTGGTCCGTTGAGCCGCTCCAGTTTGGAAAGTTTCTCTCTGCGGTTTTCGATGAATGGGTGCGGCAGGACGTGGGCCGCGTCTTCGTACAGGCCTTCGATGTGGCGCTGGAATCCTGGGCCGGAGTTCCGCAGAGCCTGTGCGTCTTCTCGCCCCAGTGCGGACAGGCGCTGGTCGTCGAGCACAACGGCGACCTCTACTCCTGCGATCATTTTGTCTATCCCGAAAACAAGCTCGGTAACATTCTGGAACGCACACTGCAAGGTATGCTGCACTCGCAGCAGCAGAAGAACTTTGGCAACGCGAAAGAGTTCGCACTGGTGAGCGATTGCCGCCAGTGCGATGTGCGCTTCGCCTGCAACGGCGAATGCCCCAAGCACCGCTTTACCACGACGGAGAGCGGCGAATACGGATTGAACTATCTCTGCGCCGGATACAAACACTTCTTCCGGCACATTGATCCGTATATGCGTTTCATGGCGAATGAATTGAAGACAAACGGCGCTCCGGCACGCGTGATGGAGTGGGTGCGAAAAGGCGGCCCTGGGCGTGTCAGCGCTTTCGCATGGGAGGGACGCAATGCGCCAGCCCATGTGTAGACAGCGTTGTTGTTGATTCCTGCATAACTTCTTTTCCGACGAGGAAACAAGCACGCATTCCGCTCCGAGTGTCTTCGGGAGGCGGCGCAATTCCATGCTGGAGACGGATAGCCGAGTTGTTGAGTCAAGACTCAGATTCGAGAGGACGAAGATGAATGAGAAAAGTATTTTGACAGCGTTGACTTCGACGCTGATACTGGCGGCGGGCGCACGAAACTCGCTGCATGCACAAACATCGCAACCTTATCAGGGCGTCGTCGGCCGGACTCTGGCCGAATCCAAAGAATGGTGGCCTGAGCCGGTGAAGGCTCCCAATGGCGCACCCAACGTGGTCTGGATTCTGATCGACGACGTGGGCTATGGCGCATCCGGAACCTTCGGCGGCCTTATCGACACGCCCACTTTCGATGCATTGGCCAACAACGGCCTGCGTTACACGAACTTCCACACCTGCGCCATCAGCGCTCCGACCCGCTCGGCCCTGCTGACAGGACGCAACAGCGCATCGGTGCATGAGTCGGGCTTCTCGCACGTTTCCGCATCCGCTGGTTTCCCCGGCTGGGATGGCCGCGTACCTTCTACGGCTGGCACCATTGCAGAAATTCTGCGCGACAACGGATACAGCACCTTCGCCGTAGGCAAGTACGGCATCACACCCGATGAAGAGGCTTCCGATTTGGGTCCCTTCGATCACTGGCCGACGGGCAAGGGCTTCGATCACTTCTTCGGATTTCTCGGTTCGCAAACCGATCAGTACAAGCCCGATCTAGTCGAGGATCAGGCGCACGTCAAACCCGACGGCCGCCACCTGAGCGATCAGATTACCGACAAGGCGATCTTCTATATCGACCGCGTGAAAAAGATCGATCCCAACAGGCCGTTCTTCCTCTATTACGCGCCCGGCGCTACCCACGCGCCGCATCAGGTCGACAAGTATTGGAGCGATCAATACAAGGGCAAGTTTGACAAGGGCTGGGACTGGTATCGCCAGGAGGTCTTTGAGCGTCAGAAGAAGCTCGGCGTGATTCCTGCCAACGCCGTTCTGCCCGATCGGAATCCGGACTTGAAGGCGTGGGACTCTCTCACTCCGGAAGAAAAGAACCTCTATGCCCGCTTCATGGAAGTCTATGCCGGTTATCTGACCTATACGGACTACAAGATCGGACTCCTGATCAATCACCTGAAGGAGATCGGCCAGTTTGACAACACGCTGATCTTCATCTCGATCGGCGACAACGGCGCCAGCAAGGAAGGATCGCAGAATGGAGTGATCGACCGGCGCGCTGTTCCAGGTCTGACCTTACCGAATGCAAAAGTGACCGAGCAGGAAAACATCGCGTACAACATTTCGAAGAGCGATGAGATCGGCACGCCCGCATCGACCAACGGCAACTATCCTCTGGGCTGGGCGCAGGCCGCAGACACACCCTTCAAGTACTGGAAGGAAGACGCCAACAGCGAAGGCGGCACACACAATCCGCTTATCGTCTCATGGCCGAAGGGCATCACGGACAAGGGCGGCACTCGCTACCAGTACAGCCATGTGATCGATTTGTTGCCGACAACGCTTGACCTAGTCGGCATCAAGGCCCCCGAAGAGATCCGCGGCATCAAACAGCAGCCTATCGAAGGCATCTCGTTCGCCGATTCGATCAATAATGCCAGCGCACCTTGGCACCACACCGAGCAGTATTACTACATCTTCGGTTCGCGGTCGATCTACAAGGACGGTTGGAAGGCCGAGTTGGCCTATCCCAATGACATTCTGGTCAAGTTTGCCGCGACCAATCCGCCACTCGACGAAAGCAAGTGGGAACTTTACAACCTGAACGACGATCCGACCGAACGCATCGATCTCGCGAAGAAGTATCCGGAGAAGCTCGCTGCATTGAAAGCGGAGTTCGAAGCTCAGGCTCAATCGCACCATCTTTACCCGTACATCACCTTCGACGATTTGTACAACAAGCGCACTCATCACACTTACCTGCCGGATTTCCTCAAGGAACCGGAAAGGAATACCGCGACCAGCAACGGCAAATGATGCGGCTCGGCCACTCGCAGGCAGACATCACCTGAGTTATCCCGCAATCACTCAGACTTTGAGGAGACTTATGAAAGAAAAAGGAATTCTTACGGCGTTGACTTCGACGCTGATTCTTGCGGCGGGCGCGCGAAGCCCGTTGCATGCACAAACCGCGCAGCCCTATCAGGGCGTCGTCGGCCGTACTCTGGCCGAATCCAAAGAATGGTGGCCCGATCCGGTAAAGGCCCCCAAGGACGCGCCCAACGTGGTCTGGATTCTAATCGACGATGTGGGCTATGGCGCTTCCGGAACCTTCGGCGGCCTGATCGATACGCCTACCTTCGACGCGCTTGCCAACAACGGCCTGCGTTACACCAACTTCCATACCACGGCGATCTGCGCGCCGACCCGCTCAGCTTTACTGACTGGCCGTAACAGCGCTTCGGTGCACGAATCTGGATTCTCGCATACGGTGATGTCAGCAGGCTTCCCCGGATGGGACGGCCGCGTGCCTGCAACCGCGGGCACCATCGCCGAGATTCTGCGCGACAACGGTTACAACAGTTTCGCCGTCGGAAAGTATGGCATAACGCCGGACGAAGAAGCGACCGACGCAGGCCCGTTCGACCACTGGCCGACAGGGAAGGGCTTCGATCATTTCTTCGGATTTCTCGGCTCGCAGACTGATCAGTATCATCCCGATTTGGTGGAAGATCAGGCGCACGTGAAGCCCGACGGCCGCCATTTGAGCGATCAGATCACGGATAAGGCGATCTTCTATATTGATCGCCAGGAGAAGGTCGCGCCGGGCAAACCCTTCTTTCTTTACTACGCTCCAGGAGCAACGCACGCGCCGCATCAGGTCGATAAGTACTGGAGCGATCTCTACAAGGGCAAGTTCGACGAAGGCTGGGATGTTTATCGCGAAAAGGTGTTTGAGCGGCAGAAGAAGCTTGGCGTGATTCCGGCCAATGCCGTGTTGCCCGATCGCAATTCGAACATCAAGGCATGGGAATCGCTCTCACCCGAAGAGAAGAAGCTCTACGCGCGCTTTATGGAGGTCTATGCGGGCTATCTGACTTACACCGACTTTGAGATTGGCCGCCTAGTCAACCACCTCAAGGAGATTGGGCAGCTCGACAACACGCTGATCTTCATTTCAATCGGCGACAACGGCGCCAGCAAAGAAGGCACGCTGAATGGAACGATCGATCAGAGCCTGCTGGCCAAGCCGGTATCGGAGCAGAAGAACATCGAGTACAACCTGAACAAGATCGGCGAAATCGGAACGCCCTCTTCGACCAACGGCAACTACCCGCTGGGCTGGGCGCAGGCCGCCGACACTCCCTTCAAATACTGGAAGCAGGACGCGAACAGCGAAGGCGGCACGCACAATCCGCTGATCGTCTACTGGCCGAAGGGTATCAAGGAAAAGGGCGGAATCCGGCCTCAGTACGGCCATGTCATCGATCTGCTGCCCACGACGCTCGATCTGATCGGCATCAAGGCTCCCGAGGAGATCCGCGGCGTCAAACAGCAACCGATCGAAGGCTACTCATTCGCCGATTCGATCAACGACGCCAGCGCTCCCTGGCATCACACCGAGCAGTACTACTACATCTTCGGCGCACGCTCTATCTACAAGGACGGATGGAAGGCAGAGCTGGCATATCCGAGCAGTTTCATCACGGGCAATGCAGCCAGCACGCAAACCTTCGATGAGAATGCCTGGGAGCTTTACAACCTGAACGACGATCCGACAGAGCGTATCGACCTGGCCAAGGAGAATCCGGAAAAGCTCGCGGAGCTGAGAGCCGAATTCGAAGCGCAAGCCAGGGCCCACAATCTCTATCCGCTCATCACCTGGGACGATGTGCTCAATGGACGCATTCACCGCACGCCCGGAGGCAAGTCGCTGCTGGACTCCTTCAAAGACGTGACCAAAGCAAACGACAACCAGTAGTCTCAACGCGCATCGGCCGAATGCTGCAATCGCTTCCGGCCGGTGCGCCTCCCCGATTCTGAACAAAGATCCATCGCGAGGTCAAATCATGGAAATTACAACACGCTCCCTGTGGACGCTCATCCATGGCATGGGATTCGGTGCGCTCTATCTGCTGGCAGGCAGTGGCGCGGTGATCGAATTGCAATCTCGGTTTCGTCCGGACAGTGTAAATTCGGCTCGCGCGCATAGCCCTTTTCTTGGCAGGTATCTGGCCTCGATGGCGGCGCTTGCCTGGCTGACGGTCCTCACCGGAACCTATCTCATCTATCCCTGGTATCGCACGCCTCCGCCGGCGGGAACCTCGAATCTGGCAGCTTATCCTCGAGCCTTCCTGCTGGCGCATCCTTCCACAAGCGCATGGCACTCAATCGGCATGGAATGGAAGGAACACGTCGCGTGGCTTGTTCCGATTGCCATTACCATGGCGGCCGTTGTTGCTATCCGTCACCGAAATCAACTGACGCGATCTGTTTCGTTGCGCTACACGTTGCAAAGCTTCGTCGTCTTATCGCTCGTAGCTGCAGGCATAGCCGGATTCTTTGGCGCCATGCTCGATAAAGCTGCCCCGATTGACGGCGGAACGCCGATTCAGATCGTGAAGGAGAATACAAAATGAGCAACGCACCAAATGCAAATGCTGAGCGACCAGAGTTGCTTCCAAACGGATCTGCCGCGGCGGCGGTTCTCTCTGCCGGGATCGGCTCCTTTAGCCTGGCCCTCATCAATGTGATTGCGGATCGCACAGCTGCGTTCAAATCGCTTCTTACTTTCTCCAAGCCCGTTGGCCCGCTTTCAGGAGTTACCACGGTTGCGGTGGTCCTCTGGATCGCCGCATGGATCTTCATTGATCTCCTCTGGAAGCGTCGCGAGCTGCCGCTGGCCAAGATCGGCTGGAGCGCGATTGCGCTGTTTGTTTTGAGCTTGCTGCTGACCTTTCCGCCTCTCGTCGATCTTTTCTAACTGGCCACTGAATGGCTTGACAAGAGATTGGGCAGATCGTAAATTGGATCTATCAGCCGGATATGATTCGACGCCTCCGGCAAGGTGACGGATTTGACGAACTCCTTCAACACGACCGCGATCTGTATGTGCTGCTGTCAGGGCTGCGCCGCGCGGGCGTGTCGAATGGGATAGTTCGAACCACTGAATCCGTATCCCACGAACCCACCCGCTAACTGCTAGGTGGGTTTTTAGTTTCCCGACAATCTCCTCCCCAAAAGCGCCGGTGGCGAAGTGGCTAACGCGCAGGTCTGCAAAACCTGTACTCGCGGGTTCAATCCCCGCCCGGCGCTCCAAATTTTTTCTCGGCTGGTTCAGCCTTAACGTACCCCAGCGAATCGCACTCATGCAGATTCGCAGCTTGGAGCCAACGACATCATGACGAACATTGCACGCCGCATTTCGATCTCACTTGCATTTGTTTTCGCATTTCTTGCGATAGGGCTTCCCCTCGCCGCACAGACAACTCTGCTGAATGTCTCCTACGACCCGACGCGCGAATTCTATGAAGAGTACAACCAGCTTTTTGCGAAGCACTGGAAGGCAACCACCGGACAGGATGTTGTCATCAACCAGTCGCACGGCGGCAGCGGCAAGCAGGCGCGTGCGGTGATCGACGGACTTGAAGCCGATGTCGTCACACTCGCACTCGCCTACGACATCGACGCAATTGCTGACAACGGATTGATCGACCAGAATTGGCAATCGAAGCTTCCCAACAACAGCACGCCGTTCACTTCGACCATTGTCTTTCTGGTGCGCGCAGGCAATCCCAAAGGTATTCACGATTGGAACGATCTTGTTAAGCCGGGCGTTCAAGTCATTACGCCCAACCCCAAGACTTCCGGCGGTGCACGCTGGAATTTTCTGGCCGCGTGGGGCTATGCGCTGCGCAAGTCGGGTAATAGCGAAGCCGGTGCACGCGATTACATGAGGAAACTGTTTGCCAACGTGCCCGTGCTCGACACCGGCGCGCGCGGCTCAACCATAACTTTCACGCAGCGCGGAATCGGCGATGTGCTCATTGCATGGGAGACCGACGCCCGGCTCTCTCAGCAGGAGAACCCTGGCGAATACGAAATCGTGGTTCCCTCCGCCACCATCGTTGCCGAAACTCCCGTTGCCGTTGTTGACAAGGTTGCTCAAAAACACGGTACAGAAAAGCTCGCCCGCGCATATCTCGAATACCTCTATTCCCCCGATGCGCAGGAATTAGCCGCAAAGTATTATTATCGGCC
Source organism: Occallatibacter sp. (assembly GCA_049587335.1). Taxonomy (GTDB): domain Bacteria; phylum Acidobacteriota; class Terriglobia; order Terriglobales; family Acidobacteriaceae; genus Telmatobacter. Next base: position 7,139 of record JBAVDS010000039.1, on the reverse strand, counting down.
GCAATTGAAGAGCGTGGCGCAGAAGCATTCTTCCGAATTTCCAAAAGTTAATGCGTTCACCGTTCAGCAAGGTTGCGGAGGATGGAGAAACGCGCAAGCCAAACACTTCGCAGACGGCGGCACCTTCGACCAAATCTTCGAAAAGAAGTAGGCGCACGCCACGGCTGCCGTGACGAAGCTCCTCGTCGAAGGCGAAGTTATCAAAGGTCTCGATGAGTTCCGGGTCTGTCACCGTCAGGATAGAGGTGTGACCCGGAAATAGCTCATTGTGGTTCCTGCGAGCCTGTTCACTGATCGCCATGGATACTCTCATCGCCCTACCGGCCCACACGCTGCTGCAATTGCGCGGGATAGCGCGCGCCCTGTACTTCAATGCCGGAGACGGCACCTTGAATCTCCGCAAGATCATCGGCACTCAGCACCACGGCAGCGGCCCCCAGGTTCTCTGCCAGCCGGTGCAACTTGGTGGTGCCGGGGATCGGTACGATCCAGGGCTTCTGTGCGAGCAACCATGCCAACGCAATCTGCGCGTTGGTTACTCCCTTTTGCGCGGCAATCTTGCTCAGAACATCGACGAGCGTCTGGTTGGCCTTGCGGTTCTCCGCATCGAAGCGCGGTACGACGTTGCGAAAGTCCGTTTTGTCAAAGGTGGTGCCCGCGTTGATAGCTCCGGTCAAAAAGCCTTTGCCCAGCGGACTGAAAGGGACAAAGCCAATGCCAAGCTCTTCGAGCGTGGGCAGAATTTCTTTCTCCGGCTCGCGCCACCACAGCGAGTATTCGCTCTGCAGCGCAGCAACGGGCTGGACCGCATGAGCACGGCGAATGCTCTCAACGCCAGCCTCCGACAATCCGAAGTACCTGACCTTGCCTTCCTTGATGAGTTCCTTCACGGTGCCGGCTACGTCTTCCATGGGGACATTCGGATCGACGCGGTGCTGGTAAAAGAGATCGATGACGTCGGTGCGAAGTCTCTTCAAGGATGCATCGGCAACCTTCCGAATGCGTTCCGGGCGGCTATTCAAGCCGTTCTTTGAATCCCCGTCCACAAAGCCGAATTTGGTTGCAATCACCACCTGCTTGCGGAAGGGTTGCAACGCTTCACCAACTAGTTCTTCGTTGGTGAAAGGACCGTAGCACTCAGCGGTGTCGAAGAACGTCACACCGCTTTCGCAAGCTTTCCGAATCAGAGTGATTGCATGTTGGCGTTCCGTTGCCGGGCCGTAGCCGAAGCTAAGCCCCATGCAGCCCAGGCCGAGGGCAGATACTTCAAGGCCGCTCTTTCCAAGTTTTCGTATTTGCATGATTTTTTCTGCCTTTCTTTCTTCGAAAGTTCGGGAATGTTTCACTCTTGAAGTTTGTGATTAATTCTTATTACTGTTCATTTTGACCGGCCTGAGCAGATGCGAGAACGTAAGTTGGGCGAGCTTCCACTTGGCGCTTTCCCTGATATAAATCTCTGTCACCATAAAAGGATTGGTAACTTCGTGCTCACCAACCGCTGCCTGCAAATCGATGTCCTCCAGCAGGATGGCTGTGTTACCAAATATGCGAGCGTCAACAGCGTAAACTACAGCTTTTTTGTACCAGATGCCGCCGCTCTTAATGGTCGCCAATTCCTGGTTTTTCCCCCAGGTTCCTCCCATGTGAGTGAACATGGCTTTGTCATCAAATAGTGTCTCCAAGGAATCGACTTTCTTGTCTGCCATCCAATCCCATTTCATATTTGAAAGGTTGATGACTTCTTGTTGCTCGGGTGTTTGAGTTGCGGCAGTGTGAATTGTTTCCGATGGTGGCGCCGGCGATTGCTGTGCGTAGGACATTGGTGCAATCAGTGTTGATAGAAACAGACCTAACATCCAGGTTTTCATGGCTCTCCTTTGATACCTGCGGTTGACTTGCGAAGGAACTAGAAGTAGCGTGGCTGAAGTTTCACGCTACGCGGATACAAAGAAATTATGCACTCAGGATTTGGGACTGATCTCTCCTTTATCCTGTTTTTTTCTCATGACCGGATGGCGAGGCAGAAAACGGATCACTGCGGAGACAATTGTCAACAAGTATTGTTCGTCTCATCATCCTGAAACCCTCCCGCCTTTCCGGTATACCGGACGTCTTTGCTCTGTTGTAGGCCTAGGATGCACGCGAAGATACGTCCACCTTGAGAGTCGATACCTTGTAGCTGGCTAACTCAAGCTCCTTCGCGGCAGACTCCAGCAGTGTTTCATTGAAGTCTGCCAAGAGGATGTGCTTGCCGAAACCCTGTCGACGGGCGATCGCCATTCCAATACCGCCAGCGCCGATAACTACGACCACTTCCTGCTTCATTTTGTTTCTCCTCAATGAACGCAACCTGCTTGCAATTCCTGACGGATGATGGCGGTTCCTGTTGGGTTACCACGCCTCTACCGACAACTCGATAGTACGCAGAAGCAAGTTTCGAGCGGTATCACAATCCTGCGAACTTCTTGCCTAATCCTCCGAACTGCCCATTTTCCTGTGCACTGGATACCGGTTCGGAGGTACGCTGAAAATGGAGGAACAGGATGCAGGAGAAGGCGGAAAACAGCGCGGAATTGTTTCACGTGGCTCAAACAGACCCAGGTAGAGATGGGGATAATGTGATTGCCCTCCGCTCCGAGTTGGCCCGCAAGATCGCCTCCCACATCCATGTGGAGGGTGATCAGGTTACTGTCGTACCGGCCCTGGTCTTGTTTCGCCGGACCGCCCTCACCAGTTGCTACTCGGCCACCTACGAGCCCTCGATGATCATCTACGGGCAAGGCCAAAAGCATGTCAACATCGGCGGCACGGCGTACGTGTGTGATGAGTCCACGCTACAGCTCACCTCGGTCGATATGCCGGTCATCAGCCAGGTGACGCAGGCGAGTCCGGAGAAGCCGATCCTGGCCCTGATTCTCAAGCTCGATATGGTCTCGGTGCGCGAGATCCTGAGCCAGGAAGAGTTCCAGGCCGCTGACATCTGCGCAGGTACACGCGGCATGGCAATCGGCAAGTCGACGCCGGAGTTGCTCAGCTCCTGCATACGCCTTCTGGACTTGCTTGATACTCCGCGCGACATACCGTTCCTTGCTGGTCTGATGCAACGGGAGATCGTCTATCGTTTGTTGTGATCATCGCTGGGCAAGCATCTGCGTGCCATCGCCACACTGGGCGAGCAGAGCAATCGCACTGCAAAAGCCGTCGTCTGGCTTAAAGAGAACTTTGCGAAGCCTCTGCGTGTGGAGGACCTCGCCGCCGTGGCCAAGATGAGCGTATCGACATTTCACCAGCACTTCCGCACACTGACCCAGATGAGTCCGATGCAGTACCAGAAGCGGATGCGTCTGCACATGGCGCGTGTGCGCATGATGACCGAAGGCCTAGACGCGGCCAGCGCCGCTTTTGAGGTTGGCTATGAAAGCGCCACTCAATTCAATCGCGAGTACCGCAGGCTCTTCGGCCTGCCGCCGGTGCGCGACATCAAAGCACGCCAACTGGTTGAAATGGAGAAAAACAAAAGCTAGCCAAGAGAATGTCAAACGTAGGCCAAAGCGCTCACCGACAGAAGGTTGCGCGCAATTCTCAGGATTGATCCCAAAAACGTTGTGACCTTTTTCGTAGGCTGCAATTTTGCGTGCGGATTCGGGTACAGATGAACTGGTGTTGGAGTCAACTCGACAGTCTTATTCCGAGGGGCGTGCGATTTTCTGGTCAAGTTCCGGCAATGTTCATAACAATTGCGGCCACCATTGGCGAAAGCATACGCGAGTCTTCTGGTAGCCAATGGAGAAAACGTTAAAGTGGTTCAAGAGCTGATCCGGCATGCCAGTAGCCGCTTCACCTTGTACGTCTATTCTCAGGCGCTGATGATGGCGAAACACCAGGCGCAGCAACGCTTGGTAGAGATGGTCCTGGGAGGGGGCTGCGAGCCGGCAGTTCCCTGGATGGGTGATGCCGATTCGGCCTTGCATTAGCCGTGCATATAAGAATAATGGAATGAGTGACTTATTGACAACATTGTGCAATCTGGAGCAGCGGAGAACCGCATCATTGTCCACGATTGGATTCGAACCAGCGACCTCTTCCGTGTCAAAGGATGCATACCAGTATTTTCAAGCTCTTGCGGAATTTATAAGCACTTGCAAGTCGCGCTAAGTGCTTGATAGTACATGAAACCGAAAAGGATCGCGGGTTGGATTGCGGGTTGAAACTTGCCGATTCGATTGAAACAGCTTTTCCAGGTACCGCCTCAATACCTTGGGTGCCTGCAGGACGACCACGGCGACCGGTAGCGATCCCCTTCATGCCATCCAGCTTGTATCGAATGGCGACCATGCGCACAGCGCTATAGCTCAACCCAAGATCGCAGGAATTCTGGCGGCGGTTGACTCCACGCTTGTAAGCACGAACCACCTGGTGGCGACGTTCTTGCTGCGCTGTGGGAGATAACTTGCGAGCATCTTCTCGTTCCATAATGAATTAGACGCACATCGCTGTATAAGGTATTAGTATTTATTTGCCGAATCTGTAGGACCAATGTTTTTGGATCTTCTGAACAGCTCGCGCATTGAGCGGCTTGATTTCAAGTTTGCAAAGGCTAAATGAAGTTTCACTATTCGAACGCAATAGCAAAACCAGAGTTGATATATCCCGGAGCTTCAACTATCAAGTCACTGCAATCAGCAGAAAGCTGCGACTTACTCTGAAATCACCTGGACAGACCGACTCTGGTTTTGCCTTAAGTCAAAAGTAGTGAGGTTATGGAACGTCAATTGTTGTGACGCTATACGCTGGCAATGTCAGCGTGAGCGATGAGCCACTGACCGTCATCGTTCCAATGGACACTGGCGTTACTGGACTTTGTCCCTCAGCTGTGGCCGCTGTGATTTGATACATATTGGCGGTACCCGACAGACTCAGCCCACTGATCGCAGCAACCTGTGACGTATTTGCCCGATTGATGGCCACCATCACAACTCTGCCGGGTGCTGTGCTGTCCGTGCTTACGTAGACCGTCACATTGCCCGGGTTGCTGGAGGTCGACTGCAGCAAAGTATCTCCAAAGTTCGAACCCGCACCGTCGAAGTTACGATATGCACGGAAGCCGGCGAGTTCATAATCGAAGGTTCCGCTCGGCGGCCACATCATTCCTGCGAAGAGACCGTTGCTTGCAAAAACGCCCAGTTCATCGGCCTGCGCAACGGTTCCGGCAATGTTATTGAACCCGCCCGTTTCATACTCGCTGATGGAGAGCTTGATCGAAGGAAATTCCGCATTGATCTTTGCCTGCAACCTGGGCAGGAACTCAATAGGCGCGCCTCCCAACACTGAACTGACCCACGGATTGCTGTTACCAGGGTCGGTAAAGGTTGGATCCCAGAGGTTGCGTGGAGCCTGCACGATCAGCTGCATATCCGCATCTGACAATGTTGCACTCGTCATGCTGGTCACCCGCGTGCTGCCTGCATCGTAGTCCTCGGGATACCAGTGGAAGTCATAAACATCCACTAGCGGCTTTCCGAAGGTCGCCGAAGCGGTACTTAGTGCCTGAAAATACTCATCAGTAAACCAGTTCTCTCCGGTTGGAGTGGTATCGGCGATTCCAGTCTGCCAGTTATAGACGCCGAGGAAACCATAATGCGACGGTCCAAAGATTACAATGTTGGGAAACTGACTCTTCAGAGCTTCCGATACTGACAGAGTCTTGGCAATATAGGCGGCTGGCGTGATTTCTGTCGGTCCTTGGATCTCTAAATGCGTCGAATTCCAAAGATCAGGTTCGTTGTCGAGATCCACAAAGGCCGGTGTTGACGTGGTGCCGCTGAAGATTTCCTTGGTAGTGGAAAGCTGATTCATTGCCCATACGAACTCGTCGTCGTAAACATCGCCAGTGTCCTCGCCATTTACAACAACAATGGGAGGCGTCGTGGTAAAGGGAGCGGAACTAACTGAGCTCTTCTGATAGACGACATTTTGGAACCTTGCCAGGTCCGGCGCATTGATTGTGGGGACTGGACCGGACTCGTCTGCTGATACCAGCCCTTGTATCGGTATCGTAAAGAGGGTAGCTTGTCCTGCGGCGATGTTGGCATTGATCGTCGGATACACAGCATATCCCGGGATCGTACTGGAACTCAGGAAATTGTCACTCTCGTAGAGATAGTCACTGCCTGCATTGGATGCATTCGTTGTCCAGTTATAAGCTGTCCAACGATTGCCTCCCATGCGAAAGATGGTGACATCGGGAACATTGGGAATCGATGCATTGCTGGTTCCGTCGATTCCGTAGATATACGGCGAAATCGTCTGGGTTTCGGAGGGATTGACGAGGATCGTAACATTGGGAGGTACTGCGCCGGGTTCATCGAAAACCTGCGAAGAATTGGTACCTGCACCGGCTGAGTTCACTGCCGCGACCACATAGTAATAAACTGTACCATTGGTCAGGCCAGTGTTAATAAAGTTGGTTGTGGCCGATGTACCGACCGTAGTGTACGGACCGCCGCTTGTCGTCGACCGCTTCACTTGATAACTTGTCGCAGTCAGACTTGGGGTCCATGAAAGCGTGATCTGCTGATTGCCGGATGCGGCTGTCAACCCAGTGGGCGCCAGTGGAGGATCGCCGCTCAGTGGGGCACAAAGGTTTCCATTGACTGCAAATGCTGTCGGAACCGCATTGCCACCAACCAGGTTTCCATTGAAGCCTATGTTGGTCACGCTCCCACCTGCTGCAACAGAACCGTTGTAGCTCTGATTGGTCACGGTCACCAACGCGCCGCTCTGTGTTTCTACACCATTCCAAAGTGACGAGATCGTCTGTCCGTTGGCGAATATCCATTGTAGCGTCCAACTGCTCCAGGAGGTCGTACCCGTGTTGTTGAGGGCCATGTTCGCGCCGAAAGCAGAGGAACTCTGTGGCGTGATCGTGTAAACGACACTGCAAGCTATTGCCGGGCCGGTGCCAGAGGAGACAATGATAACTACGGCGCTCGATGTGCTGGTGGCGTAGGTTGTCGATCCGCCGTAGACAGCAGTAAGCGAGTAGGTTCCGGCTGTAGCGAATGAGGTCGTAAGTGTCGCCACTCCTGAACTTAGTGTTCCGGTTCCAAGCGAGGTTGTTCCTGAATAGAAGGTGACTG